>PNKE01000055.1 GCA_013822245.1 Candidatus Solibacter sp.
GGGTATGACCGGTCAAACCGGCAGCGCCGCTGGGCGGCACCCGATGCTGCGCCTGCTGGCCTATGCCCGCCGCTACATGCCCGCCCTCTCGCTCTCGGTCTTCCTCATGGCCATCGCTGGAGCCATGCACGGCATGTTGCCCGTCCTCATCGGACCCATCTTCGACCGTGTCCTCAACCCCAAATCCCCCGACGCCCGCATCGCCATCCCCATCCCGGACTGGTTCGGCTTCTCCCTCTATCTCGACCAGATCATCCCCTTCCCGATCACCAACGTCTGGACCCTGGTCGCCGTTACCATCCTGCTCGTCTTCCTCGTCCGCGGCATCGCCGACTACTCCGGCAACTACCTCATCAACTACGTCGGCCTCTCCGCCGTCACCGACCTCCGCCAGCAGACTTTCGAGAAGTTAATCAACGAGGAACACGAATTCTTTCATCGACATGCGACGGGAAAGCTCATGTCTAACATCATGAGCGACATCGAAAAAATCCAGCTCGCCGTCTCCCAGATGCTCGCGGACTGGTTCCGTCAGATCTTCTCCGCCGTCTTCTTCCTCTACGTCCTGTTCCACAGCGACTGGCGGCTCGCCTCGGTCTCGCTCACGCTGCTCCCCTTCGTCCTTCTGCCCACCGCGCGGCTCGGCAAGCGCATCCGCCGGACAACGAGAACCGCCCAGGACAACGCCGCCGACATGAGCCAGATCCTCCAGGAGACCTTTTCCGGCTATGCCGTCGTTAAGGCCTTTCTTTCCGAGAAGATGGAAGCCTCCAAGTTCCGCGCCGCCGCTCATCAACTGAAGAAATCCAACCTCCGCTACATCGCCTTCCAGGCCCTGCCATCGCCCATCATCGAGTTCCTCGGCGCCCTCACCATCGTCGGCCTGCTCACCTACGCCCGCACCCAGATCAAGGCCGGCGAGATGACGTCGGGCCAGTTCACCGGCTTCGTCATCGCCCTGCTGCTGCTCTACGAACCCGTCAAACGCCTCACCGGCATCCATAACATCTTCCAGCAGGCCATCGGCGCCTCCCAGCGCGTCTTTGAGTACATTGACCGCCGCCAGCGCATCATCGACAATCCGTCGCTGCCCGCTCTCAAACCCTTCGAGCGCGAAATCCTGTTCCAGAACATCAGCTTCCGCTACCCCGGCGCCACCAACGGCTTCGGACTCGACGGCCTCACGCTGGAAGTCCAGCGCGGCCAGATCGTCGCCCTGGTCGGCCCCAGTGGATCTGGCAAGTCTACTATTGTCAGTCTTTTACCGAGATTCTATGATGTGGACGATGGAGCCGTTCTCATCGACGGAGTTGACATCCGCCACGTCCGCCTGGCCTCGCTCCGCCGCCAGATCGCCATCGTCAGCCAGGAGAACTTCCTGTTCAACGACACCGTGGCCAACAACATCCTCTACGGCCGCCCCGACGCCTCCCCCGAGGAGATCCGCACCGCCGCCGACAACGCCCTCGCCGGCGAATTCATTGCCGAAATGCCCGCCGGTTACGATACCGTGATCGGCGAACGCGGCGCCAAACTCAGCGGCGGACAGCGCCAGCGCATCGCCATCGCCCGCGCCCTGCTCAGCAACGCCCCCATCCTCATCCTCGACGAAGCCACCTCGGCGCTGGATACGGAGAGTGAAGCACTGGTTCAAAAAGCACTCGCTAACCTGATGCAAAATAAGACAACTATCGTTATCGCCCACCGCCTGTCCACCATCCGCCGCGCCGACCGCATCGTCGTCATCGACTCCGGCCGCATCGTCGAAACCGGCACCCACGACCAACTGCTCGCCCAAAACGGCATCTACCAGCGCCTGCACGAACTTCAATTCCTCGACCTGGAGCACTAATCCCATGAGCATCCGCAGCATGACAGGCTTTGCCCGCATCCGCCGATCTTCCCCGGCGGGCGAGGCCGTCGCCACGATCAAGAGCGTCAACCACCGCGCCCTCGACCTCCACCTCCATCTCGCCGCCGAACTCGAAGCCATCGAACCGCGGGTCCGCGACCTGGCGCGCAGGCATGTCCGCCGCGGCCACGTCGACATCCGCCTCTCTTTCGTCCCCGCCCACTCCAAGGGCCAGACGGCCTTCAACCGCGCCCTGTTCGAAACCTGGCTCGCCACGTTCGACATCGCCTCCAATGAATACAACGTCCACTCCACCCCAGACCTCAACCAGGCCCTCCTCATCCCCGGTATGCTCGCCGCCTCCCGCGATGCCGATCTGCCCGAGGACGTCGAAGCGCTGGCGCTCGGCGCGCTCGATGACGCCTTCGCCGCCCACGCCGGGTTCCGTGCCAGGGAAGGTGCGCAACTCGTTGATTTGATGAAGGAAGCCAACGCGAGAGTTCGTTCGGCAGCCGGCGAAATCGCCGCGCTGCGCGATCAGGTCCTGCCCTATATGCGCCAGCGTCTCGAAGACCGCCTCACCGAACTGCTCGCCAAGAACCTCCCCAATCCCGACCGCCTCGCCCAGGAAGCCGCCGTCCTCGCCGACCGCAGCGACATCGCCGAAGAGATCGGCCGCCTCTCCGTCCACGCCGCCGAACTCGACCAGATGCTCACCTCCGGCGTCGAAATCGGCAAGAAACTCGACTTCCTCCTCCAGGAGATGAACCGCGAAACCAACACCATCCTGTCGAAGTCCTCCGGCGCGGGTGAAATCGGCCTCCGCGTCACCGGCCTCGGCCTTGACGCCAAAACCAACATCGAACGCATCCGCGAACAGGGGTTGAACATCGAATGAGCCTCGTTTTTGTCATCTCCGCCCCCTCCGGCTCGGGCAAGTCCACCCTCGTCGAGCAGATGCTCAAGGAAGACCCTAAGCTCAAGTTCTCAACGTCTTACACCACCCGCAACCGCACCGCCCAGGACCGCGAGGGCTTCCACTAT
Source organism: Candidatus Solibacter sp. (assembly GCA_013822245.1). GTDB lineage: Bacteria > Acidobacteriota > Terriglobia > Bryobacterales > Bryobacteraceae > PNKE01. The sequence goes on from PNKE01000055.1 coordinate 2,897, forward strand.
AACTTCACCTCCAAGGACGCCTTTGAGCGGATGGTCTCCAACAACGAATTCCTCGAATGGGCCGAGGTCCACGGCAACTACTACGGCACCCACCGCTCGGTGCTCGATGAGGCAAACAAGCAGGGGAGGGATCTTCTCCTCGACATCGACGTTCAGGGTGCGCGACAATTGAAGGAGACGATTCCGGACGCGGTCCGCATCTTCATTCTGGCCCCTTCGCGTGGAGAACTGGAGACAAGGCTGCGCCGCCGGCAACGGGATTCGGATGCCGTCATCAGGCTCCGCGTCGCCCGCGCCGCGCAGGAGATCGAAGGCTTCGGCGATTACCATTACGTGATCGTCAACGATGATGTCGTGACCGCCGGCAACCAGCTCCGGTCCATCATTCAGGCCGAGCGCCGGCGTTCGCGGTTGACTTCGGTTCGCCAGGAAGTGGCGGCCATCCTTGAGACCTTCAAGGAGCCCGCCTGAGCAGTGAGATAGAGCAGGAACTATGGAAAAAGCGATTCGCACTCCGATTTATGCCGTTCCGGACGATCCGGACCAGAGCACCTACCGTTTCATCATCATTTCGGCCAAACGCGCCCGGCAGCTCCAGTCCGGAGCACGCTCCTTCCTGCCCTCCACGGTGAAAAAACCCACCGTCGCCGCCATGGAAGAGGTGCGCCGCGGCCTGGTCTCCTGGTACGACGCATCCCTCCAGGCGCCCGAAACCGCGGGCGAAGAAACCCTCTAAACTCGTGTCATGACGGGCCCGGAACCCATCCCGGTCGTCCTTGGCGTCGGCGGCGGCATCGCGGCCTACAAAGCCGCCGAACTCGCCCGCGCCCTGGTCAAGGACAACTGCCGCGTCCAGACCGTCATGACCGCCGCCGCCCGCGAATTCATCACCCCGCTTACCCTCGCCGCCCTAACGTCCAATAAGGTCATTACGGACCTGTTTTCCGACCGCGGCGCCGATGAAATTCTCGCCTCCGCCGTCGAGCACATCCAGGTCGCCCGCACCCATCGGATGCTCATCGTCGCTCCGGCCACCGCCGACCTGCTCGCCAAATTCGCCCACGGACTCGCCGGCGACTTCCTCTCCACGCTCTATCTGGCTTTCGAGGGTGAAGTGGTCCTCTGCCCCGCCATGAACTCCGCCATGTGGGCCCACCCCGCCACGATCGAGAATCTCGCCAAACTCGCCGCCCGCCCCCGCCACCACATCATCCCGCCCGATTCCGGCGACCTCGCCTGCGGCACCACCGGGCCAGGCCGCCTCCCCGAACCCGCCGCCATCGCCGCCAAAGTCCACCGCATCCTCCACCAGCGCCACGACCTCGACGGCGAGACAATCCTCATCACCGCCGGCCCCACCCGCGAACCCCTCGATCCGGTCCGCTTCATCTCCAATCGCTCCAGCGGCAAGATGGGCTACGCCATCGCCGAGGCCGCCGCCGAACGCGGCGCCCGCGTCATCCTGGTCTCCGGCCCCGTCCATATTCCCGTTCCGGAGGGCGTGGAACTGGTTGAGACCGAAACCGCCGCCCGGATGCACGATGCCGTGATGGAGCGTGTCGGCCAGGCATCCATTATCATCAAGGCCGCCGCCGTCGCCGACTACTACGTCGCCGCCGTCCCCAATCAGAAGGTCAAGAAGACGGCCATGCGCCTCTCGCTTGAACTCGACCCCACCCCCGACATCCTCGCCGAAATCGGCCGCGTCAAAACCGACCAGATCCTCATCGGCTTCGCCGCCGAAACCCAGAACATGGTCGACGAAGCCCGCCGCAAGCTCAAGACCAAGAACTGCGACATGGTTGTCGCCAACCTTGTCAACCAGGACGGCACCGGCTTCGAATCAGACGACAACGAAGTCGCCCTTGTCCCGGCTGAAGGCGACGTTGTCCGCCTCGACCGGGCGCCCAAACGCCTGCTGGCCGATCAGATCCTGGACCGCGTCCTGGGCCTTCGCCTCCAGCGTCATGCCCGGGGCCGGTAACCTTACCATGGCGCAGGAGATCGACAGGGTAGCTCTCAATCGGCGGTTGGAGTTCTATCGCGACCTCGGCATTAAAACCCTCTGGTCCGGCCCGTCCGCCGGCTCTGCCTCATCCCAGCCCGAAACCGCCGCCGAACCACCCCCAGTCGCCCTGCCTGCCACTGAGACTACTGCGAACGCCTTAGCCCCCCAGAACCAACGGATTGTCCCAATTCAGGTGAATTCTCCCCTGCCTCCCATGCTTCCCGAGGATGACAATCTGGAGAGAATCGTCCAAGATATGGGTGACTGCACTCGCTGCCGCCTGGGCCGGACTAGACAACGGATCGTATTCGGTTCCGGGAATCCGGAGGCGCGGCTGGTGTTTGTCGGTGAAGGTCCCGGGGCCGACGAGGACGAGCAAGGCCTGCCTTTCGTCGGCCGCGCCGGGCAGCTTCTCACCCAGATGATCGACAATACCGCGGCCAGGGAGGGCCTCGCCATCCGCCGGCCGGACGTCTATATCTGCAACGTCATCAAGTGCCGCCCCCCCGAAAACCGCACCCCTGAAGCCGACGAGATGGAGGTCTGCGGCCAGTTCCTGTTCCGCCAGATCATGGTGATCCGCCCCAAGGCCATCGTCGCCCTCGGCGGCACCGCCGCCAAGGCTCTGCTCGATCTGAAAACCGGCATCACCAAGGCCCGCGGCCAGTGGCACGCCTGGCGCGACATCCCCGTCATGCCCACCTACCACCCGTCTTACCTGCTGCGTCCCTACAACCAGAACGCCAAGCGCGAATGCTGGGAAGATCTCAAGAAGGTGCTCCACTTTGTCTATGACTGAGCGCCGCCGCGGCTATTTCATCACCTTCGAGGGCCTGGACGGGTCAGGCAAATCCACCCAGATGCGCCTGTTCGCCCAGCGCCTCCGCGCCGCCGGCCACACCGTCGTTGAAACCGCCGAACCCGGCGGCACCCGCATCGGCGGCGCCATCCGCTCGATCCTGCTCAACCCCAAAAACCAGGACCTCAGCCCCACGGCCGAGATGCTGCTCTACTTCGCCGCCCGCGCCCAGAACGTGGATGAACTCCTGCTGCCCGCCCTCGGCCGCGGCGAAATCGTCCTGTCCGACCGCTGGACCGATTCCACTTACGCCTATCAGGGCCACGGGCGGCAACTGGGAACCGGAGTCGTCGTCGCGCTGGACCGCGTCGCCTGCCGCGGCCATAACCCCGACTTGACCATCTGGGTCGATATCGATCTCGACGCCGGCCTGGAGCGCGCCCGCGCCCGTAACAACGAAACCGGCGCCACATCGGAAAGCCGCATGGACGAGCAGGAGTTCGAATTCTACGCCCGCGTCCGTGAAGGCTATCTCGAACTCGAACGGCTCCACCCCGGCCGCCTCCGCCGCGTCGACGGCTCAGGCACGCCCGATCAGGTCGCCGAACGCGTCTGGTCCGCATGGAGGGGCTTCGCCGATTCCCATGTTTGAAGGTTTTCATGGCAACCAGGCCGCCCAGGAAACTCTGGAGCGCATGATCGCCTCGCACCGCATCCCGCAAACCCTGCTCATCTCCGGGCCCGAAGGCGTCGGCAAAGCCACGCTCGCCCGCCGCTTCGCCCAGCGCCTCCTCGACCACCCCGAACGCATCGACGCCGACGACCTCTCGCTCGAAGCCAACCGGACGGTGATCTCCGAACGCGAAAAGTGGACCAGCGAAAAACGCTCCGAGGAACCCCTGCTGTTCTCCACCCACCCCGATTTCACGACATTTTGCCCCGAAGGCCCGCTGCGCCAGATCTCGATCCAGCAGATGCGTCTGCTCCGGGAGCGCGCCCAGCGCCTGCCGCTCAAAGGCAAGTGGAAGGTCTTCCTCATCGATCAGATCGACCGCACCAGCCAGCAGTCATCCGACTCCCTGCTCAAAACCCTCGAAGAGCCCCCGCCCCACCTCATCCTGTTCGCCACCGCCGAAAACGCCTACGACCTGCCCCCCACCATCCGCTCCCGCTCGGTCCAGATCTCCATGTCCCCGCTGCCGGACTCCGAGGTCCGCGCTTTTCTCAATTTCCGCCACGCCTCCGACATCGGCAAACGCGTCGCCTATGCCGCCGGCAGCCCCGGCCTTGCCCTCTCGCTCGATCTCGACGTCTATGAGAAACGCCGCGCCGCCATGCTCGCCCTGCTCGAAGCCGCCTCCGGCGCCGCCCACTTCGCCGCCTGGGTCAAAGCCTCGGAATCCCTGCTGGCCTCGAAATCCGAAAAACTCGACCTCTACTTCCGCCCCCTCTACGGCCTGCTCGAAGACCTGCTCGGCCTGCACTCCGGCTCGGAATCCCTCCGCAACCGCGATTTGCTCGACCGCCTGTCTGCCGTCGCCGCCCGCATCAGCTTCGACTGGCTGCGCCAGGCCGTCGAACTCACCGACGAACTGGTCACCCTCCAGCGCCGCAACGTCCAGAAAGGCCCCTCGCTCGACAACCTCGTCCTCAAGCTGCGCGGCAGCCTGGCACGCGCGACAACCGAGCCGGCTCAAGCACCCCGCGCCACTTCTCGCCCAGTTTGACCTGCGCCGCAATCCACTGCTGGCTGTCGTCCACCCGCCAGTCTTCCTTCCTGATCCGTTCTATCCGCGAGATCGAATCGGCAATGATGGCGAAACTGGGCAGGATGGCCGAATCCGGATGCGCCAGCAGCACCAGACAACTTCGCGCACCGACGGGACTTGTCCGCAAACCCAGCAACTGATGCACGGAAACCAGCGGCATCACCCGCCCCTCAACCCGCGCCAGCATCTGGCCGTCGGCGCCCATCGTCATCATCCCCGCCTCGGCCCCGCGCAACGCCACCATTGCGCGCACCGCCGCCGATGGAATCGCGAACTCGCGCCCGGCCAGCCGCACCACCAGATAGTTGCCCGCCCCGCTCCGGCTTACTGCATCGTCAGTATCGCCGTCTGCCGGCCCGTGCTGTTGTTCTCGCTGCCGGGAATCAGACATAGGTGGACCTCCACTTTCGTGCCCAAACAGTTGAACGGCACCACCACCCACTCGTTGCGCCCCACGCTGCGCGTCGTGAAATTGCGGCCGTATATCACCGTCGGGATGCTCAACCCCATCGGCCCGTACTCCTCCTCGATCGTCGTCTTCACGTTGCCGATGATCATGTTGGTCACTTCGCCCACCGCATCCAGCACGTCGTCATCCACCGCCGCGTACTCCTGCATCAACATCGTCCCCGCGATCTTACGCGCTCCGTCGGCCGACGCCGAAAACGTGCCCGTGCCCACCCAGCGGCCCGCCAGGCCAACGATCGCCACCACGCCGTCTATCGGCTCCGGCGCCGATTGCCCCACGCTGGCCTCGCCATCGGCCAGTTCGATGCCCAGCATCGTCCCGAATACCTCATGCGTCGCCGCGCGGATCATCTCCACTAGTTTTTCCTGCTGCATACTGTTCTCCCACTGCCTCCGGGCTTCTCTGCTGGCCGGACTGGGCCTATATGATCCCGATCAATTTCTCCTTGATCTGCTCCGCCGTGAACGGCTTCCTCACATACCCCACCGCCCCGAGATTCACCGCCTCCATCACCTTCGAACTGCCGCCCTCGGTGGTCACCATGATCACCGGCACGTCCTTGATCCCGGCCGTCGCTTTGACGGCGCTCAAAAACTGCAGGCCGTCCATGTTCGGCATGTTGATGTCGGACAGTATCAGGCCGACCTTATTGGTCTTCAACGCCTCCAGCGCCTCCACCCCGTCGCCGGCTTCAACCACCCTGCCCAAAGGAACATCCGCCTGGACCAGAACCCGGTGCAGAATCTTCCGGATCGCCGCGGAGTCATCCACAATCAGCACATCGATCGCCATTGGCGCGTAACCTCCAGTTGTTCACTGGATGGCTCATCGGCAGCAGATGGCGGCGGTTGAGTGAATTACAAAAGGAAAGGCCGGCTCCGGCTATCCGGCCCGCCGCGACAGCTCCCCGGCAACCTCCGCCGTCGCCGCCTCCCCGCCCAGATCCCGCGTCAACCCCTCGCCCGACGCCAGCGCCTCCCTCACCGCCCTCTCCATCGCCGCCGCGATCTCGGCCTCCCCCAGATGCTCCATCATCATCGCCGCCGCCAGCACCGTCCCCATCGGGTTGGCCACCCCCTTGCCCGCGATATCCGGAGCCGACCCATGCACCGGCTCAAACAGCGACGGCGCTTTCCGCCCCGGATCCAGGTTCGCCGACGGCGCCAGCCCGATCGATCCCGTCACCATCGCCGACAGATCGCTCAGTATGTCGCCAAACAGGTTCGACGCCACCACCACGTCAAACGCCCCCGGCCGTCTCACGAAATCCATCGCCGCCGCATCCACCAGCAGGCTCGCCGTCCCCACATCGGGATACTCCCCCGCCACCTCCCTGAACACCCTGTCCCACAGCACCAGCCCAAACCCCTGCGCATTCGACTTCGTAATCGACGTCACATGCCCGCGCCGCCGCCGCGCCAGCTCAAACGCGTACCGGATAATCCGCTCCACCCCCGCGCGCGTGAAGATCGACGTCTGCACCGCCACCTCGCCCGGCATGTGATGGTACAGAAACCCGCCCGCCTGCGCATACTCGCCCTCGGTGTTCTCCCGCACCACCACCATATCGATCGACCCCGGGCCGTACCCAACCAGCGGGCACTTCACCCCCTCATAGAGATACGCCGGCCTCACGTTGGCATACAGGTCAAACCCGCGCCGGATCGGCAGCAGCAGCCCGTTCAGCGTAATATGGTCCGGGATGTCGGGGTGGCCCACCGCGCCCATCAGGATCGCATCGTGCTGGCGCAGCCGCTCCAGCGCATCCACCGGCATCATCACTCCATGGCGGAAGTAATACTCCGACCCCCATTCGTAGCTGGTAAACTCCAGCCCCACCCCGCGCCCCCCGCACGCGCTCTCCAGCACCTGCCGCGCCGCTGGAACCACTTCCATCCCGATCCCGTCACCCGGCAACAGCGCAATCGAATACCTCTTCATGGCTCCATGCTAGCCTGATCTCGATGACTCCCGGCAACCCCTTCCCGCTCGACGGCAAAACCGCCCTGGTCGCCGGCGCCAGCCGCGGCATCGGGCTCGCCATCGCCGGCGCCCTCGCCCGCGCCGGAGCCCGCACCCTGCTCGCCGCCCGCTCGCTCGACGCGTTGCAGTCCGCCGCCGCCAATCTCCGCGCCCAGGGTTTCGCCGCCGAAGCCCACCCGCTCGACATCGCCTGCGCCCAGTCCCGCGCAGCTCTCGCCGCCACGGTTGCCTGCCCCGACATCCTGGTCAACGTCGCCGGCATCAACACCCGTAAACGCATGGAGGACTTCACCCCCGCCGAGTACCGCCGCGTCATGTCCACCAATCTCGACGGCGTCTTTGAACTCACCCAGCTCATCGCCCGCCGCATGATCGCCCGCGTCCAGTCCGGCGAAGCCAGCGGCGGCAAGGTGATCCACATCGGCAGCCTCACGTCGTTCATCGGACTGCCTTACTCGTCGGTCTACACCATGACCAAATCGGCCCTGGCCGGCCTCACCCGCTCAACCGCCTTCGAGTGGGCCAGGTACAACATCCAGGTGAACTGCATCGCCCCCGGCTTCATCCTCACTGACCTCAACCGCCAGATGTGGCAGGCGGAAGTGATGCTCGACTGGCTCAAAGGCGTCCAGGCCAACCCGCAAATGGGCACGCCCGAAGACGTCGCTCCGCTGGCCGTTTTCCTCGCCTCTGAAGGCGCCCGCTACATCACCGGCCAGGTCATCGCCGTCGACGGCGGCTTCATGGCGGGCGAGATGTGGCCCTTCGAACCGCCCGCCTGACCGCCTCTCGCCGAGAGGCCGTTCCGCACCCGGCGCCTACCGCCGGCCGCGCAGCGTCATCAACGCCAGCAACGCGATCAACGCCGCCGCCACCGCCGCCATCGTGATTGTCCAGGTGTCCATTGGAATCCTCCGCGCCCCATCCAGGGCTCCATGCCGTCGCGGCCCATACGCTCTCGCCGCCCTATTGCCGCGCAAGCGTCAGGAACAAAGCGATCCCGGCGGCCACTATCGCCGCCACCAGCACCATCGCGCACCTTGTTCCATCCACGCGAACCTCCCTCCGAAACAGCTTGCTTCAACATCCGGCCGCCGGCGCGATCCAGTCCTGACCCGCCCAGCCCAACTCAGATACAATCTCCTGCGAGGTCCATTCCAGATGCGCCTTCCGCCGCTCGCCTTGCTGTTGTCCGCAAACGCCTTCACCCAGCAATACGTTCGCGTCAGTCCCGGAGATCCCGGATATTTGGAACTCTCGTCCGGCAAGCCATACAGCCCCATCGGACTGAACCTCATCGCCCCGCCGTCTCGGCCGATGCGTCCATGACGACCTACGAGCGCTGGCTCGACGCGCTCTCAGCCAGCCGCGGCAGCTACGTCCGCTTCTGGATGTCGAACCCTTTCCGGGATGGCGAACATGCTTGGCGTCCATGACGAACAGCAGGCCCGCCGGCCCGTGCTGATCGTCTCGCCGGAGCCGTTCAACCGGATGGCGAAGGTCCCGGTTGTAGTGCCTATCCCCGGCGGCTGAAGCTTCGCCGGGACAGCCGGGTTCGCCGTGCCGTTGACCGGTGCCGGAACCGCAACCACGGGCGTGGTCCGCTGCGATCAACCGCGCGCACTCGGCCTCGCCGGGCGCGGCGGCAGGAGACCCGGCACCGTCCCCGCCGCCATCATGGATGAAGTGCTGGCGCGGCTGGCGGCGGTCTTCAAGTGAGGACCAAGCGGGCGGGGCGGCGGGCCGAGCATCCCTTCAGAGCGCTGTACTCCTCGCTTGACAGGGCTGTACGCCTCGCGTAATATCACAAGTGGATGATCCGTTCTTTCGGCGATAAGGAGACCCGGCGGCTCCATGATCGCGAGTTCAGCCGCCGGTTTCAGAGCGTGGAAAAGACGGCTCGAATCCGGCTGGCTTTGCTGGACGCGGCAACGGCGCTGAGCGACCTGAGTCTGCCTGGACTGCGCCTGGAGGCGCTCGCGGGCGACCGTTCAGGCCAGTACAGCATTCGGATCAATGACCGGTTCCGGATCTGTTTCCGCTGGTGCGGCGGAGATGCCCTCGATGTCGAAATCGTGGACTACCACTAGTCCGGAGGCGCTTGGGCTGCGATTGATGAGTGGGAGATGCTGATGGCCAAGAAGAAGACAATAAAACTGGCGCCGGTTCACCCCGGCGATGTTCTGGCGGACCTGCTCGACGAGTGCGGACTGACGGCGAATGCGCTGGCCATGGCCTTGCGCGTTCCGGCCAACCGCATCGGCGGCATCATCAAAGGCCAGAGGGGCATCACCGGAGACACGGCCTTGCGCCTCGGACGCTACTTCGGAACATCGGCTGCGATGTGGATGAACCTGCAGGCCAAGCACGATCTGGCGGTGGCCGAGGACGAACTCCGCGCACGCATCGACCGTGAAGTCCTGCCCCGAGCCGCCGCCTGAGACGCCACGGCCACTCCAGCGCGCCGCGAACTCCGAACCGGGCCGACCGGCAATCAACCGTGATTCGGTCCTGGACCATAGAGGTTCCCGGCTTTCGTCCGCAAACCGTGCGTGCTCCGAACCCGGCTCACACGGCAGACGGCCTCCCCGCTGCGATCAACCGCGCGCACTTGACCTGGCCGGGCGCGGCGGCAAGAGACTCAGAACCGCCCCCGCCGCCATCTTGGATGAAGTGCAGGCGCGGCTGGCGGCGGTCTTCGAGTGAGCAAAAAGCAACTCCAGATCCGCACCCGCGACCGCACTGCGCCGCTCGGTGGACCGACACACGGCATGAGCCGGCAAAGTGACAAACCCATTGACTCACTCCTGGCATTGTGTTAGCTCTATTCGCGCTGAGGCAAATTAGTATAAAGGAGTGACGATATGGCGACCGATTCGGGGATCTCCCCAATGGGAGTGCCGCAGTGCGAGTGGTGTGCTTCAACTAACTTGGTCCGCGAGGTGCGACAACGAGAGACGGCGCTCTGCGCATCCTGTCGTAACATTGTGAGGCAGCAACAACACTCTGCCAAAGCCGGTGATCGATACAAATGTGCTGTCTATCGCGAATGTGAGCGTCTGGCAAAATCCGTCGGAAGCAAATATCGCCTAAGGATGGACGAGCCGAGCGGCCTTGAACTGGAGTACACTCTTTGCGAGATAGCGAGACTGGCCTGTGGAGATGAGTGTTATCGGAACTCGGCTTCGTGTTTCAACCAAGAGTTCACGGGGCAACAGCGAAAAGCCATAATCGACCTACTCTTCCAGATTATCTGGAGAGCAGAGACACGCCGACGATTCCGCAAGGCAGCTTACTCTCCAAACCTCTGACAAATGCACTGGGTCGGAATCGTCAATCTTGTTCGTGCCCGCCATAGACGACAAACGATTCAGTCACTCGGACTGATTCCTTGATTGTTCCTTGCGTCTCTGGCTCCTCTTAGCCTCTAGGAACGAGAGCACTTCTTCGTTGGCAATTTCTGCCTCAATGCTGGATGAGATGAGACTGATCGGACTGATCTTAACGGCACTTATTCCCATAATAATCCAATTAATAATGGCAAACAAAATCCCCCACCAAAATTCAATAAATCCACCCACCGCTGCAAGAGCAAGCCCTGCAATCTGGCTAGTAGCAGCTGCAGCGCTCAGGTCGCGAGAGGCAAGTGGCAACGCAAAATAATGACTATACTTCTGGAGCATACAATTTGCAGCTGGCGAGAGTACAAGAATCTCATTGAAGCGGTATCTTTTTTTCGCATAGACGAATTGCAGGATGAGAAAACAATTAAGTGCACCACATATTATCCACCCTGTCCACGGATCGGAAACAAATGTCAGGATGGCAGCACCAAGCAGTACAATAATTGAAAGCATCTGAAACATGAGTCCGCCCCAATCGACCAGTGTTGTAGCCAGCTAAGGGCAAAAGGGCAAAATTCACCATTCCCTATGCCTCTGTAGCTGCCTGCAATGCAATAGTATACACGCAAAAGGAATCTAGTCAACATGATTTTCAGAGATATCCTGAGTCATAGACCGACAACACGCCTTGGCGCGACCGACTGTACTGAATTGCCTGTCGATCCACTTGAGCACATAGTTGGCCGTCCGGACCGCCAGAAGCCAGTTGGCGACGACATTCTTTCGCCAGCCCACCGTCACACAGCGAAGTCCCCGATCACCCCCAGCGCCACTTTACCCACCTGGTCGTCCACAGCGCAGAAGAGTTCGACGGACGGGATCTCCTTGGCGGCCGGTTTGCCCCAGGCGCGAGCGCAGGGGAGCGGCCGTCGGGGTAAAGCATGGAGGTTCCCGCCAACCCGTCACTCAAGTTAGCTGCGCTCGCATATCGTTTTGGGCTGGACGACATGCCTTGACGGCTACGGAGTTGGGTTGGCCAACGGCCGGGAGGGCCGGCGGGTCGAGTCCGGTTACACCGTCTTCGGATCCGGGTGGGCCCAGGGTTTGCGGTAGGGGCGGGCGAGGAGTTTGTTGGCGGCGGGGTCGCCTTTGACCAGGCCGGCGGCGGCGTCCCAGGTGAGCGACCGGCCGAGTTCCATCGACAGGTTCGACAGGATGCAGCTCGCCGCCGAGATGTGGCCTTCCTCGATGTCGGCCACGGGGCGGCCTCCGCTGGCGATGCAGTTCAGGAAATCCTGCATCTGGCGGCGGATGGCCGGGGCGCAGTGTTTCTCCAGGCGCGGCTCGGTTTTGTCCTCGGGGTACTGTTCGAGCTCGTATTCCACGTCCTTGTGGACGGGCGCGGCGCCCTTTTCGCGGGGGATGAAATCGTAGCCCCAGACGCTGGCCTTGAGCGTTCCCTTTTCGCCGTAGAAGATGGCCGCCCAGGGGTATTTCTCGTCCGGCGACGCCCCGTAGTGGCGGTGCTGCCAGGTCATTTTCACGTCGCCGAAGTCGAGCGTCGAGATCTGGGTGTCGGCGATATTCTGTTTGGCGTTTTTATGGACCAGGACGCCGCCCGAGGCCGAAATGGACTTGGGCCAGCCGAGGTCCATCATCCAGCGGGCCATGTCGATCATGTGGACGCCCATGTCGCCGATGGTGCCGTTGCCGTATTCGTTGAAGGCGCGCCAGGAGCCGGGATGGGTCATGCGGTTGAAGGGGCGCATGGGGGCGGGGCCGGTCCACATTTCGTAGTCGAGGTAGTCGGGCGGGGCGGTGTCGGGCGGGTTGGGGGGATTGTTGCGTGGGTAGAAGCAGCAGGTTTCGACGACGCCGACCTTGCCGAGTTTGCCGTCGCGGATGAGGTTGCGGGCTTCGATCAAGTGGGGCGTGGAGCGGCGCTGCATGCCCACCTGGACCACCTTCTTATACTTGCGGGCGGCGGCGAGCATGGCCTGGCCCTCGACGACATCCACCGAGATGGGCTTCTGGACCCAGACGTGGGCGCCCGCCTTGATGGCCTCGATGGTGGGCAGCGCGTGCCAGTGGTCGGGGGTGCCGACGATGGCGATGTCGATGTCGCGTTCGGCGAGCAGTTTGCGATAGTCGCCGTAGGTGCGCGGGCGTTTCTTTGATTTCTGGCGCTCGGCGATGCGGTCGGCGGCGTCGGCGAGCATGTTCCTGTCGACGTCGCAGACCGAGACGACCTCGACGGGGGAGACCTGGATGAGACGGAACAGGTCGCATTTGCCGTACCAGCCGGCGCCGATGAGGGCGACGCGTTTGGGTGTGTCGTCAAGGTAGGCAAGCGAGGCGGCGGATGAGGCGAGGAACTCCCGGCGGTTGATCATGGCGTCTCCTGTATGAGGGTTGTGGCGTCGCCTCGATTATACAGGCATGGAGAGGGTGATTTGGAGGCTCTTCGGTGTATACTGATGCCGGTTCATATCTTTTTGTCCGAATTAGGAGGCAGCCAAGATGTTCGGAGAAAGCAATCCTCAGGTATTGGTGGCGGGCGCGGGGCCGGTGGGGCTGTTTGCGGCGCTGAATCTGGCGCGGCGGGGGGTGAGGACGGCCGTCGTGGATACGGGGGTTTGGCCGTGCAAGCACAGCTATGCGCTGGCGCTGCATCCGGAGTCGGTCAGTTTGCTGGAGCAGGCGGGGATTGCGAAGCAGGTGCTGGATGGAGCGAGGCTGGTGAGGAGCGTGGCGGTGTGCGACCCATCGGGCACGGTGGCCGAGGCGCGGCTGGACGATCTGCCGGGTTCGATTACGCCACTGGCGGTGACGCGGCAGGACCATTTGGAGTCGGCGTTGGAGGCGGCGTTGAAGGCGCAAGGGGTGGAGGTGAAGTGGCGGCACGAGGTGTCGGCGCTGACGCAGGGCGACGAGGCGGTGAAGGTGGTGTTGGGGCGGCTGGAGAAGGAGTCGAGGGGGTATATCGTCGCGCATACGGAATGGGTGATCGGCAAGACGATGGAGGTGGAAGCGCCGTTCGTGGTGGGGGCGGACGGCTACAATTCGCGGGTGCGGCGGGCGATGCAGATCGACTTTCCGGAGGTGGGAGGGGCGGAGTATTACGCCGTGTTCGAGTGCCAGTGCGCCGGCGATGGGGGGGACCAGTTGCAGGTGGTGGCCGGCGAAGAGACGGCGGACGTGATGTGGCCGCTGCCGGGCAACGCGGTGCGGTGGAGTTTTCAGTTGACCGACTATGCCGATGAAGAGGCGGAGATCCTGAAGGACAAACTGCTGGCGGCCGGGTTCGGGCACTTCCCGACGGAGCGGGCGAAGGACCGGGTGGCGGGCGGAGGGGATCAGGGGGTGGAAATGTTGTCGGACGAGCATTTCCGGAAGCTGCTGGCCGAGCGCGCGCCATGGTTCAAGGGCGAGATCGAGGGGATCAGGTGGCGGACCGTGGTGCGCTTCGAGAGGCGGCTGGCGCAGACGTTTGGCAAGGGGAGGATGTGGCTTGCAGGCGATAGCGCGCATTTGACGGGTCCGGCGGGGATCCAGAGCATGAATGCGGGGCTGGCCGAGGCGGCGGATCTGAGCGCTGAACTGGCCGCGGTGCTGCACGGTGCGCCGGCGGCTGGACTGGAAGCCTATTCGCAGCGGTGGCAGACGGTCTGGCGGAAGCTGCATCAGCTTGACCGGGCGGCGCAGGCGAAGGAGGGCGCACCGGAGGTGATCAGGAAGAACGCCGGGCGGCTGGTCGCGTGCCTGCCGGCGAACGTGAAGCATGCCGGGGTGCTGGCGGCGAGGTTGGGGATTACGATCTGAGATCGCGGAGTCGCTGGGTCAGCAGGAGACCGGAAGCCTGGCTGTGTGCAACCCGGGCGTCTGATTCCTGGGGCGTGCGCGCGGTCGCGGTTCAGGCGGCGGAAGAGAAGCCGGCGTCGGGTTTGCGGACGGCGACGAGTGCGGGGACGATACGGAGTTCGGCGATTTCGGGCAGGCGTTTGGGGCCGATGCCAAGCCCTGGGAAGGTGATGTCGCCGGCGCCGCATTCGTCGATGAGTTCCTTGACGAATCCGACCATGCCGTGAAGGTGGTTAGCGCCCGTGTAGTATTGGCCGTCGGGCCAGGATTTCCAGTATCCGGTGCCCCAATCCTCGATGAAATACCAGCCGCCGGGTTTGAGGTGGTTGCGGAAGAGGCGCCAGAAGGACTTGCGGGTGAAGCCGGCTTCATGGGAGGCGTCGTCGATGATGACGTCGAAACCGCCGGGGGCGACTTCGGCGCGGATGCGGTCGAGGAGGCGGGTATCCTGTTGTTCGCCCCGGTAAAGGCGGAGGCGGCCTGAGGGGTCGTCGAGCGAGACGGGGAGGAAGTCGAGGCCGGCGATCTGGCCGTGCTCGAAGTAGTCGCGCCACATGAACATGGATCCGCCGCGGTGGATGCCGAGTTCGAGCAGGCGGATGTTCTGGCCGGCGAGCGGGGCGAGGAGTTCCTCATAGACGCGGACCATGTACTTGGACTTGTCGGTATCGTAGTTCTTTGAATTGAGGGATCGCATTTCGCCCGTCCGGGTCCGGCCGCGTTCATCGTGGGGCAGCAAGCGCCAGAGCGCCGATTGAGACCAGACAGGACCAAGTGTATCTCAGGAGCGGATACGGGCCGAATGGGGATCGAGCGCTTGGCCGCCGCATGTGGATCTGAGTCCGCGGGTGTCCGGAACCGCATGGAGCGCGCCGGGGCGGCGGCCTCATTTCAATTTGGGCAAACGGAGGCGGCCCTGCATTTCGTAGAGCCAGATGAGGGCGGTATTCATGATGGTCTCGCCGGCGCCGGCCTCGGCCAGTTTCGCCGCGCTCCCACACAAGTTCTGCTTTTCGCGCCCGTGCGCGGGTTGCGCCGCTTGCGCTCCCTCCAAGAGGCAGCTTGCCCTGAATGACCAGCGCCCCCAGTCCAGAAACGCTGTGTACTGACCCCGCATGCTCGACGCTCTTGAGTTGCGCCACTCGGGGGGCTGCCGCGCAGTTTCCAGTTCTTAGCGGATACATCCGGAACTGCAGGAATTGGCGTTGACTTACGATTGATTTTTATTAATACTGTATCTAGGTGTTTCGAGTGCAGGACTGAATGCACAGGGCCGGGAGATGGCACTCCAAGGAGTTCCGGGAGTACAACGATTCCGCGTTTTGTTAGGACCAACACCCGGTCAGACACGCCTGGTTGCGGGCTGAGCTTTGGTTTTCACCGAGAGGTGGAGTGGTCAGCCCGGCGTTGATGGAGGATTGACATTGACTTCACGAAGGTCACAGGAGGAGAAAGAATGAAGCATAGATTGGTTTTGGCGTGTGTGATGATGGCCGCCTTCGCGGCCACTGCGGGTATCGCGACGGCTGCTGTGATCGTGGCGCCCGTCGCTGGAGTGATCAACAGTGGTGGGCCCGGGTTCGGCAGCCTGGCCGACACCTTCAATCAGAATGGCCTGTCGAGCGGCTATGTGAGCGGGGTGACGGACTTCGATGTTTACCTTGGCACAAATCCGACGCACACCACAACGTTTGGTGGCTTTGAGTGGTTCAGCAACAGTGGCACGAGTTCGGCTAGCGTCACCTACGACCTGGGGTCGGTCATGCAGATTGACCGGCTGGCGCTTTGGAACGAAGAAAGCTCCGGCATCGGGTCATTGGACCTGTACGGTTCGACTGACAATGTGACGTTCAACCTGATCGTATCGGGCCTGCTGCCCACCGATCATGCGCTGGTCAACTACGGGGCTGATGTTTTCAACCTGGGGGCGACGAACGCGCGGTATGTGCGGTTCGACATGTCCGGGTGCCCACAACCGAACAACGGCACTTTCAATGCTTGCGCGATCGGCGAAGTTGCGTTCTCGTCGGGCGGCGCAGGTGCAATTCCTGAGCCGGGTACAGCAGTTCTGTTGGGCCTTGGTATCGCAGGATTGGGACTGATCCGCCGCAAGCGGGCCAATTAGGGCTGAGGAGAAGGCGGGTGGCCGACGCGGAGCGAGGCGTCCAGCCGCCATCGCCGGTCGAATGGGGAGGCCAAGTTCGCCTCGATTCGGTAGCAGACTTTGAACCTCGCAGCCGAATCTGTCGCAGAGAGATTCGAGCAGACCCGGCAGGGTATGCCCGGTTCTCTTGAAGAGAAAAGTGTACGCCGCCCGCCCTGGCACAAGAGCTGGAGCGGGCGGTTTTTTTGTTTCTGGCACCGCACAGACAGCGTACCCGTACGCCGCACTCTTCTACGCGGTGAGTGACCTATGGGCGCCGGCGGGGATCAGCGCATCGTTGTGGTCAGAGCGATCTGGAGTCCACCCGGCCGGGAATCCTCATTTACCTTGGAGTTCTCGTCCGAGGCGCCCGGAGGCGGCCCTGCATTTCGTAGAGCCAGATGAGGGCGGTATTCATGATGGTCTCGCCGGCGCCGGCCTCGGCGATGGCGACCTGTTCGTCGGCGCCGTAGCCGCCTTCGGCCGCGCCTTCGATGGTTGGGAAGTACTGGTGGTAACCGTTGCAGTAGCCGAAGAAGAAGAGTGTTTGGACGCGGGCGCGCTCGCGCAGGCGGATGGCGTGGTTTGAGAAGAACTCGCCGGACGCACCAACCAGGGCGATGTCGGAATTGAGCAGGGCGACGGTGAGCCAGGGCCGGACGCCAGCGGCGTATTCGTCTTCGTAGTGCCGGACGAGTTCGGGAAAGAAGGCCTTTTCGAAGAGCAGGCGGACGAAGGCGTTTTTAAGATCGACGCGCGGGGTGAAGCGCAGGCGGTCTTCCCTCACCTGGAGGCTGGGCTTGACGACGGCTTTGGGTGTGAGCGAGCGGGCCAGTTTCACAGCCTCGGCGCCGAGGGCTTGGCCGTAGGCCTGGTAGTCCTTGCCGCCGCGCTCGGTGCGCTGGTCGCCGGCGGCGCCCTGGATGAAGACGGGCGCGGCGTTCATGGCCTGGCTGATGGTGTGTTTGAGGGCGCCGGCGTAATCGGCGGAGAACTTGAGTGTCTGCGACGGGATTGTGGTGGGGTGGGCGGCCCAGTTCACCAGGACGGCGATGGGCGAGCCGGAGGCGGAGTCGAGCCGAAGGATGGTGAGGGATTTGTCGCCGGGCTTGGGTTCGAGCTTGGAATGGCGGTTGGCGTTGAACCCTTCGAGTTGGATGGAGCCGGCGGCGACGTGGGCGGGCTGAAGTTTCGAGTTGGCTTCGATGACGGCCTCGGCGATGGCGTTTTCCATTTGCGTGTAGTAGCGCAGGGCTGCGTCGAAGCGGCCCTTGCCCTTGCCTTCGGCGCCGGTGAACTCGAGGACCGGGCCGTGGTGGGTATGCGAGCCGGCGATGAAAGAGTGGGCGATGCCGGTCTCTTTGAGGATGCGGGCGCGGATGCGCTGGAGCGAGGGTTCGGCGGGAGCGCGGCCGAGATCGAGGCCGACGATGGCCAGTTTCGAGCCGCCGGCGTCGATGACCAGGGCGTCGGCGTAGAGCGGATCGATGACGCCTTCGGAGAGCTTGTCGTGTCGGTCGCCGTAGCCCCACATGGGGACGGGTTCGCGGGGCGTGATGTCGCGGCGGGCGGCGCCGGCCTGGAAGGTCTGCGCGGAGAGCGCCGAGGCGCAAAGCAGCAGGAGGGCGAGGTGGCTGAAGGTGCTCATGGGAGGAGAGATTTCAATTTAGCTCAGAGTGCGGGACCGACGGCGGGGATGTGCGCGAATCCAATTGTAGACATACGGATCTGATAGGCGTAAATTAGATCTGACGCATCGCATCCCGGTATGGATTTGCGGTTGAGGACGGATTGCGGGAGGTAAACGCATGAGCGGATTCGACAAGCTGAATCGCAGGATGTTTCTCGGCACGAGCGCGGCGGGGATGACGCTGGCGGCGCGGACCGAGGCGCAGGCGGCGCTGGCGGCCGAGCGGGATGAATGGCCGAAGCTGAAGCCGGCGACGATCCACAAGATCTACGTCGGCCGCGCGGGGTCGACTGTGAACGCGGCGGGGCGGACGGTGCAGTATCTCACCTGGGGCCAGGATGAGATCAACAAGATGAACGCGCACCTGGACGGGCTGGAGAAGCGGCTTGGGGACGTGAAGTTTGTCGGCGGCGAGACGATTCCGCCGGCCAACGCGGCCGAAGTCGCGGCGCGGGCCGAAGGGGCGGATGGGATTCTGCTGGTATGGCTGTCGGGGCATGGGGGCGATTACGCAACGCTTGAGAAGTTGAGCTTCGGGTTGAAGAAGCCGGCGGTGTCGTTCTTCCAGCCGTTCAGCGGGCATGGCTGGATGTGGCACCAGCAGTGGAAGGGCCGCAAGGTGCTGCTGCTGTCGACAACCGACCGCAAGGAACTGGACGAGGCGGTGGCGCTGCTGCGGGTGCCGGCGCTGATGAAGCAGACGCGGATCCTGGCGATCGACGGGCCGCGGGGGACCAAGGCGTCATGTGATGCCGCGCTGGTGAAAGCGAAGCTGGGCGCGGATCTGATTTCGATCAACAACGCGCAGGTGCTGGAGATGGCCAAGGCGATCGACATGAAGCTGGCCGTGGCCGAAGCGGAGAATTACTGGATCAAACCGGCGATCGGCATTCTGGAGCCGACGCGGGACGAGATCATCGATTCGGCGCGGTACTACCTGGCGGTGAAAAAGCTGATGATCGAGGAGCGCGTGCAGGGCATCTGCAGCACGGCGTGCATGGGGACGCCGCGCGCCTGTCTGACGTTCAGCAAGCTGTGCGACCTGGGGCTGGTGGGCGCGTGCGAGGGCGACATCGATTCGACGCTGACGATGCTGCTTTTCGCACATGCGTTCCGCGAGCCGGGGTTCATCACAGACCCGGTGGTGGATGAATCGAAGAACGCGCTGGTGCAGTTCCATTGCACGTCGTTCACGCAGCGGGCCGATGGCAGCCGGATGCCGTTTTTGATCCGCAACCAGACCGACAGCGGCGGCGGCGTGGCCCTGCAGGTGCAGTGGCAGGTGGGCGAGCCGGTGACGATGGCGAAGCTGGTGAACCTGGACACGATGCTGGCGGTGCCGGGCAGGATCACCGAGACGGGGACGAGCCCGCTGGCCTGCCGCACCCAATTCACCCAGACCGTGCGCGACGCGCGGCACCTGTTCCTGAACTGGGGCGGCGGAGCGATCGTGAATCCGGGGAGCCCCGGGGATCTGTCGCAGTACGCCGGGGCGATGCCGATGCTGCACCGGGCGGTTTTCTACGGCGACCACATGCGCGGCATCAAGCGGCTGGGCGACCTGATGGGCTTCCGTGTGCTGGAAGAGGATCTGCCGCCGCGGACGACATAGAGCCTGCTGATAGACAAGTGGCGGAGCGCGGTGGGAATTCAGTCTTGACGCTTGGTGTATACTCATTTGTACACTTTGGACTCCGGCCATCGGGGTCTATCCACTGGCCAACTGGGATAACCGTCAATGCAGTCAGACGACAGGACTCTCACCAGTTTTGGTGCGGATCAGCCAGCGCAGCCACAACGCGCGGGCAAGTACCGGATTGTGGGCAGGATCGGCCAGGGCGGGATGGGTGTAGTCTACCTGGCGGTGGATGACGACCTGGCCCGGATGGTGGCGCTGAAGTTCATTCCCCCGCACCTGGCCGCCGATCCCACGATGGAGCAGAGGTTTCTGCGCGAGGCACGGGCCGCATCGGCTCTGGACCACGTCAACATAGGCACCATTTTCGGAGTCGAGGAGACCGAGGGCCGCCGCTTCATCGTGATGGCCTATTACGAAGGCCAGAACCTGAGCCAGCGGGCCGCCGACGCGGCGCGGCCCATCGATCAGCAGGAGGCCGTGGCCATCGCCGCCCAGATCGCGCGCGGCCTGGCTGAAGCCCATGCGCGGGGCGTGGTCCACCGTGATATCAAGCCGTCCAATATCCTGATCACCGGTCAGGGCGTTGTCAAAATCGTGGACTTCGGCCTGGCCAATATCGCCGGTGGCGATCAACTGACGGTCGCCGGCGCGCGGATGGGTACGCCGGCCTATATGTCGCCGGAACAGGCTCTGGGCGAGACCGCCGGCCCGCAATCGGACATCTGGTCATTGGGTGTGGTTCTGTGCGAGATGCTGACGGGCATTCAGGCGTTTGACTCTAACTCGGTCCCGGCGATCCTGTTCAAAGTGGTCCACGGCGTCCTCCCGGCTCTGGACCACGTCGACCCCGCGCTGCAGGCGATCGTAAACAAGGCGATGGAGCGCGACCCGGCGCGGCGTTATCAGCGGATGGAGGAGATGCTGCGGGCGCTCGAGTCGCTGCCAGCAGGTCTGGCGCCGCGCACCGAGCCAACGAGGTTGGCGCACCCGGCACGCACTCCGGCCCCCGGTCCGCGGCTATTCGCCGGTCTGCGGCGGCGGACCGTCATCGGGGCGCTGGCCGCGGCCGCGGTGGTTACGGCCGGCGCCTACTTTGTGAACTGGCAGTCCAATAGGCAGCGGCCGCCGGGTGCGGTAACTGCCGCCTCGGGCGCATACGAGAAGTACATGGACGGTTTGGAACTGGTCAAAAGATGGGACAAGGGCGACAACCTCGATCAGGCGATCGCCCTGTTCACCGGGTCCACGCGCATCGATCCGCGCTTCGCGCTGGCCTTCGCCCGGCTGGCCGATGCGCAACGCATCCGTTATGCGCTGTCGCGCGACAAAGCCCACCTCGATCAGGCTGCGTCGAACGCCGAACATGCCGCCTCGCTGAACCCCGGACTCGCCCCGGTGCAGGTGGCGCTCGGCCGCATCCACGCCATGCGCGGGAACAACGATCTCGCCTATAGCTGTTTCGAAACCGCCATGCGTATCGATCCCAACGATCCCGAGGCCAACCAGGCCATCGCCCGCCAGTACGAGCGCCTCGGACGGCTGAAAGACGCCGAGAATGCCTACAAACGCGCCCTCTCCCTCGACCCCGACAGCATCTCCATCCACGATTCCTTCGCCAACTTCCTCTTCCGCCAGAGCCGGCACAACGAGGCCATCCGCGAGTGGCAGGCCGTCATCCGCCTGGCTCCCGACAATGCGCCGGCCTACGTCAACCTGGGTTCGTCGCTCAGCGAGACGGGCAACATCGCCGAGGCCGTTTCCATGTACCAGCGGGCCGTGGAACTCAAGCCCAGCTACATGGCCTTCAGCAACCTCGGCACCGCCTACTCGCGGGCCAGACGCTATCCCGAGGCTGTCGCCGCCTATGAAAAAGCGATCGGTTTGAACGCCAACGACCACATGGTGTGGGGCAATCTCGCCTATGTTTACTCCTGGATGGGCCCCCCCATGCAGTCCAAGGCGGCGGTGGCGTTTGCGCGCGCCATCCAGATGGCGGAAGCCAAGAGAAAGGACTCTCCCCGTGATGCCTTCGTCTACAGCGATCTCGCTCTCTACTACGCCAAAACCGGCAAACATCAACTCTCCGTCCAGCGCCTCGGCACCGCCCTCGCCCTCTCGCCCGGAAGCCCCGAAATTCAGGCCGCCGCCGCCGAAGCCTCGCTGCTGCTGGGACAGCGCGGTCAGGCCGTCACATACGCGGTCAGCGCGATCAAGTCCGGCTATTCCAATCAGCGCCTGCGCCGCAACCCCGAACTCGCGGGACTGCTGATTGATCCCAGTTTCAGTGCTTTGCAGTAGCAGTGCGGCTCGGCCGGTCCAATGGGCCAGGATGTTCCGCAAACGATACAGACCACATCGATCTCAGGAGACAACCATGGCAGACTTCAATATCGTGATCGGCGCCAACGGCGACCCCAGCCCCACCAACCTCGACTGCAAGGCCGGTGACAAAATCACCTGGACCAACAACAACACGCAGTCGATCAACTCATTTACCCTCCCTTCCTGCGTCTCGCCCAACACCAGTCCCGCACCTCTCGCCCCGGCGGCGACATCCCGCCAGTACACCGTCACCGGCGCCCCAAACGACTACGCCTACAGCTATGTCTTGCCCTCCATTGAGAGCGATACCCGCGGCGGAACGATCGACGTCGGTTCCTGAGACTCAATCCCAAGTCCGGCCCCCGCACCAGCGCGGGGGCACTTTTTTTTCGTCCTCATTCCCCGCCAACGTCTCCACGCGATTCTGGGCCAGGCCCTGCGCTGCAGGCGTGAAAATAGTCTCCTGTCCGGCACTCGGAGCCCGTCGCTCTCCCTCCACTACCCCTTCAGCGGCATCGACCGGAAACGGCGGCCGGAGCCGTGGAACTGGGCGTTGGCCATGGCCGGGGCGACGGCGATGATGGGGGTTTCGCCGGCCCCGGCGGGTTCGGTGTCCTTGCGGTCGAGGAAGATCAGGTCCATCTTCGGCGTGTCGGCGAAGCGGGGCACGCGGTAACGGGAGAACATGTTGGAGGTGACGCGTCCGTTTTCGAAGACCATCTCCTCGCGCGTGGCCGCGCCGAGTCCCATGAGGATGCAGCCTTCCACCTGGGATCGCAGACCGGCGGGGTTCATGATGGGTCCGCATTCGAACGCCTGGACGATTTCGACGAGGCGAGGCGGCTGCCCTGCCCCACCGGGTTCGACCTCGACGCAGGCGGCGACGACCGAGCCCTTGTCCGTGCCGCAGGCCAGGCCGACGCCGCGGCCGGCTTGCTTCCGCCGCCAGCGGGCTTTGAAGTTGAAGCGCTCGGCGGCGGCGATCAGCACGGCGCGGAGGCGGGGATTGGTGAGGTTGGCGAGGCGGAATTCGAGCGGGTCGAGTCCGGCCTTGGCGGCGAGTTCGTCGATGAACGACTCGCGGGCGAAATTGTTCGCGGCGGCGGCGAGGCAGCGGTAAGAGCCCTGGCGCAGCGGCGAATCGGCTTCGATGAAACGCGTGTCGCGGTTGGCGACCTCGTAAGGGATATCCAGCGCGGCCGTGCCGGAGTTGATGTTGGCCATCTTCCAGGCGGTGAGTTTGCTGCCGTCGAGGGCGGCTTCGCAAGTGATGACGGCCGCCGGGCGCGAGTAGGCCCAGGTGAACTCTTCCTGGCGCGACCAGCGCAGCCAGACCGGCCGGTTCACCTGTTTCGCCATGCGGGCTGCCTCGATGGCGGCCTCGCCGGTGTGCTTGCCGCCGAAGCCGCCGCCGAAGTCGGGGACGATGACGCGCACGGCGGCGGGCTGGATGCCGAAGGCCTGGGCCAGCGCGGAGCGAACCGCGAAGGGGTTCGACGTGCCTGTCCAGACGGTCAGTTTGCCGGCCGTCCATTCGGCGACGGCGGACCGGGGCTCCATGGGTGCGTGTTGCACATAGGCGGCGTTGTATTCGGCCTGCAACTTGACCGATGCCGAGGCAAGGATCTTATCCGGCTCGCCGGAAGTGTTGCCGCGCCCGGCGCCTTTGGCGGTCCGCTTGAGATGGTCATAGAGGACGGTGGACGACGGGTGGGGCTTTTCCTGCCACTTGGCCGAGTCGGACATGGCGCGGACGGCGCGGCGGGCGGCATGGGCGTTAGGCCCAACCGCGGCGACGAACTCGCCGTCGCGGATGGCCGTCGCGCCGGCGATGGTCTTGGCCGCTTCAAGGTCGATCGATTGAAGCGCGGCGCCGTAGGCGGGCGGGCGCAGGACGCAGCCGTAGACCATGCCGGGGCGCGTGATGTCGGAGGGGAACTGGTATTTGCCGGTGACGATGTCGCCTCCGTTCAGGCGGGTCTGCGACTTACCGAGGACGGTCCATTCGGCGGGCGCGGTGAGCGTTGCGCTGCCGGGGGCGCGTTTCATCGATTCGGTGAAACCGTCGCTCGCGGCGAGCTGGGCGTAGGTGAAGCGGCGGCCGGAAGCATGAGCGGCGCCATCTTTGACGGTGATGGCGGACTGATCAACCTGGAACTTCGCGGCGGCCGCGGCGACGAGGATTTCACGGGCGGCGGCGGCGGCCTGGCGGACAGCGGGGACCGTCGATGGCGTGGTCCGGCTGCCGGCCGTGAGTCCGTCGTCGGGGGTGCGATCAGTGTCGGCCATGACGACGCCGATCCGCGAAACGGGGACTCTCAACTCCTCGGCGGCGGCCATGCCGAGTTGGGTGAGCGCGCCCTGGCCTTCCTCGACCTTGCCGTTGAGGACGGTGATGCGGCCGTCTTTTCCGATGATGAGGCGGGCGTCGAGCGAGGTGACGGCGCGGCCCCACTGGGCGTCGCTCTCGGTGGCGAAAACGGCGATCAGCAGGCCCGAAGCGGTGAGTTGGATGAACCCGCGGCGGTCGACGCCCGCGAACCGCACGGGCGTTTCGCGCAGTTCGTAGCGTTCGGGATCGGCCAGTGCGGCGGCCCTATTCTGCTCCAACATGGTTCACCTCCCTGGCCTGGGCCATGGCTTTCAGGCGCGCCGCGGTCTTCACGGCTTCAACGATGCGCGGGTAGCCGGTGCAGCGGCAGATGTGCATGTTCATCGCGGATTTGATGGCGTCTTCGGTGGGTCTCGGATCGCGGTCGAGCAGCGCGGTGGCGGCGATCACCATGCCGGGCGTGCAGTAGCCGCACTGGATGGCGGCCTCATCGAGAAAGGCCTGCTGGACGGGGGTGAGTCTGCCGTCCTTCGAAACGCCTTCGATGGTGACCACCGTGCGGCCCGAGACCATGCGGATGGTGTTGACGCAGGAAAACGACGGGCGGCCGTCGAGCATCACCGTGCAGGCCCGGCACTGCCCTTCCCCGCAGCCGAACTTGGTCCCGGTAAGCCCGAACTCCTCGCGCAGAACATCGATCAGCGGGCGGTCGCCTTCGGTGTCGACGCTCACCGGCGCGCCGTTCAATGTGAATTTGAAGACAGGCATCTCATGGGCCTCCTCAGTGCTTCTGTAGACATGATATTCGCTCTCCGTCCTTTAATGTGCGCCGCGGGCGTTCATGGATGCCGGGGGGTTCCCATGCGCACCGCCACTCCGTTCGCACCGCTTTCCGCCGCGCCGGCGGGCTGGAGTGGTTTCGAGAGCAGGGATTCGGACTGTCCATCCACCGGAGCCACGATTCACAACCCGGCTCAGTGATCTCGCATCCGATGGCGGGGGCCGATGTGAACTGCCCGCGGCGGTTCGTCCACGACCTGCCGAAGACCTTCAATCCGATGAAGTTCAATCCGGCTGACTGGGCGGCGCTGGCCAAACTCGCCGCGGTCAGATACGTCGTGTTCACGGCCAATCGCCATTCGGGCTTCCGCATGTACGGCACGCGAACGGCGAAGATTCAGATCATGCCGGTACAAGCGCAACGTCACGCGCGCGGCGCTCGATGCGTTCCGGGCGCGGGGCATCGCACCGGGACTGTACCTTTCGCCGGACGATTATCCGCGCCTCCATGAGAACAGGATCCCGCCGCGGCGGAACGCCCCGCAGATGCGGCCGCCGGCGGATCCGGGCCTGCTCAAGTACGGCCCGCGGCGGGTGAAGGAGTTGATGACGGGCTACGGGCCGGTGGAGGTGCTGTACCTGTTCCGCCGCCGGCGGGCTTGAATCTGGCGCGTCCCAGACGAACGAACAAGGAGAGAGCGGCCCGAGAGCCGCCCTTTCCCATTCATCGAACCTCAACGGATGATGCCGGCCGCGTGCGGATCAACTAATCGACGACTGATTTCAGCGCGCCGGCGGCTGCGCTGACGGCCTCGGTCTGGGCGCTCAACTGGCGGCCTTCGTGGGCGATCCAGTCGGCATTGGCGGCGATCTGCTGGGTGGCCTGGTTCATCTGGCTGACGGCGGTGTTCACCTGGCGCAACTGGTTGCTCTGTTCGCTGGCGGCGTCGGCGATCTGGACGGCCTGCTGGTGGGTTTCCAGGCAACTGGTGACGATGGTCTGGAGTTGCTCAAAAACCTCCTCGGTGAGCACTTCGCCGGCCTTCATTCGATCGAGCGACTGGGCGATCATGGTTTCGGTTTCCCGTGCGGCGCCCGAGGCGCGGCCGGCAAGGCTTCGGACCTCGTCGGCAACGACGGCGAAACCGGCGCCGGCCTCACCGGCGCGGGCGGCCTCGACCGCGGCGTTGAGCGCCAGCAGGTTGGTCTGGAAGGCGATCTCATCGATCGCTTTCAGTACGCGGCTGACCGCACGCTGCGATTCGCCCATGGCCTTCATGGCCTCGCCGAGGCGGCTGATGACTTCCGCGCCTTTTTCGGCCGCTTCGCGGGTGTTGCCCGAACTCACCTGGGTGTTGCGGGCGTTGTCGCTGTTGCGGGCCGCCATTTCTACGATGGTCTCCAGCGTGGCGCTGACTTCTTCGAGCGCGGCGGCCTGTTCGGTGGCCACCTGGCTCAAGCTCTCGCTGGTTTCCAGCGAACGGTGAGAGGACGCGCTGGCGGCTTCGCCGGCTTCCGTCAACGGCTCGGCCATGGCTTTCAGCGGGGCGACAACAAATCGCCGGCTCACCCAGATCGCTCCGGGGATGAACAGCGCCAGCAGCAGTAAAACGACGAAGCCGGTTCGGCGTAAGGCGCTGGCCTGCGCGGCGGCGATCTTTCCGGTGCCGGAGGTGAGGACGAATGCGCCGCGGACCTCGCCCGCGCGCCAGCCTTCCATCTGGAAGCCCAGCAGGTCCTTGCCGTCACCTGTAACGCTGAGAGAGCGGTCGCCGTGACAGGCCAGGCAGTCCGAGGTCAGCTTCACTGGCCGGGCGTAAATGATGCGGTTGTTGGCTTCATCGAACTCGAAGTACTCATCCTTGCCCGCTTCCAGGGCGCTGAGGACGGCCTTTTCGTAATCGCTCGGCGCGTTGTCGGGGTTGCGGGGATTGGCCCGGACCACGCGGAAGCCGAAGCCGTTCTCCTTGGCCGCGGCACGCACGGCGTTCCACGATGCCACGACGGGCACCGTCTGATAGAGCGTCGAAGCGCGGTGGTTCGAGCCGGGCGCGATGCGCTGTTTCAGGTTCTCGGTATCGAAGGCCTTCTCCTGGTTCAGTGTGGAGATGGAGGCGCGGACGTTTTCGGCCTCGATCAGGGTGGCCCGCATCGACTCCCGCAGGGAGTCAACGCCCATTTCGCTCATCACATAGCGTTGGACAACGAGGATGGCGGCGGCGCAGAGAAGGATGGCGACGACGGCGCCGGCGGTGGCGATGCGGATACTTTTGCCGAGAGACATGCTGAGAGTCTCTTCGGTGGAAATGAAGCGGATTTGAGGATCAGGTGAAGCCATTCACCTGAATATGGTTTCTACTGGTGCGCGGCCCGGCCGCGGACCCGCCGCCAGGGGCCGGGCGAGGCCGAACGGAAGTTGAACTTCGCCTGTTCGATGGAGTTGCCGATCACCTCAATGCGGCGGAGGTCACGCGTACCCAGGCCGCGCTGTTCGGCGAGCAGCAGTGTGGAGTCGCACTGTTCGAAGGGGATTTCGCGGTGGCCGGCCATGGGGTCGAAGCCCATCAGGGCGGCAGAGACGGCGTCGGTCGAGACGGGGTTCAGGCCGGCGACGAGCAGGCGCGGGCGGACGTGTTTCGACGTGCTGACCCAGGAGCCTTCGCCGCCGGCGAGGCCGTCGATGCCGTCGATGATCGAAAGATGGATGGGGACGGCGCCACAGAGATCGACGACGATGCGCGGCACTCGCCATTTGTCGTCGCGGTTGGACGCGGGATCGATCTCCTGTGGGGCGCTGAGCGATGGTCCACGCCTTCCGCTGTGCATGACGGCGCCGCGGCCGCCCATGGCTTCCGGCGCGGGCTCGTCCTTCCCCGCCTGGTCGCCATAGATGGTGACGGGCGTGATTCCAAACATGTTCTTCATGGCCAGGGTGATGCCGCATGTGGCATGTTCCTTCATCTTGGCGATGGAGACGATGACATCGGATTCGTCGTAGGAATGGTTCAGGTCGAAGCCGGGGAAGATGATGCCGCCTCCTGCGACCGAGCGGCGGTGGTAGCGGCGGCCGGAGCCGAGGACGTTGGTGTTTTCGAGTTCGACGCGGCGGCCGGCGTTGACCAGCGCCATGGGGTCCCATCCGGCGTCGTACATGAACTCGCCCAGTGGGTCGCCGCAGCTGTAGCAGCCTTCGAGGATGCGGATGCGCGTGGCGCCCGCCTCGGAGAACAGGCGGACGGCGGCGCCCACGACGTCAGGGTGGGTGTAGGCGCTGCGTTCGATCGGAACGTTGCCGATGCGGTTGCGGGGGCCGCCGGTGAGGTTTACCTTGATGCCGACGGTTTTGCCCTTCACCAGGCTGCCGATCCCGCCGAGTTGGTCGAACATCGTATTCAGAGCGGGGTAAATGGCCGGCCCGTAATCGTCGCAGCGGGCGACGCTGACCTTCGACGCCGGTGCGGCCGGGTTAGACCAGGCGCGGCCTGCAAAGCCAAGGCCTGCGGCGGCGGCCAGCCACTTTCGGCGGTCGATTCGATGATTGTCGGCTCGGTTCATGGCGGCCTCGCTCAGGAATGCGTCAGCTCAAGGGCGCAATACACAGCATACGGCGGAATGTCGATCTCGTTGCGGCCGTCGCGGCGGTGGATGGCGGGCGAAGAATGCGCCGGCGCGGCGGGGGAGTGCAGACGGGCGTCGCTGACGCCGGGCGGGATCTGCAGTGAAACAAGGTTGGCCGAGGCGCGGCAGGTGTAATTGAACAGATGGACGACTCTCGATCGGCCGCCTGGGGCGGCGGTGTGGAGAGCGAGCATCGAGCCGGCGTTGAACAGCCGGATGGAGTCCCAGCGGCGGCTCATGAGCAGGTGGGCGTCGCGGGCGAGGATCCAGGGATCCTCGAAATCCTGCTTCGACACGGCGACTCTTCCCTTCCCCAATGAATAGGTCTCGAAACGCGGATGAGCATCATCGAGCTTCGCAGGTGTCCCGATAGCTGAAGCCGAGGACTTCAGAGCGATGAGCAGGCCCCCGGAGGCGACAAACGTCTTCAGGACGGCGGCGAGCGCGGCTGCGGGCGGCTGGGGATCGACGTAGAGTGCCGCTTTCATCCCCGCGAACGAAGCCGGGACGGCGCGCCGGGTGTGAACGGGGGTGACGGCGATGTGCTGTCTGGCCGAGAGATTGAGGACTTCGCCGGCCATGTACTCGTTGGCGCCGGCGAAGTCGGAGAGGACCATCAGGCTGGAGACTGGGCGATACTGGCGCCAGGCGGCGCGGGCTTCGAGCCAGACGAGCAGGTTTCTGATGGACTTCCAGGCCGCCGCGCCTTGGCCCTCGCCGGCGAGGGCATCGGCGGCGTGGTGTGGGGCGAGCCAGACCGGCCGGCGTGCGCCGTAGGCCCAGGCTTCGGCGAGGCCGAGCAGATATTGATTGGGCTCTATGGCGCGGAGTTCGTCGGGCGGCTTGGAGTTGATCCAGATCTGGGATGAGGGCGGGGCGAGGGCGCCGGCGAGTTGGGCGATCCAGCCGTTGGCATCGACCCACGGCGCGCCTGTGGGTCCGCCTTCCTGGCGGTTCTGCGACGCCGCCGCGCCGGGCCAGACGCCGTCGCCGATGGCGAACGGAGCGGGCCTGGACCAGTCGGTCTCTGACCAGGCGGTCCAGCGCACGGGGAGGAATTCGATGGCCTTGGCAGAGGCCGCGGCGCGGGCCGCGGTTTCGGCACCGGGCTCGGCGAGCAGGCAGTTGACTGGAGAGCCGTCGAGCAGCCCGGCGGCGGCCGACGGGTTCCACGCGGCCGGCCAAAACATGGGCACTCGCGCAGGCTGCTGCATTTGACCCTCCCGGGTGCTGGAGCTAGTTCTTTTCGAAGCCGGGAGCGATGGTCTTGGCGAGCTGGTTGACGACCTGCGACTCGTTGCGGCAGGCGTCGACGTAGGCGTTGCGCAGCAACTGCTCCTTGCGGTTGCGCAGCGTTTCGCGGATGTTCTGCTGCACGCGCGGGTCGTTCAGCTCACGCTGGCCGGCGGGCTCTCGCGAGACCATCTTCAGCAGGCGGTAGCCGACCGGAGTGCGGATGGGCGCCGAGACCTGGCCGGGCAGCAGCGTGAGGATGGCCTTGCGGGTTTCGGGGTCAGCCTTTTCGAGCGCCGATTCGGGGACGTAGCCCATGTCGCCGCCGTTGGGAGCCGAAGACGGGTCCTCGGAGAAGTTCTGGGCGACGGCGCCGAAGTCCTCGCCCTGGCGGATGCGGGCCTCGAGCATGGAGATCTTCTTGCGCGCCTGCTCGTCATTCTGCGCCTTGTCGCGCTTCAGGTTGCGGACGTTGGGGTCGGGCTGGGGGGTGACAACGATCTGGGCGACGTGGTAGTTGTTTTCGGGGTAGTTGAAGGCGGCCTTGTTGCCGTTATAGAAGTCGCTGACGTCCTTGTCGCTGATGTTGATCTGGGAGATGATCTCCTTGTTCATCAGCTTTTCGACGCTCAGGTCGCGCCGCAGTTGGGCCTTGAGTTCCTCGACGGCCATCTGGCGGGCGTCAAGCTGGCGCTGAAACTCTTCCTGGGTATAGGGGGCGCGGATTTCGTTGAACTTCGAATCCACTTCAGCCTCGGTGGCGATCAGCGAGAGCTTTTCAGCGCGTTGCAGCAGAATCTCCTCGTCGATCATGGCGCGCAGCAGCTCGAGCTTCTGGAACTGGACCTGATCCTGGCTGACGCCATCGGGCTGATTGGGGAACTGCCTCTTGAACTGCTTGTCGACATCGGCGTTGGTGAGCGCGCGGCCGTTCACGGTGGCTGCGACGTTGGGCGGCACCGACTTCTTACAGGCCGGGACGGCAAGGAATATGGCCAGCGCGAGCGCAAGGGCGGTGAAAGAACGAAACCGCGGGTCCAACATGGCAGTCCTCATTGTACTTGAGTGGGGCACGCGAATTGAGGCCAGCCCCAGGCTTTTTGATGGATTCCGGTTTTAGCCCAGAAGCTCCCTGACCTTCTCGAGATCGGCCGGGTCGCCGAACTTAGCCGAGCGGGCGGCGGCATCGATCTGCTTGAGCAATCCGCACAGCACGGCGCCCTGGCCGACCTCGACGAAACGCTCCACCCCGGCCTGGCGCAGCGCTCGCATCGACTCGGTCCAGCGCACCGGGTTCGGCACCTGCTGATACAGGCCCTCGCGCGCCTCGGCGCCGGCGCCGATCTCTCGCGCCTGCCAGTTGTTCACCAGCGGAACCTCCAGATCG
Organism: Candidatus Solibacter sp.; assembly: GCA_013822245.1. GTDB lineage: Bacteria > Acidobacteriota > Terriglobia > Bryobacterales > Bryobacteraceae > PNKE01. The sequence goes on from PNKE01000055.1 coordinate 34,274, forward strand.
TTGAACCGGGCCGCGTCCAGGTCGGCTTTCAGCATCTCCTGCGCCGGTTTCATCAGCGAGCAATGGAACGGCGCGCTCACCGGCAACGCGATGGCGCGCTTGGCGCCGGCCGCCTTCACGAGTTCATTGGCGCGTTCGACCGCGCCGGCATTTCCAGCGATGACAATCTGGTCGGGTGAGTTGAAGTTCGCCGCCTCGACCACTTCGCCCTGGGCGGCTTCAGCCAGGATGCGGTCCACCTGGCCGGCTGGCGGCTTCAGCCACGCCGCCATGGCGCCGGCGCCGGCGGGCACGGCCTGCTGCATGTACTTGCCGCGGTTGCGCACGATGCGCACGGCATCAGTGAAGCTGAGCGCGCCGGCGGCGACCAGCGCCGAATATTCGCCCAGGCTGTGGCCGGCGACGCAATCGGGCCTGTAGCCCATCTCCTTCAGCACGGCGAGCGCAGCGATCGAGACGGTCAGCAGCGCCGGCTGGGTATTCTCGGTCAGCTTCAGCGCCTCGTCCGGGCCTTCGAAACACATCTGTGAGATGGGAAACCCCAGCGCGGCGTCCGCTTCATCGAAGACGGCCTTCGCCGACGGATAGGCTTCGGCAAGGGCCTTGCCCATGCCCGCCGCCTGGGAACCCTGCCCTGGGAAGAGGAATGCGATTTTCGACATAGAACCTTTCCATTGTACGACTCGGACACGCCCGGACATCATTCGAGGACGATCAGTTCGTAGTCGTTCAGCTTCGGCAGCACGAACTTCGTCCGGCCGCCCACACGTTCCGGCTTCAGAACGCCGCCCCCGCGGATGGCTCTGGCCGATTGAAACGAACCCTCGACGTCGAAACTGATGGCCTCGAACGCGGGCGGCGCGAAGTAGCCTGTCTGGGAGTGGCCGGCGAGGTTGATGACGTGCAGGAGGCGGCGCGGACCCTGTTGCATGAGACTGATTTCGACCAACGGGTGGGCGTTGGTCCTCACCTGGCGCTTGCCGGCGAGCAGGCGGCCGGCGAGGTCGCCGAACAGGCCGGCGTAGGGCGGCAGCGAATGGAGGAAGTAGAGCGAGCCAAGATCCCAGGGCAGCCAGACGGCCTTGCCGTCGGCGAATTCGACCATCGCCGGCGAGTCAGTGTCGCGCATGTCGGCGTGAATGTATTCCGGCGGGCCGAACATGGACGGGGGGACGAAGGTCAGGGCCGGGCCCGGCGCGGCTTCGAGTTCGAGGAACGGCCCGTCGAGCATAAGAATCGAGGTGAGATCCAGCGACGGGAAACGCGCCTTATCGCGCACCCGGACATAGCCCTGGGCGCGGTCCCAGCGCTTCACTGGACGGGCGGCAACACCGGGCGGCATGGACGATGAAGCCACCAGCAGCGGGATGCCGGCCTGGGTCACCCTTTGAAGTTCGGGCGTGGCCCGGCCGGCGACGACCAGATCCACTTCGCGCTTGCCGATCCAGTCGAGGTTGGTCGAAACGGCGAACGGGATGTGAAGTTCCGTGAGCAGGCGGAACAGTCCGCGGTAGTTCCGCATGTCGCCCTGTGAGAGCAGGATGACGCGCGCGGCGCTCTGCTGGCGGGCATAAAAGGCTTCGTTACGGGCGGCGAAGGCGAAGATGGGGCGGGCGGTTTCGACGGCCTGGCGGTCCTGCTGGTCGAAGGTTGAATTGATGGCGAAGGCCAGGGCGCCGCCGTGGGCGATGTTCTGCCACAGCCGGAGCGCAATCTCGTTTGCCGGGACGGTGGCGAAGCGCCACGCGTAGTCGACAAACTGCATGCAGAGGTTCACCGAGGCCTTACCGGGCTGCGAATTGACGGCGCGGTTCACGTTGTCGCTGGATGCGTAGGGCCACAGCGGCAGCGGCCGGGAGACGGCCGTGTTGGACTCGGACATGATGCCGTCGGTGAACTCCTCCATGTAATTGAAATAGCCGGCCCGCGGACGCCTGGCGGCGATGAGTTCACCGATCTTGCGGCCCACCTCGCGCGCCGCGTCCGAGATCCAGGCGCGGTATTCCGGCGTCGGCTCGGCGGGGAAGGGCTTACCTTTGCCGGCGGCCCAGCGGCGTTTGCACGCATCGCAGTGGCAGTGGCCCGCATAGACGCCGGAGTAGTCGCGCTCCTGGTTGCCGAACATGTTGAAAAACAGTCCGTCGACGTCGTAGCGGGTGAGCGCCTCGTCGAGGATTTTGAAGACGTGTTCGCGGTACCAGCCGCCGTTGATGCAGGTGGAGTGCAGCCCGTTGTAGACCACCGGCGAGCCGTCCTTCTTCACGAAAAACCACTCGGGGTGGGCGTCGTAGACCTCCTTGCGGGTCTTCGAAAAGTCGAAGCGGCCGACGACGCGAATCTTGCGGGCGTGAGCTTCGCGCAGGATGTCGCCGAAAAGGTCGCGGCCGGGGGCGAGCTGGCGGCTGGCGAAATGGAACGGAACCTGGGGATGATAGTTGGCCGAAATGCCGCCCATGTTGTAGTGCAGGACATTGGCGTTCATGCGGGCGGCCTCGGCGGCGAAGGCCTTCGCATCGATGGCGGCGTCGATCTCACGGACGTTGGTCTGCAGCCAGCGCACCGGCTCCGTCACCCACCAGCCCTGGCGCGGGCTTTGCGCCTGGGCGGCCAGGCAGATGGCGAACAGACAGCAAAAAGCACTGCGCATTGCGGCGTCTCCCGCGCTGATTCTATCGCGGACCTGGGCGCCGGGTAACTTTGGGATAGGATTGAGGCATCTTTACAGGTTGAGCGCCGGACGGGCCAGAAGTCTGTCCGGGCAGGAAGGGTATCCCCGTTGCACCTCTTTGAAATCTGCGTCAAGCGTCCGGTCTTCGCCTTCATGCTGATCATGTTCCTGGTGGTGATGGGCGTGTTCAGCTTCCTCGATCTGGGCGTCGATCTGTTTCCGCGCACCGACCCGGCGACGGTCTATGTGAACTACCGGCTGCCGGGCGCAAGCCCCGAGGAGGTGGTCTCGCAGATGACCATGCCGCTCGAGGAGGCTGTGTCGTCGGTCAGCGGCATCGATGAATTGCGGGCGGTGGTGAGCGAGGGCGGCGGCTTCATGATCGTCACCTTCACGCTCGAAAAGGACATCTCCGAGGCGGCCGAGGAGGTGCGCGAGAAGGTGGCCGGCGCGCAGAGGCAGTTGCCGCCGTCTGCGCTGCCGCCGACGGTGCGCAAGTCCGACCCCGATTCCGATCCCGTGATCACGCTGGCGCTGAGCGGCAACCGGCCCGTGCGCGAGTTGACCGAAGTGGCCGACAAGGTGATCCGGCGCGCCATCGAAACCGTTGACGGCGTGGCCGCCGTGTCGATCTCCGGCGGACGCCGCCGCCAGATCAACCTCATGATGGACATCAACAAACTGAACGGCTACACGCTGACGGCGCAAGAGGTCGAGCGGGCGATCCGCGCCGAGAACGTCGAGTCGCCGGGCGGTCGCATCGTGACCGGCCCGTCCGAGATCGGCGTCCGCACGATGGGCCGCGTCGAGACGGTGGATCAGTTCAACAACATTATCATTAAAAATGTCGCGGGCTCGCCCATCCGTTTCCGCGATATCGGCTACGCCGAGGACGGCATGGCCGAGCGGCGGTCTTTCGCCTATTACAACGGCGTCCCGGCGGTGATCATTCAAGTGCAGCGCCAGACGGGCACGAACACGGTGCAGGTGGTTGACCAGGTCCAGGCGAAGCTGGAAGAGATCAACCGCTCGCTGCCGGCCGGGCTCAAACTCGATCTGGTGTCTGAAACGGCCACCTACATCAAAAAATCCGTCGAGAGCCTGGAAGAGCACCTGGTGCTGGGCTCGCTTCTGGCATCCATCATCATCTGGTTCTTCATCCGCGACTGGCGCACGGTTCTGATCAGCGCCGTGGCCATTCCGGCGTCCATCATCACCACGTTCGCCTTCATGCGGCTGCTCGACTATTCGCTCAACTCGATGACGCTCCTGGCCTTAACCCTCGCCGTGGGCATTGTCATCGACGACGCCATCATCGTGCTCGAAAACATCTACCGCTACCTCGAGGAGAAGCCCGGCATCAACCCGCTGCAGGCTGCCATCGACGCCACGAAAGAGATCTCGATGGCCGTGGTCGCAACCACCATTTCACTCGTCATCATCTTCGTCCCGATCGCCTTTACCACGGGCTATGCGAAGCGTTATCTGAACCAGTTCGGCTGGACGATGGCTGTGGCCATCCTGGTGTCGATGCTTGTCGCCTTCACGCTCACGCCCACCTTGAGCGCGCGCGTGCTGAAGCTGAAGTCGAGGAAGAAGGATGACCTTGGACACGGGCGCCGCTCGACGGGAGTCGAACGGGGATATCTGCGGATGTTGGACTGGTCGCTGTCGCACCGCTGGGTGATCGTGTGCATCTGTGTGGTGACGCTGGCCTCGACGGTTCCGCTTTATCAGATGATCGGGCGCGACTGGATGCCGCAGGAAGACCAGTCTGAACTCGGCCTGTCGATGGAGATGCCCGAAGGCTCATCGCTGGCGCTCACCGAGCGCGTCTCCACCGAACTCGCCGGCAAAATCATGAAGGTGCCCGGCGTCAGGGGCCTGGTGATCTCATCGTCGTCGTTCCTCGAACGCGTGGCCATGTCGCAGATGACGATCCTGCTCCATCCGCCCGGCGAACGCGGTTCGCTGGACGTGATCGCGGCGCGGATCCGCGCGCTGTTCCCCGATTACTCCTATGCACGGCCCGGCCTGCGGTTCCCCAACGTGCTCGGCGGGCGCGACACGTTCGCGCCCATCCGCGCCACCCTGCTCGGCCCGGATCTCGAACGCCTGTTCCCCATCGCCCGCGAGGCGGTGGGCGAATTGATGAAGCGGCCCGAGGTGGCCGACGTGAGGGCGAACCTGAATTTCGCCAACCCGGAACTGCAGGTCAAGATCGACCGGCAACTGGCGAGCGACCTCGGCGTACGGGTGAGCGATGTCGCCGGCGCCGTGCGATTGATGATGTCCGGCGACGACGAGATCTCCACGTTTAAGGATGAAGGCGAACAGTACCCGGTGACGATGCGGCTCATGGAAGGCCAGCGCGACAGCCAGGACGTGTTGAGCCGCCTGCTGGTTCCCTCGGCCCGGCTGGGGCTGATCCGGCTGGACTCGATCGCCAGGGTGGAGCGCGGCTCCGGCCCGTCGCGCATCGACCGCTACGCCCGCCAGTACGGCATCGGCCTGATGGGCAACATCGCCCAGGGCTATTCGCTCGACGACGCCGCCGCCGCCACCCAGCAGGTGGTGGACAACCTCGGCCTCCCGCCCGGCTACAGGCTGCTGTTCTCCGGACAGGTGAAGATCCTCGAGGAGACGACGATGAATATGCTGATGGCCATCGGCCTGGCGTCGATCTTCATGTATATGGTGCTGGCTGCGCAGTTTGAAAGCCTCACCCACCCGTTCATCATCCTGCTCACCCTGCCCCTGTCGATTCCCTTCGCGCTGCTGTCGCTGCAACTCACCGGCCGCTCGCTGAACCTGTTCAGCGCCCTCGGCATCCTGCTCCTGCTGGGCATCGTCAAGAAGAACGGCATCCTGCAGATCGACTGCATGAACCGCCTCGTCGACGAGGGCATGCCGCTCCGGGCCGCGATTCTGGAGGCCAACCGCATCCGTCTGCGCCCGATTCTGATGACGACATTCTCGATCATCGCCGGACTGATTCCCACGGCCGTCGCCATCGGCACCGGCGCCGCGACGCGCTCGGCGATCGCGGTCACCATCATCGGCGGTCAGACCCTTTGCCTGCTGCTGACCCTGCTCGTCGTGCCCGTGGGCTATTCCTATCTCGAGGATGCGCGGGCATGGATCGGCCGCAGGCGGCGCCATGAGGCGGCAACGGCCACCGGCGACTGATCCCGCGGCGGCCGATTCCGATTTCTTCATTGCGGCTGTGAACCGGGGTGTGTTGAACTGGAATCAGAGCGATGCCACGCATACCCGCCAGCCCACGGAACAAGCCCGCCGCCACCCGTAAGAAGCCGGCGGCCCGCAAAGTGGCCGCGCCCGACGCCAAGTGCGTGGTTTGCGGCGATCCGGTGGCGCCGTTTTCGGCCGAAGCGTTGTGCTGGGTCTGCCGGCGGTTGAAGATCAGCGCCTGGCGCGAATCCGACAACCAGGCGTCGATGCCGGATTAAATCCTGCTGCCCGCGCCTTCCTTGACAGCCCTTTCATAGACCAGCGCTGCCACCGCGATGTCCTGCACCGCCAGGCCCAGTGATTCGAAGAGGGTCACCCCTTCGGGCCGGGTGAAGCCGCCCGCCAGCAGGTCCTTCATCTCGCTTATGGGCAGCGAAGCCCACTCCGTTTCAGGGACCGCCAGCAGCAGGTCGCCCGCCTCGATGCGCGCCTGTTCGAGCGAGTCGACGGCAATCAGCGAGGCGCGCCTGACCAGTTCCGCCGGGATCTCGCGGCGGCCGGCCTGATTCGACCCGGCGGCGTTCACATGGGCGCCCGGCGCCACCCAGGCATCGTCGATGACCGGGTCCTTGGCATAGGTGGCCGTGATCACGACACCGGCGGCGCGGATAGCGTCTTCGGCCGATGCGGCGGCGACGGCTTCGATGCCGAACGCCGCCGCGGCCTCGGCGGCGAAACGGCTGCGCTGATCTTCAGAACGGCTCCAGACGCGGGCCTGGGTGACCGGCCTCACAATGGCCACGGCTTCCAGTTGGGTCCAGGCCTGGAAGCCCGTGCCGATCATGCCCACCTGGGCCGGACCGGCCGCGGCCATCAGGCCGCTGGCGACGCCCGTCGCCGCGCCCGTGCGGATCTGGCCCAGCGCGTTGGCCTCGATCATCGCCAGCGGTTCGGCGGTGGCGGCGTCATAAAGCAGCACGTGGAAGGCCAGCGCGCCGCGTTTGACGTTGGTCGAATAGACCTTCGTCCCGTGGTAACCCCGCCACCAGCCCGCCATCTGATGCAGCACGCTGCCGGTGGGCAGAAACATGCGCCGGCGCGGTTGATTCGACCCTTCGCCTGAAGCCAGCGCCTTGAACGATCCGGCCACGGCCTCGATGGCGTCCGCCATCGGCAGCAGCCGTTTGACGTCATCTTCCCTCAGAATGAGCATCGATCTCCTTTGCCTCCGCGATCGGCTCCGTTCATGCCGGGAATCGCCCTTCGGGACGGCCCCGTTAGCGCCGCATCGTCGGTTTGATGATGCCCTCGCCGCACAGCCCGGCGCCGTGCGTCGACAGCGCGTTCAGGAAGTTGAACAACACTGTGTACAGCACGCGCTCGCTCACCGCCTGCCGTCCGGGCAGCCGGAAGTCGGGCGACAGTTCGCGCCGGATCTGGAGCCGCACCTCGCGGGTCAGCACCCGGCCGCGGGCATCGAATTTGTTGGCCAACAGGAAGGGCGTCTGCAGGACGGCGCCCGTGCGGGCATCGACATAATACTGGCAACGCGAAAACCACCCGGTGTTGGCCGCATCAGCGGCGTCAAACAGCAGCAGCGGAGTTTCGCGGTCATTGGCCGACAAATCGAGCGTCGTCTGACGGTCGCTCTCCGAGATCTGGCAGTCGAAGCCGCACTCGGCGGCGCCCTGCCGAACCAGGTCCGGTTCGAGTTCGAGAAGGATCAACTGCCGCGAACCGGCATAGAGCGTTTGCATCCCTTCCAGTGTAGCGTTACATTCGGCCGTTCACCGGGGCTGGGTTTGGTTCTAGACTGGACGAGGTGGCCCACTCTTCCGATACCCCGCTCGTTCTCTTCGACATCGACGGCACGCTGCTTCGCCGCGCTGGTCCGGCCCACCGCGAAAGCCTGGAACATGCCGTCTGGCGGGTGGCGCGCGTTCGAACGGCCATCGGCGGCATTCCCGTGGCCGGGATGCTGGACCGCGAAATCCTGCGCCAGATGATGGCCGCCGCCGGCATGAAGCCCGGCCAAATCCGGGCCGCGATGCCCGAAGTGATTGAAACCGCCATGCGCATCTACCCCCGCCGCTGCCCGGACCTCAGCCGCAAACTCTGCCCCGGCGTACGGGCCTTTCTGCGCGCGTTGGCCCGCCGCGGCGCCGTCTGCGGGCTGGTCACCGGCAACCTCAGCCGCATCGGCTGGACCAAAATGCGCCGCGCCGGCATCGACGCCCATTTCCGCTTCGGCGCCTTCGCCGAACAGGGCCGCACCCGCGCCGATCTCGCCCGCCTGGCCATCCGCGAAGCCAGAACTAACGGCTGGATCGGCCGCCGGTCGCGCATCGCCCTCGTGGGCGACCATCCCAACGACGTCGCCGCCGCGCGGGCCAATCGCATCCTCAGCGTCGCCGTCGGCACCGGCGTCGTATCATGGGAGGAGTTGACCGGATCCGGTCCCGACCTGGCCGTCACCGACCTCAGATTCCTTTCTCCGGAGATCCTGGCCCCTTGAAGCACCTGTGCCTTTGTGTCCTCGCCCTGCTCGGCATCGCCGCCGCCGGCTGTGCCCGCGGCGATCTGGCCCCGCAAGCCATCACCGGGGTGACGCTGATCGACGGCACGCCGAACCCGCCGCTGAGCCCGGCTAACATCGTCGTCGAGCGCGGCAGGGTGGTCGCCGCCGGCCCCAGGGAGTCGGTCCCGATCCCCAAAGACGCCGAAAAAATCGACGGCCGCGGGCTGTTCGTCTTCCCGCTCGATCCCAACCAGCCCATCCGCGTCGGCGCCGACGCCAATTTGCTCCTGCTGAATGTGAATCCTGCTCTCGAACAGAACTATCTTAAGTATGTGTCCGGCCGCATGGAGATCGGCCGCTGGACCCAATACCCTGCCCATGCACAAAGCCAATAAAGCCGCACACGAGGCTCAGAGCTTCTCCGTCAAACGCGCCGAGGTCGAATTCCACAGCTTTGCTTCGTTCGGCGAGCCGGAAAAGGCCATGGGCAAGTACAACGCCGAGAACAAGCGGCGGCTTGGCGTGATGCGTCATCACGCGGCGTTCTATGGGCGCATGACGCCGTTCCTGGAAATCGGCGCCAACGTCGGCCATACCTCTTACATGCTGGTGAACGAGTTCGGCGAGCAGGGCTTCGCCCTCGACCTCTCCGCCGACGCGCTGCGCAACGGCCGTCTGGTGATGGAGCGCCTCGGCCTGCAACGCGAACCCGTGCGCATGGCCGGCGACGCCCTGCACCTGCCGTTCAAGGACAATTCGCTGCGCATGGTGCTGGCGTTTCAGATGTTGAGCCAGTTCCAGGACATCGACGCCGTCCTGGCCGAAGCCAAACGCGTCCTGCAGCCCGGCGGCGTCTTCGTCTTCGCCGAGGAGCCGATCCGGCGCCTGCTCTCCCTCCGTCTCTACCGCGCCCCCTATTGGGACCAGATGAACGCCTGGGAGCGGAAACTGCACCAGTGGGGGCTGCTCGGATTCCTCACCAAGGACGTCATCGGCGCCGAGCAGGAAGAGAGCTTCGGCATCCGCCAGAACCACCGCACCACGCTTTGGGACTGGGTGAACATGATCGACCGCCATTTCGCCAGCCGTGAACTGTCGGTCTTCGTCCCGCAACGCGGCTGGGGCGAGCGATGGACCTACGGCATGTTGAAGCGGTTCGACCGGCATCACTCCCAGTGGCTGCCCGCCCGCTTCCTGGGCGGCACCCTGGCCGCGTTCTGCCGCAAGGCGGGAGAAGCGCCGCCTGCCGATGCCCGGTTCGACAACATCGCCGCATGCTTCGCCGGACTCCTGAAATGCCCCGACTGCGCCGGCGGCGTTTCGATGCGCGCCGACCTCACGCTGGCCTGCACCGAGTGTGATTACACCGCCGCCAACCAGGATGGCGTCTACAACCTGCTGCGCAGCCACGACCGCCAGGAGCTTTATCCCGGCCTGCGCTCCGATGTCATCGACTTTTCCACGGACGATTGCGCTGAGCGCCTGATCGAGGGCTTCCATCCGATCGAAGGCATCGCCGGCAACAAGTACCGCTGGATCAACGATCGCGCCGCTTTCCGCCTGACGCCCGTCCGGCCTGGCCAGCGAAGACTCCGGCTGCGCGGCTTTTGCGGCCAGTCCTACCTCTCTCAACCCGCGCCGCCGGCGATCGAAATTCTGGCCAACGGAGCGCCGGTTTCGACGCACTCGGTCTCACGCCCCGGCCTCTTCGTCATCGAGTCGGACCTGCCCGAGGCCGCCGATTACGAAATCACCGTCCTCGCCAGGCCCTCCCACCTCAACCCGCCGGACGAACGCTGGCTGACCTTCAACCTGTCGCTCATGCGCCTGATCGACTGACCGGCGTCCGGACCAAAATAAGCCGGCTGGCCTTGTGGGCCAACCGGCTCTGCTTTCTTCGGAGGAGTATACCGGCCTGATCGTTCAGGCTCTGCTATTTCTTGTTGAACTTGCGGGCCAGTGCGGCCAGGCCGAGTCCCAGGCCCATCATGGCGTAGGTGCCCGGTTCGGGTATCTCGCCCGGCGGCGGCGGCGGCGGGGGGTTTGTGCCGAACGTTGCCGGGACCTTGTCGCTCTGCCCCTGCAGCATGCCCCGGAACCGCACCACAAGGGCTTCGGGTTGGCGTGAGCCAGTGCTGTGTTCCATGATGAACGAATCGGTGGTGATGCCGGCCAGGCCGCCGGCGAGGGTGAAGGTGAACGTCGCGGTCTCGCCCACCGCGATGCCGCCAACCGGACTGCCCGCGCCGAGCCATCCGTCTCCAAGCGAGGAACCAATGTCGAAATCACCGTAGGGAGCACCGTTGATGCCACCTTCGAAGTTGGGATCGCCAATGAGTTGGAAGTCCGGATCGTCGCTGGTGAAACTGGTGACGTCGGTGATGCTGCCGCCGGGATTATTGAAAACGACTCCCGTGATGTAGCCGCCAAAGACCGGCGTCGTGTTGGTGAAGCTCATGACCAGGCTCCCCGTGGTATTCGACGAACCGATGTATTCGATCGTCCCCGTGAAACTGCCATACTCGCCCGTGCCACTCATTGTGACCGGCGCGGCAAACGCCGAAACGGCAGCCAGAAATAGCCCAGCCAGACTCGTTTTCATTATCGTCCCTCCAATTCCCAGTCGTTACGGGCCTGCTCATTGCCGCCCGGTATACTTAGGTTGGAGTTCAGAGTTGTTTGCGGAGGAGGGACTTCAGGCTAAACTAAACGGCCCGCGGTACTGTTCTGGACACCCTGTCGCACCGCGCCTGGTTCCAGGACCATCCGGTCAGCGGAACGTCATCGCCCCGAACGTCACCACGCTTTCCGGGTCGATCGCCCAGTGCTGGTATTCAAGCAGCGTCCCGCGCACGCCCGGCGCCGACTTCAGAAACGTGTAGAACGGAGCCGTGCCGCACCACCTCAGCTCGTCCTGCTTTTCACAGACCTGCGCCCAGAATCCTTGCGCGTCGCCCGCCATCAGGCGATCGATCCTGCCTCGGTCGCCTGCACCGGCCTCCGCCATCGCTCCGCGGTTGGGTTCGGCCGCGAAATCGTCGCCATAGCGGCGTCCCATGTGGGCCATGTCGACGCCCAGGACGAAGACCAGCTTCGACCCCTCGCGGGCGCGGATGTCGCCCAAAACGTCAATAAAGGCGGCCACGGCGGGGTCGCTTTCCGGGGCGCGGCCGGCTTCCATCGCCTCCGCGAACGATCCGGCCAGAATCGGCGCCACCCTTACACCCGCGCCGAAAAGACTCTGCAGGAAGACGATCTGGAATTCGATCGAGTGTTCGATCTTGTGGCAGTAGTCCTCCATCCGTATGCTGGCGGGCGCGCGCCGCGAGAGTTCGTCCACCAGGGCAAGTTCGGTCTGGGCGGCGCCCCAGGGCGTGACAAACCGCTTGCGCGTCAGCCCGTACAGCCCCGGCTCGCCGTAATGCGACGTGCCCAGGATGACAAACGTCTTGTCCCGCGCCCACCCGCCCAGCGCTCCGTATGCCGCGCGGTAGCTTGCCCAGCCGCCCTCGGGGCTGGCATGCGGGGCGGCGATGGCGGCCACCGCTTCGGCCTCGCCGGCCGGCTGGCCCATGTTCTCCGCCATCCACGCTTCGAGCTCCTCGCCCGTGTCCGGATAGGCCGAGCCGGCGTGGCACGGCTCCCTCACCGCGGCCGACTCAAACTCGCGGACGCTCGCCAATCGCATCTCGTCGAACCGCTCGTTCTCCAGGAATCCCGCGCCGTCGAGCGCCTCCAGCAGCCGTTCCCCCAATTCCCCCGAACGCAGCTCTCCCGTGGCTTCGTGGATCGCCTCGCGCAGTCCCGCCTCGTCGTGCCCGCCGTCAAAGCACGCCAGCGCCCGCACCAGCGGCGGCGGGACGATCAGCACCGCGTCGCTGAACTCGAACGGATCCCGGATCATCAGCCCCGGCCGGTCCTCGGCCGGCGAGGGCATGAAGTCAAGCTCCATTCGTATGCGCGGCAGCGGCTTGGCCATCCCTCCATAGTAGCCGGGCCACCTCGTCGGGGCGGCCGTCGTAGAATGGACGCTGGAGCCGGCCAACAGGCACAACCATATGGACCGCATGACGGATCTCGAAATCGGGCGCGCCCTCACCGGCATCGCCGGCTGGACCTACTCCGGCAAGCTCCACAAGCTATACGTCTTCCCCGACTTCATTCATGCCTTCGGCTTCATGGCCACCTCCGCGCTGGTCATCGAGAAGATGAACCACCACCCCGAGTGGTCCAACACCTGGAACCGCGTCACCGTCGATCTTTCCACCCACGACGCCGGCGGCGTCAGCGCCCGCGACTTCGAACTGGCGCGCGAACTCGACCGCATCGCTACAAAATTCCTATGAGACTCATCACCATCCTCCTGCTGGCCGCCTCCCTGCTCAGCGCCCAGTACCGCTTCAAGGGCTCGCGCGACCTCGACGCCCTCATCGAAAAGGCCATCGCCGAGAACCAGATCCCCGGCGCCGTGCTCCTCGCCGGCCAGGGCGCCCGCATCCTCCACTACAAGGCCTACGGCTACCGCTCGCTCGAACCAAAGAAGGAAAGGATGACGCTGGACACCATCTTCGACGCCGCCTCGGTCACCAAGATCGTCGCCACCACGTCCTCCGTCATGAAACTGGTCGAACAGGGCAAGGTCCGCCTGGCCGACAGGGTGACGGTTTATCTACCTGGATTCCAGGCCGGCCAGAGCGACGTCACCGTGCGCCATCTGCTCACCCACTATTCGGGCCTGCGCCCGGATGTCGATCTCAAGCCCGAGTGGTCCGGCTACGAAACCGGCGTCGAAAAGGCGCTGGTTGACGTGCCCGTGGCCGAACCCGGCGCCCGGATGATCTATAGCGATATCGGCTTCATCCTGCTGGGCGAGATCGTTCGCGTGGCCTCGGGCAAGCCGCTCAACGAATTCGCCGCCGAAAACATCTTCAAACCGCTCCGCATGACGCACAGCCGGTTCCTGCCGCCCGCCGCATGGAAGCCGCTCATCGCGCCCACCGAACGGACTGACGGCAATATCCTGCGCGGCGTCGTCCACGACCCGACAACCCGCTACATGGGCGGCGTCGCCGGCCACGCCGGACTGTTCACCACCGCCCGCGACCTCTCGCGCTGGGCGCGGATGATGCTCAACGGCGGCGTCCTCGGCGGCGTGCGCGTGTTGAGTTCAGCCACCGTGAAGAAATTCACCGAGCCCAATTCCCCGCCCCACCAGACCGCCCTGCGAGGCCTCGGCTTCGACATGGACTCGCCGTTCTCCTCCAACCGCGGCGAGTTGTATCCCATCGGCAGCTTCGGCCACACCGGCTTCACCGGCACATCCGTCTGGATGGACCCGGTTTCGAAAAGCTATGTGATCCTGCTCGCCAACTCCGTCCATCCGAATCCGCGGCCGGCCATCAGCCCGCTCCGTTCGAAGGTGGCCACCATTGTCGCCGCCGCCGTCGGGCTTACGCGCCAGGACGTCTCGCTCACCGGCTACGGCGAAGTCAGCGCCTATACCCCCGTTCGCCGCCACACGGCCCGCTCCGCCGAGGTCCAGACTGGCATCGACGTGCTCGTCTCCGAGGGCTTCGCCCGCTGGAAGGGCAAAAAGGCGGCGCTCATCACCAACCATACCGGCCGCACCCGCGACGGCAAGCGCAATATCGACGCCATGCTCGCCGGCGGCGTCGGGCTCAAGGCGCTCTTTTCTCCCGAACACGGCTTCGCCGGAACCGAGGATCACGAAAACGTCGGCCACGCCAGGGACCAGGCCACCGGCCTGCCCATCTGGAGCCTCTACCACGGCAAGGACCGCAAGCCCAAGCCCGAACACCTCGAAGGCCTCGATCTGCTCGTGTTCGACATCCAGGACATCGGAGCACGGTTCTATACCTACATTTCGACCATGAAGAACGCCATGGAAGCCGCCGCCTCGGCCGGCATCGAGTTTGTCGTGCTGGACAGACCCAATCCCATCACCGGCATCTATGTCGAAGGCCCCATGCTCGACGCCGGCAAAATCTCCTTCGTCGGCATCCATCCCATGCCCCTGCGCCACGGCATGACCACCGGCGAGCTCGCCCGCATGATCAACGCCGAGGCCGGCATCAAGGCCAATCTCACCGTCGTCGAAATGAAAAACTGGCGCCGCGCCGACTGGTGGGACTCAACCGGACTCACCTGGGTCGATCCCTCGCCCAACATGCGCAGCCTCAACGCCGCGCTGCTCTATACCGGCGTCGCCATGGCCGAGTACGCCAAAAACTACTCGGTCGGGCGCGGCACCGAGACCCCGTTCGAGCTCTTCGGCGCCGACTGGATGGACGGCCGCGCCGTCGCCCTGCTCCTGAACAAGCGGATGGTCCCAGGCGTCCGGTTCTATCCGGTCGAATTCAAGCCCGCCACTTCGAATCTGGCGGGCAAATCCGTCTCCGGCGTCAGAATCGTCCTCACCGACAGGGAAGGATTCTCGGCTCTCCGCCTCGGTTTGGAGATCGCCGCGGCGATCGAGAAGCTCCATCCGGGTACCATTGACTGGAATGCCAACGCCAGGCTCATCGGCAATCAGGAGGCCATCGACGGCATTCAGAAGGGGATCGACCCAAGAATTCTCGAACCGCGCCTTCAGGAGGCAGCCGCCGCGTTCGCCCGCCGTAGGAACCAATACCTACTATATAAATAGGGAATAGAAAAAGGGCTGGGAACGGCTGCCTCAGCTGCCTCTCCCAGCCCGAACCGCCATCGTTGCCGCCGCTCGGGCGGCAGACGTACAGCTTACTCCTCCGACCCTTTTCCTGCTCTCTTCCCACCCCTGCCGCGCTTGACCGGCGCCGCCGCTTCCGCCGCTTCCGCCTCGCCGCCCGCTTCCAGCTTCTCCCGGTCGCGCAAGGCGGCCATCCATGCCGGCGGACGGCCACGCCGTTTGCCCTGGCCGCGGGCCAGCCGCTCCAAGGTGATAATGGCCTCTTCGATAATCTCGCGTTCCTGGCGCAGATCGTTCAGAATTTTCATCACGTCCATCGGTTCGCTCCCTGGGACGCCGTCTGGGATTTAGCCGCCTCCGGGCAGCCTGTTCCGTTTTCGGAACAGAATTTATAGACATCGACGCCCTACGCTCTCTTCTACCGCAATCCAGAGCGCATTTCAAGCGTTCTGTTACAAATTCAGAACAAGGAACATTTACTACAAGGGTAAGAATGGGCCCTCAGCGTGGTTCCGCGAGGCGTTTCCAGTACCGATAGAAGGGATAGCCGGCCGCAATGATGATGAGCCCAAGGCCGGATTCTCGCGGCGAATTCACCAGCGTCACGGCCAGAAGCAGCAAGGCTGCCAGCACGAACAATACCGGCACAACCGGATAGCCCAGCGTGCGGTAGGGCCTCTCGGCGTGCGGCTTTTTCCGCCTCAGGACGATCACCGCCGCCGCGGCCATGCCGTACAGGATCCACGAAGGGAAGATCACCATCGTTAAAAGCTGTTCATAGCGGCCCGAAAGCACCAGCACGCACGACCACGCCGACAGCGCCAGAATCGAAAAGCCCGGCGTGTGGTGGGCTTGGTTCACCCGGCCGAATGCCTTGAAGAAGAGCTTGTCGTTCGCCAGGGCGTACGGCACGCGGGAGCCCGACAGGATCGACCCATTCAGGGCGGCGAATATGGAGACCATGGCGGCCACCGAGACCGCCGCCGCCCCGGGACCGCCCAGAATGCGCCGCATCATTTCGGCGGCGACGCGGTCATTGGCCCCGACTTCGGCCGCCGTGAGCACCGAGAAATAGGCCAGGTTGGTCAGCAGGTAGATGATCATCACCAGCAGCGTGCCGTAGATCAGCGCCCGCGGCAGGTTGCGCTGGGGGTTCTTCACCTCGCCGGCGACCATGTTCAGGTTGTTCCAGCCGTCATAGGCCCACAGCGCGGCCACCAATGCGGCGATGAATCCGGCCAATCCGCCGCGCGCCGGGATCGATGTCGCGAAGTTCGAGGCGTCGGCGGAGCCGCTGAACAGCCCGATCACGATCACCATGGCGATGAAGGCGACCTTGGCGATAGTGGTGGCCACCTGGACCTGGCCGCCGGCGCGGACGCCGAAGTAGTTGATCACCGCCAATCCAAGCACCACGGCGATGGCCAGAATCTGGCCCGTCTGGATCTCCAGCGGGCCGCCATCGGGCCCGATCGGCAGCGGGATCCGGAACAGCACGCCCTCCAGTGCCGGGTTGAAATAGGCCAGATAGAGGAAGAAGCCGGTGGCCAGCGTGGCGATCGACGAACTCTTGGCCACCCAAATCTGCGTCCAGCCATAGAGAAAGCCCCAGAACGGCCCATACGCTTCCCGCAGGTAGACGTATTCGCCGCCGGCCTCCGGCATCATGGCGGCCATTTCGGCGTACGTAAGCGCGCCGGCCAGGGTGAGCAGTCCGCCGAACACCCAGACGGCGAACACCAGCCCGGGCGTGCCGGTCTCGAGGATCATGGTCTTCGGCACCAGAAAGATGCCCGAACCGATCACCGTGCCGACCACCATGCAGGACGCCGCCCACGGCCCGAGGTCGCGCCGCAGTTCAGGCAACCCGCTTCTCCCGGTCCAGAACCGCCGAGGCCGCCAGCGAAACGGCAACAGTCAGCGTGGTGCCGATCAGGACATACCACGTCCATGCGATAGGCGGAAACCACAGCGCGAATCTGTTGATGGCGATCACCAGGTTGACGGTTATGCCCGCCGTCATGCCGATCATCGCCGATCTCTCCGACGCCCGCTTGTTCAGCAGGCCGAGCAGGAACACGCCCAGCAGCGCGCCGTAGAGAATCGACGCGATGCCCAGCCCGGCCTCAAGCACCGAGTCCACATGTCGCGCCAGGATGCCGATGCCCAGCAGCACCCCGCCCCACGCCAGCGTCGCCAGCTTGGCCAGCTTCAGGTAGTGGCCTTCGGCCATCGACGGCCGCCGCAGCTTGTAGAAATCCATGATCGTGGTCGAGGCCAGCGAGTTCAGCGCCGCCGACAGGTTCGACATCGCCGCCGCCAGGATGGCCGCGATCACCAGCCCCGCGACGCCCACCGGCAGGTTGCTCCAGATGTACTGCGGGTAGATCCGGTCCGGCGGCGACGGCGGGGTCAGCCCCGAATCCCGGTAGTAGACCCACAACACGGTGCCGATCAGCAGAAACAGCGAAAACTGGAAAAAGATCACCCCCCAGGAGGCGAACAATGCCAGCCGCGCCTCGCCCTGCGACCGCGCGGCCAGCAGCCGCTGCACCATCAACTGCTCGGTGCCGTGGCTCGCCGTGGTCAGGAAGCAGCCGCCGATCACCCCCGCCCAGAAAGTGTAGGTCTTGCCGAAGAATGCCCAGGACAGGTCGAAGCCAAAATCGAACACCTGCAGCTTGCCCGCCTGCGAGGCGGCTTCCAGAACGTACGGCAGTCCCCCCGGGATGTGGTCCAGGATCACCAGCAGGCTCACGATCGCCCCGGCCACGTACAGCACCATCTGCACCACGTCGGTCCAGATCACCGCCGTCATGCCCCCTTCGAACGTGTAGAAAAGCGTCAGGCCGACGATCACGATGATCGACGGCACCTCGCCCATCCCCAGCACGATCGACACGACAATGGATATCGCGAAAACCCGCACGCCCTCGGCCAGCGCCCGCAGCACCAGAAACAGCCCCGCGGTCAGCCGCCTCAGCCTCAGCCCGAATCGCCGCTGCATCAGTTCGTAGGCCGTGTACAGTTCGCCCTTGAAATAATGGGGCAGGAATAGCGACGAGATCACGATGCGCGCCAGCAGGTAGCCCATCACCACCTGGAGGAAGCCGTAGTTGCCGTAAAACGCCAGCGCCGGCGTGCCGATGACGGTGAGCGTCGAGGTTTCGGCCGAGACGATCGAAAACGCGATCGCCCACCATGGCGTGGACCGCCCGCCGAGGAAATAGTCCTTCAGGCTCTTCTGGGACTTTCTGAAGTGGGCGCCAAACCACGTAATGCCAATCAGGTAGACGCAAATGACCCCAAGGTCGACGTAACGCATGAATCAGAAAAGTTTAACATGCCATGCGCGCGCCGCGCTTGGCCTTCGCGGCTCCGTTTTGGGGAACAAGAGACGCCCAGCCGGCATCTAATCAACTGCGGCCGGCTGCCGTTGATCGTGATTGGGATAGCGGGTTGGAATGGCCCGCGGGCCGCCGGCCCATGGCGGTTTTTGGGAGTCGCTGGTGGCGGTTGCTTGAGGAACTTGACTTCCGGTATACTCCCCAAGTGCGAATAGTGTTTGACGCATGGCCGCGGCGGCCTATCCGGGCCTGAGGACGTCGATGCTCGAATCAACCGAATGTAGGAGGCGAGTGTGCTGTTTTCAATGAAGCGTTTGACCGCTGTATTGGTGCTGGGCGCCGTTGGAAGCCTCGGTCTTTGGGGTCAGGCCAAGCAGCCCCAGTGGAAGGACCGGGCCGAGTACGATCTTTATGACTCGATCCTGAAGACCCAGGACAACAACACCAAGCTCGGGCTCCTGCAGAGCTGGGAGCAAAAATACCCCCAAACCGACTACGCCGAAGCCCGGCATCAGTTGATCGTCCAGACCTACCAGGGGCTGGGCAAGGCCAAGGAAATGATGGATGCGGCCAAGAAGATGGCCGCCGCCCACCCCAAGGCGTTCTTCTCGCTCTACTGGATCAATCTGCTCACCGTCAGCCTCAACGACACTTCCCCAGCCGCGCTGGCCGACGGCGAAAAATACGCCAGGGCGTTCCTCGGCATCATGGACGAAACCTTCGATCCCTCCAAGAAAAAGCCCGAAGTCAGCGACGAAGACTGGAAAACGAATCGTCTCTCGATGGAGTCCATCGGCTACCGCACCCTCGGCTGGGTGGCCATGACCGCCAACAAGCATGAGGAAGCCGAACAGCACCTCGAAGAAGCGCTCAAGCGCAACCCCGCCGACGCCCAGGCGGCCCTCTGGGCTGGCACCGTCATCGCCCGCCAGCGCAAGATCGAGAAGCAGTCCCAGGCGCTGTTCTATTTCGCCCGCGCCGCTTCCTACGACGGCCAGGGCGCTCTGCCCCAGGCCGCCCGCGACCAGGTGATGCGTTCGTTCGAGAAAAACTACGTCAACTTCCACGGCGGCAAGGACAAAATGGACGAAGTTGTCGCCCTCGCCAAGGCCAATGCGGTTGTCCCCCCCGGCTTCAAGATCCTGTCCCAGGACGAAATCCTCCAGGCCCAGGAAAAGGAACTGGAAAGCACCAACCCGCAGCTCGCCGTTTGGGTGAAGATGAAACGCGGCCTCTCCGGCCCCGACGGCCAGTCCTACTTCGATTCCTCGGTCAAGGAAGCCCAGATCCCGGGCGGCATCGAAGTCGCCGGCCAGAAGATCGAAAAACTCAAGGGCACCGTCGTTTCCGTGGTCACCGTGAACCCGAAATCGACCGCCGTCAGGGAAGTCGTCGTCGGCATCTCCCAGGCCGAAATGAGCGAAGCCACCCTGAAGTTCGAAACGCCGCAGCCGAAGATCGATCCCGGCGCCGTGATCGAGTTCTCCGGCGTTCCGGTGGGATTCACCCCCGATCCGTTCATGGTCACCTTCGAGGTCGACGCCAAGGACATCATCGGCTGGCCCAAGCCCACGCCGCCCGCCAAGCGCGCCGCTCCGGCCAAGAAGGGCGCGGCCAAGAAGAAGTAAGCTCACCCGCAAGCCTTGAATGGAAAGGCCGGACTCGCCACCCCAAGGCGGATCCGGTCTTTTTTCTTGCCCGCCCGCTATTCGATCGCCGGCCTGAGATCGGCCAGCAGCCGCCGCGCCGCATCGGCCTCCGCCGCCGTCGCCGCTTCCTCGCCGCCCTTGAACACGAACGCTTCCCTGCCCCCGCCCGATATCAGCGGCTCGAAGCCGCGCTCCGTGATCCTCCCCGGCGACCCGATGCCCCCGAAGCCCTCGCCCCGGCGCTCCACCAGCACCGCCATGCCGTCGCGCGTGAAGATGAAATGGTTCGCGAGCTCAGCCACGGGCAGCATCCCGATGCCGGCTTCGGCAATCCGTTGCAGTTTTGACAGAACTTCCGGGTCCATCGCGGCCTACATCTTGTAACGGCCCAGATCCTCGTCGTTCAGCCCTTCCAGCCACCGCTTCAGCTCTTCGTTGACGTTCTTGTCGCTCACCGTCTGCGTCGACTTCGACGTCTTCAGCACCTGCTCCTCGACGTAGATCGGGCAGTCCATGCGCAGCGCCAGCGCCAGCGCGTCGCTCGGACGCGAATCGATGCTGACCATCTCGCCGCCCTTCTCCACCCAGATCACGGCATAGAACGTATCGTCCTTCAACTCGCTCACCACCACCTTGCGCAGCGTCGCGTCCAGCCCGAACAGCACGTTCTTCACCAGATCGTGCGTCATCGGCCGCGGCGTGGTGACTTTCTCGATCTCCAGCGCAATGGCGTTGGCCTCGAAAATGCCCACCCAGATGGGGAGAACGGTGTCGCCGCTGGTGTCGCGCAGGATCACGATCGGCATGTTCGTGACCGGGTCCATCATCAGGCCCCTGATCTTCATTTCCACTTCCATTGCAGCGTCCTCCCTTACTCCCATCTTAGGCGGCACACAAGTCCGTTTGGTTGCGTCTTCATTGGACCGGCGAGAACTCACCGGCCAGCGAATTCGGCCCCGCTCGCGTCACCCGCACCGGGAAGTACCGTCCGATCATCTCCCGCCGTCCCGGCTGCGCGCCGTCCGGGCCATCGGGGTATGTGAAATTCAGCACCCGGTTCTGTGACGTCCGGCCGATCCACTGGCCCGACTTCGTGTTGAACCCCTCCACCAGCGCCTCCTCCACCGTCCCGATCAGCGCCGCGTTACGGCTCAGTTGAATGCCCCGCTGCTTCTCCTGCAGGATCGCCAGCCGCCGGCCCTTCTCTTCCTCCGGAATGTGATCGCCCAACTCCAGCGCCGGCGTGTTCGGCCGCATCGAGTACTTGAAGCTGAAAATCGAGTCGTATTGCACTTCGTCGAGCAGCCGCAGCGTGTCTTCAAAATCCTTTTCCGTCTCGCCGGGGAAGCCGGCGATGATGTCGGTCGAAAGCGCGATCTCGCGTTTCGACGACTTCAGCCACTCGATCCGCCGCATATACTCATCGCGCGTGTACTGCCGCGCCATCGCCGCCAGCACCGCCGTCGATCCGCTCTGCACCGGCAGGTGCACCTGGTTGCACAGCGATTCGGTCCGGTCGATGGCGTCCACGATGTCGCGCGTGAAATCCCGCGGATGCGACGTCGTGAACCTCACCCGCCGGATCCCCTCCACCCGCCCCACGGCCTCAAGCAATTCAGCGAATTTCCAGCCCGCCGCCGACGGGTCGCGGTAGCTGTTCACGTTCTGGCCCAGTAACTGGATCTCCGTGTAGCCCGACTGGGCGAGCGAGAGCGCCTCGGCAAGTACGCTGCCGGACGCCCGGCTGCGTTCCCCGCCCCGCGTGAACGGCACCACGCAATAGGCGCACGACTTGTCGCAGCCCTCGATAATCGTGATGTAAGCCCGGTGCGGATTGTCCCGCCGCGTATGCTCGGTCTCGAACGTGTCCCCGGTGTCCAGGCTCAGCCCCGCCACCCGCCTCTCGCCCCGTTCAATCTGCACCAGCAGTTCCGGCAGCTTCGTGTAGCTGGCCGAGCCAACCACCAGGCTCACATGCGGCGCCCGCTCGAAAATCCGCTCGCCCTCCTGCTGCGCCACGCAGCCCAGCACGCCGAACACCTTGCCCGCCCCCGCTTCCCGTTTGAACTGGTCGAGCCGGTGAAAGACCTTCTGCTCGGCTTTGTCCCTGATACTGCACGTGTTGTACAGCACCAGATCCGCCGCCTCCGGCGTCTCCACCATCTCGTAGCCGCGGCGCTCCAGCGTGCCCACCACCTTCTCCGAGTCGTGGACATTCATCTGGCAGCCGAACGTTTCGATATAGAATCGCTTCATAAGAACCCAGGGCGGGGTACTTCCAGTTTACGGGAGAAACGCTCGCCGGCACACTCGGCCCCCAGGACAGGACCATCCGCCCGGCCCCCGGGCGTCACCCATCGGTGCGCCAGCCGGCGCGCGCCGCCGCGGCGGGCTATGAACGCCTCATCTTGACTGGGCCCGATTCATCGCCTTCGGGACACCCATCAGGCCTAACAGACAGTAGACTCCACCGCCGGTGAAGTTGCTTCGCGCTCAACTGGGGCCGTTGCAGGGGATGTCCCCCGTGGCGGTGCCGGCCACCAGTGCTATCCCGAACGCCAGCAGCCCGAACACCGCGCTCCTCCAGCCCGCGGTCTTCCAACGCTCGCCGAGCATCATCACCACCGCTGCGGCAGCCAGCGCCACCCCGCCCGCCAGAATGGCCAGCAGGTAACCTTGAAAGCCCGGCGCGAGATCCCCCCAACGGGCGAGGCTTTTGACCGCGCCTCTGATGGGGATGAACGACATCGCCGCGAAGAACAAGCCGAGCAGTAGACGCACCAGCAACGCAAACCTCCTCCCCCCGAATCCACCCTCTTGGCTTCGGGCTGCGGCCAGTATACAATGACTGGCTATTCCATGGCTCCTCCGTGGTCTCTCCCCTCCTGACAGCCCTAAAGCGATAGCCCTCGGGCGTCGATGGATAGATGTGATGAAATCCGCCATTGCCGTCCTGTTTGCCTTGCCGATCGCCCTCTGGGGCCAGTCCGAAAGCCGGACCTATGTCTTTGATTTGGAAGGCCGGCGCGTGCCCTGGTCCGCCTCAAGTTCGGCGGCCGGGGCGGCCAGCGCCAGCGTCGAGAACCTCAACGGCCGCAAGGCGCCGCTGGAAAGCGTCGAGGAACGCCTCATCAGCCAGCAGGGCGGGGTGAAGACGGTGGAGCGGCTCATCCAGCGCTTCTCGGGCGACGGATCGAAGCTGCCGCTGGAGCGTGAAGTCATTGAAACCACGGATCTTGGCAGTGGCCGCCAGACGCTATCGAAGACGGTCTACCGCGGCGACTTCAACGGCCGCATGGCGCTCGCCGAGCGCGTCGTCGAACAGACCGAACCAGCCGGTTCCTCCGCCGTCGCCGTTACCACCCTCATCGACCGGCCTACCATCAGCGGCACGTTTCAAACCATCGAGAGGCGGGAGGCGAGGATCACCACGGGCCAGGACCGCTCCGAACGCGACGAGACCAGTTACCTGCCTGACGCCAACGGCCGGTTTGCCGAGGCGTCCAGGGTGGTCGAGCGCGTGTCGAAAACCGGCGGTCAAACGGTGAAGCAGGTCGACGAGTTCGAATCGGCCACCACCGGGCGGCTGTCGCTCTCGAAACAGGTGGTTTCCACCACCACCGTAACCGCCGCCGGCGAGGTGACCGTCTCCGATGTCTACGGCACGGCGGCCCCGGGCCGTCCGGCCACCGGGCAGTTGCAGATCCGCGAGCGCCAGGTGGTGGAAAAGACCATCGGCGCGGCTGGCATCACGGAAACCCTCTCCATCCAGCGCCCCGCCGCCGACGGCAGCGGCCGTCTGGGCGAGTTGCGTAAGGTCGCCGAAACCGTCTGCACCGGCAGGTGCGCACCGGCGAAACCTTAAGCGCGCACAGGCCCGGCGGCGGCCGCCAATGCATAGAGGAACACGCCACCGAAGGCTCCCGCCGCCGCTTCTCCGCCGCCTCACCGTCCGCTTTCTGGAGAATCCTACGTGGAATTCTCCGCGCCCCGCCCGTCCCCCATCCGCCCGCCTCCATGACGCCGGATCAATCCGCACCGATTCGTATCCGTGGAATTCCACGTAGAATTCTACACATCACCCCACCCCCGCCAGAGCCTCCGCATCCTCCGGCGCCCCGCCTCCTTTGATCTACACAATTCCTATCGACTTTTTCTTGTCTTCTCAAGTTGTAGATAACAAACCATTTAGCTTAAACTTTCGAGCTTGGGAGTTCGTTTGGTCGCCCTCCGGCGGCCCCGGCCGTCCCGCCCCTCCCGCCTCTTGACGGCGCCGCGTCTCGCCTCCCCGCATCCCGGCCTCGCTTGTCGAAGACGCCTCGAGTGCGCCAAGATCGTATGGACGTGCGGCACTGGAAGAGATGGCTGGTCTGTTTTCGCAGGGCCTCGTGGGGGACCTATAAGCACGGCGGCCTGGGCTACGCCAAAGGCGCGGCCTACTCCGCCCTGCTCGCCTTTTTCCCCATCCTGACCACCGTCACCACGCTGCTGATCCAGGCCAACGCGGCGGCCGTCTCCCGCCGTATCGTCGCCTTCGTCTTCCAGGCCGCGCCGCCGGGCATCGAGGACCTGATCCGCTACCAGATGGCCGAGCGCGGCGCCAAACCGCTGACGCTGCCGCTGATCGCCGGCCTGCTGTCGATCTGGGCGGCGTCGGGCGTCACCAGCAGCCTGTTGGACGCCTTCCAGGCCGCCTACGGCAGGCCCCACGGCCGCGGCACGGTCCGCCAGCGCCTCGTCGCCATCTGGCTTGTCGTCGCCGCCATCCTGCCCGTGGTCGGCGTCAGCGCCATGATGCTGCTCGGCGTCAAGGCCGAAACCTGGCTGTTCCAGCAGCTCGGCTTCCTCGACACTGGAGAGACCCTGCGCGGCGGCATCCGCGTGCTGAGCTATTCGGTCAACGTGCTGCTCGGCTTCGTCGCCATGGTGGCCGCGGCCGGCATGCTTTACTTCTTCGGACCCGCCGGGCCGAAGGGACGCAAAATCTGGCCCGGCGCCTGGCTGGCGGCCTCATTGTGGCTGCTGTTGACCATCCTGTTCACCTGGTATGTCCGCAACATCGCCGATTACAACGTGCTTTATGGTTCCATCGGCGCCGTCATCGCTCTCATGGTCTGGCTGTGGCTGCTCAGCCTGGCCGCCATGGTGGGCTGCGAATTCAACGCCCATCTCGACGGCCACAGGTTCCACGCCTCCAGGCCCCGCGCCGCCCGGTGATGGATTGCGGCCCGTTTTCACGCTAACCATGACGCAACGCCTGCCTTGCCGGGAGTGTCAATTTGTTGCGTGACCCGGCGCGGGCTTTGGTGCAAAATGGGGGACAGCACGATTTAAGATGCCGCCAGCAGCCAGACTCACCGATCCAGTCGCTCACCCGCTGCCGCCCGTGCTTACCGGCGGTCCCGGCAGCCCCAACACCATCATCGCCATGTTGCCCGCCTGGCGCGGCATCCCGGCCGCCGTGGCCTCCGCCCTGAACGCCATGAAGAAGGTGGCCGACACCACGATCAAGACGGCCGAGGCGGCTACCCTGGCTGCCGCCGGCACGCCCGGCGCGCCCGCCGCCAAGGCGGCCGAGGAAACCGTGAAAGCGACTGTCGCCGCCTCCATGGGCTCGGCCATCTCCGCCATGGCCGGCGGCATGGCCGACATCCATATGTGCACCACGCCGCTGCCCATCCCGCCCCACGGCCCCGGCCTGGTCATCGACGGCAGCCCGACGGTTCTGATCAACAACATGCCCGCCTGCCGCCAGGGCGACACCATCATCGAGGCCGTCGGCCCCCCCAACAAGATCACCATGGGCTGCCCCACCGTACTCGTCGGCAACAGCGGTTCGGGCGGAGGAGGCGGCGCCGGCGGCGCCGGTGCCGCGGGCGCCGCGGCTGGAGCCGGAGCTGGCGCCGCGGCTGCTGCCCCCCCAGCGGCGAATATCGCCGGCATGGATGTCATGGTCCAGCCCAACGGCGACATCCTGGTCGGCAAGTCGATCACCATCACCGGCGACATGGAATTCAAGATGAAAACCCTGTTCTCGCTCGGCCAGATCGCCTCCACCCCCACCGGCGAAAAACTGCTCAAGGAACTCGGCAACGGCGACAAGCCCGTCAAAATCCAGAAAACCACGGGCGGCAACTCCTGCGCCTACCCGGCCGCCGGGGAGAAAAAAGCCGACGGCACGCCTGGGCCTGGCTCCGGCTCCACCGTCAACTACAACCCCGACAAGAAAAGCCTCGGGCCCGCGGATTGGCAAACCCGTCCTCCGGCCATCGCTCTTGCCCACGAACTGATCCATTCCACGCAGGCCGCCAAGGGTACCTTGAGCAACGACAAGGCTGACAACGACAACAAGCCCGACCCCACCGATCCGGCAAAAAAGGCCCAGACCTACATCGACGAACTCGAAACCGTCGGCATTCCGCCCCGTGACGGCGGACCATACACCGAGAACAAGATCCGCAAGGAGTGGCCGCCGCCTCAGCCCGAGCGCCCGTGGTACTGATGCAATACCATGCTGAACAATGGAGTCTCCGCCTTGGTCCTGCTGGCGTTCGCGGCGCCGTGTTGCCAGACTAGCGAAAGGAAACTGCCTGAGATGTCGACGATGCAGAATGCCCAGCCGCCCGGAACCCTGTCGGCCACGGCCCAGGACTGCGACCTCCGCGTCGCCATCCAGGCCTCGCCCACGTCGCTGCTTCTGGGCTACGAGTTTCGCAACCGCTCGAACAGGACCGCCTTCCTGTTCAATGTCGTCCACAAGACGGGCCCGTCAGGCGGACCCGAACCGGACCCGAACCTGGTCTATGTCGAGCCCTCCGGCGGCTCCATCATCCTCGGCAAGAAGATCATTCCGGCGCCTCGCGGCATGAGGGTGGAAAAGCCCGACGTCCCCTACGTCACCAGGGTCGAACCCGGACAGGCCGTCGTCGAGAAGCTCGACCTCATGCTGCCGTTGAGGATCTTCACCCCCTACGACCAGCCCGCGCCATCCGCGCTTGCCGAAGCCGCCGTCTACTTTGAACTCGGCTTCTTCCTCGCCCCCGATCCCTCGGTTGCTGAAGCCGCCGGCGGCTACCTGATCGTCGATCCCTTCCCGGCCGAAAAGCAGATCATCCTCCGTGCCGGGCCCCTCGGCCGCTTCCCCGTCCAGCCGGCGCAGAAGTAACCGCGGCTCCGATATACTGGCTGGCCTGAGATCAGTCGCGACAGGAGTCTCCATGTCTATCCCATTCACCCGCCGCGGATTCGTCGCCGCATCGCTCACCGCCCCCGCCGCCGCAATCGCCGCGCCGCGCATTCCCGCCGCCCGCGTTCCAGGCACGGGCATCCGCCTGGCCCTCAACGCCTACTCGTTCAACCAGCCGCTGCGCGACAAGTCGATCGACTGGAACGGCGTCGTCGACTACTGCGCCCGCCACGGCATCCAGGGCCTCGACGCCACCGGCTATTACTTCGACGGCTACCCCAAAGCTCCCTCGCCCGCCGTCATCCATGCCCTCAAGCGCCGCGCGTTCCTCAACGGCGTCACCATCTGCGGCGCCGGCGTCCGCAACGACTTTGCCGTCACGGACCCCGCCGCCCGCGCCCGCGACATCGCCATGGTGAAACAGTGGATCGAGGCCGCATCGCTCATGGGCGCCGGCGTCATCCGCGTCTTCACCGGCCAGAAAGTCGCCGCGGGCACAACGTTCGACAAGACCCTCGATTGGATGATCCCCGCCTTCCAGGAGTGCGCCGAACACGGCGCCCGCCACGGCGTCATCGTCGGCCTCCAGAACCACCACGACTTCGCCAAAACCGCCGCCGAAACCATCCGCATCGTCGAAGCGGTGAACTCAGACTGGTTCGGCGTCATCCTCGACGTCGGCAGCCTCCGCATGGCCGACGCCTATGAGGAGATCGAAAAACTCCTCCCATACGCCGTCTCCTGGCAGCTCAAGGAATCGGTCTGGTACGGGGCCAAGGAAGTCCCGACAGACCTCAAGCGCGTCAAGGCGATCATCGACAAGGGCGGCTACCGCGGCGTGCTGCCCATCGAAACCCTCGGCGCCGGCGACCCGCGGGAAAAAGTGGCCCGGTTCCTCGAAAGGGTCCGCGCCGTCTTCGGCTGATTACTGGCCCCGCTCGCACTCCACGGGCGCGCTGGCGTTGCCCGATGAATCCACGGCCACCACCCGCCACCTGATGCCCGGCTTGCGGTGCGAGTCTTCATCGACAAACTCCGCCGTCGCCGTCGACCCGGCGCGCTCGTCGCCATGGAACACGCGGTAGTAGATCACATCCTTCGACGCACTCGGCTTCCACGTCACCCGCTGCGCCCAGGCGAACGCGCCCGGGATCTTCGTGCTGTGGAAACGCTCGGCCTTGAGTTCCGTCACCGGCGCCGGCGCTTCGTCTTCATAGGCCGTCGTGTAGATGGTCAGCGACAGCGGCTTCACCTTGTCCTTCAGCGCCTTCACCGTGCCCGACGGGCCGGGCAGGTCGCCGTCCTCGGTCTTCGGCGGCGCCGCCACCAGGTATTCGTACTTCCGCCACGGCTTATCGGCCTTGCCGGGCAGCGCCACCGAAACCGCCGTCTCCTTCTCGTTGCGGTTGATGATGGCGACAGACCACGTCCCCGCCTCATGCCGCACGGCCGCCGCCCGCACCTTCGGGTCGGTCGTCGCCACCTCCATCACCTTCGCCGGCCCCCGGAAATACTTCGTCAACAGCCCGTACGGGTAGTACATCGTCCTCAGCTCGCCGCCGTTCTTGAGCGACTTGAACAGCCCCCATTGATTGATCCTCGTCGACTGCTCGTTGTCCGGATAGTCCATGAACGTCCAGTAGCCCATCGCCCTCACGCCGCCGTTCATCGCCGCCAGCACCGCCTCTGCCAGTTGCAGCCCGGCCAGCGGTTCGCGCGCCGTGCCGTAGTAGCGGCAGGTGTCCCAGCGCACGCCGTACTTGTTCTGGATGAACTGCGCCGGACCGAATTCGCCCAGGATGAACTCCTTGCCCTTGGCCTTGGCGATGCCCACGCCCCAGGCGTTCTTCTCGCGGAACCAGTCGTAGAACGTCAGGTCCTCGGGCGGATGCTGGTTGGCGTAGTGGTGGCCGCCGTAGACGCCGGTGACGTCATCCATATTGGCCGCCGCCCATTCGATCGTGTTCCAGTTGCTGATGGGCGATGCATCGGTTGCCAGCAGATCGACCTTCAGGCCGCGGCGCTTCAGTTCGGCGTGGATCAGCCGGTGGTAGTCCTTGAACTTGTCCAGGTCCTTGAGCATCGCCGCCCACGCGCCCATCGTCAGCTCGTTCGACATGCAGTAGGTGGTCATGTTCGTCGCGCCGCCCTTGATGATGTACTCAAGCTCATCGGCCACGGCCCGCGCATAGGCCTCGCGCCCGGCGCCCGGCTTGATGTCCTTCGGCGCGCCGGTGGTGAAATAGACCTCCGTGCCGGTGGCCTCTTTCAGAAACAGGAACTGCTTCAAATAGCCGTCCAGCGCCGCCTGGTCGCGCGCGGCGGCAGGACCCGGCGCCCAGCGGTGGAACACCCGCGCGAAGCCCGGATTCAACTCCTTCCAGCGTTTGGCGACAACCTGGTCGAAGAACTCCGGCGTGATCGTCGTCATGAAGAACTCGGCGTGAAAGCCGACCCCCGTGAACCGCGGCGTGACCACCTTGTCCGAGACCTTCACCTGAACCTGGCCCGCCGCCTGCACGGCGACGAAAACCATGAGCATGATTATGCGCTTCATATTGGAACCCGCAGTTATCATATGCCCGCGCCGCGCCGAATGCTTGGGCAACCCGATTTCAGGCGTGGACCGGGACCATCCATCCCCGGAGCAGGTTCGCGCCGGGGCTACGCCTCGTGGACCGCCGCGGCGAGTGAACAAGAGCCCGATAGCCGGCGGCGGCCCCCGGATGCAGGTCCGGCGGCGCAAGGCCATCCTTCCAAGGCGGCATCTCGGGCCGCGGCCGGAGGGCGCGTCAGATGATGCGCAGCGCCCCGCCGATCGAGATCTGGCGTTCGCGGGTGAACGTGAGCGGCGTGGTGACGCCCTCGCCCGTCGGGGTGGCGATGCTGAAGCTCAGATAGCCGGCGCCGCCGAGTCCGAGAGCGGCCGGGCAGGCGGCGTTGTGGACGAACAGCGTTGTGTTCATTGCCCTCGCCATCTTGGTGACGGTGTCGACATTGCGCGAGTGGATCAGCGCCGTGTGGCGGTATCCGTGCTCCGCCTTGATCGATGCCGCAATCCCGGCGTCGGCGTCGCGGACGCGGACCACGGGCAGGAACGGCATCATCTGCTCTTCCTGAACGAAGGGATGATCCTCGCCGGTTTCCCCGAACAGCAGCGGCGTACCGGCGGGGATGGAGACGCCGGCGGCGGCCGCCAGCACGGCCGTATCCTTGCCGACCAGTTCTTTCTTGAGATGGGCCGAACCAGGGCCTCGCCCCTCGTCGAAACGGAATGCCACCCCGGTCAATCGTTCAATCGCCGCTGCATCCAACTGGACCGCCCCTGCGCGGCGCATGGCGGCGATGAAGGCGTCGGCCACCGAGGCCACCACGAACACTTCCTTTTCGCCGATGCAAAGCAGGTTGTTGTCGAACGATGCGCCGGCGATGATGGCGGCGGCGGCGGCATCCAGGTCGGCGGTTTCGTCGACGACGACGGGCGGGTTGCCGGGACCGGCGGCGATCACGCGCTTGCCGTGCTTCATCGCCGCCTTCACCACGGCCGGACCGCCGGTGACGCAGAGCAGCGCGACGCCGGGGTGGCGGAACATCTCCTCGGCCGCGCGCAAGCTCGGTTCGGCCGTCATGGTGATGACGTTTTCGATGCCCGTCTCCCTGGCGATCTCGCGGTTCATGATGCGCAGGGCCATGGCGGCGCACTTCGCGCCCGAGGGATGCGGGCTGAAGATGGCCGTATTGCCGGCGGCGATCACGTTGATGGCATTGCTCGCCATCGTCGGGATCGAGTGGGTGACCGGCAGGACCATGCCGATCACGCCCCAGGGCGCGCGCTCGATGACGCAAAGGCCCGTCGAATCGCTGAGCGCTTCGGTCTTGAGCGCCTCCACGCCGCGCACGGATGGGATGGACTTGAGTTTCTCGATCTTGTGATCGAGGCGCCCGAGCCGGGTCTCATCCAGTTCAATTCGCGCCCACTCGGCGGCCCGCTCGACGCACAGGCGGCGGATGGTCTCAATCATCCTGCCGCGCTTGTCCAGGCCCGCGGCCGCCACCTGCAACTGCGCCGCCGAGGCCGCCCGCACCGCCTCATCCACGGTGGCGAAGATGCCATCGCCGCCCTGCCCGCCGGCGGGCGGAAGATGAAGGCCCCGCGCCTTCCACGCGGCAAGCACTTCGTCCACGGTTTCAGCAATGCTCTTCTCTCGGCCTGGCACGGGTACCCCCTTCGTTGCGTAATCTCCATTCTAGCCTCAGGCGACGACGCGCCCGGAACCCGAATCAGCCGCCGCGGAAAGCAATGCTGGCGAGGCTTCACCACAGGCAACGGCATCGCCGGCGGATCCAGACCAGCGCGGGGGGCAGCCGGGCGGCAAGCCGATGTCCGGCTCAACGTGGGAGTCCGCGGGCTTGGTGTGCGGGTACGGCGGTGTTGCCGGCGGCCTGCTGGCAGCCCATCTCAACCACGTCTCACCGCATAGTCACCCGGCCGCATCCCGATGCACGGCCTTCCGGCAACGGTCGAACAGCGACAGCAGCGCATCCACCTGCTCGTCTGCCGATTTCGCGTTCTTGCCCGCGAAGCCGACCGAACCCTGGGACTTGCCATAGCCGGTTTCCGAGGCGATGAACTTCATCAGTTCCAGCGCCACTTCGTCGCTGGATTTGCCGGCCCGCGGCGCCTGCGTCTTCTCCATCTCTTCCATGATGGCGTGTCTCCCTCCGGTCGGATTGTCAGGCTCGATTTCGCCGGCCGGCGACACCTGGCCTGGAATTACAGATTATCCTAATGTCGAAGATGCCTGTGAATGCCACGCGTTTCGTCCGTAAGATGCGCGGCGGCGCGCAGGCGCACCTGCTGGCGACCGATGACCTCCCAAAGCCGCCCTTCTTCGTCACCAAGTTTGTCGGTAACCCGCAGCACAACCGCATCCTCGTCAACGAGTGGATCGCCGGCAGGCTCCTGGCGCACCTCCAAATCGCCGCGCCCGATCTCGAAATAGTCAACGTCCCAGGGTCTTTTCTGCGTGACTGCGGGGAGGTTCATTTCCAGTTCGGCTGCGGACGCAAACCCGTCGAGCCCGGCTGGCATCTCGGCTCCCGCTTCCCCGGCAATCCCGACACCGATGCCGTCTACGACTTCCTCCCCGATTCCCTCCTCCCCCAGGTCCACAACGTCGCCGATTTCCGCGGCGCCCTCGTCTTCGATAAGTGGGTCAGCAACTCCGACGCCCGCCAGGCCATCTTCTTCCGCCGCCGCATCCGCGATTGGATCGATTCATCCGATGCCGGCCCCCAGCAGAAAGGCTTCATCGCCCAGATGATCGACAACGGCTACGCCTTCGACGGGCCGCATTGGGAGTTCGCCGATTCACCGCTCCAGGGCGTCTACATGAGGCCCGGCGTCTACGCCGGCGTCCGTACACTCGACGATTTCCAGCCCTGGCTCGACTGGGTCCGCCATTTCCCCCAAAGCGTCGTCGACGCCGCCTACCGTGATCTCCCTAGAAGGTGGCTCGACGGTAACGAGGCCGGCCTCGAACAATTGCTCGATCGGCTCATCGCCCG
Source organism: Candidatus Solibacter sp. (assembly GCA_013822245.1). Classification (GTDB taxonomy): domain Bacteria; phylum Acidobacteriota; class Terriglobia; order Bryobacterales; family Bryobacteraceae; genus PNKE01. Next base: position 67,090 of record PNKE01000055.1, read on the forward strand.
CCGCGTCAGAGTCGCCGACCTGATTCTCGCCACCGTCAGGAACCGCGCCAGGAGCTTCCCCGACTGGCTTGGGTAGAATATCAGCAGTGATTCACTCCAAGCTCCTTTACAACCACGAGATCCGATCTTCGAGCGATCTGTTTCTTTCGCCCGGCCAGGTGGGTCTGCTCAACGGCTGGGGGGTCTTTTCCACCATCAAGGTCGTCGAAGGCGTGCTGTTCGCCTTTCCCCGCCACTGGGCCCGCATGCGCCGCGACGCCGAACTGATGCGCGTCATGTTCCCTTGGACGCCGGACGAATTGGAGCAGTCCCTGCTCACGCTTGTGGAAGCCAACCAGGCGTGGAACTCAACTCTTCGGGTCACCGTCTGCCGCAACCGCGGCACCATGTGGGCCGGCCCCGTCCCGGCAACCGAAATCGAACTCTTCGCCTTCACCGCCGATCGCGGCGATTGGGGCCGCGCCGTCAATCTCGGCGTCGTCGCCCGCGCCCGCGACTCCGGCAACCGCTTCGCCGGCGCGAAAATCATGTCCTGGGCCTTGAACCTTATCTGGTATGAGGAGGCGCATGCCGCGGGGTTCGACGAGGTGATCCTCTTGAACGAGCGCGATGAGGTCAGCGAACTCACCTCGGCCAATATCTTTGCCGCATTCGGCGATCGTGTCCTGACCCCGCCGCTGAAGTCCTCCGGGTGCCTGCCCGGAATCACCCGCGAACTGCTGCTCGAACAGATCCAGGTCGGCGGCGTCACCGTCTGCGAAGGCGCGCTCACCCTCGACGATCTCAGCCGTGCCGACGGGCTGTTCATCAGTTCCTCAACCCGCGACCTGTTGCCCGTCGCGGCTGTCGATGGCCTCGCCATCGGGCGCGACGACCGCCTCAGGTCGCTGCTGCTTCCCGCCTACGGCGATTACGAGCGGCGCTACGTCGCCTCGGCTCCCCGGCGGGCTGTCCGCCCCTAGCAGCCCGTGGTAGAAGTCGCGTGCGGCCGCGCAGCCAGATCACTTGCCGCGAGAGCGAGGCGGGAGGAGGAAGTCGATGCTATTCATCCACGACGACGGCCAACGAAGCTATCGCGGCAAGTGGTTGCTGCCCAAAGGGTTGCGGCGGCGCCGGGCGATCTGCTTCACAGCG
>PNKE01000050.1 GCA_013822245.1 Candidatus Solibacter sp.
GGCTTCTCTATCCGCGAACCCGTGTTGATCCACACCCCCGCCGCCGCGCTCCTCACGCTCGGCATCGGCTCCGTGATCACGCGGATCCCGTTGTCCAGCACCGTCTGCCTGATCTCGCGCACCAGTTCCGTCCCAGTCTTTTGCATTCCCTCCCAGTCTAGCGTCTCCCCGCCACCCGCCACGCCTCTCTATTCAAGCCCCAGCGGCTTTGGCGGCGGCTTCGACGGATCGTCTTCCTTCGCCTGTTTCAACAACTCGTCGAACTTCGCCGACAACACGTCCTTCGAACTCTTCACCTGCTCGAACGACTTCTTAAAAGCCGCCTCGCGCTCGGCCTGGGCGTTCTTCAACTTCTCCAGGCCCGAACTGATGTCGCCGATCGTCTTCGGCCGCGGCTTCTCCTTGTGGCTCAGCACGGCCTTCACCGTCGCGTCCACCTTCAGAGTCGCTCCGCAGCACGGGCATTCCACTTCAAATTGATTGGCCATGGCTTTCAGAAGCTATTCTACGCCCATGCGCGAATCCGCTTCAGTCCTCGCGGCCCATCGCCCGCCGCAGAGCCTCGGCCAGTTCGCCCGGCAGCAGCACCGGCCGGTCCGTCTCCACCGAAACGCACACCGCCGTCACCCGCCCCCGCGCCACGGCCTCGCCGTCCTTCGACGCATCAAAGTACAACGTGAACGCCGTCTCCCCCACCCGCTCGACGGTCACCTCCATATCCACCACGTCGTCATATCGCAGCGGCGCCACAAACTGCGCCTCCACATGCACGCGTGGGAACGACACACTCTTCGCCTTCTCCACCGCCGCATACGGCAACCCAAGCGACCTCAGAAACTCGTCCTCGGCCGCTTCCATGAACCGGAACATGGCCGAGTAGTGCGCGCGCCCTGAGATGTCGGTGTCCGAGTACCTGACCCGCAGGCGCCACTTGAACGCAGCCGGCATGGATCTATTCTGCGACAAAACGGTCCGATTCCGCGACACGAAATACAATCAGGTTGGAAGGATCGCCACCATGAAACTCATCACCGCCCTGCTCGCCTTCGCCTGCCTCGTCCCAGCCGCCGAATGGAAGAAGCACACCGTCGCCGCCGGCTTCCCCAATCAAACCGCCGTCGCCGCCGACTTCACCGGCGACGGCAAGCCCGACGTCATTACCAACGATTACAAAAACACCATCCTCTTCGTTGCCCCGCAATGGAGCCCCGTCGTCCTCCACGCCGGCCTCCACCTCATCCACTCCGCCGTCATGGACGTCGATGGCGACGGCGACATGGACTTCATCGGCGTCACCTACAACCCCGCCACTCTCTTCTGGCTCGAACGCCCCATCAATCCCCTCGCCGGCAACTGGCCCTTCCATCTGATCGACTCCACCGCCACCGGCGGCGTCAACGGCGTCCACGGCCTCTACGTCCATGACATGAACGGTGACGGCAAGCCCGACCTGCTCGCCACCAGCGGCGCGCCCGCCGGCCCGTTCGCCAACTCAGTGGTCTGGTTCGAACGCCCGGCGAATCCCAAACTCCCCTGGATCCGCCACTGGGCCGCCCGCGGCGACGCCCCCGGCCTCAACCACTACGTCGGCGCCGGCGACGTCGATGGCGACCGCCGCCCCGACCTCGCCACCGCCGGCAAGGACGTCCCCGGCGGAAACTGGTTCGCCTGGTGGAGCCAACCCGCCAAGGACGGCCCCTGGAAGAAAACCCTCCTCGCCGAAAACCAGCACGGCGCCACCAACATCCTCATCGCCGACCTCAACGGCGACCGTAAACCCGACTTCGCCGCCTCCCGCGGCCACGGCAAAGGCGTCCTCTGGTTCGAAGCCCCCTCCTGGCGCCTCCACGAAATCGACCCCGCCATCGCCGGGCCACACTCGCTCGCCGCCGGCGACATCGACCTCGACGGCGACATCGACATCGTCACCTGCGCCAAGGACAGCCGTCAGGCCGTCTGGTACGAGAACAACGGCAAGGGCCAGTTCACCCGCCATCTGATCGGCTCGAACCAATCCAGCTACGACATCCGGCTCATCGACATGGATGGCGACGGCGACCTCGACCTCCTCGTCTGCGGTGAGCAACGCCGCAACGTCGTCTGGTACGAGAACCCCAAACGCTGACCCGCCCGCGCTGCCCTTCCGGCGAGCCTCAACGCGTCAGCGCGAGGTCCAATCCATCACACCCCACTCGCCCCGCCAGATAGAAAAGGAGCCCCGCTGCCGGGGCCCCCTCGTCTCGCTTATCTGAATGGCCGGCTACGCCTGCTTCTTGCCCTGCTTCGCCACCGCTTCCATCGCCGCCTTCACCTTTTCCGGATCGCCCAGGTAGTACGACTTGATCGGCTTCAAATCCGCATCAAGCTCATACACCAGCGGCATCCCCGTCGGGATGTTCAGCTCGATGATGCCGGCTTCGCTGACGTTATCCAGGTACTTCACCAGCGCCCGCAGGCTGTTGCCGTGGGCCACAATCAGCACCCGCTTGCCCGACTTGATCACCGGCGCGATCTCGTCGTGCCACAGCGGCAGGAACCGCGCCACGGTGTCCTTCAGGCATTCGGTCAACGGCAGCTCCTCGGCCGTCAGATCCGCATACCGCGGATCCTTGCCCGGATACCTTTCGTCGTCGGTGGTCAGCGGCGGCGGCGGAATGTCGTAGCTCCGGCGCCAGATCTTCACCTGGTCCTCGCCGTACTTGTCCGCCGTCTCGCTCTTGTTCAGGCCCTGCAACCCGCCGTAGTGGCGCTCGTTCAGCCGCCACGACCGCTTCACCGGAATCCACAACTGGTCCAGTTGCTCGGTCACCAGGTTGTAGGTCTTAATCGCCCGCTTCAGCAGCGACGTGTAGCCAATGTCGAACACATAGCCTTCGCGCTTCAGCACTTCGCCGCCTTCGATGGCCTCGGCAACGCCCTTTTCGCTCAGGTCGACATCGGTCCAGCCCGTGAACCGGTTTTCCTTGTTCCACGTCGATTCGCCGTGGCGGATCAGAACGATCTTGTACATGGTTGTCCGCTCCCGGCCTTACTGCTTGAACGCCTTGCGGCCCGCATAGACGGCCGACGTGCCCAGTTCCTGCTCGATCCGCAGCAACTGGTTGTACTTCGCCATGCGGTCTGTGCGCGATGCCGAACCCGTCTTGATCTGTCCGCAACCCGTGGCCACGGCCAGGTCGGCAATGAAGGTGTCCTCGGTCTCGCCCGAACGGTGCGACGACATGCAGGTGTAGCCCGCCGCGGCGGCCATTTCCATCGCGTCCAGCGTCTCGGTCAGGCTGCCGATCTGGTTCACCTTGATCAGGATTGAATTCGCCACCCCCAGTTCGATGCCCTTGGCCAGGATCGCCGGGTTGGTCACAAACAGGTCGTCGCCCACAAGCTGAATCTTGCCGCCCAGCCGGTCGGTGATCTTCTTCCAGCCGTCCCAATCGAATTCGGCCATGCCGTCTTCGATCGACAGGATCGGGTACTTCTCACACCAGTTCGCCCAGAACTCGATCATCTCGTCCGACGAAAGCTCCCGCTTGTCGGACTTCTTGAAGACATACTTCGACTTCGCACGGTCGTAGAACTCGCTGGCCGCCGGGTCGAGCGAAATCGAAATCTCCTCGCCCGGCTTGTAACCGGCCTTCACAATCGCCTCCAGGATCACTTCCACCGCTTCGTCGTTCGACTTCAGGTTCGGCGCAAAACCGCCCTCGTCGCCCACGGCCGTCGAATACCCGCGGCCCTTCAGCACCGTCTTCAGGTTATGGAACACCTCGGCGCCCATCCGGATCGCATCCGGGAAACACGCCGCGCCGTGCGGCGAAACCATGAACTCCTGGAAATCAACGCTGTTGTCCGCATGTGCGCCGCCGTTGATGATGTTCATGTTCGGCACCGGCAGCACCCGCGCGTTCACCCCGCCCAGATACTTGTAGAGCGGCAGACCAAACGCATCCGCAGCCGCTCGCGCCGTCGCCATCGACACCGCTAGAATCGCGTTCGCGCCCAGCCGGCCCTTGTTCGGCGTGCCGTCCAGTTCCAGCATCTTGCCGTCGATCACCCGCTGCTCCGAGGCGTCCATGCCCAGCAATGCCGGCAGGATCTCGTCCTCGATGTTCGCCACGGCCTTGCGCACGCCCTTGCCCAGGTAACGCGCCTTGTCGCCGTCCCGAAGCTCAACCGCTTCGTTCTCGCCCGTCGATGCGCCCGATGGAACCGCCGCGCGGCCCATCGATCCGTTGCTCAAATAAACGTCGGCTTCAACCGTGGGGTTGCCGCGGGAATCCAGAATCTCGCGCGATACGATGTCAACAATTTCAGTCATAAGTGCTTGCTCCGGGGGTTTCTTATCTACAACAGATGGCCAAGTCCTATTCTACACGCCCCGGCTGAACTCCCGTGCGGCCCGGCTTACGCGAAATTCCAGGGCTTTCGGGCCTCTCTACCCAGCAGTCGCCCGGCCGCCGCCGGACCTCCTTCGAACTCTTCTCTCGCAGCGTCCCACTTGAGCTTCACCCCCGCCGCCAGTGCGATATTGCCCAGCAGCGCCGCCGACGTCACCCGGTGGCCGAACTCGGCGCTCGCCTCCGGCTTCAGGTTTTCACGGATGTTCCGGATGAACGACTGTGCGTGCTGCCTCGTCGCATCGGCGCCCTGCTTCCACACCGCCTCCCCCGCCGGCACGCTCCCCGGCCGCCCCGGTTCCGGGTAGAACTCATATCCGATCCGGTCTGCGAACAGCGTTCCCTTCGTGCCGTGAAAGGCCATGCCGTTCGGCCTGTCCCACATCCCGCGCTGGTTGTAGTATTTCAGCCCGCTGCCCCCGCGCGGCATCCCGAACGCGTTCAGGTTCGACCCCTCATAGCTCAGGACGAACCCCTCGTACTCATACGTAGCCACCATCAGGTCCGGCATCTCGCCCATCCCGCCCACGGCGAACCGCCCCCCTGATGCGCTCACCGTCCTCGGCGCATCCACGCCCATGATGTGGTGCACCGTCCCGAACCGGTGCGCCCCGAAGTCTGCGATGAAGCCCGTCGCGTAATCCCTGAACCAGCGGAACGTCGGCCCCGCCCGCAGCGGATTGTAGCGCCCCAGCGGCGCCGGCCCGCAATAAAAGTCCCAATCCAGTTCGGCCGGAGCTTCAACATCGGGCTGCGTCCCGATCCCGGCCGGGGACATATTGTTCGCGTTCCAGATCTTCACAAAATGGACCTTCCCCAGCGCCCCCGACCGCACCAGTGCAGCGCACTCCCCAAAATGCGGCGCCGACCTGTGCTGCAATCCCGCCTGCACGATGGTCCCGCCCGCCCCGGCAGCCTTCACCAGCGCACGCCCCTCACGGATGTTATGCGTCAGCGGCTTCTCGATATAGACATGCTTGCCCGCCCGGCAAGCCATCACGGTAACGCCCGCATGCCAGTGGTCCGGCGTCGCCACCACCACCGCGTCAATGTCCTTGCGCTCCAGCAGCCGGCGGAAATCCTGCACGGCCTCCGCGTTCCCGCCCGCGGCCTCCGCCGCCCTGCGGGCCTTGCGCAGATCCACATCCGCGCAACACGCCAGTTCCACGCCGCTCAACTCGCGCATGAACCCGCTGACGTATCGGCCCCGCCCTCCGCAGCCTACCAGCGCCACGCGCACCCGGCCGTTCGCGCCATGGATCCGCTCCTGCGACGCAGCCGTCACCGCGCCGTATCCCAGCAAGTCCCGCCTCTTCATGTCCGACAAGTCTATCGAGCTTTCAGCGTTTCCGTTAACGCAACAAACGCAAGGGCCGGCGACGCACCCGCGCCCCCGGCCCTCGTTCCATACCAGCCGAATCGTCTAAACGAACTTGTACTTGCCCGGCACCGGGAACGGCGTCGGCGGATTGGTCGCGTTATACTCCCACGTCTTCGGCATCAGATCCTGCTGCGAGTTCATGATCTGATCCCACGTCAACGCCAGACCCGAATACGCCGACTCCCTGCCCATGATGCACGTCAGCGTCGATTCGGCCACTTCCATCGCTTCGTTGACGTACGGACCGTCCCCGCGAATCGACTTGTACAGCTTCGTGTGCTCGTTCACATACCCCGGCGCCCCCTTCGACTGATCCAGCTTCAGCCGTCCCTTCGAACACGCCACGATCTCGTTCACCTGCTGGTACGATCCCCTGGGATACTGCCGGCAGTAGGACGACATCCTTACCCCGTTCGGGTACTCGAAGTCCGCGCTCACGTTGTCGTAGATATTGCCATGCACTTCGTCCTGCGGCCTCCACGACGCCCCGCCCGACGCCACCACTTTCACCGGATGCGCCCCCATGATCCAGTTGCAGACGTCGATGTTGTGCAGGTGCTGCTCCACAATCTGGTCGCCGCAGATCCACAGATTCGAATACCAGTTGCGGTGCTGCCACTCAAACTCGCCCCACTTCTCCTGCCGGCCCTTCGGTTGCTGAATCACCGGCGAACCCACCCAGTACGCATACAGCGCCACCACATCGCCATGCTTGCCGCTCTTCAAATCGGCCACCGCATTCAGATAGAACGGATCGCTCCGCCTCTGCGCCCCGCTCACCACCGTCAGCTTCTTTTCAACTGACTTCTTCGCCGCCGCCATGCACTTCCGCACCCCCGTCGCGTCCACCCCGAACGGCTTCTCGCAGAACACATGCTTGCCCGCCTCCACCGCCGCTTCGAAATGAATCGGCCGCCATCCTGGAGGCGCGCACAGGAAGATCACGTCCACATCCGACGCAATCACTTTCTTGTACGCCTCGAACCCGACAAACCGCTTGTCCGGCTCCACCTTGATCCTGTCCGCCGCGCCCATCTTCTCGGCCCGCGCCCGCAGATTCTTGATGCTCGATTCCAGCCGGTCCTCGAACGCATCGCCCATCGCGTGCAACTCGATCGCCGGATCGCCGTTCAACGCGTCGATCACGGCGCCCGTCCCGCGCCCGCCGCAGCCGATCAATCCGGCCTTCAATCGCGCCGGGGCCCAGCCCCGCACCAGTTCCGGCTTCATGATCGTGAATGCGCCCGCCACCGCCGGCGCGCTCGTGAACATCGATCGCCGCGTTCTCAGTTTCGAAAAGTCCATATATTCGGCACCTCAGCCGTCTGCCATTGTATATCTAGTAGCGTGACCGCGAGAATCGAGGGCGCCAAACCCGCCGCCGGCCCCGCCGCATTGGAGTTCAAATGAGACCCTTCGACATGTCCCCCGGCGAGTTCCGCCGCCACGGCCACGAGGTCGTCGACTGGATCGCCAACTACCTCGAAAACACCCGCGATTACCCTGTCGTCCCCCGCGTCCAACCCGGCGGCCTCGCCCGCGCTCTACCCGCTTCGGCCCCCGAGCACGGCGAGTCCATGGACTCCATCCTCGCCGACTTCCAGAGCCTCGTCATCCCCGCTGTCAACCACTGGAACCACCCCCGCTTCCACGCCTATTTCTCCGTCAGCGCTTCGGCCCCCGGCATCCTCGGCGAAATGCTCGCCGCCGCACTCAACGTCAACAGCATGGTCTGGCTCTCCTGCCCCGCCTCCGTTGAACTCGAATCCGTCGTCATGTCCTGGCTCCGCCAGTGGATCGGCCTGCCCGACTCCTTCTTCGGCATGATCCACGACACCGCCTCGCTCTCCACGCTCCACGCCATCGCTGCCGCCCGCGCCGCCGCCGACCCCGGCATCCGCCAGCAGGGCGCCGGCCAGGGCCTCGTCCTGTACACCTCCGCGCACGCCCACTCCTCCGTCGAAAAAGGCGCCCTCTCCCTCGGACTCGGCCGCGACAACGTCCGCCTCATCGGCGTCGACTCCGAGTTCCGCATGGACCCCGCCCTCCTCCGCCAAGCCATCTCCGCCGACCTCGCCGCCGGTCTGAAGCCCTTCTGTGTCGTCTCCACCACCGGCACCACCTCGGTCGCCTCCATCGATCCCGTCGCCGCCATCCAGGACGTCGCCGATGAATTCGGCCTCTGGCACCACATCGACGCCGCTTACGGCGGCCCCGCCGCCATCATCCCTGAAATGCGCTGGATTCTCGACGGCGCCGCCCGCGCCGACTCCCTCGTCATCAACCCCCACAAGTGGCTGTTCACCCCCATCGACCTCAGCGCCTTTTACTGCCGCCGCCCCGACGTCCTCCGCCAGGCCTTCGCCCTCGTCCCCGACTACCTCAAAACCAGTCAAGACAACGTCGCCGTCAACCTCATGGACTACGGCATCCCCCTCGGCCGCCGCTTCCGCGCCCTCAAGCTCTGGTTCGTCATGCGCTGGTTCGGCCGCGAGAAGGTCGTCTCCATCCTCCGCGCTCACCTCCAATGGGCCGCCGAACTCCGCTCCTGGATCGAAGCCGACCCCCGCTTCGAACTCTGCGCCCCCACCCGCCTGTCCCTGGTCTGCTTCCGCCTCAAGTCCGGCGACGATGCCTCCCGCGCCCTGCTCGACGCCATCAACGCCTCCGGCGCCGCCTTCCTCTCAGGCAACGTCCTCGATGGCCGTTTCGTCCTCCGCTTCGCCATCGGCAACCTCGGCACCACCCACGACGACATCGTCACCGTCTGGGACAAAATCCGCTCGCTCGCCGGCTGACAGGCTCAGGTTCAAATCTCCAGACGCTCTTCCTCCAGCGCCGGCGCATTCAACTGCCACAGTTGCGCCTCCAGCGCCGCCAGACCCGTTTCAGCCCGCCCCCAGTCCTCCGTCACCCCGGCCTTGTGCACCTCCTCGGCCGACTTCATCACCTCGCCCGCCGCAATGCTCTGCGCCGCACAGACCAGTCTTCTCGAATACCTCCTCAGCGCCTCGCTGTCCCGGTTCTCCATCGATTCCTTCATCTTCTCCATCCGCTCCGGCGCAAGCTGGAGGAACAGCTTCACCATCTGCGTCGCAATCTCCGGCTCCGCCTCTGTCAGCGTCGCCACCCGTCCAGGGCCTGCTCTCTCCTCGCCGCTCCCCGCCTCCTGGGCCACCCCGGCCAGCAACTCATTCACCACTCGTATCAGATTGCGCTGGTCCACCGGCTTTGCCAGATACGCGTCCATCCCCGCTTCCAGACACCGCTCCTTGTCTCCGCTCATCGCGTGCGCCGTCATCGCAACAATCGGCAGCCTCGTGAATCTATCGTCTCTGCGAATCCGCCTCGTCGTCTCCAACCCGTCCAGCCCCGGCATCTGTACGTCCATCAGCACCAGTCCATAGCTGCGCCGTTCCAGCGCCTCGATCGCGCTCATCCCATCCCCCGCCACATCGACTTCGTATCCTCGCTTCTTCATCATCGCCACCACCACCTTCTGATTGACCGAATTGTCCTCCACCAACAGAATCCGGCCCCGTTCCGCTCCCGCGGGCTGCCGGTCCCCCTCGCCCCCCGCCGGCTTCGGCTCCGCTAGCAGCGATGCCGGGCGGCATGGCAGTTCCACGTGAAAACGGCTCCCCTCCCCCACCGTGCTCTCCGCCCACACCCTCCCCCCCTGCAATTCCACCAGACTCCGCGTGATCGCCAGCCCCAATCCCGTCCCCCCATGCCTCCGGCTGATGCTCGTGTCCGCCTGCGTGAACTTCTCGAAGATCGCCTCCAGCTTGCCTTCCGCGATACCTGCCCCCGAATCGATCACCGAGATCCGCAGCTTGTAGCTCTCCGGTTCTCCATTGCCCACCTCCCCCCATACCCTCACCCAAACTCCGCCCTCCGACGTGAACTTCACCGCGTTGTTGATCAGATTCACCAGCACCTGCCGCAGCCTCAGCGGATCTCCCGTCACTCCTCTCGGCGTCTCGGTGTCTACTTCCAGATCCAGCGTCAACCCCTTCGCCGCCGCCGCCGCCAGACTCCCTCTCACGCTCTCTCTCACCAACTGCCGCAACTCGAACGGGATCTCCTCCAACACCATCTTGCCGGCTTCTATCTTTGACAGGTCCAGCAGGTCGTTCACCAGCGCCAGCAACGAATGCGCCGAGTCCCTCGCCGTCACCAGGTAATCCCGCTGCTCCCTGTTCAACTCGCTCTCCGACAGCAACTCCAGCATCCCGATCACCCCGCTCATCGGCGTCCGCAACTCATGCGACATGTTCGCCACAAAATCGCTCTTCGCCCTGTTCGCCGAAACCGACGCCGTCAGCGCCCTCTCCAACTCCTCCGTCCGCTGGAGAATCCTCCGCTCCAATACCTCCTTCGACCGGTGCACCGCCGCCCGGTATGTCGACAACGCCGCCACCATCCGGTTGAAACTCTCGCCCAGGTACTCGATCTCATCGCCAGTCCTCGCGGGCCGGATCGTCCGCAACTGCCCCTTCTCCAGGTTCCGTATCCCCTCCTCCAATACGCCCAGCGGCTTCACAAGGAACTTCGTTACAAACTTCGCGATCCCACCCGCCACCAGCGCCACCACGCACACCACCGCCGCCGGCTTGCCCATCCCCAACAGCCGCTGATTGTTCTCAAGCCCTACAGCCACCACAATCACCCAGCACACCAGCAATCCCATGAAGATGCTCACCTTCGCCGCGATCGATCTGTATCTTCTGGGTCTTTGCACGCTGTTCCTCCGCGATTCTCTATCTAACACTTCGGTTGATTCCGAACCCTGGACCATCCAGCGAACACCTTAGACGCCCAACTCGAGAGACTATGGAGATATGTGTGACCCCGCCCCCGTCCTCGACCTCATCGAAGCCTTCCGCCGCTCCAAGGCCATGTTCACCGCCGTCTCTCTCGGCCTCTTCGACCTCCTGGATCAACAGCCCGCCACCGCCGTCTCCCTCGCCGCCTCCCTCCAGGCCGACCTCTCCGCCCTCACCCGCCTCCTCGACGCCTGCGCCGGCCTCGGCCTCCTCTCCAAGTCCGGCGATCTCTACTCAAACACCGCTACCGCCTCCACCTTTCTCGTCTCCTCCAGCCCCCAAACTCTCGCCGGCTACATCCTCTATTCCGACCGCGCCCTGTTCCCCATGTGGGCCGACCTCAAGGGCGCCGTCCTCGAAGGCACAAACCGCTGGCAACCCACCTTCGGCCCCCTCCCCGGCGGCATCTTCGCCCACTTCTTCCGCGACTCGCCCTCCCGCGCCGCCTTCCTCCACGGCATGCACGGCCTCGGCCTGCTCTCCAGCCCCAAGATCGTCCGCATCTTTAACCTGTCCCGTTTCAACACCATCTGCGACCTCGGCGGCGCCACCGGCCACCTCGCCATCGCCGCTTGCGAACGCTACGGAGCAATGCGGGGCATCGTCTTTGAGCTTCCCCAGGTCATCCCCCACGCCCAGTCCTACATCGACAAATCCCCCGCCGCCGCCCGCCTCCGCGCCCTCCCCGGCGACTTCTTCTCTGACCCCCTCCCGCCCGCCGACCTCTACGCCCTCGGCCGCATCCTCCACGATTGGCCCGAAGACCGCATCCGCGCCCTCCTCGCCCGCATTCACGACGCCCTGCCCCCAGGCGGCGCCATCCTCATCGCCGAAACCCTGCTCGACGACGCCCATGTCGGCCCCGTCCATTCCCTCATGCAATCTCTCAACATGCTCGTCTGCACCGAAGGCCGCGAACGCTCCGTCCCCGAATACGCCGCCCTCCTCGAATCCGCCGGCTTCTCCCAAATCGACGCCCGCCGCACCGGCGCCCCCCTTGACGCTCTCCTCGCCATCAGGAAACAATAACGCCATGACCGCCAATCCCTTGGCTGCGCTCACCCTCCTTTTCGGGGCCACCCTCACCATGTCCGCTGAAGTCAAAATCGAAAAGGTCGCCTGGAACGGCTGGCCCAACTGTTACCGCATCTCCAACGGCGAAGCCGAACTCATCGTCACATCCGACATCGGTCCCCGCATCATGCGCTACGGCTTCGCCGGCGGCCAGAACTTCTTCTGGGAACAGGCCGGCACGCAGGGCAAATCCGGCGAGCACGAATGGATCCTCCGCGGCGGCCACCGCATCTGGATCGGCCCCGAGGACGTCAAATACACCTACCCGCCCGATAACGCCCCGGTCAAGATCGAAATCCGCGGCTCCTCGCTCATCGCCACCCAGCCCGTCGAGAAGGAAACCGGCATCGAAAAGCAGATCGAGGTCCGCCTCGCCCCCCAAGGCACTGCCGTCACCGTCATCCACCGTCTCAAGAACACCGGCGTCATGCCCCTAGAATTCGCCCCCTGGGCGCTCACCATGATGGCCCCTGACGGCCTCGGCGTTACCGGTTTCCCGCCCCGAGGCAAACACCCCGACGTCCTTCCGCCCACCAATCCCCTCATTATGTGGGCCTTCACTGACCTCTCCGACCCCCGCTGGAAGTTCACCCGCAAGTACATGACCCTCCGCCAGCAGCCCGGCAACACCAATCGCCAGAAGCTCGGCCACTTCAATCCCAAGACCTGGGGCGCCTACCTGCTCAACGGCGAGATGTTCCTCAAGCAGTACGACGCCAACCCCAACCGCACCTACCCCGACTTCGGCTCCTCCTACGAGACCTTCACCAACGAGGACTTCCTCGAAATCGAAACCTGCGGCCCCATCACCAAGGTCCCCGGCGGCGCCGCCATCGAACACATCGAACGCTGGAGTCTCCACCGCAACTCCAGCATTAAAGAAATTTCAGATACCGAACTGGATCGCGTCATCCTCCCCCACCTGCGTTGACCATCGTTGTCTACATCGCGCTCATCGCCGCGGGCCTCTTGCTCGCCGGCTGGATCTACCAGCAGGTGGGCGAGCGCCTGGACGCCCGCCGTCTGCCCCCGCGCGGCGATATCAGGGACGGCTTCCACATCCTCCGCCGGGGCGCCGCCGGTCCGCCCATCGTCCTTGAGGCCGGAATCGTCGCCACCAGCCTCAGTTGGGCTTCTGTTCTCAAACACTTGCCTGAGGACCGTCTGGTCGTCGCCTACGACCGTCTAGGACTCGGCTGGAGTGCGTCGCCCACTTCCCCGCGCACCCTCGACACCCTCGCCGCCGACCTGCTCCGCGTCCTCGACCTCGCCGGCGTCCGTGAACCCGCCATCCTCGCCGCCCACTCCTTCGGAGGGTTGATCGTCCGCCGCTTCGCCCAACTCTACCCCGCCCGCACCGCCGCCCTCGTCCTCCTCGATCCTCTCGAACCTGTTGAATGGTCCAATCTTACGAAAGAACGTATCGCTCTCCTCGCCCGCGGCGTAATGCTTTCCCGCCGCGGCATCTTGTTGGCAAAAATAGGCGTAGTTCGTTTCGCCCTGGCGCTGCTGGTCTCCGGCGCCCGCACTCTGCCCAAGTTCCTCGCCCGCGCCTCCACCGGCCGCTCCACCGTGACAGATCGTTTGGTCGGCGAAGTCCGCAAGATGCCTGCCGAGGTCTGGCCCGCCGTCCGCGCCCACTGGTGCCTGCCCCGCAGTTTCGCCACCATGGCCGAATACCTCGAACGCCTTCCCGGCAACTGCCGCCAGGCCGCAGCCATCGAACTTCCCGCTTCGCTGCCAATCACCATCATCTCTGCTGGGAATACTCAGAATCACATCAAGGCCGCACACGCCGCTTACGCTACCCGCCACATCGTCGCCACCGGCTCCGGCCATTGGGTCCAACTCGACGATCCTTCCCTCGCCGCCTCCGAAATACTACGCTTACAGTAGTACAGGCCTCCTGCCCTGTCCGGTCACGTCCACCCCCTGCGCCTCTCCACCCCTTCTGCGTTTTCCTCTCACTCCACCTGAGAAAATCCCTCCCCCAATCGCACTATCCCTTCCGAGAGGAAGACTATGTCTCTAGCCTACAGGCCTCCCTGCGCCGCCGCCCTTGTCTTCATGTTCGTACTTTCTTTGCCCTGGAGTTCGTTTGGTCAGACCGCCGATCCCCCCTCCCATCCCCCCGGGAGTTCGTTCGGTCAACGCCCCACGCTCACCCCCGCCGAGGCCGAAGCAGCCGCCAACGCGGCCTATGAGTCATTGAAAATAAAGGACTATCTCGCCGCCATCAGTTCGTTTGGTCAAGCTGTCGCGGTCCTGTCCGAGCGCGCCGCCCTGCGCAAGGACTTCGCCTACGCCCTGCTCAAAGCCGGCCGCCGCGAAGACGCCCGCGACCAGTTTAAGGCCTCCCTCGACCTCGACCCCACCGACGACCGCGCCGCCCTCGAGTACGCCTTCCTCTGCTACGAAACGAAACTGGAGATCGACGCCCGCCGCACTTTCCTCCGTCTTCAATCTTCGTCAAATGAAGAAGTTAGCCGCACCGCCTCCACCGCTTTCGACAACATCGACCGCCAACTCCGCGTGGGCATCGCCCGCTGGACCCAGGCCGTCGCCACCGCCCCCGGCCAGTATTCCGCCCACGAAGAACTCGCCCGCCTCGCCGAGCAGCGCGACGAAACCGCCCTTGCCCTCACCCACTACCGCGAGGCCTTCCGCCTGAAGCCCGACCGCCGCCGCCTGATGCTCGACCTCGCCCGCGTCGCCTCGCCCGAGGAAGCCCTCGCCCTCCGCCTCGCCCTGTCGCGCGCGCCCGAACCCCGCCTCGCCGAGGAAGCCCGCGCCCTGCTCCCGGCCCGCTACCCCTATCTCTATGAATTTGAACGAGCCATCGCCCTCGACCCCGCCAACGCCGCCCTGCGCCGCGAGCACGCCTTCCTGCTTCTCGCCATGGACCGCAAGCCCGAAGCCGCGGCCGCCTTCGCCGAACTGCTCCGTGCCCATCCGGACGACGAATCCGCCCGCCGCCAGCTCGATCTGCTCGAAGGCCGAACCCCGCCAGAACCCCGCATCCCCATCAAGGAAATGGCTCGCCGAAGCCTTGAAATGAGTTACTTGAACGACGCCCTCCGCTACTACCGCGCCGCTCTCGAAGACTCGCCCGGCGACCCCGAAGCCCTCCTCGGCATCGCCCGGACCTACAACCAGCTCGGCCGCGACCGCGACGCCCTGCGCTATTTCAACCTCGCCCGCCGCTCCGGCGATTCGCCCGCCGCCCGCCAGGCCGGCGAGTCCTACTCGCGCCTCCGCGAGACGGCCGCCCCGTTCCACTTCACTACCTGGATGCTGCCGTTCTATTCCTCCCGCTGGTCCGGCGGCCTGCTCTACGGCCAGATGAAGGGCGAGTGGTCGCCCGGCTCCACCCGTCTGCGCCCCTACGTCTCCATGCGCATGATGGCCGACACCCAGGGCCGCACCTCGGAATCCCGCGTCAACCCCTACTTCCCCGCCTATCTCTCCGAATCCGCGGTCATTTTCGGCGGCGGCGCCCTCTATCCCATCCGCCGAGGGCTGCTCGCCTGGGGCGAAGCCGGCCAGGCCGTCAGCTACATTCAACGCCGCCACGAACCCCGAATCCGCCCCGATTTCCGCGGCGGCCTCTCCTGGATCAAGGGCTTCGGCCACCAGTTCGGCGCCTCCGCGGGCTGGTTCGCCGAAGCCGGCCTCGACGCCGTATACGTCAGCCGGTTCCGCAATGATGTGCTGGCCTACGTCCAGGCGCGCACCGGCTATACCCTCACTTCATCCGTCCAACTCCTTTGGAACTGGCAGGTTACCGCCGACCGCCTGGGCGAATACTGGGGCAATTTCGTCGAAGCCGGACCCGGCATCCGCCTGCGCTGGTCAACTCTGCCCAAGGGCGTCACCTTCCGCATCGACACCCTCCGCGGCGCCCACCTCCGCAACGCATCCAACCCCTTGCGCCCCAACTACTGGGACTTCCGCGCTGGACTCTGGTATGGCTTCACACACTAGCCGTCTTCTCCGGGCGGCCGCCCTTCTCGCCTGCCTGCCCGCTCTCCACGCCGGCTGGGACGACCTGCTTCGTTCGGTCAACATCGATCCTTCCCGCCTCACCGTCCTCGAAGGCTCCTCGCCCGAAGCCGTCAGGCTCGGTTTCCATCCGGACAAAAAGACAGTCCGCGTCCGCGGCGTTACCGACACGTTTGACCCCAAGCTCCAAATCGTTTGGCAGCACCAGACCGAGATCCCGGTCTACATCACCCCAGCCAGGGCCCGCGTTTTCACCCGCGAACGCTGGACCGGCGCGCCGCTCGCCGCCGGCTGGGCCGAAGCGGGACGGGTCTACTTCTGGACCGCCACCCCCATCGGCGAACAAGGCTTCGAACGCTACCCATACCTCCTGCAAGCCGTTGTATTACTTGGACTTCATCCCCAGGCCCATGCTCGCGACCTGTGGGCCTTCTTCGACGCTTCCTATCGCCTGCGCGCCGACCCAGACTTCCTCGCCTCGCTCTGGCGCCGCGGCGGTATCGCAGGTATTCACGTCACCGCCTGGCAGTTCTGGGAGCCTGACCCTCAGCGCGATGCCTGGCTCAAGGCCCTCATCGAGGCCTGCCACAATCAGGCCATCCTGGTCTACGCCTGGATCGAATTCCCGCACGTCAGCGAACAGTTCTGGCAGGACCATCCCGAATGGCGCGAGAAAACCGCCTCGGGCCAGGACGCCCACCTCGACTGGCGGAAACTGATGAACCTGGCGGACCCCGACTGCGACCGCGCCATCCATGCCGGACTCGACGCCCTCGTCACCCGCTTCGACTGGGACGGCATCAACCTGGGCGAACTGTATTTTGAATCGCTTGAAGGCTATCTCAACCCCTCCCGCTTCACCCCGTTCCATCCCGGCGTGCGCCGCCAGTTCGAGAATTCGTTCGGTTTCGATCCCGCGGATCTCTACGACGAAACCTCGCCCCGGCATCATCTGAAAACCGCCGTCCCGATGCGGCGGTTTCTCGAATACCGCGCCGGGCTGGCACGGTCACTCCAGGTGAAGTGGATGGGCCGGCTGGCCGAGTACCGGCGCGCCAAGCCGGGCCTGGACATCGTCCTCACCCATATCGACGACCGCTTTGATGAGACCATGCGCGACAAACTCGGCGCTGATGCCGCGGCGCTGATCCCGGAGACCGAACGCCTCGACGCCACGTTCCTGATCGAAGATCCGGCGACGGTCTGGCACCTGGGCCCGTCGCGTTATACCGAGATCGCGCGCCGCTATGCCCCGCTGGCCCGGCGCCCGGATCTGCTCGCCATTGATCTGAACATCGTCGAACGCTACCAGGATGTCTACCCGACCCGGCAGCAGACCGGCGGGGAGTTCGTCTTGTTGGTCCGCCGGGCCGCCGAGGCCTTCCCGCGCGTCGCCTTGTACTTCGAGAACTCGATTGCCGGTCCCGACTGGCCTCTGGTTGGGGCGGCGGCGGCTCCGCGCGTTGAGGTCAGGGCGCTTAAAGGGGGGGCCATTGAAGTGAGGGCGTCCAAACCGGTCCACCTGCCGTGGGCCGGTTGCGCCGAAGTGGGCGGCCGCCGCTGGCCCGTTGGCGGCGAGGACTCGATCCTGTTGCCGGCCGGGACCAACGTGGTGAATCGCTGCCAGGGCCCGGCCGCGCGCCCGGTCGAGGACCTGAACGCGGTCCTTCTGGGCGTGGAACGGACGGCGGCCGGCTGGCTGATCCGTTATGAATCCCGGTCGCGGGCGATTGTGAAGACGCGCGAAAACAACAGCCCGGCCGGGAGGAGGTTCCTGCCGGCCGGCAAAGGTCAATTCAAAGTCGGGAACTAGTTTATCAACACCTGCTCGCCTTGTTTCAAGCCTTCGAGGACGGCGACCTTGACGCCGTCGCTCAGACCGGTCTTGACCACCCGCTTCTCGAAGCCCTTGGCTGTCCTGACCTGGACGACCTTCCGGTCCATTTCCGCCGAAACCGCGGTGAGCGGCACGGTGAGCACCTGCTCGGTCTTTTCCAGCAGCACATCGGCCGATGCGGACAGGTCGGGAATCACGCGCTCGTCGCGCGAATCCATCACCAGGCGGACCGGCAGCGTCCGTATGTAGTAGTTCTGGCTCCGGCCGCCGACCGCAAGGGCGCCGATGGAATCGATCTTGCCGGTGTACTTCGCGCCTGGGAAGGCGTCGAGGTTGATGGTGGCGCGCTGACCAAGGCGGAACAGGTTGCTTTCGCTCTGATTGACGGTGGCGTCGATGAGCATCCTGCTGGTGTCCACGACTCTCATAAACGGCATACCGGGCATGACACGGTCACCGGGCGCCATCTGCACGCGGTCGCCGCCGGGCCGGTTCATGCTCTCGATCACCACCATGCCATCGATCGGGGCTCGGATGACGTACTTGACCAGGTCGCGTTCATGACGCTGGACGTGCGCAATCTCAAGGTCACGAGAGATCTGGGTCATGCGCATGTCGGCCTTTTGGGACTGCTCCCGGAGCGCGACCTCGGAGCTGATCTGCTTGTAAGCGGCCTCGGCCTCCTCGACCGCCAGTTTGAGCATTTCCTGGTCAACCGCGGTCCGGACCTCCTGAGCCGTGAAGTCCAGCCTGGCCTTGTCGAGGGACGCCTTGGCGACGCGGAGGCTCTGGCGCAGGTTCTCGGTGTCGAGTTCCTGCTGGATCTGCTTCTTCTTGACGTCGTTTTCCCTATCGCGGAGGCCGGCCACGGTATCGTCGATGTGGTCCTGAAGGGTTTGAGGGTCGATTTCGGCGACGACATCGCCTTTTCTGACGAACTTGCCCGAGTCGGCCATGCGCAGAATCATCATCGCGCCGCTATCGGGTCCGGACTGCCGCGGTCCGGTGATGGCCGCGGTGTTCATGGCCGTGGTTGAACCGACGATGCGGAGGCGGAATTCGACGTCGCCGAGTTCGACCGGCGCCGTCTTGATGGCCGTGGGCGTCGACGGCGTCATGGGCGCGGGCCGGTTGACGTAGTAGAGGATCGCGGCGCCGAAGGCGATCAGGCTGAGGAAGAAGACGAGTTTGAGCCACACCGGGCGGCCTGTGGTTCCATTCCCGGCGGCGCTCCCGGCTGGATTCGATGTTGGATTGGTCGGTGCTGACATACCGGATTCTTCGCTCCTCAGTCTCGTTCGCGCCGCGGCTTGGACTGGCCGCGAGCCGCACACTTACAGAGTAATAGACGCCCATCCCGGCCGGATGGCTGCAACAGTTGGACGAATCCCTCTGCCCGCCGGCGCAGGGGCGTCAAAACCTAGGCGACGCGGAACGCCGCTTGGGTTACATGCGGTGCGCGGAGGCGTTCAGCCGTGTCTACGGCTTTCGAAGGCCCAGGCGCTGGCGATCATGTCATCCAAATTGGGTATGGCGGGCGTCCAGCCCAATTGAGTCCGTAACTTAGAGGAATCCGCGACGAGTTCCGGCGGGTCGCCGTCGCGGCGTGCGCCCAGGGTCCAGGGGACCTTTGCGCCGGTGACGCGTTCGGCGGCATCGATCACCTGGCGGACCGAATGGCCCTCACCTGTGCCGGCGTTGAAGATTCCGCTCGCCGCCCCGGCGAGCAGGTGGTCGAGGCCGGCGGCATGGGCCGAGGCGAGGTCGGAGACGTGGATGTAGTCGCGGATGCAGGTGCCGTCGGGCGTGGCGTAGTCGCCGCCGAAGACGGTGACTGGGCGGCCGGTGCGGATGGCCTGGAACAGGAGAGGGATCAGGTGGGTTTCGGGTTCGTGCTCTTCGCCGGTGCCGGCTTCCGCGTCGGCGCCGCAGGCGTTGAAATAACGCAGGATGATGTGGCGGAGGCCGGAGCAGCGGTCCATCCACCCGAGGGCGGTTTCGGCCATGAGCTTCGATTCGCCGTAGGGGCTGACCGGCCGCAAGTGGGCGGTTTCGGGGATCGGAACCGAGTCGGGGTCGCCGTAGACGGCGGCGGTGGAGGAAAAAACGATGTTGCGGACGCCGGCCTGGCGCATGGCGGCGAGCAGGTTCAGCGTGCCGGCGACGTTGTTATGGAAGTACTTTTCGGCCTCGCGAACCGACTCCCCGACGGCGATAAAGGCGGCGAAGTGGATGACGGCGTCGAACGGGGCGGAGGCGAACAGGGCGTCCAGCGCCGGGCGGTCATGGAGGGAAAGAACGTGAAGGCGGCCATCGGGGACGTTGTGCCGGTAGCCTTTGGAGAGGTCGTCGGCCACGGTGACGTCATGGCCCAGACGGAGAAGGTGGTGGGTGGTGTGAGAGCCGATGTAGCCGGCCCCGCCGGTGACCAGGATTCGCGCCATAAGAAAGAGGAGGTCCGGATCCATGGGGATCCGAACCTCCTAAGGTAGCAGAATCCGCGGTTCAGGCTACTTCAGAAGCTGTTCGATGGCGGCGGCGAGGTCAGCGGAATCGGGCGCGACCTTGGATTCAAAGCGCTGGACCACTTTGCCGTCCTTGCCGGCGAGGAACTTGGTGAAGTTCCATTTCACGTCGCCGCCCTGGGCCGAGGTGAGGTAGGCATACAGGGGCGTCATGTCGGCGCCTTTGACGCTGACTTTCGACAGGACGGGGAAGGTGACGTTGTAGGTGCGGGTGCAGAAGGTCTTGATCTCGGCGTCGGAGCCGGGTTCCTGGCCGCCGAAGTTGTTGGCCGGAACGCCGACCACCACCAGGCCGCGGCTCCTGTACTTCTGGTAGAGGGCTTCGAGGCCGGCGTATTGGGGCGTGTAGCCGCAGCGGCTGGCGACGTTGACCACGAGCACGGCCTTGCCTTTCAACTGAGAGAAAGCAAAGGCATTGCCGTCGATGTCCTTCAATTGAAAATCGTGGATTGAGTTGGCGGCGAAGGCGGGAGTGGCCATGAGGAAAGCTCCGAGCAGCAGAGAGTGCAAACGCGTCATGTATGTCCAGATGCTTGCGCCGCAACTGTAGGTTTAAGTTTCAGCGGCGAACGAGCTTGAGCAAGGGGAGCAGGGCGGTGAGGAAGCCCATGAAAGTGATGGGCGGCAGACTGCCGGGCCATTTGGAGGGGGTGAGCCAGCCGGGCAGGCCGATGACGAGACAGTGGACGGCGGTCAGGGCGAGGCCGAGCAATCCGAAGCGGCGGGCATCCGTCTTGTCAGCAATGAGATAGGCGGAGGCGAGAAGGGCGGCGGCGGTCCAACTGAGGGCCTTGTTTGTGGTCCAGAGGGGGAACCAGTCCCAGGGAGAGGCGCCGAAGAGGTGGTAACGGAAAGTGGAATCGGCCAAAGTGATGGCGAGGATGACGGCGGTGGCAGGGTACGGCTTGACGGCTCTGGGGCAGGCGGTGCGAGTAAGTCCGGCTTCCGATATCCTCTCACGGAGAATGGCCGATGCGCGGGGCGGGAGGGACGAGTAGTCTGAAGAGTGGTGGAGACGTTTACGGTAACGGCGGAGAAAGCGGGCGCGCGGCTGGACCATTATCTGGCGGCGATGATGCCGGCCTACAGCCGGGCGCGGGTGCAGGAGTGGATCGATGCGGGGCGCGTGCGGGTGGATGGGGCGGCGAGGAAGGCGTCGTACAAGCTGCGCGGGGGCGAGGCGGTGGAGGTGGAGCCGGCGGTGCGGAAGCCGCTGAGGGCCGCGCCGGAGGATATTGCGCTGGAGATCCTCCATGAAGACGCCGATGTGGTGGCGATCAACAAGCCGGCCGGGATGGTGGTTCATGCAGGCGCGGGGCGGCACGAGGGGACGCTGGTGAATGCGCTTCTGCACCATTTCGGGACGTTGTCGGGGGTGGGCGGGGAGTTGAGGCCGGGGATTGTCCACCGGCTGGACAAGGGCACCAGCGGGGTGATGCTGGCTGCGAGGCATGACGCGGCGCACCGGGAACTGGCGCGGCAGTTTGCGTCGAGGACGGTGGAGAAGACGTATCTGGCGCTGGTGGAGGGCGTGGTGAGGCAGGAGACGGGCAGGATCGACAGGCGGATCACGCGCGATCCGGTGCGCAGGACGCGGATGACGGCGCGTTTGGAGACCGGCCGGGAAGCGCACACGGCATACCGGGTGCTGGAGCGGTTCGGCCGGTACACGCTGCTGGAGGTGAAGATCGGGACGGGCAGGACGCATCAGATCCGGGTGCATCTGTCGTCGATCGGCCACCCGATCGCGGGGGACACGCTGTATGGGGCGGCGGCGAACCCGGACGGGATGGCGGCGTTGGGGCGTCCGTGGCTGCATTCGCACAGGTTGAAGTTCGTCCTGCCATCGACGGGAGCGGAGATCACAATCGAGGCGGCGGCGCCGGAAGAGCTTGAGGCGTGGAAACGTGGACTCCTATAATCGAGTCAGGGAGATCCGATGAACCCCACCCGACGCGCTTTCTGTCTAGGACTGCCCGCTGCCGGCGCCATGCTGGGCCGGCAACAGGCGGCGCAACCGCCGATTGACCCGACACAGACGATCACCCTCGAGGTGACGCGCGTGAACCTGCTGTTCACGGTGTCGGACAAGAAGGGGCGGTTTGTAACCGATCTCAAGGCACCGGACTTCGAGGTGTTTGAGGGCAAGCGCCAGCAGAAGATCCTCGACTTCCTGGCCGAATCCGACATGCCGCTGCGCATCGCCCTGGTGATCGACACCAGTAACAGCATCAAGAACCGCTTCAAGTTCCAGCTTGAGGCGGCAAGCGAGTTTCTGAACAGCGTCCTTCGTCCAGACAAGGACAGAGCGCTGATTTACAGTTACGACACAACGGCGGAACTGGTGCAGCCGCTGACCAGCGACACTTACCTGTTGGGCAAAAAGCTGATGAATCTGAGGGCGGGCGGCGGGACGTCGATGTTCGACGCGCTGGGCGAGGCCTGCCGGGACCATCTTGGCAAGGAGCAACCGCGGCACCGGTTCCGGCGGGCGGTGATCATCATCGGCGACGGCGAGGACAACAACAGCCGGTTTTCGCGCGACCAGGCTCTGGAGCAGGCGCATAAGTCCGACGTGGTGGTCTACTCGATTTCCACCAACATCACCCGCCAGGAGACCGACGGCGACAAGATTCTGAAGTACCTGGCCGAAGAGACCGGCGGGCTGGCGTTTTTCCCGTTCAAGGCGGATGATCTGATCCAGGATTTCGAGAACCTGGCCAACGAGTTGCGCAGTCAGTACAGCATCATGTACCGGCCGGAGCCGATGCACACCGACGGGCTGTATCACGAGGTCAGGATCAGGCTGAAATCACGCAAGGGCTTGGAAGTCCGCTCACGCAAGGGGTATTACGCGCCGCGCTCGTAAGCGAACCGCGGGAGAAAGCAGAAAGCCCGCGGCCGGGAGACGGCGGCGGGCTATTCGCATTCTGTGACGTTTGATTAGCGGACAGCAGTGAGCGGGATGGCGCCATCGGGACCGGCGGCGGCGCCCTTCATGCCTTCGCCATCCTTGGCGAGTTTCAGGGTGTAGACGGCGTTGCCGGCGTCGATGGTGACGGTGAGGTTGCCGCTCTCCATGGCGACGGTGGCCGGGACCTGCATGCCGTCGGGGGTGACGAGCGAGCCGGACCACTTGCCGCCCTCTTCCTTGAGTTCAAGGTCGACCTTGATGGGGTCGCGGTCGGGGCGGGCGGCGGTGAGTTTCCACTTGCCGGTGTAGAAAGCGTTCGACCCGGCCGCGGCGGCCTCGGCGATGCGGACGGCCGAGATGGGACCGGTGTCGCCGGTGTCGGCCACCCAGTTTCCGGCCAGTTTGTCACCGTCGAGCCTGGCTTTGAGGTTGACGCCGGTTTCGCCCCACATCAGGCGGAGGGAGAGTTGGCCGTCGGCAAAGGCGACATTGGAGACAGGCAGTTTCTGGTCGCCGATGCTGAGATTGACTTCCACCTTGCCGGCAGATTCGGCGACAACGAGAAGGGTCTTGATCTTCTCGCCATCGGCCGTGGTTGAGGTGACGTCCCAGCGGCCGGCGATGCCGGCGAATGCGGGGACGGTGAGGAGGATCGTGAGTGCGAAGCGAGCGAATGTCATAGGGGGTAACCTCTTTCATTCTAATCACAGCGCCGGTGGATGCGCCTGAGCCGGTGATGTAAATTAAAACGCCGGCGGCCGATCCGATGGACCCGCCGCCAGTCGTTGGTTCGCGGAACGGTGCGATATTTCCGCTGCTCGGGCCAGGAGCAGATGGCTTTCACGTCCTCGGCTTAAAGTTTGGCCTCGGGGTGGGCCGGGAGGTAGCGAGGCAGAGGCATATCGCCGCGTGTGACCTCGATGCAGGCTTCGGTCATGCGCAGGGCGGTGACTTCGGGCGAAATGCCGCGCCATTGGGAAAAGTTCAGATTGGCGCGGCCTATGGCGACACCGCGGGCGACGAGGAACGACGCCGGGGCGATGCGGCTGTACCAGGGCCAGGCGGTGCGGTTGGTGTGGCAGTCGCGGCAACCGCGGCCGATGACGTTCATGACCTCGGCGGGCGGTTTGGCGACAGCGGCGAAGGTGGCTGCGGGATCTTCAGGCGGATTGGCGGTTTCTGGCCCGAGGAACTGCATCACGATAATGACGGCGACGAGCAGGGGCAGGCCGCAGGCGATGAGCTTCTTCATCGATTTGACGCCTGTTTAGCTCTTGTCGGGTTTCGGCGTGTTGGGGCCGCTGGGCGGAAGTTCGGGTTTCCTGATGTAATCGGCCGGGATCTCGCCGGTGAGCGACTTGAGCCAGGCGATGATGGCCTTCACCTGTTCGTCCTTGAGAGGCGCGCCCAACTGATATTCGCCCATCTGTTTGACGGATTCGACGAGGGTGACGACCTTGCCGTCGTGGAAGTAGGGTCCGGTCTTTTCGATGTTGCGCAGCGACGGGACCTTGAAGAAGAACTTGTCACCCTCCTCTTTTGTCACTTTGGCGCGGCCTTCGTCCTTCAGTTCGGGATAGGCCTTGGCAAGCCCCAGTTTCTGATAGAGGTTGCCGCCAATGAGGACGCCCATGTGGCAGGTCTGGCAGCCGGCTTCGAGGAAGGCGTTGAAGCCGGCCTTCTCCTCGTTTGTGAGGGCGGCGTCGCCTTTGAGGAACTTGTCCCAGCGGGAGGGGGTGAGCAGGCCGCGCTCGAAAGTACCGATGGCGTTGGCGATGTTGTCGTAGGTGATGGGGTCCTTCTGATCGGGGAAGGCGGCCTTGAAGGCGGCGGCGTAGCCGGGGATGGATTTCATGACGGCGACGACGCGCTTCTCGTCGGGCATGGCCATTTCGACGGGGTTGAGGATGGGGCCCTTGGCCTGTTCCTCGACGTCGGCGGCGCGGCCGTCCCAGAACTGAGTGAAATGGAGGGCGGCGTTATAGACCGTAGGCGAGTTGCGGTCGCCTTTCCGGCCCTTGTGGCCGCCGGAGGTGGGCTGGTTGTCGACGCCGTATTTGTCGAGCAGGTGGCAGTCGTTGCAGGCGATGTCATGGCCCTTGGAGAGGCGGGGTTCGTAATAGAGCATGCGGCCGAGGGCGACGCGTTCGGCTTCGGGACCGCCAGGTTTGACGTCGACCCTGGCGGGCAGGGGCTTGAACAGTCTGAGCCTGGAGGCGTCGATTTCGACGTTTTTCGATGCGGGGTCCGAGCCGCAGCCGGACAGCGCGAGAGCCAGGAGAAGGAGCAATGGGATCATGCGCATCTTTAGTCCTCTATGTACATATACACCTTGAAGGACCGATGGCGCCGTGGCGCGAAAAGCGGCCTGGCGCGGGCGCTGGACAGTGGAGATCAGCGAAACGTAGGATGCAGGAACTGTTTTGATGCGCGGCGAGCCGGGCGCCACCCCGGTTGCTTCTGACTTTCAGATTTGATTATCTGAAAAGTACAGAAAGGAGCGCTCCGGATGATGGTGGCCGACAGCGTGGAGTTGAAAAGGGAAGACCGGGAGTTCATTGACTCGCTTGTGTCGAAGCACCGGGGGCGGCCCGGGATGCTGCTGACGATTCTGGAGTCGATCCAGGAGAACCACCCGCAGCGCTACCTGCCGGACGATTTCCTCGAGTATCTGGCGGCGCGGATGGGGATGCCGACGGCGCAGGTCTATTCGGTAGTGACCTTCTATTCGTTGTTCAATCTGAAGCCGCAGGGCAAGCACACGGTGTGCATCTGCCGCGGGACGGCGTGTCACACGCGGGGGTCGTTGAGGCTGCTGGAGGGAGTCAGGCTGCAGCTTGGCCTGAGAGAAGGAGAGGAAGAGGGCTCGGCGGACAAGATGACGGGCACGACGGCCGACGGCAAGTTCACGGTGCGGACGGTGGCCTGTTTCGGCCAGTGCGCGCTGGCGCCGGTGGCCGAGGTGGATCACCGGATACTGGGCCACGTGAACGAGAGGGCGCTGGAGCGCGAAGTGGAATATTTGAGGAAAGCCCGGCGGTAAGGGGAGAGGTGGAAGATGAAACGGATCACGGATCTGAGTTCGTTCAACGCGGCGCACGAGGCAGGACTGAAGAAGTTGCTGCCGGCGGCGGGACGCATCGCGGTGGGGATGGGGACGTGCGGGGTGGGCAACGGGGCCGAGGGGCTGTATCACGCCCTGTCGGACGGCATCCAAGGGCGCGGGCTTGGCTTCCATCTGGCGCAGGTGGGCTGCTACGGGCCGTGCTCGGAGGAGCCGCTGGTGAACGTGTGGCTGCCGGGCAAGCCGCTGGTGATACTGCACAAGGTGCAGGCGCAGGACGTGGCGGCGTTGCTCGACGACCTGTCAGCGGGGCGAATTCCGGAAGAACTGGCGCTGTGCAAGGTGGAGGAGTGGGACCACATCACGGGCCGGGTGAAGTATGGAAGCGGGCTGCCGGATCTGCCGAAGTGGGACGAGATCCCGTTTTTCGCGGGGCAGTCGAAGATCGTGCTGCGCAACTGCGGCCTGATCAATCCGGGCGACATTGAGGAGTATCTGGCGGTGGGCGGGTATCAGGCGCTGTACAAGGTGCTGATCGACGCCAACCCGGAAATGGTGATCGAGCAGATCAAGGCGGCGAAGCTGCGGGGACGCGGCGGCGCGGGCTATCAGACGGGCCTCAAGTGGGACATGCTGCGCAAGGCCGTGGCCGATCAGAAGTACCTGATCTGCAACGCCGACGAGGGCGACCCCGGCGCCTACATGAACCGCAACGAGATTGAAGGCGATCCGCACGGGCTGATCGAAGGCATGGTGATCGGCGGCTACGTGACGGGCGCGACCGAGGGCATCCTGTATGTGCGCGCCGAGTACCCGCTGGCCGTGCACAGGCTGAACCTGGCGATCCAGGAGGCCGAGGAGCGCGGGCTGCTGGGGGAGAACATTCTGGGCCGTGGGTTCAGCTTCAAGCTGTCGCTGGTGGAAGGCGCGGGGGCGTTTGTGTGTGGCGAGGAGACGGCGCTGATCCAGTCGCTGGAAGGCCGGGCGGGCCGTCCGACGCCGAGGCCGCCGTATCCGGCCGAAAGCGGGTTGTGGGGCACGCCGACCAACATCAACAATGTCGAGACCTGGTACAACGTGGCGCCGATCGTGGTGAAGGGTCCGGCGTGGTTCACCGAAACGGGGTCGCCGAAGAGTCCCGGGACAAAGGTGTTTTCGCTGGTGGGCAAGGTGCAGCGGACGGGCCTGGTGGAGATGCCGCTGGGCACGCCGTTGAAGACGTTCGTTTATGACATCGGCGGCGGGGCGCCGCCGATGAAGACGGTGAAGTCGGTCCAGACGGGCGGGCCGTCGGGCGGCTGCATACCGAAGGAGATGTTCGACACGCCGGTGGATTACGAGACGCTGGCGCAGTTGGGGTCGATCATGGGGTCGGGCGGCATGGTGGTGATGGATGAAGACAACTGCATGGTGGATGTGGCGCGGTACTTCATCGAGTTCACGCATTCGGAGTCGTGCGGCAAGTGCGTGCCGTGCCGGGTCGGGCTGGACCAGATGCTGGCGATCCTGAACCGGTTCACGGCAGGCAAGGCGACCGAGGCGGATCTGGGCATGCTGGACGAGTTGTCGAGGATGATCCGCGACATGTCGCTGTGCGGATTGGGCCAGACGGCGCCGAACCCGGTGCTGACGACGCTGCGGCATTTCCGGCAGGAGTTCGAGGACCATCTGCGGGCGCACCGCTGCCGGGCCGGGGTATGCGAAAACCTGGCGTTGAGCCCGTGTGAGAATTCCTGTCCGCTGCACATGAACATCCCGCGGTTCCTGGAATTGTTGAAAGCGGACCGGTTGGAGGACGCATTCCTGTCGGTGGTGATGGACAACCCGCTGCCGGCGTCGACCGGGCGGGTTTGCCAGCATCCCTGCGACAACCGATGCCGGAGGGCGGGCATCGACGAGGCCGTGAATATGCGCGACGTTCATTGCTACATCGCGGACTCGATTTACAAAGGCGGCAGGTACGACGAGATGATCGAGCGTGTGCTTCAGCACCGCTTCCCGCCGACGGGCCGGAAGGTGGCGATCGTCGGCGCCGGGCCGACGGGCCTGACCTGCGCGTTCTATCTGGCCATGATGGGCCACTCGGTGACGGTGTATGAGAACAACGCCGACGCCGGCGGCATGCTGCGATACGCACTGCCTGAGTACCGGCTGCCGAAGAGCGTGCTGGACGACGAACTGAAGCTGATCTACAGGCTGGGCGTGGAGTTTGTTTTCAACTCGGTGGTGGGCGAGACGATCACGCTGAACGACCTGTCGACGATGTACGACGGCGTGTTCCTTTCCATCGGCACATGGAAGGAGACGTGGGTCTATCTGCCGGGCACGGAGCTGAAGGGCGTGCTTCATGCGCTGCCGTTCCTTGAAGCGCTGTCGAAGGAAGAGCAGGTCCCGCTGGGCAGGAAGGTGGTGGTGATCGGCGGCGGCAACGCGGCGATCGATTCGGCGCGCACGGCGCTGCGCATGGGCGCCGAGGTGACAGTGATCTACCGCCGCGAGCGCAAGGACATGCCGGCGATTCCGGAAGAGACCGAGGCGGCCGAGGACGAGGGCGTGAAATACGTGTTTCTGGCTGCGCCGCACCGGATAGTCTCGGGAGAGGAAGGCGGAGTGGTGGCGATTGAATGCGCCAAGACGACGCTCGGCGAGTTTGATTCGTCGGGCCGGCGCAAGCCGGTGCCGACGGGTGAGATTCAGCGGTTTGAATGCGACACGGTGATTCTGGCGGTGGGCGAGACGGTGGATCTGGACTTCCTGAAAGCGTCGGGCCTGAAGCTGAAAGAGAAGGAGAAGATGCTCGACGTAAGCCCGTTCACACTCGAAACGTCGCGGTCGAACTTCTACGCCGGCGGCGATTTGATATCGGGTGCGTCGAACGTGTCGAACGCCATGGGCTACGGCAAGAAAGCGGCGCGGAACATGGACCAGAAGCTGATGGGGGCGTTCCGGTGGCCGAAGCTATGGCCGGAGTTTGAGTATTCGATGGTTCCGCCGGCGCACGTCTCCGAGTGCCGCCGCCATCACATTCACGAGTTGCCGGCCGACGAAAGGGCAAAGGGGTTCATGGAAGCGGTGACGGGTCTGACCGCGGTGGAGGCGATGGAGGAGACCGGCCGGTGCCTGCGCTGCGATATCCGCGAGGGCAACCACTAGGGGCGCGGAGCGAGGGAGCAAGGAAATGGACAGCAAAATCACAATCCGAATCGATGGCGAGCTGGTGAAGGCCGACCGGGGCTCGACCATTTTCGAGACCGCGAAGGCGGCCGGGAAGCGGATTCCCGGCCTCTGCAACATGAAGGGGCTGAAGCCGGTGGGCGCATGCAGGCTGTGCATGGTGGAGGTGGCGGGCGTCAACCGGCTGCTGCCGTCCTGCACCACGCCGGCGCAGGAGGGCATGTCGGTGACCATCCATTCGGCGAGGCTGGACGCCTACAGGAAGCAGGCGCTGGAGCTTCTGCTGTCGGAACGCAACCACGTCTGCGCTGTCTGCGTGTCGAACGGGCACTGCGAATTGCAGTCACTGGCGACGGCGCTGGGCGTGACGAACGTGCGCTACGGTTACCGCTACCCGAAGCTTGGCGTGGATCTGTCGCATCCGAGATACGTGCTGGACCACAACCGCTGCATCCTGTGCACGAGGTGTGTCAGGGTGTGCGCGGAGGTTGAAGGGGCGCATGTGTGGGACATTGCCGGACGCGGCATCCATTCGATGCTGACGTGCGAGATGAACCGGACGTGGGGCGGATCGCGCAACTGCACATCGTGCGGCAAGTGCGTGCAGGTATGCCCGACGGGCGCGCTGGCCGAGAAGGGATTCGCGGTGGAAGAGATGGTGAAGAGGACCACGTCGGTCGAGAGGCTGGCCGTGGTCAGGGGAGGTAGCCGGTGAGCGGACAAGCGAAGGTGAAGCTGGCAACGGCGTGGCTGGATGGATGCTCGGGCTGCCATATGTCCCTGCTCGACGTGGACGAACTGCTGGTGGCTCTGGTGGAGAGAGTGGAACTGGTCTACGGACCGCTGGTCGATGCGCCGGAGTATCCTGATGCGGTTGACGTGGCGCTGGTGGAGGGCGCGGTTTCGTCAGTGGGCGATCAGAAACTGGCTCAGACGATCCGGGCGAAGACCAGGATATTGATCTCGCTGGGCGACTGCGCGGTGACATCGAACGTACCGTCGATGCGCAACACGATTCCGGTGCAGAAGCTGCTTGAGCGGGTATACATCGAGGGCGCCGACGCGGCTCAGGCAATTCCCGCCGATGGGGTGCCGGCGCTGCTGCGCCATGCTGTGCCGCTGGCCGACGTGGTGAAGGTGGACATCCACATTCCGGGATGCCCGCCCAAGCCGGGCGCGATCGCCCATGTGCTGACAAGCCTGCTGGACGGCAAGAAGCCGGAGTTGACGGGGCTGGTGAAGTTTGGCTGAGGAGATTCGGATGGGCAAGAAAATCGTCATTCCGCACATCACGCGGATCGAAGGCCACGGCAAGGTGAGCATTCACCTGAACGACGCGGGCGAGGTGGCATCGACACAGTTCCACGTCACGCAGGTGCGCGGATTCGAGAAGTTCGTCGAGGGGCGTCCATATTACGAGATGCCGTCGATCACGGCGCGCATCTGCGGCATCTGCCCGATCAGCCATCTGCTGGCGTCGGTGAAGGCGTGCGACGCGATCATGGCGGTGCGCATTCCAAAGACGGCCGAGATGCTGCGGGAACTGCTGCATTGCGCGCAGATCGTGCAGTCGCACGCGCTGAGTTTCTTCCATCTGTCGTCGCCCGATCTGCTGCTGGGCATGGACTCCGACCCGCGCAAGAGAAACATAGCCGGCATCCTGGAGAAACACCCCGACCTGGCGCGCGACGGCATCGCGCTGCGCAAGTTCGGGCAACTGGCGATCGAGCGCATGGCGGGCGAGCGCATTCACCCGTCGTGGACGGTGCCGGGCGGCGTGAACGCGCCGCTGACCGTCGATGCGCGCGATGCGATCCTGAGCGAAGTCAACATCGCGAAGTCGATCATCCGCCGCGCAATCAAGCTGTTCGTTTCGATCATCGACCGCTTTGAGGCCGAGATCGACAGTTTCGGCAACGAGCCGACAATGTATGCGGGCCTGGTTTCGGCGGCGGGCGATCTGCGGCTCTACGACGGAATCCTGCGGTTCCGCGACCCGGCAGCCGGCGGCACGGTAGTGGATGTCGAGGATCCGCTCGACTATTCGACCTACATCGGCGAAGGCGTGTTGCCGCACTCGTATCTGAAGGCGCCGTACTTCAAGCCGCGCGGCTTCCCGGAGGGCAACTACCGGGTGGGTCCGCTGGCGCGTCTGAACGTGGCCGAACGCTGCGGCACGCCGGAGGCGGACGAGGAACTGGCCGAATACCGGCAGCGGCTGGGGCGCGATGTCCAGAGTTCGTTCTTCTATCACTACGCGCGGCTGATCGAGGCCATGTACGGGGTGGAGCGGATGGAGCAACTGCTGAACCATCCGAGGATTCTCGACACGCATGTCCGGGCGCGCGCCGACGTGAACGCGCTGGAGGGCGCCGGCATCGCCGAAGCGCCGCGCGGCGTGCTGATCCATCACTACAAGGTGAATGAGTCCGGCGCGATGACATGGGCCAACCTGATTATCGCCACGGGGCACAACAACCTGGCGATGAATCGGGCAGTGGATCAGGTGGCGAAGCGGTTCGTCAGGGGCCAGCGGATCGAAGAGGGCATGTTGAACAGAGTGCAGGCGGTGGTGCGGGCATTCGATCCGTGCCTATCGTGTTCGACGCACGCGCTGGGCCAGGCGCCCCTGGTGATCGAGTTGTTCGGGCAGCGCGGCGAAGCCCTGGACCGCGTTTCGACAGACTGCGACTGATGCCAGACGGGCGGACGCTCGCCGCGCTCCTGTAGAATACGAGTCAAATGACGATCGACCAACTCGAGGAGCGGCTATCGGAACCACTCGCTGAGGATGTTGACTTCGCCCGCCGGTTGGACGGCGATGTGCTCATTCTCGGCGCGGCGGGCAAGATGGGGCCGTCGCTGGCGCGCCGGATTCGCCGGGCGATGGATGCGGCAGGCAGTCCGCACGCGGTGATCACGGTATCGCGAGGCGCGTTGGAGATTCCGGGCGTGCGGCACATACAATCGAACATCCTGGCCGACGGCGCGCTTGAATCGCTGCCTGACGCTGCGAACGTGCTGTTTCTGGCGGCGCGGAAGTTCGGCTCGACGGGAGCGCCCGAGCAGACCTGGTCGACCAACGTTCTGCTGCCGGCGCTTGTCGCGCGGCGTTACCGGAAATCGCGCATCGTCAGTTTTTCCACGGGCAACGTTTATCCGCTGGTCGCTGTCGAGAGCGGCGGCGCAACCGAGGAGACGCCAGTGGATCCGGTGGGCGAGTACGCCTGGTCGGCGCTGGGCCGGGAGAGGATGTTCACCTACGCGGCGATGGAGTTTGGAACGCCGGTCGCGCTGCTGCGGCTGAACTATGCGGTTGAACTGCGTTACGGAGTTCTGGTGGACATCGCCGTGAAGGTGCGCGACGGTGTGGCGGTCGACCTGTCGATGGGCTATGTGAACATCGTCTGGCAGGGCTATGCGAATTCGGTCTGCTTCCGCTCGCTTGGAATTGCATCGTCGCCGCCGCGTATTCTCAATCTGACTGGTCCGGAAACGCTGCGCGTCCGCGATCTCGCCGCCGAGTTCGGCAATCGCCTGGGCAAGGAGCCCGTGCTCACTGGGCAGGAGCAGCCAACGGCATTGCTGAACAATGCCGCCGATTGTCACAAGACGTTCGGGATGCCCGATGTGGGCGTGGATGAACTGATCGGCTGGGTGGCGGATTGGGTTGGCGAGGGCGGCGAGCTGCTTGGCAAGCCGACGAAGTTTCAGGTGAGGGACGGGAAGTTTTAACCATGGATCATCTCCGCGAGCGGCTCTTGAAGGGATGCGTCATCCCCGCGCATCCGCTGGCGCTCGACGCCGCCAGGAAGTTGGATGAAGCGGCGCAGCGCGGGCTGACGCGCTACTATCTCGACTCGGGCGCGGGCGGCATTGCGGTGGGCGTCCACACGACGCAGTTCGCCATCCGCGAAGCGCGGTACGGGTTGCTCGAACCGGTGTTGCGCATGGCCGAAGAAGAGGCTCGCGGCCTTGACTGCATTCTCGTCGCCGGTGTCTGTGGACCCACGCCGCAGGCTTTGCGCGAAGCGGAACTGGCGCGCGAATTGGGATACCACGCCGGGCTGGTGAGCCTGAGCGCGCTGAAGAATTCGACCATCGACGAGATGGTGGATCACATGGCCGCCATCGCGAAGGTGATCCCGGCGGTTGGTTTCTATCTGCAACCGGCCGTGGGCGGGCGAGCGCTGCCGTACGAATTCTGGCGCAAGGCCGCCGGGATCGAAAACCTGGTGGCCATCAAGATGGCGCCGTTCAACCGTTACCAGACGCTTGATGTGATTCGCGGGGTGATTGAATCCGGGCGGGCGAAGGAGATCGCTCTTTACACGGGCAACGATGACAACATCATTGCCGACCTGATCACGCCATTCACGTTCTCCGGACAGACCGTGCGCATCACGGGCGGATTGCTCGGCCAGTGGTCTGTGGGCACGCACGCGGCCGTGGAGCTATTGACGCGGATTCATGCCGGACAGACTCCGCTATCGCTGCTGCTGGCGCTGGGCGCGCAGTTGACCGACTTGAACGCGGCGCTATTCGACGCCGCCAACCACTTTCATGGCTGCATCGCAGGCATCCATGAAGTGCTGCGGCGGCAGGGCCGGATGCAGGGCATCTGGTGCCTGGACGAGAACGAGTCGCTGTCGCCGGGCCAGATGGAGGAGATCGACCGCGTCTGCGCGGCCTATCCGCACCTGCTCGAGTAGGCGTCACCGGAGGCCGGTGATGGTGCCGCCGTCGTCCACGTCCATGAAGTGCGCCTGCGGCGTCTTGCCCAGTCCGGGCATGCGCATCATATTGCCAGCGGTGACGACGACGAAGCCTGCGCCCGCTGAAAGATGCGCGCCGCTCACAGTCATGGTCCAGCCTTCGGGCGCTCCCCAAATCCCCGCCCGGTCAGTTATGGAGGACTGCGTCTTCGCCACACATACCGGCAGACGCTCGAAACCGGCCTCGGCGAAGCGGGCCAGGGCCTTGCGCGCACCGGTCTCGAAGTAGACGTCGGCGGCGCCGTAGATCTCGCGGGCGATGACGCGGGTCTTCTGCTGGAGCGGCAGCGAGTAGTCGTAGATGGGCGCGGGGCGGGATTGCCGGGCGCACAGATCCACCGCCTTACCGGCAAGTTCGAGACCGCCCTCGCCGCCCCTGGTGAATACGTCGCAGGGCGCGCTGGGGACGCCCATGTCTTCGCAGTGGCGGGCGATTTCAGTCAGCAGTTCCCCGGCGTCGCCAGGGAAGCGGTTGACGGCCACCAGCACGGGAACGCCGAATTTTTCCAGGTTTCCGATATGGCGGTCGAGATTGGCGAATCCGGCGCGCAGGGTATCGAGCGTGAAGGGCCCCGCTTCGTTGGCGGCGCCCTGCGCGCACAATGCGCGCGCGGAGGCGATCAACACGGCCAGCGACGGCTTGATGCCGGAGGCAGGCATCACCAGGTCGAAGTACTTCTCCGCGCCCAGATCGGCGCCGAAGCCGCATTCGTTCACGACGTAATCGGCCAGCCCGAGCGCCATCTTCTGGCTGATCACGCTGGCCGTGCCATGCGCGATATTGGCGAACGGACCGGCGTGGACAAACGCCGGCGCGCCTTCCGTGGTCTGCACCAGGTTGGGCATCAGCGCTTCGTTGAGAAGCACCATCATGCCGCCCGTGGCGCGCAGATCGGCGGCGCGGACGGCGCGGTTATCGAGGTCGAAGCCGATGACGATCCCGTTCAGGCGCCTGCGCAGGTCCTCGCGGTCCGCGGCCAGGGCGAGGATCGCCATCACCTCGCTGGCGGCGGTGATCACGAAGCCCGTTTCACGCGGGATGCCGTGCGCCTTGCCGCCGAGGCCGACGATGACGTTACGCAGCGCGCGGTCGTTCATGTCGAGGGCGCGCGGCCAACTGATGTTGTCGACATCGATGCGCAGGGCGTTGCCGTGGTGCATGTGCGAGTCGATCATCGCGGCCAGCAGGTTGTGAGCCGAAGTAACCGCGTGGATGTCTCCGTTGAAGTGCAGGTTGATGATATCGCTCGGCAATACCTGCGACTGGCCGCCGCCGGTTGCGCCGCCCTTGATGCCGAAAACCGGCCCGAGGGAAGGCTCGCGCAAAGTGACCGCGGCGCGGCAACCCATCTTCACCAGCGCCTGCGTCAGTCCGATCGAGACGACCGTCTTGCCCTCGCCGTGGCTCGTCGGGGTGATGGCGGTGACCAGGATCAGCCGGCCGTCGCGTTGGGGGCGATCAAGGAGTTCAAGTCTCAGTTTGGCCGTGTAGCGGCCGTAATATTCCAGGTACTCATCCGGGATCTCGAGTCTGTCGGCGACCTCGCGAATCACAAGCATTGCGGTATGAACCTCCGGCGGCATGATATCGCCGCGGGCCGCCGGATGGAAGGCCGAACCGGGCCGCATGGCCCCGCGGGCGATCCGCCGGCAATAAGATATGAGGGTGCCCGACACAAGCTCATCCATAATCGTCACCGGTTCTCTGAATATGGATTTCGTGGTGCAGGTGGACCGCCTGCCCACGCCCGGCGAAACCGTCATGGGGGCGAATTTCCAGAACATTCCCGGAGGCAAGGGCGCCAACCAGGCCAACGCAGCCGGGCGGTTGGCCGCCGCGGGCAAAGTCCGCATGATTGGTTGCACTGGCGAGGACGCCTTCGCCACGCAGCTCAAGGACAGCCTCATGGCTTCGGGCGTGGACGTGTCTTGTGTCCGTCAAGTGGCCGGCGTCTCGACGGGCGTGGCGCTGATCTGGGTGGAGCGTTCGGGGCAGAACTCGATCGTTGTCGCTTCGGGCGCGAACAACGAGGTCACACCGGAGATGATCGCCTGGCTCGGCGAAGCCTACGCGGGCGCCGCTTGCGCGCTGTTCCAGTTGGAGACGCCGATTGACGCGGTGGAGGCGGCACTTTCCACCGCCCGCGCCGCCGGAGCGATGACGATTCTCGATCCGGCTCCGGCACGCAAGCTGCCCGCATCGTTGCTGCAACTGGTCGACCTGATGACGCCAAACGAAACCGAGGCCTGCATTCTGCTTGGACGCCCGCCTGCCCGGCTTGCGCCCGCCGATGCGCCAGGCCTGGCACACGAAGTTCTTGCGCTCGGGCCCAAGGCGGTTGTGCTGAAACTCGGCGACGCCGGGTGCTTCTATTCCGACGGCCGCACGGAGGTGTTTTCGGCCGGGTTCAAGGTGGACGCCGTCGACACGACCGCGGCCGGCGACACGTTCAACGCCGCCCTGGCCGTCGCACTCTCCGAAGGGCGGCTAATCGAGGACGCGCTCCGTTTTGCGAACGCCGCCGCCGCGCTCTCGGTCACCCGGCTGGGCGCGCAGTCCTCCGCGCCGGGCCGCGCGGAGGTGGAAGAGTTCATCTTGATCCGTTAGAGCACGGTTGCCTTCTCAGGTTCGCGGCCGGCTTGCGAAAGATTGCATGGCGGCGGGCTGGGAACCACAATGACAGCTATGACCAGACGCGAATACCTCCTTCTGCTCGGCGCGGGCGCGGCATCGGCCTCGCGGCCGGCGGTCATCCAGAACGACCTGTTTGTCAGCGGTGAGCTCGGTTATCACACCTATCGCATCCCGGCCCTGCTGCCCACGAAAAGGGGCACGCTGCTTGCGTTCTGCGAAGGCAGACGCGGCGGACGGGGCGACAGCGGCGACATCGATATCGTGCTGCGGCGGAGCACGGATAGCGGGCGCACATGGTCAGAGCCGGTGACGATTCTGGATATGGGCCCGGATTGTCTCGGCAACCCGTGTCCCGTGGTCGATCGCAAAACCGGCACGATCCATCTCCTGCTGACATCCAACCCCGGCCATGTCGTGGAAAAGCAGATCATCGACCAGTCGGTGAAAGAGACCCGTCAGGTGTGGGTTTCGACCAGCACTGACGATGGCCTGACTTGGTCCAAGCCGGCCGAGATCACGGCATCGGTCAAGGCGCCGGACTGGACCTGGTACGCCACCGGCCCTGGCGTCGGCATCCAGCTTCGATCCGGGCGCATGGTGATTCCCTGCGACCACGCCCAGGCGGGGACGAGGGCGTTCTGGTCGCACTGCATTTACAGCGACGATCAGGGCCGCACCTGGAAGCGCGGCGAACGGCTGGGCGAGAAGGTGAACGAGTGCCAGGTGGTCGAGTTGCGCGACGGCTCGCTGATGCTCAACATGCGCGCATACCATGGCAACAACCGCCGCGCCGTGGCTATCAGCCGCGACGGTGGCGTGACGTGGGGTGAGATCACGCACGACCAGGCGCTGGTCGAACCCGTCTGCCAGGCCAGTCTCATCCGCGAAGGCAACGTGTTGCTGTTTTCGAATCCGGCGTCGACGCGAAGGGTGAACCTGACCGTGCGGGCAAGCCGCGATGACGGCAAAAGCTGGCCGCGGTCGCTGGTGCTCGAAGCCGGGCCGTCGGCTTATTCATGCCTGGCCCCTGTCGAGCGGAACCGCTTCGCCTGCCTGTATGAGCGCGGCGTGAAGTCGCCGTACGAGCGCATCACGCTGGCGCTGTTCCACATCGGCGATCTGAACGCGGCTTGATCCCAATGCCGGTGAGAGGTGATTGAATATGCGACGTAGAGATCTCCCGATCCACTTGGCCGGGGCATGGGCGGCGGCAGCCGAACCGCCCAGGATGTTGTGGGCCGATTCCTCGCGCCTTGGCCGCCCTTACTCCAAGGACCCTTCCGTGATCCGTTTCGGCGGACGCTATCTGCTCTACTATTCGACGCCCACCACCGAGGCTGAAGGCCAGTTGCGGAACTGGGTCATCGGCATCGCGGAGAGCCGCGATCTCTACCGCTGGAACAAAGTTGCCGAGATCGCGCCCGAGCAGGAGTGCGAGCGAAACGGCATCTGCGCGCCTTGCGCCCTGTTGACGGGGGGCAGGGTTCACCTCTTCTATCAGACCTACGGCAATGGCCGGAACGACGCCATCTGCCACGCCGTCTCCGGCGACGGCATCCGGTTCGCGCGGGACGCGTCGAATCCGGTGTTCCGGCCCACGGGCAACTGGAATGCCGGCCGGGCCATCGACGCCGAGGTGGTCGCGTTCCAGGGCCGCTGGCTCCTCTACGCGGCCACGCGGGATCCCGGCATGAAGGTCCAGATGATCACCGGAGCCAGCGCGTCGAAGGACTCCGATTTCGGCCGCCAGTCCTGGCGCCAGATCGGCGACGGACCGCTGCTCCGCCCTGAACTGCCGTGGGAACGGGATTGCATCGAAGCGCCATCGATCATCGAGCGTGGCGGCTCGCTTTACATGTTCTACGCCGGCGGCTACAACAACGCTCCGCAGCAGGTCGGCTGCGCCCGCAGCGATGATGGAGTCGTTTGGAAGAGGCTGTTCAACGAACCGTTGCTCGCCAATGGGCGTGAGGGCGAGTGGAACTCATCGGAATCCGGCCATCCCTGCTTCTTCGCTGACGGACGGGGGCGCGATTACCTGTTCTATCAGGGCAACAACGATAAGGGAAAGACGTGGTTCCTGTCATCGGTGAGGATCGGCTGGCGCGGCGGAGTGCCGCATGTGATGCCGTGACGCACCTCCGGCGTTCGATCAGGCGGGGTTTTGGCGGGCTTCCAGGCTCAGTGGCGTCCCCAGGGGGATTCGAACCCCCGTTATCGCCGTGAAAGGGCGGTGTCCTAGGCCAGGCTAGACGATGGGGACGCTCAAACGTGCCGGTGAGGAACCGGCGACAACTCCAGTCTAACTTGTCGCGGCTGAGTTGGTCAAATTCCAGGGCGGTGAGGCAGTGGAAGCGGCGCGGCCACGCGATGGCGGAGGACGTGTGGGAGGCAGGGCGCGTGCCGTGCGGCCGTGACTGCCGGCTCGCCGTAGGGTCAATACCGCTGCATGAGTTCGAGCAGCTTCCGGTCGAGCGTCATGCCGTGCCAGTTTTCCAGCGGGACGTCGGTCCGCCCGGTATCCAGAATCCCGAACGGCCCGTTGAGGTTCCACATCGCGTAGCCGATGTTGTAGCCCGAAAGAATGTCGAGAACGTCGTTCATCCAGGCCATCATGACGGCGTGCGGGGTCTTGTTATAGCAGCCCGCCTCGCCGCAGTGCACGCCGATGCCTTTGCGGGCCAGGTCGGCCCAGGGGGCGTAGCGGTCTTCGAGTGTCTTGCGCGAGATGCGCGGCGTGCCGTCGGCGTTCAGCAGGGGCCAGGTGGGGTCTGGGAAGTCCATCTTGCGGTCCACCCACGAGGCGCGATAGTGCGAAACCTGCGCCGGGAAATAGGCGTGCACCGATTGCGCGACGCCGGTGTCGATCATCTCGTCCACCACCTGATTGCCGACCGACAGGCCGTCGATGATCACCGTGCGCGTCGGCGTCACCGACCGGATGGCGTTCAGCGCGCGGGTCATCACCCGCCGGTAGTCCTCGCGCGACATGTAGCCCTCTTTGGGCGCGGGCGCTTCGTTGATCAGGTTGAGCGAGAGATCGAAGTTCGACACCGGTTTGTAGCGCCTGGCGATCGTGTACCAGTGGAACGAGAAGGCCTCCTCGGCGCGGTTGTCCGACCACAGCACGAAGGGCTCGCGTTCGGCGTTATTGATGCAGTAGCCGGGCGCCCGGTGGAGGTTCAGCGAGATGTGCAGCGAGTATTTGCGGGCGAGCTCGACGAGGCGGTCGATAGGCTCAAAGGCGGCGTCCCTGATCTTGAAGGTGTCCTCGGGTTGAAGCTTGCGGGAGGTCTGCCAGTCGGAATCGATCCACAGCCAGTAGTCCATCGGGATGCGGACGAAGTTGAAGCCCCAGTCGCGGACCCATTTGAACAGATCCTCGGGCGTGGGCTTCGGACGTCCGCCGTCGCGCGGCAGGGCCTGGAAATAGTCAAGCAGATTGAAGCCGCGCCAGCGCGGGATGGCGGTCTGCGCCGGCGGATCGATGGCGAGGGCGGCGGGCGCCGCGGCTGCGGTGGCGAGGAAACTCCTTCTCAGCATGCGGGGATGATATCCGATCCCGCTGCCCGTTGCGGCCTATCCTGCCGGCGATTGGATCATATCCAGGATGCCGCGCATGTAGCCGAAGGCGAAGATGTTGCCCTGGATCATGTAGCCGGGGCGGTCGTTGGATTCGCCGGCGAGCACCGGCGCGTGGTCGGGACGCATGGGGCCGTTGAATCCGGAGTCGTGGTAGATCTTCATTATCCTTGCCATGTCGGTGGGGCCGTTATCGTGAAAGGTCTCGCGCATCTGCCGCGCCCGGCCCTGGATATCGCGGAAATGCACGAAGAAGACCTTGTTCTGCTTGCACCACTTCTGGGCCAGCGCGTAGATATCCTCGCCCATGGCCAGGAAGTTGGCCTGGCAGAAGGTGACACCGTTGATCGGGCTGGGCACGATCTGCATCACCTTCTCGAAGTTCCTCGCCGACGTCAGAATCCGCCCGATTCCGCGCAGCGGCGACAGCGGCGGATCGTCGGGATGC
The DNA here is from genome assembly GCA_013822245.1 of Candidatus Solibacter sp. GTDB lineage: Bacteria > Acidobacteriota > Terriglobia > Bryobacterales > Bryobacteraceae > PNKE01. The sequence continues at coordinate 40,635 of PNKE01000050.1, forward strand.
AGCGCCATCTTGATGCCGGCCTTTTCCGCCACCGGGATCACGGCCTTCTGGAAGTAGACCAGGTTGTCCCAGACCTTCTCTTCGCTCACCGTGCCCCACTGGGTAGCCCCCTGGGCCTCGGCGGCTTCCAGGCTGAACTCGCTGGTGAGCGCGCCGCCGCGTTCCTCCACCTTCGTATTGGTGCGGTACCAGCCCAGTCCGGCCATCCAGTTGTAGCAGACCATCGGGATGCCGGCCTCGGCCAGCGCCTTGATAGCCGCGATGTAGTTTTCGATCTCCCCGTCACGGCCGGCGACGCCGAGTTTTATCTTTTCGGCCGGAACCGGGTGGCTCTCGACACCGGCCACTTCAATGCCCGCGGCCTTGAACTCCGCCTTCATTTTGGCCAGCGCCTCGCCATATTGCGAGCGTTCGATGCCGCCCAGGATGCCGGAAACGCCGGCGATGGCGTGGTCCACGCCGAGTTGTTTCCAGATCCTCCAGGACTCGGGCCGCCCAGGCGACATCACGTGAGCGAGTTGGATGCCTGTCTTCTTCGCGCCAGCGCCAGGACGGGCCAGCGACGCATTGGTTGCGGCCAGCGTGGCGGCGCCGGAGGCGATCAACGAACGGCGGGTCAGGTCACTCATTGGAAATGCTCCTTTTGCACGGCCAGCATATCACTGGGCGCGGCCTGAGACGAGGCCGTGGAGCGCGGCGTTTGATACCCTAACAGTTTCATCCCGCAGGAGGTTCAACCATGAGAGTTGGCATGATCGGCACCGGCGCGATTTCCCACAAACACGCCCTCGCCTACAAAAATATCGGCTTCACGCTGGCTGCGTGCACCGACATCAACGAAGCCGCGGGCCGGAGGTTCGCCGGACAGTACGGCGGTGAGTTTGTCCCCACCTACGAGGAACTTTGCAGGCACCCAGGCATCGACTATATCGACGTCTGCACCTTCCCCGATTTCCGCTTGCAGCCGATCGAAATCGCCGCCGCGCACGGCAAGCACATCCAGGTGCAGAAGCCGATGTCGACCAACCTCGAAACCGCGCGCCGGATGATCGACGTCTGCAAACAGGCCGGCGTCGTGCTGGGCGTGGTCAGCCAGCACCGCTTTGACGATTCGACGATCTTCGTCAAAAAGGCCATCGCCGAAGGCCGCCTGGGCAAGATCCTGCAGGCCGACGCTTACGTGAAGTGGTGGCGCTCGGAAGAGTATTACTCGCGGGCCATCAAGGGCAGTTGGGCTGTCGAGGGCGGCGGCGCGCTGATCAATCAGGCCGTCCACCAGGTTGACGTGCTCAGCTATCTGATCGGCGGCGTCGATGAACTGTTCGGCTACTGGCAACTGGCCGCGCGCCACAAGATCGAGTCAGAGGACGTCATCAGCGTGCTGATGAAATACAGGTCGGGCGCGACGGGCGTGTTGCAGTCCTCCACGGCGTTCTGGCCCGGCTACTCCGAGCGCATCGAGATCCACGGCGCCAAGGGCACCTGTATCTTCACCGGCGACAAGTTGACCGCATGGGACGTGATCGACGATGCCGGCGACCCGGCCCCGGTCGAAAAGGAAGTCATGAGCGGCTCAAGCGACCCCATGGCCATTCCGCTCACGCCGTTCGAGCGCCAGTTCACCGATTTCGGCGATGCCTGCAAGAAGGGCGTCGCGCCGCTGGTCTCGGGCGAGGAGGGCTGCAAGGCGCTTGAGATTGTCCTGGGCGTCTATGAAAGCTGCCGGACTGGCCGTCCGGTCAAGATGTCCGCATGAGTTGGACCGAAGTTCGAATTCCAGCCACCAGCGCCAACCTCGGCCCAGGCTTCGACGCTCTGGGCATGGCGCTCAGCATCTATCTTGAATGCCGCTTCCGCCCGGCCGAGCGGCTCGTCATTCATCCCACGGGCCGCGATGCGCAGATGATCTCGACGGGCGAGGACAACCTGATCTGGCAGACGGCATTCGAGGTGGCGCAGCATGCCGGACGGCCGATGCCGTTCATCGAATTGGAGGTCAACAACGACATCCCGATCGGCAAGGGCCTGGGCTCGTCGGCGGCGGCGCTGGTTGCCGGCGTGGTGATCGCCGACGAGGCGCTGGGACTGGCGTGGGACCGCCACAGGATCCTGGACGAAGCCGCCCGCATCGAGGGCCATCCCGATAACGTCGCGGCAGCCGTGCTGGGATCGATCGTCGCCTCGGCCATCGATTCCGAAGGCATCACGCGCGCCGTGCGGATGCAGTTGCCGGCGCGCTACGGCGTGGCCGTGATCGTGCCGGACTTCATCCTGCCCACGTCGGAGGCCCGCGCCGTGCTGCCGACGACATATTCGCGCGCCGACGCCGTGTTCAACATCCAGCGTTCGGCGCTGTTGATCGCCGCCATGCTGACACAGACCACCGACGCCTTCCACGAAGGCCTGATGGACCGCCTGCACCAACCCTACCGCGCGCCCCTGGTGCCGGGCCTGAGCGAGATGCTGGAACTGCGCGCCGAGGGACTGCTGGGTTGTGCGCTATCGGGCGCCGGCCCGAGCGTGCTCGTGTTCTATGAACGCGGCCATGAAGAGGTCTGCGAACTGATGCAGGACATCTTCAGGAAGAACGGCCACCTCAGCGAGATCCTCTGGTCGCACATCCCCGACCACGGCTACGACCTGATGCGCGGGCTGTAGAACGCCTACATCTCCCGCCGGTTTTCAAGCGACTTCGACATCGTCACCTCGTCGGCGAACTCAAGGTCCGAACCCACCGGGATGCCCATGGCGATGCGCGTCACTTTGACGCCCAGCGGCTTCAGCAGGCGCGCCAGATAGACCGCCGTGGCTTCACCTTCGACCGTCGGATTGGTCGCAAGGATGATCTCCTGCACGCCCCCCAAACCCAGGCGTGCCAGCAGTTCCTTGATGCGCAACTGCTCCGGCCCGATCCCCTTCAACGGGCTGATGGAGCCATGCAGCACGTGGTAGAGCCCTTCGAAGGTGCGCGTGGTTTCGATCGGCAATATGTTGAGCGGTTCCTCGACAATGCAGATCTTGGTGCGGTCGCGGTGCGGATTGCGGCAGAACGGGCAGAGTTCAGCGTCGCTGATGTTGTTGCATTCGATGCAAAGCCCGAGGTTGTCCTTGACGTCGATGATGGCGGCGGCCAGCCGTTCGGCGTCCTCGCGCCGGGCGCGCAGGATGTAGAAGGCGATGCGCTGCGCCGACTTTTGCCCGACGCCGGGCAGGCGCTTCACTTCGGCGATCAGCCGGGCCAGTGGTTCCGCGAAATCCGCCATTGCGAGACTTTAGAACATTCCGGGCGGCAGGCCCATGCCGCCAAGCATGCCGGCGGTCTTTTTCTGCGTCTCTTCCTCCACCTTGCGCACGGCTTCGTTGAAGGCGGCCATCACCATGTCCTGAAGCATTTCGGCGTCGCCGGCGGCTTCGGGGTCGATGACCACGCCCAGGCACTTCTTCTGCCCGTCCATCTTCACTGAAACCATGCCGCCGCCCGCCGACGCTTCCACGCGGATGGCGGCGATCTCTTCCTGGAGGCGCTGCTGCATCTGCTGCGCCTGCTTCATCATCGTTTGGATATTGGCTCCGCCGGGTAATTTCATCGCTTCAGTTTACTCCTTCAGATCTCTGACGCTGCGCACCGCCGAGCCGGGAAACAGTTCCTGGGCTTTCTGGACTTCCGGATGATCGAGGGCGCGCTTGAGAGCCTCGTCGCTGCCCTGCGGCCGGGCCGCGGCGGCTTCGGGCGCAGGCGCCGCGGTGACGCTGTCGTTGATGGTGATCTTCGTTTTCGCCGGGCGGCCGAGCAGCGCTTCCAGACACTGCGACACTTCGGGTCCGCGCAACGACAGCATGTGCTGGCGCGGGACCAGAAATTCAACCGTGCCGCCGTTCTCGATCACTTCGGCGTGCTCCACGGCATCAGCCGTGAATGCCTTCTTCTGGCGTTGCAGCATCGACGCCAGGCGCTGTTTCAGCGACCCTTCCGCCGGCGGCGGCGGTACGGCCGGTGGCGCTTCGGCGGGCTTGGGCGGCGCTGCCGGCGCCGGTCTTGGCGCGGCGACCGGTGCGGGCCTGGGCGGCGGCGGGGGTGCGGCGGCGGGCTTCGGGGCTGACAGCCGGGCGGCGGGCGCTGCTCGAGACAGGATTGCGGAGCCGGCGCTCAAGCCGCGGATGACATCTTCGATCGGCTGCAAGCGGCCCGCATGGACCAGCCTGAGCAGCCCGAGTTCCAGATGCAGCCGGGGCTGGAGCGAATACTGCATCTGCGAATAGAGGTCGATGGTGATCTGCAGCCAGCGCGTCAGATCCTCTTCGGAGAACTTCGCCGAGGTCTCTCTCATCCGCTCCTGTTCGGGCGGCGCGGCCGGGATCAGCCGGGTGGTCTCGCCGGTGATCCTGGCCACCAGTAGATTGCGGAAGTAGCGCGACAGTTCGCGGCAGTAGTGCTGCAGGTTGCGGCCCGTGCTTTCGAGTTCATGGACGATATCGAGCATCCCGGTCGTCGATCCGGCTTCCAGCGCGGCGGTCACCGCGCCGAGCGACTCGATCGAGAACATGCCGAGCAGCCCGCGGACGTCGGCGCCGGTCAGTTTGTTGCCGCAACAGGCGATGGCCTGGTCGAGCGCGGAGAGAGAGTCGCGGACGCTGCCCTCGCCGGCCTGGGCCAGTACGGCCAGCGCCTCGGCGTCGGCCTCGATGCCCTCCTGCTGGCAGATCCACTCCATGCGGTTGACCAACTGAGTGAAGTCGACCGAACGGAAGCTGAACTGCTGGCAGCGCGAAGCGATCGTCGCCGGGATCTTATGCGCCTCGGTGGTGCAAAGCAGGAAGACGGCCCACTCGGGCGGCTCTTCCAGCGTCTTCAGTAACGCGTTGAAGGCCTCGTTGGTGATCTGGTGGGCTTCGTCGATGATGAAGACCTTGTAGCGGTCGCGCGACGGGCGGTAGCGGACGTTTTCGCGCAACTCGCGCATCTCGTTGATGCCGCGGTTCGACGCGGCGTCGATTTCGATGACGTCGGGCGCGTTGTTCTGGGGAATTTCGAGGCAGGAGGAGCAGACCCCGCAGGGCGTCGACGTCGGACCTTCAACACAGTTCAGGCAGCGGGCCAGGATGCGCGCGATGGTGGTTTTGCCCGTGCCGCGCTGGCCCGACAGAATGTAGCCGTGGGCGACCCGGCCCTGCTTGATGGCATTTTCCAGAGTGGCCCGGACGTGTTCCTGGCCGATGATGCCGGCAAACTCGTGTGGCCGGAACTTGCGGGCGCTGACCTGGTAGGGCTGGGCAGTGGGATCGGGAGCGCTTGTGGCCACGTGAAGGACCTTTCAGAATGCCAGACCCCGGGTGATCCGCGGCACACGGTTCGAACCACTACCGTTGCTTCCTTCCGGACCTGGCGGGGTTTGCGGCCTGCCGTTGCACGGAGCCCGAGGCCTGACAAGTATCCATGCTACCATGCGGCTCCGGCGCCCGGCCATGCAGCGGCGCCGGCTCTGCCCGCAACAGGCGGCCGGTGGGCGGCCCCGAGCCATCCCACTGACTTCATTTGGGTGGAAAACCGCCATTGCATCCTGCCGCCTGTTCAGCGACAATCCTGAATTGAGCCTCCTGGCCGTATTCAAATGAACGAGGGTGAACTCCATGCTGACTTGTCCTGAATGCGACGCCGTGATTGACGTGGAAGAAAGCGAACTGGACGAAGGCGAAGAGCTGATGTGCGACGAGTGTGGAGCACAGTTCTTTGTGACCCAGACTGACCCCATCGAACTCGAACCCGCCGACGAAGCCGACGGCTTCGACGATGACGACGATTTCGATGATGACGACGACGAGGACGACCTGGATGAGGAAGAAGACGAGGCGGAAGAAGAGGAAGACTGGCGTTAGCAGCCTGCTGTCAGTCCTTGTTGTCGCCGCGTCTCTCGCCTGCCCGGCGGGACTGCTTCAGGGCGCCTCGGAGGCGGACAAACCGCAGGCAGTCATCGCCGGAACGGTATTCCGCGAGCCCGGCTTTGCCTTCCCGCGCGTCGAGTTGACGCTCACCGCCATTGCGCTTCCACCCGGCGTGAAGAAGCTCAAACCGATCAAGACCGCGAGCGACATCCGGGGCGAGTATTCGTTTCGCGTCCCCGCGGGTGCGGCGCGTTACAGGATCGAGGCTTCGGCGCCAGGCTTCGCCGCCGAGCAGCGCGAAGTCGATATCTCGGACAGCGAACGCATCGACGTTTACCTTACACTGAAACCGAACGCCCGCTGACGCATCCCATACTAGAGGAGACCGATATGGCTCGACGCCTTTTCTTCGCTTTGCTATCTGTCTGCCTGGTTCTGCCGCTTTCGGCCCAGTGGACCAATCAGAAGAAACAAAAGGGCCGCGACCCCAATATCCGCAACCTCGAAGGCGTTGTCACCCTGCCGGACGGCAACCCGGTCCGTGGCGCCGTCGTTAAGATCAAGAATCTAAAGACCCTCCAGGTCACTTCCTTCATCACGCCGGCCGACGGCAAGTACCGTTTCCATAACCTGTCCTCAAATATCGACTATGAAGTCCGCGCCGACTTCAACGATCTGTCCAGCGACAAGCGCATGCTCACCGTCTTCGACTCCCGGCTGGACGCTGTCATCAACCTGCCGCTCGCGGCAAAGACGAACGAGAAAGATAAGGAAAAGGACAAGGAGAACAGTCAATGAAATCAATCCGGCATGCAGTACTCGCCCTCGCAGCCTGCGCGGCCCTCGTGACGGCCGCCGAACCGCTCGCCCTCACCGGGACCGGCGGTAACCCCGTATCCGTGAAACTGGAAGGCAAGACCACGGCCGTGTTCTTCGTCGCCACCCAGTGCCCGGTTTCGAACGACTACAACGGCCGCATGAAAGAGTTGTACGGCGAATACAAGCCGAAGGGCATCGATTTCGTCTTCGTGAACTCGAACTCGACCGAATCGGCCGCCGACGTCGTCAAACACGCCCAGGACAACGGCTTCACCTTCGCCGTCCACAAAGATGTGGATAACAAGGTCGCTGACCGGTTCAATGCCCAGGTGACGCCCGAAGTGCTGGTCTTTGACAAGTCAGGCAACATCGCCTACCGCGGTTCGATTGACGATTCCCGCGCCGCCGCGCGCATCACCAAGCGGCCGCTGAAGGACGCCCTCGACGCCATGGTTGCAGGCAAGGCCGTCCCGGCGGCCGAGTCAAAGGCCTTTGGCTGCACCATCAAGAGGGCCAAGAAGCAGTCGTGAAAACTCTCGCGGTTCTGATCGTGGCGGCGGGCGCAATGCTCGCCGCCGACCTGAAACCGGTGAGCGAAGCCACCTATCCGAAGATGGTCGCGGCGTCGAAGGGCAAGGTTGTCCTGGTCAACTTCTGGGCCACCTACTGCGTGCCCTGCCGTAAGGAGATGCCGGCCCTGGTGTCGATGCACCAGAGGCTCTCGGCCAAGGGTTTTCAGTTGATTACAGTCTCTGCCGACGAGATCGAGCAGGAAAAGGACGCCGCTGCGTTCCTCGACAAAACGCGCGTCCCGGCGCCGGTCTACATCAAGCGGGCCAAGGACGACGACAATTTCATCAATTCGCTCGACCCGAAGTGGTCTGGCGCTCTGCCTGCAACGTTCCTCTATGACCGGCAGGGCAGGAAGGTGAAGTCCTACTTCGGCGAAGTGGACCTGAAGTTGCTTGAGGCGGACGTCCTCAAGCTGATCTAAGTTCTTTATTTTCAACACAAACATCATCGACCAAACGAACTCGCCGCCCCCGGACAGGGCGGCGGTGTCGTTTTGACGGAGTTCGTTTGGTCGCGTTGTGAAGCCCGGCGGGCTACTCTTCCGCCATCATTCCACGGCCGCCGCCGCCCAACGGGGTGCGGAAGACGGCGTTGAGGAAGGCGACGTTCAGCCCGTCCATGTAGGCCCGGAAGTTGGGGTCGGCTGTGAATCCGATCACAGTCCCGCGGCCTTCGCCCTGGACGACGATGAACGGTTTGTAGGCGAGTTGCTTCCGGTTCTCTTCCCAGAGCACGCCGGCGGCGAGAATCTGGTCCGGGCCGGCGAAGATGACCGGGTTGACGCCCTTGTCCTTCTTCAACGGCGCGTAGATCGTCCGGCCGTCGTAGAGGACATGGATGGTCTCGGGCAGGCCGTGGCCGATCCAGTGTTCATGATCGGGTTTGGCGCGCAGCAGCACTCCGGCGACGGCATCGGGCATTTCGCGGTCGCCCTGAATCGCCTTCTCGTAATCCGCCTCACTCGCAAGGATCTTGCCTGGTACCGGTCCTGCCGCGCCGCCGCCCGGAGCGCCTGCTCCCGGTGCGCCGGAAGGAGGTTTGGCCGCGTCGGCGGGCCGTCCCGCCGCCGGGGGTGCGGCCGTGGCCGTGGCCAGCGCTTCCTGCTGTAGTCCCAGCAATCCAACCGGGCCGCTGGAGAGATAGGAAAGGGCGCCGCCGATGCCGATCAGGGTCCCGCCCGAACGGACCCAGGTCTTGATGCGTTCGGTTGAGGCGCCCAGCGCCGAGGCATAGTTGCCTGCGCTGTCGGGCAGGATCAGGACATGGAACTTCGACAGGTCGGCCATGGCGAGCGCCTGTGGACGAATGGCGGTGACCGGGTAGCCGTACATGCGCTCAATCACGTATCGCGTAGCCCCGGCGGCAAGCGAAGAGGCCGGCGAATCCCAGATCATGGCGATGCCGGGCTTGCGCAGGAACTGGGCATAATTCGAGCCGAAGTCGATGCCTTCGTCCACCCAGCTTGAATTCGCCGGGATGACCTCGGCCCCGCTCTCCACGGCAATGCGCGCCACCTTGTCGTGAACCGACGCTTCGTTTTGTTTCACGCCGACCACCAGCGTGCCTGCCGGGAACTTCCGCCCGCTCTGCGTGAACGGCTTGCCGGCGGAGGTCACCCGCAAGTCCGCGCGCAGGGCGGCAGTCAGGAACCGGCCCGAGGCCTGGAAGCCCCAGGGCACAAGGTAGGCGACAGTCGCCCGAGCCGGCGCCGCGCCTTTGGGCTGATAGGTCCCGGTGATGGTCTCAAAGCTGCCGGGCGTCACTTCGGCGGCCTGGACGCACTCGACGTTATAGAGCATCGGCAGAGACCACGCGGTGACGTCGTAGATCTGGTCCCGCAAGTTCTTCTTGCGCCGCCGTTCCTGTTCCTTGATGAAAGCGGGGTCCATCTCGCTCACCGGGTCCAGCAGCGTGCGGACCATCCGCTTACGCTGCTGCGCGGCGGAGATCAAATAGCTGCCCGCAGGATACTGCTTGCCGCCATTGGAGAACGCGGTCGGCGCGCGCCGGACCTCGATGCCCTGCTCCGCCAGCAGGTAGGCAAGTTTATCGGCCGCCGAAGTGTCGCCGCGGCGCGGCAGGATGTACTCCTTCACCGCTTCCCTGCGTCCCTCCTCAATGGCCGACTTCGCATACCCCCAGAAGTTCTTCAGCAGCGTCTCGCGGTTCGCCGCCGCCGTTTCGCAGGTGGCGACCGAGGCGATGAACTGCTTCTTCACGCTCTCCTGGAACGTGTAGAGGGTCTCGTCGGATTTGCGGGCGATGAGGCCGCGCACAGAAGCGTTCTCATACGTCATGCCCATGCCGCCGTAATACCAGGGCCAGGAGGCGCCGTAGCCGGGGTAGAACTCGTCGAAGACCTCGCGCGTGAAGTACACATAGCCGAACTGGTCGAACCACTTGGCGTTGTTCTTGCCGAACAGCGGGCCGTACTCCTTCTGCTCCTTGGTCAGGTGCGGGTTGTAGGGTTCGGCGCCGGGGGCGAAGAAGTAGGTGGTGTCGGTGCCCATCTCGTGCAGGTCGACGAAGATGAGCGGCATCCACTCTTTCAGATAAGCGATGCGGCCGCGCGTCTCGGGCTGGGTGAGGGCGAACCAGTCGCGGTTCATGTCGAACAGGTAATGGTTCGACCGGCCGCCGGGCCAAGGCTCGGCGCGCTCGGCGGAGGCGGCGTTGGGGTCGGGTTCCAGGCCGGCTGCGGTGCGGTAGTTGTGGACGAAACGGTCACGGCCGTCGGGGTTCTGCAGCGGGTCGAGCAGCAGCACGACGTTCTGCCGGACCGCCGTGGCGAGGGCATCGTTGCGGGCCGCCAGCAGATGATAAGCGGTGAGCATGGCCGCCTCGGGCGAGGAGATCTCGTTGCCATGGACCGCGGAAGCGATGCCGATCACCGCCGGCAGCGAGGAGACCAGTTTCGCGGCGGCGCCCTCGTTCGTTTTGCCCGGTTCGGTCAACTGCTTCACGCCGGTCTTGATCTGGCTGATTCGACCGATGTTGGATTCAGAACCGATGACGGCGTAGATCAGCTTGCGGCCTTCCCACGAGGTCGCATACTCGACCACCTTGATGCGGGACGGCGCGGCGGCGGCCAGCGCTTCAAAGTAGCGCACGATGTCGGCGTGGGTAGCGTGCTTCTGCCCCGTCGGGTAGCCGAGAACCTTTTCCGGGCTGGGGATGGCCGGATCGTATTGAGCCCCGGGCCAGAATTCAAATTTCTGAGAGAAGGCCGGCAACGCCAGCAGAACGAGGGCGAGAACAACTCTGCACATATTCTATTTAGAATAGCGCGGAGCCGCGCTGATGCAGGTCAAACAGCTCGCGCGATGAACTCGCTGAACAGCGCTTGAGGCGAAAGCGGCCTCCCGAAACGCAGGTAGTGCTCGACCTCCGGAAGCAGTGTCTCAACCGGAAGCTCCGTGTTGACGGTCAGAACACCTGACAGGTAAGGGTAAGCCAGAGCCTGTTTCCTGACGCGACCTTCATTGAGATCGACGGCGGGATGGGATTCCCCGCGCTTCAGGAAACGCTGGACGGCCACTTCAGGACTCACCCGGCACTGTATCCAGTGCAGATCCAGGCCGGCTCGCGCCGATAGCGCGGACAATTCCTGCCGGACCTCCTCGGGTCCATAAGTTGCGTCCAGAATGGCGCTTTTACCGCTCGAAAGCAGGAGTCCGGCCAAGGCGTGGATGCCCTTGTACGCGATCCGCCTATCGGCTTTGGATTGGTTCGACCAGGGAAGCAAAAGGCTGCGAATCCCATCCATTGAGAGGTGGGTCCAACGCCGCCGCTCCGCCAGGGCAGAGGCGAGTGTGGACTTGCCCGAACACGGCGGACCCGCAATGACGACCAGTCGTCTCACTGCTTGATATTATGCTGCATGTTTGGCCGGCGAGTCGAACGGTCGAGTTCAAATTATTGGAGGAGACGCAGATGATTCCATCGGAGGCGCAATGGACGTGGCTTGGGGGATCGTTTCCAGATTGGATCCAGGCTTGGGCAGTCGTGGCCGGCGTCGGCGCGTTTATCGTGCAACGGCGCACGCACGATCTGCAGGCACTCCTGTTCGTGCTTGAGCAACTCGGGAGTGAGCAGATGCGGGACCGGAGAGCGTGGGTCATTAAGGAATTACCCAAGCTCAAGCGCCCGCTCACCGATCTCGAATTGGCTAAGGCGCGCACCGTATGCGTAGCCCTCGATCGGGTCGCTTTTCTTCACAAGATGGGCGCGCTCGATGGCCGCGTCTTCTACTGGTTCATCCCTGGGGTCTTCGAGCAGTTGTGGGATGCCCTGGATGGTTTCATCCTGGAGACCAGACAGCCACGCGGCGGCAATGATCCAGGTCGACCGGATTACTGCAAGACCCTCGAATGGTTCATCAAACGCGAACTACCCGAAATCATGCGGCGGCAAGGCCGAAACGCGCGTTGGGCGAGTCTGCGGGCGGACCCGGCACTGCCGCCGAACTGGGACCTATAATCTGCCCGCCGTCCTCCACGCCCTATTCGTTCGTGATGTCTGATGTGGCCGAGCGGGCGCGCAGCGGCACGTATAGCTTTTCCCACGCCTTATGCGCCGGGTGGTTCGCATACGTCTCCATTGCGGCGGCGGATTCGAACTCCATCACGAAGGCGTCGGTCATGCGGTGGTACTTGTCCTTGCCGGTGGCCAGCTTTTCGTACTGATAGCCCTGCACCTTGGCCGGTTTCAGCCACACGTTGCGGATGCCCGGGATCTCGGACGCCATCTTTTCAACGCCGTCCAGAACCGCCTTCTTCTGCTCGTCGGTCGTGCCCTCGACGTAAGCCAGGGTGACCACGTGGACCACGGTCTTCGGCTTGCCGTAACGGTTTGCGGCAAAGCCGGCGGCGGCTCCAAGCGCCACCAGGACGGCCGCCGCGGCAGCCGATTTCAAATTCAGTCTCCAGTGCATCATCATCCCTCCTTGTTTCCTGTCTGTGCGGCTGCAATGGCCGCGCCGCCTGTCCCGTTGCGCAGCCCCGACCACTCCTCACAGAGTACGATCGAATTGGCCGGATTGCGCGGATCAAAACGGATGCTGGCCGTGCCCAGCAGCAGTCCGCGATTCTCCGGCAGCAGTGCGGCGAGCGCCGACACGTCCTGCGAAGCCGAATAGGTGACGCCCCGCAGATGGTACTTGAAGTGGATGAAGCCGCCCTCGGCGTCATCCACCACGCCCTCGATCGCCCGGCGGTAGGCGTTGACCGCCAGCCTGCGCCGGCGCTCCTTCTCTTCAGGCGACAGCCGCCGCCGGAAGACGATCCACAGCGCCGCGGCGAGAAGAACGCCAGCGGCGGCAAGCAGGGCGGCTAGATTTGGGTTCCAGGCTTGCTGCACGGTTATGTTGACTCGAACCTTGCGTCATGGGCGCGCGGGCCAAGGGCCTTCTGTTCAGCCCCCGATGACCGGGTTGACCAGCGTTCCGACCCCCGTCACCTCGACCGAAACCGAGTCGCCGGCGGCCAGCGGCCCGACCCCTGGCGGCGTGCCGGTGGCGATCAGGTCGCCCGGCTCCAGCGTCATGAACCGGGTAACGTATTCGAGAATAGCATCGACGGGAAACAGCATGCCGGCGACCGATCCGTCCTGCTTCAACTCCCCGTTGACGCTGGTTCGGACGCGGATGGCGGCAAACTCCACCTCCTCCTTCGGCGCCCACCACGGCCCCACGGGGCAGAACGTGTCGAAGCCCTTGCCGCGCGTCCACTGGCCGTCTTTCTTCTGCAGGTCGCGGGCGGTGACGTCGTTGACGGCGGTAAAACCCGCCACGGCCCGCCAGGCCTCGCTCAGCGACAGGTTTCTGCTGCGCCGGCCGATCACCAATCCGAGTTCGCCTTCGAACGACAGCAACTTCGAGATTGGCGGATAAACGACCGGCTCGCCGTGCGCATTGAGCGACGACGGCGGTTTGAGGAAGATGATCGGCTCCTCGGGCACGGCGTTGCCGAGTTCCTTGGCGTGGCCGGCGTAGTTGCGGCCGACGCAGACGATCTTCGACGGCGATACGCAGGGCAGCAGGCGGACTGAGGCCAGGGCCAGTTCCCCGCCCTCGGCTGTGCGGATCACATCGCCGTCAAGCAGAATGCCGCGCTCCACGGCCGGGTGTGAATCGGGCGCCGAAACCGGCAGCGCGGTGTCGCGCGTGTATCGGATGTATCTGGTCATGGCGGCTCTTTCCTCAACGCATTATCACTGATACAGGACCCCGGCCGGCTCGCACGGCTGGCTCTCGTTGCCGGACATGTCAATCGCCGAAACCGCATACCGGTAACGTTTGCCGGCTTTGACCGTCTTATCGCTGAACGACGCGGTGGCCACCTGTTCGCCAAGCGGTTTCAACGCTTCATCGCCCAGTGACCGCCACACGCGATAGCCGGCGATGTCGGGTTCCGTGTTCCGGTCCCAGGCCAATTCAACCGCGCCGATGCCGGCCTGGATCACCAGGTTCACCGGGACAGCGGGCGGAAATGTATCCTGCGCCGTGATTGCGGCCGGGGCTGAGTAGGGGCTTTCCGCCGCACTGCCCTCGGAAGCCACCACGCGCTGGGCACGGTAGACGTATTCGGTTCCCACCACCGCCGCTGTATCTAGGAATTTCGACTCGGCGGATTCGCCGGCGAGCGACTCCGACTCGTCCCGGGCGGCGCGGCGGTAGATGCGGACAACACCCGGAGCGCCTGGATTCCATGTCACCAGCACACCGCCGGGCGCCGATTCCGCTGTCAATCCGGCTGGAGCCTCCGGCGCGGCCACGACGCGCAGCACCTGCGGCGGCGACCAGATACCGGGCCGGCCGCGAGGCCCGATCGGCCTGACGGCGATCACCACGTCCTTGCCTTCCCACCCGGCAACCGGGACCCGGACAACAATCTGTTCGGCCTTGATCCCGGCGACTTCGATGCGCCTGGCGCCGGCAGCCCAACTGTCGATCTGAAACCCGGCGCCTTCCGGGTTCTCGCCCGCCCGGAGTTCGATCGCCGAGAGCCGTTCGAGCACCATGCCATCGGTGGATTCAAGCGATGGCGTAAATCGAATCTCGATCTGGCCGGAGCGCTGCGTCGCGCTAAAGCCGCTGACGGGCACGGGAATGTAGAGCGCCGGCGGCAGAGGCGCGCCGACGTAGCCGCAACCGCTGAGCACGGCGGCGAGAAGCACAACGGCATGAACGCGAGTCGGTTTCACAGGATGTAGCGGCTCAGGTCCTGATCGACGACGATGCTCGCCAGACGGCCTCGGACATAGGCCGCATCGATGGTGACCTTCTTCTTCTTCAGGTCCGGCCCCTCGAAGGAGATCTCTTCGAGCACGTATTCGAGGATTGTATGCAGGCGCCGGGCGCCGATGTTCTCGGTTGTGTCGTTCACCACCACGGCCATCCGCGCCATCTCCGCGATACCGTCCGCGGTGAAGGTCAACTGCACGCCCTCGGTCTCCATCAGCGCCGTGTACTGCTTGGTGAGCGCCGCCTTCGGCTCGGTGAGAATGCGCACAAAATCCTGTTCGGTGAGCGGCTTCAGCTCGACGCGGATCGGGAACCGGCCCTGCAACTCCGGGATCATGTCGGACGGCTTGCTCACATGGAACGCCCCGGCGGCGATGAACAGGATATGGTCGGTGCGGATGAAGCCGTAGCGGGTGTTGACCGTGGTGCCTTCGACGATGGGCAGGATGTCGCGCTGGACGCCCTCTCGCGAGACATCCGGCCCGTGGCCGCCCTCGCGGCCGGCGATCTTGTCCACCTCGTCGAGGAAGATGATCCCGTTGCGTTCGGCCCGCTCGACGGCCATGCGGTTGACCTGCTCCATGTCGACGAGCTTCTGCTCCTCCTCCTGGATCAGGTATTCGAAAGCCTCGGCCACTCTCATGGTGCGCTTGCGCGAGCGGTTTCCGAACAGCGCCGGCAGGAACTCGCGCAGGTTCATGTCCATCTCTTCGTTGCCCGTGTTGGACAGAACCTCGAAACTGGGCGGGCGCTCGCGGACGTCGATCTCAACCACCCGGTCGTCGAGCCGCCCGGCGCGGAGTTTCTCGCGCATCTTGTCGCGCGAGCGGTCGTAGCTTTCGCCGGGTTCAGGCGGTGGCGGCAGAAGAACGTCAAGTAGCCGGTCCTCGGCCGCGTTCTCGGCGCGGTCGGCCACCTCGTCGAGCTTCTCCTCGCGGATCATGTCGATGGCAATCTCCACCAGATCGCGGATCATCGATTCCACATCGCGGCCGACATAGCCGACCTCGGTGAACCTGCTGGCCTCCACTTTCAGAAATGGGGAATTCGCCAGCCGAGCCAAACGGCGGGCGAGTTCGGTCTTGCCGACGCCGGTCTGGCCGATCATGAGGATGTTTTTCGGCAGCACCTCCTCGGCCATCTCTGGATCGAGTTTTCGGCGGCGGATGCGGTTGCGCAACGCCACCGCGATGGCGCGCTTGGCCTCGGCCTGGCCGACGACGTATTTGTCGAGTTCGGCGACGATCTGGCGCGGGGTGAGTTCGTCGAGCAGCGGCTCGTCGCGGTTGGAGTCGCCGGGAAGATAGATGACCATGGCTTAGGGCAGCTCCACGTAGACGGTGTTGTGGTTGGTGTAAATGCAGGTGTCGGCGGCAATCTTCATTGCTTTTCCACTCACCTCGCGGGCGCCCAGCTTGGTGTTCTCCAGCAGCGCCGTGGCCGCGGCCTTCGCAAAGCCTCCGCCCGAACCGATCGACGCGCAGTCGCCATCGGGCTCGATCACGTCGCCCTGCCCGCTCAGGATGTAGATGTTCTTCACGTCGGCCACCAGCAGCAGGGCGTCGAGATGGCGCAGCACCTTGTCGGTCCGCCAGTCCTTGGCGAGTTCGACGGCGGCGCGCGGCAGGTTGCCGTTATGGGCTTCGAGCTTGGCCTCGAAGCGCGCGAACAGCGCGAAAGCGTCGGCGGTGGACCCGGCGAATCCCGCAAGAATCCTGTCCTTATACAGCTTGCGCAGTTTGTTGGTGGTCGCCTTCAGCACTTCGCTGCCGAGCGTCACCTGGCCGTCGCCCGCCAGCACCAGCTTGCCTGCCCGGCGGACGCAGAGGATCGTGGTTCCGTGGATGCCCGGAGTCGCCTTGGAGGTCTGCATTTGCTTCTAGTCTACGCCGTGCGCGCCGGCCGGGACTACGGCACGAAGGCGATTTCGCCGGAAGCCAGACAGACCCGCGAGTGTCTCTTGAGCGCTTCCGAGCTTTCCGGATAGTCCATCCGCCTGTGCGCCCCGCGGCTCTCCTCGCGCGCCAGCGCGCACCGCGCAATCAGTTTCACCAACTGGTGCATGCCGCGCAACTCGGCCCCCGCGCGCGTGATCCGCGCCCGCTTCGACAACGGCGCGCGGTCCATCCGCGCGATCAGTTTCCGCAATCCCTCGCCCGAACGCAACAGCCCCGCTTCGGTCCAGCACCACCACCGCAGATCGTCCTCGCCGATGTCCGGGACCAGGAAATCGGGAGGCTGTTCAGCCGGTCCGCCGGCGGGTTCTGATTCCTCCATCGCCTGTCCGGCCCGCGCGCCGTAAACGATGCCCTCGAGCAGGGAATTCGAGGCCAGGCGGTTGGCGCCATGGACACCCGTGCAGGCGGCTTCCCCCGCTGCGTACAGCCCATCGATGCCGGTCCGGCCCCAGAGATCGGTCACCACGCCGCCCATGGCGTAGTGCGCGGCCGGCAACACCGGCGCCGGCATCTGATCGAGATCGATACCGTGGTTCAGGCAGGTCTCGTGGATGCGCGGAAAACGGTCGCGGACGAAATTGCCCCGGCCCGACAGATCCAAATGGACGTGGCGCGAATTCTCCCGCCGCATCTCCTCCATGATCGAACGCGACACCACGTCGCGCGGCGCCAGTTCAGCCATCGGGTGATACCGCTGCATGAAGCGCTCGCCCGATGCGTTCAACAGCGCCGCGCCTTCGCCACGCAATGCCTCCGACAGCAGAAACCGCGGCGCGCCCTCGACATGCAGCGCCGTCGGATGGAACTGAATGAACTCGAGGTCGCCGGCGGTTGCGCCGCAGCGCCAGGCCATCGCCACGCCGTCGCCGGTGGCGACATCGGGGTTGGTCGTGTCGCGGTAGAGCCGGCCCATCCCTCCGGTGGCCAGCAAAACCGCCCTGGCGCGGATGGGAACCAGCTTGCCCGACTCCCGCTCCAGCGCATACGCGCCCGCCACCCGCCCTTCGCAGGTCAGCAGATCCACCACCGCCGAATAGCTTCTGAACGTGACGTTGGGAAGCGAAGCCGCTTTCTTATAAAGGGCCCGCGAGATCTCCCGGCCCGTCGAATCGCCATGCGAATGCAGCACGCGGCTGCGGCTGTGCGCGCCCTCGCGGGCGAACAACAACTTCGTCCCGTCGCGGTCAAACTGCGTCCCCCAATCGATCAACTCCTGGATGCGGACTGGCCCCTGCTCCACCAGCACCTTCACCGCGGCCGGATCGCACAGCCCGTCGCCCGCCGCCAGCGTATCGGACTCATGCAGGCTCACCTCGTCCTCGTCGCTCAACGCCACCGCGATGCCGCCCTGCGCGTACTCCGACGACGATTCCTTCAGGCTGTCCTTGGCCACCACGAGAACCTGGCCGCGCGGCGCCAACTCGATCGCCGCCCGCAATCCAGCCACGCCCGCGCCCACGACGAGAAAGTCCGTCCGGATGCTGTCTGTCAAGGTTTTGATACCCCACATGGTACAACGATCATATGGCCTCCTTTGCCGTGAAGACGGCAACCCAAAGCTATGAAGCGCATGTCGAACGCGGCTGTCTGGCGCGCGTCGCCGAGTTCATCCCCGCGCGTGCGGGCCGCGTTTTCGTGGTCTCCACCGATGACGTCTGGGCACTCTACGGCGCCGCATTCACCGCCGCCATGCAGGGCCGCGCGTTCCACCGCATCGCGTTTCCAGGCGGCGAAATCAACAAGCGCATGTCGGCGGTTGAAGCCATGGCCGAGGAGATGGTCGCCCATGGCGGCGACCGGTCCAGCATCGTCATCGCCTTTGGCGGCGGCATCGTCAACGACCTCGGCGGATTCCTCGCCGCCATCTTCATGCGCGGCGTCCCGGTGATTCAGATCCCTACGACGCTGCTGTCGCAGGTCGACGCCGGCGTCGGCGGCAAAACCGGCGCCAATCTGGCCAGCGGCAAGAATCTTGTCGGCGCATTCCACCAGCCGCTGGTTGTTCTCACTGACCCCGACCTGCTCGCCACCCTGCCCGAGCGCGAATACCGCGCCGGCATCCAGGAAGTAGTCAAATGCGGCGTCATTCGCTCCGCCGGGCTGTTCGAACTCATGCGTTCGCGGCCCGCGGACGTGCTGGCCAAGGATTCGCCGACAATCGAACGGATGATCGCCGGAAGCGTCGGCATCAAGTGTGAGGTGGTCTCCGCCGACGAAAAAGAGGGCGGACTGCGCAAGATCCTCAACTTCGGCCACACCGCCGGTCATGCGCTGGAGGCCGAAACCGGCTACACGCATTTCCTCCACGGCGAGGCCGTGGGCATCGGCATGAGGGCCGCGGCGCACCTGTCGCGTCTCACCGGCCGGCTCAGCGCGGCAGACTGCCAGGCGATTGTCGAAACGGTGAACCTCTACGGGCCCTTCCCCGCCCTCGATGCGCTCGACCCCGTGCGCGTGGCGTCGCATCTGAAGAAGGACAAAAAGGCGCTGCAAGGCTCGGTCCATTTCGTCCTCGCCACGGCCATCGGCGCCACTGAGGTGGTCTCGGGCATCGACCACGCGACGGTCCTCGAAGCCATCCGGCTTTCGCTTCAATGAGCCAGCCCAGGCCAGCACACGGCACCACGCCCCCCGGCGCCGAAACCGAGGCCCAGGCCGCCGGCTATGTCCGCGCCATGTTCGGGCATGTCGCCCGCCGCTACGACCTGCTGAACCACCTGCTGTCGTTCCAGACCGACCGCTACTGGCGCGCGCAAACCGTCCGCCGCGTCGCCCCCATCCTCGCCCGCCCCAACGCCCGCGTCATCGATCTGTGCTGCGGCACCGGCGACCTCATGCTCGCCCTCCAGTCCCGCCGCGGCGCCCGCGTCTTTGGCTCGGACTTCTGCCACCCGATGCTGGTTGAAGCCGGCCGCAAGGTGGCCGCCCGCCGCGGCCAATCGGTCCTGTTCGAGGCCGACGCGCTGAATCTGCCGCTGCCCGGCGCTTCGTTCGACCTCATCACCGTCGCCTTCGGATTCCGCAACTTCGCCAACTACCGCAAGGGCCTCGCCGAACTCCGCCGCATCCTGCGCCCCGGCGGCCAACTCGCCATCCTCGAGTTCTCGCAGCCGCCCAACCCCACGTTCCGCGCCGCCTACAACTGGTATTCGCGGAAAGTGCTGCCGCGGATCGGCGCGCTGATCTCGGGCTCGGCCGACGCCTACAGCTACCTTCCTGAATCGGTGAGTAAGTTCCCCGGCTGCGATGAACTCGCCGCCGAAATGCGCGATTGCGGTTTCTCCGCGGTCAGCTACACCCGCATGACCTTCGGCATCGTAGCGCTGCACATCGGGACTGTCGCCGGGTAAGGCTCCCCCTGAAGCCCGGCCCGGCCATGGGCGCCGGCGATCGCCTAATTGCCTCACGCCTTCAGGCGTGGCCCTTGCGGTGACGGCGGAAGTGCGGCAGCTTCAGCGAGTCGTAGATCGGCTCGCCCACACCCCATGTGAACAGGATGATGAACAGCGACCCGGCCAGCATGTCGAACACCGGTCCCTGCCAGCCCGGCACCGGCGGCATCAGCCCCATCCCCAGGGCCGCCGCTATCGCCGCCGCGTGCCAGTACCAACGCACCTGGCCGAACAGATACATACAGAAAACCGCCAGGAGAAACGCGCCAAGGTAGGCGAGAATAATGAACTGCGTGGACATGGCGGGCATCCTTTCCGCCTCTACTTTAACGCCACCGGCGCCAAATGCAAGCCTAATCGGGACGAGGCGGCGTGGGACGATCCGGGTTGGGGCCGCCCGCCTCCACCCACTCGACGTTGAACCGCGCGTGGCGGATCGTCTTGCGCGGCTCGCCGTTCGCAATGTGGTTCATGAAGACGCTGTAGCTCGCATGGATCGCGCCGTCCCTGGCCTGAGTGATCGACGGGTAATGAAACGAGCCCGGCCGTTCGGTGCGCGTGTCCAGTTCGATATGGCGTTTCCATTTCCAGGTCTTGCCTTCGTCGTCGGAAAGCGTGAGGGCCAGCGAATAGCGGTCTTTTTCGGTGTCGTTGTTGATCATCAGCCAGCGCCCGTCCTTGAGAACGATCACCTCCAACCCGGTACCCGAATTCGGGATATCCGTGTCGCGGGCGATCGTCCAGGACACTCCGTTATCATTCGATTCACTGGCCAGAACCCGTTTGGGCGGCGGGCCGTTGTCCCTCATGTAGGCGACAAGCGAACCATCCTTGCGGCGGGCCGCGGACGGCTGGATGTTGCCCGCGCCGGCAATTACCTGCGAGGCCTTGAACGTCCGGCCGCCATCGTCCGTGATGGCCATCAGCGAGAAGCTGTAGCCGTCGGAATAGAGCGGCAGCAGGATGCGGCCCGAAGGCAACTCTGTGGGATGGGCGCGCCCCATCCAGCCCATGCGCGCGAAGTACTTGTCCTCGGCCCGCTTTACCAGTTGCGCGAAGCGCGGATGGGCTTTGATCTCGGGCCGCCCGGCCGCCCATTCATCGACGCGCGCCTTCATGTCGTCCGGGCGCAGAAACAGCGCCTGCGACGTCTCCCAGCGGGGTACGCCGGGTTTCAGGTAGTCGGTCGAGATGCGGATCTGGGTGACCGCTGTCTCCCACTGATTGGCGACGATGGTCTGCCAGTAGAACCACAGCCGCTGCTTGGAATCAATCCAGATCACCGGGTTGGTGTCAGGGAATCCGGGCACATCTTCCAAAACGAACGGCTCGCCCCACTTCGCGGCGCCCTTCTTCTTTCTCGATGCCATGACTCGGACATCGTCGGCGGTGCGCTCGCCCGAGCCGCGGTACCAGCAGACCATTAGGTCGCCGTTGGGCAACTCGACGATCGCCGAGGCGTGGTTGTGCTCCTTGTCGAGCGGGAAGATGTCGGACTTCTCGACGAAAGGCGGCGCGGCCAACGCGACAGGGCAGAGAGTCAGGGCCAGCATCAGGGATTTCACACTCACCTCCAACCCCCTATCCTACCCCCTGTCCCATCCCGCCTCGCACGCGGCTCCCCGGCTGAACAGATACAAAAATGCCGGCGCGCCGCCCTCCGCGCCACGCCGGCCAGACAGAGGGAGACTGTCTATTCCTCGTCCAACTCCGGCTGCTCCTCTGGAGGAGGCGGATGCTGGCCCGGCGGCATACCCGGCATACCCGGCATGCCTGGCATCCGCTGCTGCATCTTCTGGTCACGCCGGTCCATGCGCCGTTGAAGCGCTGGACGAGGACCCGCTGCCCCCAGCCCCTGGCCCGCACCCATCGCGCCCGGCCGGTTTCGCATCATTTCGGCGCGCCGCTTCTGCAGGTCCTTCCACTGCTCAGCGGTCAGGATCGAGCGGAATTTGATGCTCATCTGAGACATCGTCCGCGTCATGTCGGCGCGCGCGCCGGCCAGACGTTCGATGGCTTCATTGGCCCGCTTCATGTCCAGCGTCTCGTCGTTGAGCGCATACTCGGTTTCGATTTCCGCCTTCTCCAGCGACGCCCGCAGATCGATCAGCTTCGGCCTGAAGCCGCGGATCGCTTCCTGGATCTGCTTGCGCTGGTCCTCGGTGAGATTGATGTCCCGCGTCAGCGGCGACTCCCACCAGTTGAACGCACCTCTTGGCATCTGCGCCAGCAGCGGCGCGGCCAGCATCAACATCCACAACAACAGGTTTTTCATTACTGTGCCTCCCCGTCCATCTGCTCCACAAACAAGGCCCGGATGGGCGCCGCCGCCCTGGGCGTGTCCTCCCGCATCAACTCAGAAAGCTCGTTAAACAACTCCCGGTCGCTGGCCGTGATGGCCGCCGTCTGGGTATACACGGCCGGCTTGGGCGGCTGGAAAGAAACCCCGACCAGCAGTAGTGCCGTCACCGCCGCCGGCGCCAGTCCCCACAGCGGCGACGGACGGCGCGGACGGTCGATCCGCGCGAAGATGGCTTTGCGCTGTCTTCGCAGCAGGTCCCCTGAAACCGTCATGCCGGAAAGCGACTCCCGGCGGCGCTGCTGGACGGCCAGCCAGCCCGAATGACAGGACTCGCACGAGTCCAGGTGCGATGCATTCAGACCTTCGGCGGCGTCCAGCCCGTAGAGATGCGAAACCATCTCGTCACGGCTCCAGTGCCGGCCCGTCTGGTTGTTCATTCTCTCAGTCATGGCCTTCCTACCTCGGTCCTTTCTCCCCCGGCGTGATACAAATCGCTCAACTCCACTCTCAATTTCGCCAATGCCCTGGCCATGTGCGCCTTCACTGTGCCGACATCCAGACCGAGCACAGTGGCGATCTCCTCCAGCCGCAGATCCTCGAAGTGTCTCAGCGTGAACACCGCCCGCTGGCGGTCAGAGAGCTTTGCCAGCGCGGCCTCGATCCGGCCGCCGATTTCGCCGGCCAGAACACGGTCCTCGGCATCCGGCGCCGTTGAGGCAGCCATAAGCAGGATCCGTTCCTCGTCTTCTGAATCCGGCCGCCGGCGCCAGAACTGCCAGCGCTTCGAGCGCAGCTTATCCAGGCAGGAGTTCACCGCAATGCGCGTCACCCACTTGGTGGCGTCGTCGATGGCATCCGGCTGCGTCTGTAAGGCCTTGAAGGCCTTGAAGAAAACGTCCTGCGTGGTGGAATCGGCCTCATCCGCGTCGTTCAGCATCCGCCGGCAAAGCAGGAAGACGCGCCGCTGCTCGGAGATCATCCAACCGGTGAAGTTGGTCACCGGTGTCGCCTTTCCGCTTACCGCGACGAGTTGGTCGGCCAATGCGCCCATCCTGATTCACTGGACGAGGACCATCCAATGAAGGATTACTGACAGGGGAGAAGAATCTGATATTCTCCCCTACGGAATGATACACCTGACTCTCATTGTCATCGGACTGGTGGCCGGCGTGCTCTCCGGCATGTTTGGAATCGGCGGCGGACTTATCATCGTGCCGGCGCTGCTGCTGATACTGAAAATGGAGCAGTTCACCGCGCTTGGGACATCGCTGGCGGCGCTGATCCCGCCCGTCGGACTGCTCGGCGCCTTCGAGTACTACCGCAACGGCCACATTAACATCAAGTACGCCGCCATTATCGCGGCGGGCCTGTTCATTGGAGCCTATTTCGGAGCGCGCATCACGCTCGGCATGTCGCCGGAGGTGGTGCGGAAACTGTACGCGGTCTTCCTGCTGTTCGTGGCGGCGCGGATTCTGATCTGGGGGAAGTAGTCCTTGAGGCTAAGCCGACCTGGCTTCGCCCCCGCCCTTGAGCAGGCGGGCGTTCTGGCGCATCTCGTCCGACGACAGCGAACGGGTAGCGAAGATCGACGCCTGTTTGGCCAGGCCCTTGATATCGCTGCCCTCTTCGACAACCATTTCGTGCTCCACCCAGTTCGACAACGGGATATTGCGGAAGAAGAGCCGCTCCTGAAGCACTAAGGCCTTGCGGTTCAGGAACATCGACTTGTTCTCGCGCATGTAGTGACGTTCCTCGACGCGGAACTCGCCCAGGAACTGCTCAAGCGACTTGCGCATGGCCGATTCCTCAGCCGACTTCACCTTTTCCTCGACGATCTTTTCCTGAGAGCGGATGATCGCGTTGGCCTCGGCCAGGGATTCGCGTTCCCTGGAGACCGCGACCTCCAGTTTCGCCTGCATGATGTAGAACGCCAGAAGCGCCGAACCGGCGGCCACGAAGACCGGGAGTAAGATCCAGAGCATTGAAGCCATAGCTTGCACCTCCCTATTCATCGGACTTAGACGGCTGAAGCTTTAGTTCAGTATTTCAACCTAGTTCGCCACCCTGTGTTCCATCTACGGCTGCGCCGCCCAGCAGATTGGCGAATAAACGGAGATGATAGCCGGGTTCGCGGAACGCGAGGGCTCGACCAAACGAACTCCCGAGGAGGCTGAGGCGGAGCGTCAGACCGGCCATAAAGCCTTGCTGCCTAGCAAGATAGGAGCATGCGCCGGCGGCCCGGTCGGAGGCTTCTAGCGCCCGCCCGGCCACCGTCCGCGCCCGCCGGTCCACGCCCGTCAGAGTCGCTCTCGCGGACTCGACATAGATCGTCTTTTTGCCTGAACTGCGCACCTGGCGGAACAGATCCACCTCAGACCAGGAGTTCCAATAGCGCTTCTCGTCAAGATAGTTCATCCCGGCGACGAACCGCCGCCGGACCATGATGAGCCACGGCCGGGCGGCCTCGACCACCTCGCCGGCCGGGATGTCGGCTGGCGGGTCCTGGTTGTCTATGCAGGCCGAACGCAGTACCGAACGAACTGGCAACGGGAAGGTTTGCGGCAGTAGATCCCCTTTTCC
>PNKE01000052.1 GCA_013822245.1 Candidatus Solibacter sp.
TAAGGCGCATTACAAATGCTAATTACATGACTACGTTGCATAAGCCAAAACGAAGCTAACCCGATCACCGTCAGTTACTTCAACTCAAATGCAGGGGGGAAGATCCGTCGGGGGCGGAGAGGGCGGTGGCCAGCAGGTCGAGGTTCTCGGCCGGGCCGCGCAGGCGGTCATAGAGTTCATCGGTGTCGTGAAGCCATTTCGCGGGCAGCCCCTTGGAGATGGGGTGCTTCATGTTGCGCATGTCGATGACGAACTGGTGGCGGGGTCCGTGGCTGCCGCCGCGGCCGGGCGTCATGTCGCGGACCACCTTGCCGTCGCGCCAGCGGATGTAGGGTCCGTCCTTTTCGTTCCGCCCGCTCCAGCCGCCGAGTCCGATCACTTTGTTGAATTCGACCCACTTGGGGAAAGCGTTGTCGGCCGCATGGTAGCTGACCACGCCGCCGCCCTTGCGGACGTAATCGAGAAAAGCGAGTTGAGTGGCTTCGGGCCAGTCGCCGGCGTTCCTGGGGCCGAAGTCGTTGTAATTCAGCACGACGACGTCGTAGCCCTGGAACCTCGGGCTGAAGTTCTTGAGCGCTTCGTTGCCGGGCGGCGCGGTGGCGACATCGACGGTGAACAACCCGTCCTGTTCGAGGATCATTTTGAGGACAGGCGTTGTGGCGCGCCAGTCGTGGTTGTTTCGGCCGTCGATGATGAGGGCTTTCCTTGGCGCGGCGAAGGCGGAGAAGGAAAGCAGGAGGATGAGGGCAAGGCGGCTGCGTGTCATGAGCGGATCTCCGTGTCTCAAGTCTAGCTTGAAGCGTCGGCCGCGGGGCGCGGCTACGGCTGTTTTTCGGAGTTGCCGGCAAGACCGCGGACGAGGTTCTCGAGTTCCTCGACGCGCCGGGCAAGGTCGTCGACCGCCTGGCCCTGGGGGTCGGGCAGTTTGCCGTGTTCGAGCGGCTCATCCTCTTCCCCGGCGCGGCTGCGGACGATCTTGCCGGGAATGCCGACGACGGTGGAATGGTCTGGCACGGGCTTCAACACGACGCTGCCGGCGCCGATGCGGACATGGTCGCCCACCTTGATGCTGCCCAGCACCTTGGCGCCGGTGCCGACGACGACATGGTTGCCAAGCGTCGGGTGGCGCTTGCCGCGCTCCTTGCCGGTGCCGCCCAGGGTGACGCCCTGGTACAGCAGGCAGTCGTCGCCAATTTCGGCGGTTTCGCCGATGACGACGCCCATGCCGTGGTCGATGAAGAAGCGGCGGCCGATGGTGGCGCCGGGGTGGATCTCGATGCCGGTGAGGAAACGCGAGGTCTGGCTGATGGTGCGGGGCAGTATGGGTATGCCCATTTTGTAAAATTTGTGGGCCAGGCGGTGGAGCAGGATGGCGTGGAATCCGGGGTAACAGAGGAAGATCTCGAGAACGCTCTTGGCTGCCGGATCTTCTCGGAAGATCGTGTCGATCTGTTCCCGGATAGTCTTAAACATCGGTGTACTCTCATGGTACGCCCGGAGTGGACAATCGCGTGCGGTTCAATCCCCAGCGGCGGAGGGAGGATGGGCGCCGGCTGTGATAGGATAAGCGCCGTCACTTCACAGCGGCGCCCCATCAATGACGGCCAGGGTCAGAATCCCGATCATTTCTGGCAGCCGAGTCTGCCGGAAGCGGGAGAGGGACCTTCAAAATCGGTCATTTCTATCCGAAATTGATCGAAGCCTCCGGGTTAAGCCCCGTCAGGCGGCTCACGAATTGCGGGGCCGCGGATTCACTCCATGCCAATCCAATCAGCCCGTCCCGATCCTGCCTGGATCCGGCGTCTCCAGATGCGTATCAAGAAGAGGAAATGCACCACTTGCGGGGAGGAGTGCAGCGATTGCCCGTACGCCGATCCGAGTGGCGGCGCCGGGCAGTCGCGGACGCAGGCCGCAGGCTCGGGCAAGACGGCCTCGCCCTCCAAGCACGCCGCCAATGGCCGGAAAGCGCCGGCCAAGGCTTCGCCGGCCGCCAATCGCGGACGGTGAACAATTGTTCAGAAGCGCAATCGGGTGTTGAACCCGGCGCGGTTCTCTGAAAGAATACATGCGATCCTGACGACGCGCCGGCATCCGGAGCGGCGGGCCAGCGATGGCCTTGCAGACGAGCGATCCAGCTCATCCTTTCGAGGCGGCAATGAAGATGCAGACAACCCTGATCGCGATTCTGGCGCTGGCGGCGGTCCCTGCCGCGGCCCAGATCGGGATGTTCAGCACGGAGCAGAGGACGGCGATGACGGCCGATTGGTCCGGCGAACGGTTCGCCGACGGCCGGCCCAAGGTGCCCGATGCCGTGCTGGACAAATTGAAGGAAACCACGGCCGAGGAGGCCTGGGGCACGCTGCGGAGGTTCGGCTACACGTCGCAGTTTGTCAGCGGCTTCAAGACGGTGAACGTCGACGATCCCAAGGGCGACCGGCTGGTGGGGCGCGTGGTCACCGGCGTCTTCATGCCGAAGCGCGCGGACCTGGACAAGTACGTGACAGAGCAGGCCAAGAAAGAGAACCGCGTGGGCCGCGGCGGGCAGAACGCCTGGGTGATCGACACGCTGGTGAAGCGCGACGTCATGGTGATCGACCTGTTCGGCAAGATCGACGGCGGCACGATCATCGGCGACAATCTGGCAACGTCGATCATGACCAAGACCGGAACCGGAATCGTGGTGGACGGCTCGGTCCGTGATGTCTCGGGCATCTCCGAGATCAAGGGCTTCAAGGTCTTTGCGCGCGATTTCCACCCCAGCGCGATCGCCAACGTCACCCTGACTGGCATCAACGTGCCCATCCGGATCGGCGAGGCGACCATCCTGCCCGGCGATATCGTGCTGAGCGATCCCGAGGGTCTGACATTCATCCCCGCGTACCTGGCCGAGCGCGTCGCCAACGAAAGCGAACTGACGCGCCTGCGCGACCAGTGGGGCCATCAGATGCTCCGCGAACAGAAGTACACCCCTGGACAGGTGGATTCACAGTGGACGCCGGGCATGATCGAGGCGTTCAACAAGTGGGCCGCCGCCAAGGGATCGACCGTGAAGATGACGCCGAAGACACCGCAGTAAACAGGAGACCAATCATAATGAACGCAACTAGGAAGTGGCATCAAAACCGTTTCAAGACCAGCCGCAGGGGTTTCCTCGGCCGGTCAGTGGGCGCGGCGGCGCTGGGTACGTTCTGGGCGGAAGAAACCATCCAGGCCTATCAGGGCAACGTCCGGACCGCCTCGAAGCCCTCGGATCTGAGAATCACGGACCTGCGGGTGGCCCACGTCGTCGGCGCGCCGATGCGCTGCCCGATTATCCGCATCGACACCAACCAGGGGATTGTGGGCTACGGCGAAGTCCGCGACGGCGCATCCCCAAACTATGCGCTGATGCTGAAATCGCGGCTGCTCGGACAGAACCCCTGCGACGTGGACAGGATCTTCCGCCGCATCAAGCAGTTCGGCTTCCACGCCCGGCAGGCGGGCGGCGTCTGCGGCGTGGAGATGGCTCTGTGGGATCTGGCCGGCAAGGCCTATGGCGTGCCTTGCTACCAGTTGCTGGGCGGCAAGTTCCGCGACAAGGTGCGGCTGTACTGCGACACCGATTCGTCGCGCGACCCGAAGGTCTACGGCGAACGTCTGAAGAAACGCTTTGATGCCGGCTACACATGGCTGAAGATGGACCTCGGCATCGGCCTGGTGGAGGACATTCCGGGTTGCGTCACCCGTCCGCTGGGCGTCACCCAGCGCAGCGCCAACCAGATTCAGCACATGTTCACCGGCATGGAGGTGACCGATAAGGGCATCGGCCTCATGGCCGACTACGTTGCAGCGGTGCGCGAACAGGTGGGCATGGATGTCCCGCTCGGCGCCGACCACTTCGGCCACATCGGCGTGAACTCCTGCATCCGCCTGGGCAAGGCGCTCCAGAAATACAACCTCGCCTGGCTCGAGGACATGATCCCCTGGATGCACACCGAACTCTGGAAGCAGATCACCGACGCCGTCGACATCCCGACGCTGACCGGCGAGGACATCTACCTCAAAGAGCCGTTCATCGAACTCTGCAAGAATCACGCCGTCGACATCATCCATCCCGATCTGGCCAGTTCCGGCGGGCTGCTCGAAACCAAGAAGATCGGCGACGTGGCCATGGAATACGGACACGCCATGGCCATGCACTTCGCCGGCACGCCGGTGTCGTTCATGGCCAACGTCCATTGCGCCGCGGCGACCGAGAACTTCCTGGTGCTCGAGTTCCACTCGCAGGACGTTCCCTGGTGGGACGATATGGTCACCGGCATCAAGAAACCGATCGTGGAGAAGGGCTTTGCCGCGGTTCCCGATACGCCGGGCCTGGGCATCGAACTCAACCCCGACGTCATCAAGCAACACCTGATGCCTGGAACCGAATACTTCGCGCCCACGCCGCAGTGGGACAAGGACCCTGTGAACGACAGGCTGTATAGCTGAAGCGTTACCCTGAGAGGGTGAAATCGACTCTCCTGGCCGGCGCGCTGCTCGTATTGATCGGCGTGCCGGCCGTTCTCTTTTATCTCTCGGCCCCGGCGGTAATCGATGTCTCCCCGGCGCCGTCAGTGATCGGCCAGTCGACGCGGTTTGGCGTCAATGTGGCCAGCCCGCACGGCATCAGGGTGTTGCAGGTTTCGCTCGACCAGGGCGCGGCGCACACCGAGGCGGGCCTGCAACGCGAGGCCGTCCGGCTCACCTTCTGGCGGACGAAACAGCCGCCGGCCGTCTATCCCGTGAAAATCGGCGCCGATCCGAAACTGGGCTTCAATGGCGGGCCGGCGAAACTGACGGTTCAAGCGGTGGCCAACAACCTGCGCGGCCAGACGGCCACGCGCATCTACGACGTCACCATCAACCTGGACCCGCCCTCGGTTGCCGCCGGCGACGAACTTCTGTACATCAACCAGGGCGGCGCGGCGCTGGTCCGGTTCCGCGTCTCGGGCTACTGGACCGAAGCCGGCGTCAAGGTGGGCAAGTACCGTTTCCGAAGCTTCCAGGTCCCTGGCTCGGCGTCGCCGGGCGATCGGTTCTGCCTGTTCGCATGGCCGTGGGACTCTCCTTCGACCGAACAGGCGGTTGTCTATGCCTCCAATCCCGCCGGCGTCGAGGCGCGCGCGGCTTTCCGGCACAACGTGTCGCCGCGCAACTGGCGGAAACGCCAGATCCCGATCGACGGCCGGTTCATCTCATCGGCCGTGGATTCGCTCGACCCCGGCGGATCCGGCGCCCCAATCGAGCGATTCCTGCGTATCAACCGCCAGATGCGCGACGAGAACAACCGTACACTGGCCGGGTTGAGGCTGCGGACCACCGAACAATTCTTCTGGACGCCGCCGTTCAAGCAGATGTCGAATACGCAGGTGGAGGCGCTGTTTGCCGACATCCGCGGCTATGTTTACGAAGGGAAGAAGATCGACCAGCAGACCCACCTTGGCTTCGACCTGTCGCGCGTCGCCCGCGCGCCGGTCGAGGCGGCGAACTCCGGCAAGGTGGTCTTCGCCGGGCCGCTGGGCATCTACGGCAACTGCGTGGTGATCGACCACGGCTATGGTTTGCAGTCGATCTACGCCCACTTGAGCGAGATCACGGTGAAGCCCGGACAGACCGTCCAACTGAACCAGATCCTCGGCCGGTCCGGCGCCACCGGACTCGCCGCCGGTGACCACCTGCATTTCTCGATGCAGATCGACGGCGTGCAGGTGAACCCCATCGAGTGGTGGGACGCGAAGTGGATACAGAACCGGATTCTCTCTCAGTTGCCGGCTAACGCGGTTCCGCCAGCGGCCTCCTCGAAACCGTAACCCGCCGCTCCAGGGCGCCGGTTCCGTTCAGCGGGCAGTTTCGGGGACAATGGCTGCGAATGTCTCTGTCGCCCGAACAACAGCGCGCCGTCGAACGCGAAGGTCAGGACGTCTGCTGCGTCGCCGGTCCCGGCTCGGGCAAGACGCGCGTGCTGGTCGAGCGGTTCGCCTGGCTGATCGGCAAGGGCGTGGACCCGGAGACGATCCTGGCCATCACCTACACCGAAAAGGCGGCGCGGGAATTGAAAAGCCGGCTGGTGAAACGCTATCAGCAGGACATCGAAATGCGCCAGAAGATCGAGCGCGCGCCGGTGTCTACCATCCACGGGCTCTGCCATTCGATCCTGCGCGAAAATGCCATCGCCGCCGGACTCGATCCCGAATTCACGGTGCTGGTCGAGTTGCAGGCCGATGTCGAACTGGCCTCGGCCACCGCCGCGGTGCTGGACCGCGTGGCCACCGAACAGCCTGAATCGTTCGCGCAATTGATCGACGCCTGGGCATCGGAGCGGCCCGCCTCCGACCTCGCCGGTCTCTACAAACGCCTGCGCCGTTACGGCGGCGCGGCGGCGGCGCTGGCCTCCGATCCCGACCTTGGCGCGCTGTTGCCGCCGATGGCCGATGAGATCGCCGGGTTGCTGGCCGACTCGGCCGCTGCTCTGGCCGCCCCCGCCTCCGATGCCCAGCGGCGGCGCCGTGAACTCCTGCTCGGACTGCTTCAGGCGCGAGACGACTCCGCCACCGGCGACTGGCTGGCGCAGGTGGAGGCAGTGAAGTTGTCCGGCGGCAGGATCCCCGGCCAGGAGGCGCTCAAACAGGCGCGCGATCTGGCCAAGGAAGCCGCGCCGCTCGCCATTTGGATCAAGAACGGCGAACACCGCGGCGCGCTGCGCCGGTTGCTCACCGCTATCGAGGAAGAGTTCCGGCGGAGGAAACGCCTGCTGTCGGGGCTCGATTTCGCAGACCTGGAAGAGCACGCGCTCTCGCTGCTTGAATCGCGCACGGCCCTCCGCCAGGAGTTGCAGGCGCGTTTCAAGGCGATTCTAATGGACGAGGTCCAGGACACCAATCCCATCCAGTGGAGCATCGTCGGGCTGCTGCGGAGCCCGGGCAGGTTCTTCGCCGTCGGCGATGCCAACCAGGCCATCTACGCCTTCCGTGACGCCGATCCGGCGCTGTTCGCCGCCTACGAGCAGGAAGTGACGGCCGCGGGCGGCGAGATCGACCGCCTGGAATCGAACTACCGCAGCCTGCCCGATCTGCTTATACCCATCGAACGGCTGGCCAACTCCGGCGCCACGCCCGGCATCGCGCCGCACCGTCTGATCCCGGCCGAAGGCGCCGAAGCCGGCCTCGCCGGCCCGCGCATCGAGATCCAGCGGCTCGACGGCGAAAACGAATCGCCCGAGGCCGAGGCGCTGTGGCTCGCCGCGCGACTGGCAGAGTTGAAGACGCAGTTGGATGTGCCGTGGTCGGAGTGTGCCGTGCTCGCCCGGACCAGTTCGTCGTTCGACCAGATCGAAGCGGCGTTCGAGCAGTTAGGCATCCCTTGCGTCATCGCCCGCGGCCGCAGCTTCTTCGATGAACCCGAGATCATCGACTCGATCAACTGGCTGCGGGTGATGGACAGCACAGCCAACCAGGCCGCCGTCTTCGGGCTGCTCCGTTCCCCCTTTTTCGGGCTCTCCGACGAGGAAGTTTTCCTGTCGAAACAGAGCGGCGCGTTCCCTCCGCCTGATGCGCGCGAGGCAATCGAAGCCATGCGCCGTCTTCGCGGCCAGATCGCCGCGCCGCTGCTGCTGGCGCGATTTGCCGGCGAGACCGGCTACTACAACCGGCTCGATTCGCGCGGCCGGGCCAACTTCGAGAAGTTACTCGACCTGCTGCAGGGCCTGGAATCCTCGCATCCGGGCGACTGGGCCTATTGGATTGAGAGCTTCGACAGCCTGGCCTCGACCAGGGAGCCGAACGCGCCGCAGACCGATTCCGCCGCCGCCGTGCAGATCCTCAGCATCCACAAATCAAAGGGACTCGAGTTCGAGATCGTCGCCATCGCCGCCATGGACCGCGGCACGGGCAACGATTCCGGTTCGCTGAACTACTCGCCTGAGTTCGGGCTAGGCGCCCGCTGGCGCGACGCATCCGGCCTCGACGGCCAGGCCGACTTCGCCTACGCCCGGACGCCGCGCCAGTCCAGACAGGACAGCGACGCCGAGGCGGACCGGCTTCTTTACGTCGCCATGACGCGGGCGAAATCGCACCTGCTGCTCTCATGGCGCGATAAGTCCCGCAGCCGGTGTCCCTGGCCGGCTCAGATCGGGCAGGCCTGGGAGATCGAATGGCCCGATACGCCGGACACGGCGGCGGTGTCGAATGGAGTCCGTGTGGTCAGGCGGGCCGGCTTGCCCAATATCGTGCGCATCGAATCCGGGCAGTCCGGAACCGAGGTGGAATGGCGGGATCCGATGCCGGAGGACAGTTGGGTTCCTCCGGAGAGCACGGCCACCAGTCTGGCGCGATTCGACTCATGCCCACGCCGCTACTGGCTGGGCAGCGAGATCCGCTGGCCCGCGCGGCCGGCGCCCGCTGGTGCGGCCTCGGATGAACAGGCCGGCGGCAGTGACGAAGCAGTCGAGAGCGGCGGCATAGTGCTGGGCTCGGAGGTTCATGCCCTGCTGGCAGGCGAGACCGTGCCGAACCCGTCCGCCGAGGCGCTGCGGCTGGCCGCCGTATTCCGCGACAGCGATCTGGGCGCACGCGCGAAGACGGCTCGCCGCGTTGAACGCGAATACGACTTCCTCGCCGGCATCGATGGAATGCTGGTCCGGGGCGTGATTGACCTCTGGTTCGAGGACCCGTCAGGGGTGACCATCGTCGACTACAAGACTGGCCATGCGGGTCCTGAACTCATGTCGGAGTACAGGCTTCAGCTTCAGATCTACTCGCTGGCGCTGAGGGCGATCACCGGCGGCGCTCCCGTGCGGGCGTGCCTTTTCCTGCTGGAATCGGGTAGGGAGGTTGAGGTCGAGACGGACGAGGAGGCCGAACGCAGGGTGTTGGCGGCAATCGCTCAGTTCAGGAGCGCGGCCTCGAATGGCGGGTATCCGATGAAGCCGGGCACGGCGTGCAGGTACTGCCCCTATTGGAAGTCGGTGTGTCCGGGCGCGGAGTCGGACTGACGAACCCAGGCTTCAGGCCTGGCTCTTGATCTTCTTCTCCAACGCGCCGATCAGGCGGTCGTGGACGCATTCGGGCAGCGGTTCCGGGTCCATGCCCTTGTAGACCTGAATGGTCTTCTGAGTGGTGTTCAGGACAACCCAGCAATTGGGGCACTCGTTGATGTGCTTGCTGAGTTCCTCTTTCACCTGTGGATCAACGGATTCGTCGAGATAGTCGCCGAGTTCCCTGAGGAAGTCCTTACACGTAACCAAGGATCTGGTCTCCCTTTCGCTTAAAGGCTCGGGTGAGTTTCTCGCGCAGTTGCAACCGGGCCCTGAGCAGCCGGCTCTTCACAGCCGCCACCGACAGGCCAAGCGCCTCGGCCGTCTCTTCGGTCGAAAGCTCTTCCACGTCCCTGAGGATGAAGACCGTCCGGAAGATCGGCTTCAGGCTGGCCACCGCGGTATCGAGAATTTCGCGGATCTCGCCCTGGCTGTACCGCTGTTCGGGATTGTCGTCCCAAACCGCGATCTCCCTCACGATCGGCTCCTCATCGGTTTCGATGTTTTCATCCAACGAAACGGTGCGACTAGTTTTTCTCTTCCTGAGCTTCATCAGGCTTTCGTTGACCGCGATTCTGACCAGCCACGTATAGAATTTCGACTGCCCCTGGAATGAATCCAAATGCTGAAACGCCTTCAGCATGGCGTCCTGCAGCACGTCCTCGGCGTCCTCGTCGTTGCCAAGGATATGCCGCGCCGTGCGGTAAACGCGCGATTCGTAACGCCGGACCAGATCGCCAAAGGCGGCCAGATCGCCGGCTTTCGCCCGGTCGACGAGTTCGGCGTCGGCATCCACGATCTTTATGTGTTCCTGCTCGCCGTCCATTTGGTTACGACTCCAACCTCCAGCATACCAATCACTTCAGCCGCCCGTGCGCCCTGAACCCGCATGATATCTTGAAATTGACCCCGTCCCATGAGTAGCTCAACTTTCGTCACTTTGCCCGATGGCAGCCAGCGTGAAATCCCACCCGGCGCATCCGCCCTCGACCTCGCCCGTTCGATCGGCAAACGCCTGGCCGAGGATGCCATCGTCGCCCGCGTCAATGGAGAACTCTACGACCTCGCCCGGCCGCTGCCGCCCGAGGCGCGCGTCGAAATTCTCACCACCCGCGATCCCGAAGCCCTCGAAGTCTACCGCCACTCCAGCGCCCACCTGCTGGCCGCCGCCGTGCTCGAACTCTACCCCGAAACCAAGCTCGGCATCGGCCCGCCCATCAAGGACGGTTTCTATTACGATTTCCAACGCCCGGAACCCTTCACCGCCGAAGATCTGGCGAAAATCGAGGCCCGCATGGCCGAAATTCGCGACCGCGACCTGCCTTACGAGCGCCAGGTTGTCGAGAAGCAGGCCGGACTGGCCAAGTACCGCGAGATCGGCGAACCGATGAAGTGTGAACTCATCGAGGAACGCGCCGGCGACCAGTTCACCGAATACACCCTGGGGCCGCGGTTCATCGACTTCTGCCGCGGGCCCCACCTGCCTTCGACCAAGAAGATCAAGGCCTTCAAGCTGCTCTCCATCGCCGGCGCCTACTGGAAAGGCGACGAAAACCGACACCAGATGCAGCGCATCTACGGCACCTCATGGTATTCGCAAAAGGATCTCGACGAGCACCTGCGGAAGCTCGAAGAGGCCAAAAAGCGCGACCATCGCGTGCTGGGCAGGCAACTTGGGCTGTTTACCGTGGACGACAAGGTGGGCCAGGGGCTGATCCTTTGGAAGCCCAAAGGCTCCATCATCCGGCAGGAGCTACAGACCTTCATCAGCGAACACCTGCGCCGCCAGGGCTACTCGCAGGTCTTCACACCCCACATCGGCAAGCTCGAGTTGTACAAGACCAGCGGCCACTTCCCCTACTACGCCGACAGCCAGTTCCCGCCCCTTGTTGACCGCGAACAGATCTCGCAGCTCGCCGCCGATGGCTGCAGTTGCGCCCACCTGGCAAACCTGCTGGGCAGCGGCGAAATCGAAGGCTTCCTGCTGAAGCCGATGAACTGCCCGCACCACATCCGCATCTTCGACAGCGATCCGCACAGCTACCGCGACCTGCCCGTCCGGCTCTCCGAGTTCGGCACCGTCTACCGCTTCGAACAGAGCGGCGAACTCGGCGGCATGACGCGCGTCCGCGGCTTTACGCAGGACGACGCCCACATTTTCTGCACCGAGGAGCAGGTTCCCCAGGAAGTCTCCGGCTGCCTTGAACTGGTGAAGATCATCTTCGGCGTCATCGGCATGAAGGACTACCGCGTCCGCGTCGGCCTGCGCGACCCCGACAGCGCCAAGTACGTCGGCGATCCCGAACAGTGGGACGCGGCCGAAAAAGCCTGCAAGGACGCCGCCGAATCGCTCGGCGTTCCTTATACGCTCGAACCCGGCGAGGCCGCCTTCTATGGCCCGAAGATCGACTTCGTCGTCCAGGACGTCATCGGCCGCGAGTGGCAGCTTGGCACGGTCCAGGTGGACTACCAGTTGCCGCAGCGCTTCGACCTGAACTACACCGGCCCGGACAACAAGCCCCACCGGCCGGTGATGATCCACCGCGCGCCGTTCGGCAGCATGGAGCGCTTCGTCGGCGTGCTGATCGAGCACTTCGCCGGCGCATTTCCGCTGTGGCTGTCGCCGGTTCAGGCCGTCGTGCTGCCCATCTCTGACCGCCACCTCGAATACGCGGGCACGGTCCTCGAACAGCTTCGAGAGGCCGGACTACGGGCTGAACTCGATTCGCGCAGCGAGAAGGTGAACTACAAGATCCGTGAAGCGCAGATGCAGAAGGTGCCTTACATGCTTGTCATCGGCGACCGCGAGGCCGAACAGGGCGCGGTCTCTGTCCGCAACCGCAAGCACGGCGACCGCGGCGCGCTGCCGCTGGCCGATTTCCTGGAAAGCGTCAAGGGCCTGATCGCCACGCGCAGCCAGGAGGAATAACCCATCGAGTTTGGCGGACCCAGGTCCATGACTCTGATACCCACGATCCTGCTCGCCTGCGTGGTGGCGGGATCGTGGGTTTTCTGCGTCCTGGCCGTGCTGGCGGCCAGGTCTTACAGGCGGCAGCCGGTCCCGCGGCTTCAGGGCGAACAGCCTCCGCTGTCCGTGCTCAAGCCTCTGCACGGCCTCGACGATGGCCTGGAGGAGAATCTCCGCACCTTCTTCGAGCAGGACTACCCGGATTTCGAACTCCTGTTCGCCGCCCGCTCGGAGTCCGATCCCGGCCTGACCCTCGCCCGCCGGCTCGCGGTTGAATACCCCCACCGGCCATGCCGTTTTTTCGTCACCGGCGAGCCCGCTTACCCGAACGCCAAAGTGTTCAGCCTGGAGACGATGACCGAAGCCGCGGCAAACGAGATCCTGGTGATGGCCGATTCCGATATCCGGGCGCCCAAGGACCTTCTGGCGACCCTGGCCGCCGAGTTTCAGCATCCGCGGCTCGGCGTGGCGACATGTCCTTATCGGGCCGTTCCAGGGCGGTCGTTCTGGTCGCGGCTGGAAGCCATTGGAATGAACACCGAGTTCTGGGGCGGCGTCTTCACAGCACGGCTGGTCGAGCGCGGAGTCCGTTTCGCCGTCGGCCCGGCCGCGGCCGCGCGCAAGCAGGCCATCGCCGATGCCGGCGGGTGGAAGGGGCTTAGCCAGTACCTGGCGGAGGATTTTGTCCTTGGACAGTCCGCCGCGGCGGCCGGGTGGGAGGTCATCCTTTCGCGCGCCGTGGTCGAACACCGGATCGGCAGCCAGGCGTTCCGGGCCAATATGATCCACCGCCTGCGATGGAACCGGTCCACGCGACGCTCCCGCCCGGCCGGTTACGCCGGGCAGTTGTTCACCTATCCTTTGCCGGTAGCCTTTGCTCTGGCGGCCCTGGAACCGGCGCTTTGGTGGGCGCTGATCCCGGCCGCCGGACTTCGGGCCTGGGCGGCCTACGAAGTGGCCGTCGCCATCTTGGACGACACCCTGACGCGCAGGAACTGGTGGCTTGTGCCATTCCAGGACCTGCTCAGTATCCTCACTTGGATCGCCGCGTTCCAGGGCAACACCATCGAATGGCGTGGTTCGCTCTATCTGGTTGACCGTCAAGGCAGATTAGTCCCTCGCTGACTTTTTTGATCTTTCGAAAGAATCGGCTCAGAACTAGTAATCTCCCGCCCCTTTCCGGCGTCATACTAGTGTCCGCTAAATCATGTTCGAATCCGTCCAGCGGCTTATCAATGTGAGAAAAGGGCCACCGGCCCCTGGGGTGGGTCCTGCGAATTCGGCCACGGCGCCGGCTACTAGACAAAAGATAGCCTCTTGCGCAAGAATTGAACCAGTGATTCACGCCCCTCCGGTTGCCTGGACCGACAAGGGAATTGCCGTCCCTACCGAGGCCGCCTCGCCGTTGGACCGGATGCTGGATTGGCTCATCCGCCGGGAAACGCATGAAAATCTGGTTCTCGCCGCCAGATTCCTGCTGCTGTTCGTCATCGCCGACATCCTCAGCCCGCATCCCCTTCCGCTCGGCCGCATGATGCTGATCCCGATCGCCATCGCCGCCGCCTCCGTGCCCCGGAGATATGTGATGACCGCGGTGCTGGTTTCCGCCTTTATCCGCGAACAGATCGGCCTGACGCCCTGGACCAGCGGTTGGACCGGGCGCGTACTCGCCACCTTGGCCGTTTTCTTGCTCATCATGTTCCTGTGGTGTGAAACTGTCCGGAAACGTAAAGCAATCCTGAGCCATTACGCGCGCATCTCAGAGGAAACGCGCATGAGATTCGAGGCCGAGCAGCGGTTGGTCTCGCTGGTTCAGTCCATGCCCACGGCCGTGGTCGCCATCGACGGCAACGGCCGGGTGCGACTCTCGAACGAGGCGTCTGAAACGCTGCTGGGCGTAGGCGCCGGAACTCTCCCTGGCCAGCAGATCCATCAATATCTCCCGAACCTGGCCGAAATCGCCGGCGGCAAGCACCTGGGCCACGGCCGGAGAACCGCCACCCTGATCGACGGCCACAGGCTGGACGGCGAACCGTTCAGGGCAAGCGTCTGGTTTGCCACATACGCCGCGGCGGACGGCGCCCACCTGGTGGCCATCCTTGCCGACGCCTCAGACGATATCCGTGACTTCCAGCAGTCCAGCCTCAACACCCTGCTGAAGAGCACGCGGGTGCTGGTGGGTTCCATGGCCCACGAGATCCGCAACATCTGCGCCGCCATCACGGTCACCCAAGCCAATCTCTCACGGCTTCCCGGCTTGGCGCGGAATGACGATTTCGCCGCCCTCGACTCGCTCACCCGGAGCCTGACCCGTATCTCCGCGGCGGAGCTTGCCTCGGCCGGCGAGGCGTCCGTCCGGCAGTCCGTCGGGATTCAGTCTGTGCTGGACGAGTTCCAAATCGTCATCGGGCCATCGCTCCGCGATGAAGGCATCTCGCTGGTGATCGAGCCGTCCGGCCCGTTGCCTGACGCCGACGCCGACCGCCACAGCCTGCTTCAGGTGCTCATCAATCTGGCCCGCAACAGCGCCCGCGCAATGCGCCGCGGCCGGCGGAAGTCCATCAGAATCAACGCGAAACAGGAGGGCGGCCGGGTCTGCATACGGCTCTCCGACTCCGGTCCCGGCGTCAGGAATCCTGAACATCTGTTCAAGGCGTTCCAGCCCGGCGCGGACTCCTCCGGCCTCGGTCTTTTTATCTCCCGCGCCATGGTTCGCTGCTACGGCGGCGACCTCTCCCACGAACCAAGCGCCGAGGGATGCACCATGTGTATCCGGCTCAAAACCTCGCTCCAGGACCGGCGCGCGCCCGTTTTCCACCCTTCGGAGACCTCTGCATGACAAGAATCTTCCTTGTTGACGACCACGCACTGTTCCGCGAGAGCCTCGCCCGATGGTTCGAGAGCCAGCCGGATTTCAAAGTGGTCGGCCAGTGCTCGACCGTGGAGGAGGCGCTCAGCGCCTTGACTTCGGGCGGCTTCGAAATCATGCTGTTGGACTTTGAACTCGGCGACAGAAGGGCCAGTGAGGTCTTCCTGTCGCCGAAAATGAAGCTCTCCACCGCGAAGGTCCTCCTGGTTACCGTCGGCATGACCCGCGCCGAGGTGCGCCAGGCGCTCAATCACGGAGCCAGCGGCGTTTTCCTGAAAACCAATGGCCCGGACGCCCTCGTGGACGCCATCCGGTCCGTCATGGCCGGCGAATCCCACATCGATCCAAAGTACGCCAACTCCGAGAACGACCACCCTCTCGCTGGCACCAACCGCCGGGTGAAGTTCACCGAGCGCGACCGCATCGTGCTGCGCGGCGTCTTCGACGGCATGGCCAACAAGGAAATCGCCGAGCAACTTCGCGTCTCCGAGAGCGCCATCAAGGCCTCGCTCCAGCAGTTGTTCTCGAAGACCGGCGTCCGCACGCGGTCGCAACTGGTCCGCGTCGCCCTCGAACACTTCCGCCGCGAGATCGTCTAAGCCTCGGTCCCGGTTTCCGGCGTATCCCCTTCCCCCGGGGCCAGGAACAGATTCCGCTCCAGCCCGTGCTGCCGGGTATACAGTTCGTGATACCGGCCCTGTGCGGCGAACAGCTCCGCATGGCTGCCCCGCTCGACGATTTCGCCGCCTTCCATCACCAGGATCTGGTCCGCGCGCCGGATGGTCGACAGGCGGTGGGCGATGACGAACGTAGTCCGGCCCTGCATCAGGTACGACAGGCCATGCTGGATCAGTTGCTCGGTCTCGCTGTCCAGGCTCGAAGTCGCCTCGTCCAGGATCAGGATGCGCGGATCCGCCAGAATGGCGCGGGCGATGGAAACGCGCTGTTTCTGCCCGCCCGACAGCTTCACGCCCCGTTCACCCACCACCGTTTCAT
Organism: Candidatus Solibacter sp.; assembly: GCA_013822245.1. GTDB lineage: Bacteria > Acidobacteriota > Terriglobia > Bryobacterales > Bryobacteraceae > PNKE01. Next base: position 15,886 of record PNKE01000052.1, read on the forward strand.
AGCCCTGCTCGAACCGCTCGGCAAACTCATCCACCCGCGCCAGCCTGCATGCCTCCAGAATCTGCTCTTCGGTGGCCCCCGGACGGCCAAACGCGACATTCTCCCTGATGGTCCCGTCAAACAGGAACGTCTCTTGAAAAACCACGCCCAACTGGCTGCGATAGCTGCCCAGTTTCACCCCTGCAAGTTCCACGCCATCCACCAGCACACGTCCGCCCGTCGGCCGGTAAAACGCCGCGATCAGGCCGATGGTGGTGGACTTGCCCGACCCGGACGAGCCCACCAGCGCCGTCACCGTCCCCTGCCCGGCCTCGAAGCTGATGCCCTTCAGCACCGGCTTGCCCTCCTCGTAGTGGAAGTGGACATCTTCAAACTCCACGTTGCCCGCCACCGGCGGCATCTCCATCACGCGTGCGCCGCCTGCGTCCTCCTGCTGCTCGTCCAGCAGTTCGCGGGTCCGCTCCAGCCCGGCGACGGCCTCGGTGAGTTGCGTGCCGATACCCACCACCTGGAACACCGGCGCCACCAGAAACGCCATGAACGCCATGAAGGTGACAAACCCGCCCAGCGTCAGCCCGCCGTCCAGAATCTGCCGGCCGCCCATGTACATCACCACGCCTCCGACGATGCCCAACAGCGTGGTCGCCGACAGACTGAGCAGGCTCACGCCCGTGATCGACTTCAACACATTGGCCAGGATCCGGCCCGCGCCTTCGGCGAACACCTTGTCCTCGCGCGACTCGGCATGATAGCCCTTCACCACCCGGATGCCGCCGATCGATTCGGTTAGCCGCCCGGTCACCTCGGCCGTGATCTTGCCCCGCTCGCGGAAGATCGGCCGCAGCGTGGTAAACGCGTAGCGGAGCACCAGCGAATAGCCGGCGACAACCGCCAGCGCCATCAACGTCATCGCGGCGCTGATGCGCATCAGCACAAGGAAACTCAGCGCGGCCGTCAGCAGCCCGCCGATAAATTCCACCAGCCCAGTGCCCACCAGATTGCGCACGCCCTCGACGTCGTTCATGATCCGCGAAACCAGTTGCCCGCTCTTGTTCGAGTCGAAGTAGTTCACCGGCAGCCGGTTAACGTGCGCCTGCACCTTGCAGCGCAGTTCGGCGATCAGCCGCTGCGCCGATTTCGACAGCAATTGCGTCAGCCAGAACGAACTGCCCGCCTGCACGGCCGTACCCGCCAGCACGGCCAGGATGATCGGCTCCAGCAACTCCGTCCGGCGGTTCACCAGCACATCGTCCACCAGGTACTTCGTCGATGCCGGCAGCACCAGGCCAGCCACGCGGCTGATCACAATCAGCACCAGCCCCAGGGCCAACTGGCCGCGCCTGGGACGAATCAGTTCTTTAATGTCAGGCCAGACGGCCTTCCAGTTGGATGGGCCTTTGGGCAGGTCCGGCTTGCGCGTGTGGCGCGAGGAGGTTCGTTCAGCCATGCTTGTTCCGCGGGGTACCATGGGGTTATGAGGATCTTCCCATTGTCTCTGTTGGCTGCCGCCGCGTGGGCACAGCCTGCCCCCGCGCCCCCGAAGCCGGCCAGACCGGCACAGGCCGCCAAACCCGCCGCCGCCAGGCCGGCCGCCGCTAAAGCCGCTCCAGCCAAGGCCCCGGCCCCGGCGAAGCCCGCCACGCCGTCATCGCCAATCGTACTGACCGTCGGCGACGAATCGATGACTCAGGCCGAATTCGAAGACCTCATCGCGGCTCTGCCTGCCAATGTGCAGCAAGACGTCAAGGCCGAGGGCGGCAAGCGCCGGCTCGCCGAGAGAATCGTCGAGATCCGCACACTCGCCCAGGAGGCCCGCCGCCGCGGCATCCATAGCCGCCAGGCCGTCCAGCAGCAGATCCGCCTCAACCAGGACAACCTCCTCGCCAGCCTGCTCTTTCAGGACCTGCTCGCCGCCGCCAAGCCTTCCGCCGAAGCGCTCTCCAAGTACTACGAGGAGCACAAGAAGGAATACGGCCAGGCCTCGGCGCGCCATATCCTGATCCGCTTCAAGGGTTCACGCGTCCCGCTTAAACCCGACCAGAAGGATCTCACCGAGGAAGACGCCCTGGCCAAAATCCAGGAGTTGCGGAAACGGATCGCCGGTGGCGAGGACTTCGCCGCCGTGGCCAAGGCCGAGTCCGACGACACCGGCTCCGGCGCCCAGGGCGGCGATCTCGGCTCGTTCGGCCGCGGCCAGATGGTGCCCGTCTTCGATGATGCCGTCTTCACCCAACCCGTCGGAGAGTTGAGCCAGCCGGTGAAATCGCAGTTCGGCTACCACCTGATCCAGGTGCAGGCGCGGTCGTCGAAGACACTCGACGACGTCAAGACGGAGATCGAACAGGCGCTGGCCCCCGAGGAGGCTCAAAAAGTGATCACCGCTATCAAGGCCGGCGCCAAATCGGCGCTCACCGGCTCCTACTTTGGTCCCCCCGCGGCAGCCGCGCCGGCTCCGGCCGCCGCCAAATAGCCCATTGGGTCTATTACCAGTACGATCTGGTAAGGGTAATTCCCGGAGAACAATCTAGGACGAATTGCCGATACTCCATCCGCGGGCTTGCTTCCACAATGAGAGTGGATGGCGATGCCCGCGGGCCCAACCCCTGAAAGAAGGCGCAAGAGCCGGAACACCCGGATTCCTCCGGTTGAGGTGAAACTGCGCCCGCTCGACGGTACTGGCAACGGCTGGGTTTCGGCCGTGCTCGTCGACACGGCGGACGCCGGTATCGGCATCCAGGGCCGTTGGCCCATCGCCGTGGGCACGCTGGTGATGATCGAGGCCAGCGATGAGTTGACGTCGGCCATCGGCGCGTTTCCTCCTCGCGGGCGCATCGCCTGGTGCAGAAGGACCAACAGCGGGCTCTACCGTTGCGGCGTCGCCTACGATCTCCAAAACGCCGGCCGGGAAATGCCCGACGCCCCGGCTGCCGCCGCCAGCGACACCGCGGCCGACCTTTACGAGATCCTGCAAGTCCATCCCAAGGCCCATGGCGACATGATCAACCGCGCCTACAGGCTGCTTGCCCAGATCTACCACCCCGACAACCAGGCCACCGGTGACGAGGTGAAGTTCAGAGAACTGGTGGCCGCCTATAAGACCCTCAGCAATGAGTCCGCCCGCGCCGCCTATGACCTGGCGCGCAACGAGTCGCTGAAGTCCATCTGGAACGTATTCAGGAACTCGCCGCCGGTCACCGGGCTGTCCGCCGAAAGACGGAAACGCCAGGGCATTCTCGCCGCTTTGTTCCAGAAGCGGGCCGCCGAACCGCACACGCCCGCCATGAGCATCTTCGAACTCGAGGATGTGCTCAGCGTCAACCGCGAACATGTCGAGTTCACCCTCTGGTACCTCCGGGAACGACTCCTGGTCATCCGCTCGGACGACAACCGGTTCCAGATCACCGCGCCAGGCGTCGACGAACTGGAGAGGCTCGAATCGGAGTCCCAACCCGGATCCCGCTACTTCGACGGCCGCGAACCGCCCATGCTGCCCTCCGCGGGCAAGCCCTGACCGTCTGCTCCTCAATCGCGCTCGACGGCATCGTCTCCGCGGCGCGCTTCACCCCCGGCATAAAACTGCGCCGCGCCGCCGACGCCCACTCCCCGCATCCTGCGCCACCCGGCTCGCGGGACTTCCATCACGGCCTGCGGGCGATCAGGCGGTCTTGCCGATATCGGCGGCCGAGGCGCGGATCTTCTGAATGGCCGATGCGATCTGGTCCATATCCGGCCGCGGGCCGATCAGCATGTTCTGGGTGAACCAGACGGCCTCGGAGCAGAGTTTGTCGTTCTGCGGGCACAAATTCTGTTCGCGCCAGCGCTTCAGCGCCGCTTCGCCAAAGACGCGCTTGTAGTGACGCGACGAGATCACCTTATCCAGGAACGGCTCGCTGTTCAGCGGCGAGTAGCCCGGCGAAGCGGGGATGCCCTCGGCGCCGAGCGCCTTGAGAAACGCCGCCCGGCTCAAGCCGCTGAAGCCCTGTGGGTCGTAGCGCATCATGAACAGGTGCCAGGCGTTGCGCGTGCAGCCGGGGTAGAGCTTCTGCGGCCGGATGCCAGGTATCTCTTCCAGCAGCGATGTCAGGTAGGCCGCATTCTCGTCGCGGCGTTTGGATTGCGATTCGAGGCGCCGCATCTGGGTTGTCAGCAGCGAGCTCTGAAACTCGGTGAGGCGCAGATTCGCTCCGTTCAGCGCATAGCCGGCCAGCGTCATGGTGCCGCCGCGGCGGGCGCGGCCGTTGCCATGGAAGGCGTAGGCGCGGTCGTAGAGGGCTTCGTTGCTGGTGATCAGGGCGCCGCCCTCGCCGGAGTTCAGGTTCTTCGACGCCTGGAAACTGAAAGTGCCGCAATCGCCCAGCGAGCCGGCCTTGCGGCCGCGCCATTCGCCGAGATGGGCCTGGCAGGCGTCTTCAACAATGGGGATCTTGCGCCGCTTGCCAATGTCGAGGATGGTGTCGAGGTCGGCCGCGGCGCCGCCAAGATGGACGGGGACGATGGCGCGGGTGTTGGGCGTGATGCGCGCTTCGATCTTGCGGGCGTCGATCTGGAAGGTCTCGATGTCGGAGTCAACGAAGACGGGCAGGGCGTGCTGGAGCAGGATGACGTTGAGGGTGGCGACAAAGGTGTAAGGCGGCAGGATCACTTCGTCGCCCGGCCCCACGTCCAGCGCGTTCATGGCGCAGATCAACGCGCTGGTGCCGTTGGCGGTGGCCAGGCAGTGTTTGGCGCCGGTCAGTGCGGCGTATTTCTCCTCCCACTGGCCCACGCGCTCGCCGGTGGTGCGGCCCCAGTGGCCGCTGTCAAGGACTTCAACGATGCCGGCCTTGTCGGTTTCATCCCAGACCGGCCATGAGGCCCACGGCTGTTTTCTGACCGGCTCTCCGCCCAGCACGGCCGGGCGCGCCGTATCGGCGTTGAGGGCGGCGGGCAACGCGGCGGATGCCAGCAGGGTTCGGCGGGTCAGCTTCGTCGGTTCCATGGTTCATTATTGTACGCCTCGCGCGGCAGAGCCGGGTAGGAGCGGATCGGGGGAGAATGAAGTGGATGCGGGATTCGCTTGCGGTGCTGAAGCGGGAAATCGAAGCCTGTGAACTATGCCCGCGGCTGCGGCAATGGTGCGAAGAAGTGGCCCGGACGAAACGGCGGGCCTACATGGACTGCGAATACTGGGGCAGGCCGGTGACGGGCTTCGGCGACGCGAATGCCCGCCTGCTGGTCATCGGGTTGGCGCCCGGTGCGCATGGGGCGAACCGGACGGGCAGGGTGTTCACGGGCGACTCATCGGGCGACTGGCTCTACATGGCGATGCACGAGGCGGGTTTCGCGAATCAGCCGCAATCGGTTTCCCGCAACGATGGTCTGATTCTGAACGGCGCCTGGGTGACGGCCTCGGTGCGGTGCGCGCCGCCGGACAACAAACCGTCGCGCGAAGAGATTCTCACGTGCCGGCCTTACCTGGATCGCGAGATCGGATTGCTCCGGCAAGTGAAGGTGGTGGTCGCGCTGGGCCGCCTGGCGTTTGACAACTACCTGGCGCTGCTGCGCGGCCGCGGCCATGCGGTTGGCCGGTGCGACTTCGCGCACTGCAAGGTGCATGAGCTGGGCGAGGGACTGCCGGTGTTGATCAGTTCCTACCATCCGAGCCGGCAGAACACACAGACCCGACGGTTGACCAGGGAGATGCTCGGCAGCGTCTTCGAGCGCGCGCGCCAGATCCTGTAAATTCGCAGGCCACACCCGCGGGGGACTATGATTAAGGTATGGCCCGTGGTTGGGAAAGTAAGGATGTGGAATCGCGCATCCAGGACGCCCAGGACCGGCTGTCCGCCAAAGGAACGACACTGACCCCTGAACAACTGGCTCGAAACACAAAGATCCATCTGCTCGAACAACAGCAGAGACGCCTCATCACCGAGATGCGCGATGCGACGACCGACAGGATGCTCGCCCTTCTGCGGCGGGAAATGGCCTGGGTTGAGGACCGCATCAAGGAACTTCAGTAGCCCGCTTTGATACTCTGTGCGTTTCATGCGCGAGAAGCTTGAAACGGACTTTGAGTTCACCGCGCTCGGCACAGACTGGCGCGCGGAGGTGCTGGCCGGTTTCACGACGTTCGTGACCATGGCCTACATCCTCTTCGTGAACCCGTCGATCCACGCCGGCGGGATGATGGGCGCGGCAGGTTCGTTCTCCGCAACGCTGCTCGAAGGCGCCAAAATGACGGTTTGACATTGGCGAATAAAAGGCGACTCATCACAATAGAAGTTGTGTTGTCGGCAGCGACTCAGCTTCCTCATTCGCGTGGCCGACACGTTGGACGCCCGCGAACGGTAAACAAATCGGTGGCCGCAAGATGATCCTCCTTCGCTCACAAACGCACGAGGCGCTGAAGCAGGCGTTGAAAAACGCGGAGGTCGACTTGCATCCGCGCAAGTGGGCGGACAGCGTGCGCGGCCAAGAGAAATGCGGCCTTGATCCTTTCCTCGCGATACAGGACTACGGTTTCGGCACCGGAGGGTGTGGATGCTCCGCATGCGGGTGATGCGGTTCAAAGCGGCCCCTTCGTGGATGCACTGGAACGCGCGAAGGCGCCTCAGCACAACAGTGTCATCTCAACAGGACGGACCGAACTGCGCCTAAACTCAAGCCGGACGCTCCAGCGGGCGCTTCAACGCATCTTGGCTGGGCATCAGAGTCGCGCGCCTCGGGCCGATCAGAGCCTGACGTAGATTCGCTTCTTTTGCATGACCCAGGCCGCGGACGCGAAGAATGCCCAGAACAGAGCAAGACCCGCAACGCCTTCCGCCAGGGACAACCGTTGCGGCTTAAACCGGCCCGCGACATCGAGGATCAAGTGCTGGGCGATGTAGATGACGAGGGGATTCAGGGCAACCGCCGCGAAGGTCGGGATCAGCACGCCCCGACGGTCGCATAGCAGGTGGAAGCCGAGGAGTTGAAGATAGCAGAGTCCTGATGCCAAGAGCGGGAATGGGGCGGCCATGGTTCTTGCGGAGAGCGGCCAGGCCGCTTTGACCCCAGGCCATTCCATTTGCAGGAGAAGAGCGAGGGAGCACAGACCGATGCCCCAAACAACACAGGCGCCCACGAACTTCCTATGGTTCCCGGCTGCGAGCAAGTCATAGGCATTCGCACCGAACAGAAGCATCATCACCCAGCTCAGCGGCCCCAGGGGACCGCCATTCAGACGGACGCGAAACAGTTCTTCGCTGAAAGGCAGCAGCCTGACAAGGAGGGGTCTGTACTCAGGGTCACTCAGTGAAAACCGCCCGTGGATGGACCACTCGCCATAGCTGGTTAAACCGTGGATGCACTGGAATGCCGCAACAAAGGCGAAAGCGGCGGCGGTGCGTACACCGGGCCTCTTGTCAATCAGCATGATTGCCAGCAAGCCGGCCAGCCCGATGTCCATCAGCGCATCCCAGAGCCAGCCGGGATAAATGGCGAAGGCGATCAGTACCAGCAGAGAGAACCGTTTGGCCATCGAGCGGCGCACCGCCCAAGGATCGTGGGCCCGTGCGGTCCTCTTGAGCCAGGAGAGGCGCATGGCCATGCCGACAACAAAGACAAACAGCGGCGCGATGGAGTCAGCAAAGGTAAACCCGGTTTTATGATGGCTCAACTGATGGAGAAGAAGGCCGAAATACTCCTCCCATGGCGAGCCCGCCAGAGTGGGGCGCACCGGATCCAGAAAGATGTGTGTCGCGTTGACGATGACCATCCCAAAGATGGCGTACGCCCGGAGTTGATCGATCGAGACGAGCCGGCCGGAAGACCCGGTCTCAGCTTTGGCAGTATTCATGTGGCCCGACGGTGTCCCGCATTTAGTTGAAGGTTGCTTCGGCGGGCTTCATTGATCTTACGCCACCCGTTCTGTCCTTGGGGGTGTTGGCCGGTTTCACGGCGGGGGATGGCGGCCGTCAATCGCCGGAAGCGCGTCCCGGCCAGCAGCCAGGCCGATGCGGCCCAGCGCCCGGCCATGTCCTGGTCCCGCCAGCGGGTCAAGTTCGCGGTCTTCTTCTGGACGCCGGCTTGCGGGCTTTCGATGATGTTGGCCGGCGCCGGGCACTTGCGCGGCGATGGCGGGATGTTCAACCTTTGCAGCGTGAACATTGCGGCCAAGCCCTCCCTCAAGCTGCGCGCGGCCGATTCGCAGTTCGACACCAGAAACCGCGCCAACTGCTCCAGGCGCTTTTCACCCTCTTCGGCCGTGCGCGGGTTCCAGGCCGCGCGCATCAGGTGCGCCGCCTGAGCCTGCTGGTCCTTCGGCAACTCCTCGATCGCGTTGCGCAGCTTGTGGTTGCGGCAGCGCCGGATGGCCGCCGAAGCCGCCATCCGTTCGGCGGCGGTATCTTTCGAGCCTGCGCGCGGTCCCTGGTCCGCCGCTCCGTTTCTGGCGACTCCGGCCAGCACAATCTTGAAACAAGAGTTAGACTAAGATGAATCGCGATGGAAGGGAATCTCCACCTGAGCCTGGCCGCGGGAATCATCCTGTCGTTCCTGCAGGCTCCCTTTCTGCACATACACGATGGGGATGGAGGCCAGCGGCATGCTCATGGTTTCGCGCATGCGCACTGGCTGACCGGGGATGGATCAGACGCAAGCGTAGCTTCGGAAGACGACATCGGCGAAGCACGCAAGCTGACCTGGATGCCTGGGGATGGCAATCCTCCCATCCGCATCGCCGCCGCGCCGCCGGATGAGTTAACGCTCCCTGAACCCTTCGCCGAAGCAGCACTCGTAACAGATTTCATTCCGTGCAGCCACGATCCACCGTGGCGGCCCGGCCTCAGATCCCGCGCTCCACCCGCCTAGCCCACCCATCAGGCGCACTAATCGTGTGCGCAGTCTGCCGCAGCTTCCAATTGATTTGTCTTGATGAGGTGGCGCAATGCATATGCCGATCCGCGCCGCCACTTCAGCGTTGTGCATGGCGGCGTTTGCGACGCTATGTCCCGCGCAGGAGTGGACGGAATCCGTCGTAGTCCAGAAATTCCTTGAGCAGAGTCCCTTCGCCCGTGAGGCCAGAGCCCGATCCGCGGCAGTTCAGGCCGAGGCGAGAGGCAGGACGTTCTATTCGAATCCGAGCATCATTTACAGCCGCGAAGGCGCGGGACTTACGGAGTTCCTTCAGGCGGAACAGGCGCTGCCGGTCAGCGGCCGGTTGAAGCTGCTCCGGCAGGCCGGAGGCTCCGCGGTCAGCGCCGCCGAGGCGGAGGGGGCCTTTGACATCTGGCAAGCGCGCACGAGCCTGAGGCTGGCGTTCTATCAAACGCTGGCGGCCCAGCGGCGCGAAGTGGTCATCGCCGGGGGGCTGAAGGAGATCGAGGGCGCCATCCAAGTGCTCCGGGACCGCGAGCGCGAGGGAGAAGGCTCGAGGTATGACCGCCTGCGGACCGAGCGCGAACGGGCCGAGTTGCTCGCTGAACTGGCTCTTGTTCGCGCCGAGGCCGAGTTGGAGCGCTCCCGTCTGCAAGCGTTTCTCCCCGAAGGCACGCGGATCACCGCACTCTCGGGGCGGCTGGAAACCAGTCTAGACGCCGTTGACGAAACTGGCCTGGTCAGCAGAGCGCTGGGCGCGCGCGACGACTATCGCGCCGAGCAACGCCGTCTCGAACAGTTCCGTCTGGAAGAACGAGCCGCCAGCCGGTTGAAGATCCCCGAGCCTGTCGTTCTCGCCGGATACAAGCGGGCCGATGTTGGCCAGAACCGCATCGCCAGCGGCGGCGTGGTGGGCGTCTCCATCCCCCTACCGGTGTTCAACAAGGGCCAGGCCGAGGTGGCGCGATTCTCGGCCGAGCAGGAGCGCGTCACGGCGCGGATGCAGATTCTCGCCCAACGGATTCGCGCGGCCGTCGAAGGATACGCGCGGGCGTTCAACGTGCGGGTTGAGGCTCGCGGCCGCTACCGCAAGGAACTGGCGGACGGCGGTCAGGAACTGGTGAAGATCGCAACGGCCGGCTACCAGGAAGGCGAGATTGGAATACTCCAGTTGCTGGACGCCTACAGGGCGCAGCGGCAGGCCCAACTGCGGATGCTGGAGATCGAAGCGGCGGTCAAGCAAGCGCAGATCGAATTGGAACGAGTTGTGGGAGAGGAGCTTGGCAGATGAACAGAGCATTGATTCTCGGTCTGGTGATCCTTACGGCCGGATGCCAGAGACAGGAACCCGGCGCACGGAAGGCGGCCGAGGCGGAGCCTCACCCGGAGAGCTACACGAACTGGACGCTCAAGACCGAACTTTTCGCGGAGTACGTGCCGCTGGTGGCCGGCAGGACGAGCCGTTTCGCGGTCCATCTCACGCGCCTGGACAGCTTCAAGCCGGTGGAGACGGGGAAGGTGGAGATCCGCTTGCAGCCGGCCGACGGCAGAGCACTGTCGTTCAGCGCGGGGGGCCCTTCGAGTCCGGGAATCTTCGGCGTCGACGTGAAGCCTGAAGCGGCAGGCCAATACCAGCTTTCGGTTCACGTCAACAGTGGCGGTCTCAACGATGTGCACGAACTCGGCGAGATCGAAGTCTCGGCGACTACGGCCGCCGCCGTCCATGAACACGGCGCTGAAGCCGAGGAGAAGATCGCGTTTCTGAAAGAGCAGCAGTGGACGCTCGACTTCGCCACCGCCGTCATCGAAGACCGGCGGCTGCGCACCAGCATCCGCGCGCCCGCGGAAGTGCTTCCCCGTTCAGGAGGCGAGGCCGAGGTCACTGTACCGTTCGACGGACGGCTGGCCGGCTCGAATTTCCCGGTCATCGGAGCCCGAGTCAGGCAGGGCCAGACGCTGGCCAGCCTGCTGCCGCCGACAAGCGCGCCAAGTGACATCTCGACGCTTGAGCTCGCACGAGAGGAGGCGTCGCTTGCGCTGCAACTGGCCCGCAAGGACCGCGAGCGCGCCGAGCGCCTGGTCCAATCGGGCGCCGCCCCGGCCAAGCGGCTCGACGAGGCGCGCACGTTCGAGGCGACCGTCGAAGCGCGGCTCCGCGCGGCGGATGCCCGCATCGCTCAATACGATGCGTCCAGTTCGGCCGAAGCGCATTCCGGAGGTGCGAGGCTTTTCGCCCTGCGTGCGCCGATCTCAGGCGTGGTGGTCGAAACGGGGGCAGCGCCCAATGCCAACGTCAAGGCCGGCGAGGTGCTGTTCAGGATCGTGGACGCGGATGCGGTCTACGTCTCGGCGGCGGTACCCGAGGCCGAATTGCCCCAGGTCCGCAACCTCACGGGCGCGGAGTTGGAGATCCCCGGCGCGGCCAGGCCGCGTGCGCTCAGCAGCCTTGTCTCGATCGGCCGCGTTGTTGATCCGCAATCGCGGACGTTTCCCGTCATTTATCAATTCGACAACCGGGACCGGAGCGTCGCCATCCATCAGGCGATCCACGTCAGGCTGCTGAGCAAGCCGGCCGATCTGGCCCCGGCAGCGCCTGAATCGGCGCTGGTGGACGACGGCGGACGCCCGGTTATCTTTGTGCAGTCGTCCGGTGAAGCGTTTGTGCGGAGGCCCGTTAGACTCGGCGTCCGCGAGGGCGGATACGTGCAGATCGTGGAAGGGGTCTTCCCCGGGGAACGCGTAGTGGTGAAAGGCGCGCACCTTGTGCGGCTTGCATCCATGTCCAGCCAGGTGCCCGCGCACGGGCATGTTCACTAGGGAGAGGTCCAATGCTTGATTCACTCATCCGCTGGTCCCTCCACAACCGGGCTGTCGTGATATTCATGACGGCGGCGCTGCTGATATGGGGCGGATACTCGATCCGCGACACGCCGCTTGACGTCCTGCCCGATCTGACCGCGCCCACAGTGACGATTCTTGTCGAGGCGCGCGGCATGGCCCCGACGGAGATGGAAGCCCTGGTCACGTTCCCCATCGAATCGGCGATCAACGGCGCCCCCGGCGTCCGGCGCGTGCGGTCCGCGACGGCCGTCGGCGTGGCGGTGGTCTGGGTCGAATTCGAATGGGGGCAGGAGATTCACAGGGCCCGGCAAACCGTGAACGAGAAGATCTCGCTTGTCTCCGCCGCGCTGCCATCGAACGTGGACAAGCCGTATCTTGCACCCATCTCGTCGATCATGGGCGAGATCCTGTTCGTCACACTGGAATCGGACCGGCATTCCGGCATGGACTTGCGAACAGTCGCCGACACCGTGCTGCGCCGCCGCATCCTGGCGGTCACGGGAGTGGCGCAGGTGGTGCCCACGGGCGGCGACCAGAAGCAATATCAGGTTCTGATTTCGCCTGAGAGGCTGCGCCAGTACTCGGTATCGCTCAACGATGTCGAGGACGCGCTGCGTCAGGGCAGCCAGAACTCCTCGGCGGGCTTCCGCGTGGCCGGCGGCCAGGAGTACCTGATCCAGGGCATCGGCAGGGCATCGTCAGAGGAGACAATCGGCAGCATCGCCGTCGCATCGCGTGACGCGCGTCCAATCTTCGTCCGCGACGTCGCGCAGGTGAGGATCGGCCCGGCACTCAAGAGGGGCGAGGGATCGCACAACGCGGCGCCGGCCGTCGTGCTGGGCATCCAGAAGCAGCCGGGAGCGAATACGCTCGAACTCACGCGCCGGCTTGACGCGACGCTGGACGAGATTCAGCGGACGCTGCCGGCCGGGATGAAGATCGACAAGCAGGTCTTCCGCCAGGCCGACTTCATTGAGCGTTCGCTCGAGAATCTCACCAAGGCCCTGCGCGACGGCGCGCTGCTCGTCGTCATCGTGGTTGTTTTCTTCCTGATGAACTTCCGCGCCGCCATCATCACGCTGCTGGCGATTCCCATATCGGTGCTGACGGCGGTTCTGACCATGAACTGGTTTGGATTCACGATCAACAGCATGACCCTTGGGGGTCTGGCGATCGCCATCGGAGAACTCGTGGACGACGCCATCATCGACGTCGAAAACGTGATGCGGCGGCTGCGGGAGAACGCCCTCAAACCGGATGAGGAGAAGCTGCCGGCACTCGAGGTGATCTACCGGGCCAGCGTGGAAATCCGAAGTTCGGTGGTGTTTGCAACGTTGATCGTGGTTCTGGTCTTCCTCCCGGTGTTCGCGCTGAGCAGCGTGGAAGGGCGATTACTCACCCCGCTGGCTTTCGCATACATCGTCAGCCTCACGGCGTCGCTTGCGGTTGCGCTGACCGTGACTCCGGCCATGTGCTCCTACCTTCTTCCGAACGCGCGCTCAATCCTGAAAGGGCACGAGCCGTGGCTGGTCACCCGGCTGAAGCGCATCTACCGGCCGACGTTGAACTGGACGCTCGACCATCCGATCTGGGTTGTGGTTCCTTCGGTCCTGATCATCGCCGCCGCGGGTTTCGCTCTATCGAGAACGGGCAGAGCGTTTCTTCCCGAGTTCAATGAGGGGACGCTGACCATCAGCGCGGTGACGCTCCCCGGCACGAGTCTTGCCGACTCCGACAATCTGGGCCGCGGCCTGGAGCGCATCCTGCTCAAGATCCCCGAAGTGGCCTCGACGGCCCGGAGGACCGGACGCGCCGAGTTGGACGAGCATGTGCAGGGCGTGGAATCGGCTGAACTCGATGTCACGCTCCGCATGAAGGAGAGGCCGAAGGCCGAGGTCCTCGACGAGATCCGCGAGAAGGTGAAACTGCTGCCCGGCATGAACGTCACCGTCGGACAGCCGATTTCGCACCGCATCGACCATATGCTTTCGGGCACGCGCGCCAACATTGCCGTGAAGGTGTTCGGCGACGACCTGCCCGTGCTTCGCCCGCTTGCCAGGCAGGTGGAAGACACGATGCGGGGCGTCCGCGGCGTCGTCGACCTCTCCACCGAGCCCCAGACCGAAATACCGACGGTGCGCGTCAAGGCACGGCCTGAAGACGCCGCCCGGTACGGGTTGCAGCCGGGAGAGGTCGCGGCAAAGATCCAGACCGCGTTCGTCGGCATCGAGGTGAACCGGATACTGGAAGGGCAGATCAGTTTTCCGCTCGTGATCCGCTACCCGGAAATGGCGTTGGCTGACCTCTCGGTCATTTCGAAAACCCTCATCGATACCCCATCCGGGGCGAAGGTGCCGCTTGAAGCCGTGGCCGGCGTGCATGAGGACCGCAGCCCGAATTTCATCAGCAGGGAAGGAGTCCAGCGCAAGATCGTCGTCCAATGCAACGTCTCCGGACGGGACCTGCTTGGCGTGGTGAATGATATCGAGGCGGCCGTGCGCGCGAAGGTCAACTTCCCGCAAGGCTACCGCGTCGAATACGGCGGGCAGTTCGAGAGCGAGGCGGAGGCCTCACGGCGCCTGCTGGTGCTTGGCGCGGGCGTCATCGTCGCCATCCTGCTGATTCTCGCCACCGCGTTTCATTCGACCAGGGATGCGCTCATCATCATGCTCAATCTTCCGCTCGCCCTGGTCGGCGGCGTGGCGGGTGTGTACTTCGCGGGAGGGGTTCTTTCGGTCGCCTCCATCATCGGCTTCATCACGCTGTTCGGCATCGCGACGCGCAACGGCATCATGCTGGTCGCCCACATCCGCCACCTTATGGATGTGGAGGGCGTCACGGATCTCCGCCATGCCGTTGCCACGGGCGCGACTGAGCGTCTTGCCCCAATTCTCATGACGGCCCTGGCGGCAGGCCTGGCGCTGATTCCGATCGCCTCGGGCATGGGGAAACCGGGCAGCGAAATCCAGGCCCCCATGGCAATGGTCATTCTGTTTGGACTACTCTCATCCACCGCCTTGAACATGGTGGTGGTCCCGGCCGTCTACTATGCGGCCGGGCGGCGTAAACCGCATTCCGTTTGAGACCGTAAAGGAGATGAGATGAAGAGAAGACTGACACTGGCCGTGGCCGCCGCGGCGTTGCTGCTGGGCACGGCGCAATTGTCCGCTCACGACGACAAGATTCACAAGGCCACCATTGGCGAGGTCGCGGCCGCGACAGCCGACGGCCTGGATCTGAAGACCAAGACGGGCATCGTCAAGGTCAAATACTCCAGCAAGACCAAGTTCGAGCTGAATGAGAAGCATGCGACGAAGGCCGGAGTGAGAATCGGCGAGCGCGTGGGCGTCATCGGCACAAAGCTGCCGACCGGCGAGATCATGGCCAATGAAGTGATCCTGGGCGTGCCGGCGCCAGCCGCCGCGGCCCAGAAGAAGGAGAGCCACAAACACTAACCGGCCGGTTCGTGGCATGTCCGGTGAGGGGGGATCGAATCCGGACCTCCCTCACCAGCGCCACTGGGCAAGACAAGCAGGGATCACTTTCGCCGCTCAAAACGGAAGTCGTCAAAGTAAGTCACGCTGTCGGCCTTTGTCCAAAGCCCCACTTTTCCCGGCGTGGTGAAAGTGGTGTCGATCACTTCCATGATCCTTGCGCCGTCGAAGAAGACTTCGAAGGCCGATCCGCGAAAGTGCACACTGAGTGTGCTCCAGGTTTGCCTCGGCGTCTTCCGCTTCACGCCGTAGGACTTGGAGGGAGTGCCCTTGGGCTCGAGCGAGATGCGTTTGCCGCCAGCCACCTTGTAGAGCACGACGTTGTCCTCCAGGGCGTTTGCGCGGACGATGTAGTAGTTGTCCGGGTCGCGATAGCGCCAGACGATTCCGGCGGCCTGATCCCGTTCTCCCGCGACCGGTTTGAACCGAACCGACACGCTCCCATCGGCGAAGCTTGCTTTTTTGTAGACCGCCAGGGGGAATCGTCCGGAAGTCTTGTCGGTCGATGTCTGCGCCAGCACATAGGGCGGCGAAGGCGCGGTTGCATCCTCCACGATCTCCCACTTCGGCGCGCCGCCTTCGTGGGTCATGGCTACGGCCCAGTCCTTGGGAAGCGTGCCGGGCTTCCCGCGGCTGAAGTCGATCTCCGCAGCGGATGCAAGCAACGCAACAAGCGAGAGCAGAGGAAGGCAGCGCATCATTTCGCCCCCGGACCGCCCTTCAGCCGCAGGTGAATCAGAGTCGAGACGGAATGCTCCTCATAAAGCTCGTCGTCGAGGATGGCAATGGCGCAGGGGTTATCCTTGCTCGGATCGATCACGGCATCGTCGGCGTGTCCAGTCGCAAACCGGCGGCCCATTTCGAGGAACCATCCTTTCCCATTGTGCACGCCCTTGCCGCGGATATCTGCCATGCTGCCGTCCGGCTCCTGTTGGGCGAACGAGTCCACCACCTCTCCATCGAAGGCCGCGGGTTCAGGCTTCAATAGATAGGGCGGCCGGCCGGCGTCCTGAACGCGGGCGATAAAGACGCGCCGCCCGCTGTGCAGCTTGTGTTCCTTTGCGTTCGGCACGGGCGACTGGCTGATCACGTGATACTTGTCGTCCACCCACCCAATGGGGTTCCCGCGGCCTGCCTTCCAGTGCCAGACATCGGCCTTGTATTCGCGCTCGACAGTCAACATGCTGATCGCGAAGCCGCCGCTGATGGGGAACTCAATCGCAAACTGGTCGTCGGGCCTCGACGGCCGGTCATACTTCTTCCGCGCCGCGTTCCAAAGATAGGGATCGCGCATATCGCTCCTGGTCGCGTCCTCCCACTCCGCGGCGATGTAGATCGAGTCGCCGGTGTGCAGCGCCCGCAGGATCACCGGGCGCGGATGGTCGCCGCCCATCGCCTCGCGCACCAGGACCGTGACCGGCCTGGCCTTCGCCCACACAGCATCCTTCCGCCCATCCATTTGAGGCGCCGTCTTGATATAGGTTGACTCCCACGGGATCGGGGCAGCGTCACGGGACCAGCCGCTGCCCTGAGCCAGCAGGCTGGCCGCCCAGAGGGCGCCGCTCATCACAAACGCAAGGTGTCGCATCCATCGATTGTCCGATGCGATTCTGAAGATTGTCTGAAGCGCCGCCGCTTCAGATGATCTTCAGATTGAACCGCTACTGTAGGAACTGTAGTCGATGCGCCTCTTGCTGGTGGAAGACGAAGCCCGGATGGCCGCCCTGCTCAAGAAGGGCCTTGCCGAGGAGGGGTACGCCGTGGCCGTGGCCGGTGATGGGAGGGCTGGCCTGGCGATGGCCGAGTCCAGTGAGTTCGATCTCATCCTGCTCGACATCATGTTGCCGGGATTGGACGGGTTCACCATCGCCCGCCGCCTGCGGGACGGCGGCATCCACACGCCGATCCTCATGTTGACGGCCCGCGATGCGGCCCCCGACGTCGTTCGCGGCCTGGATCTCGGCGCGGACGACTACCTGACCAAGCCTTTCTCGTTCGAAGTGCTGCTCGCCCGGATCCGCGCCCTGCTCAGACGCGGCCCAACCGCGCAGGACGTTCAACTCTCGGCCGGTCCGCTGCGCCTCGATCCGGCGGCGCACCAGGTGTTCCGTGAGGGAGTACAGATCGAGCTGACCCGGACTGAGTTCCAGTTGCTCGAATTCCTGATGCGCCGCACCGGACAGGTGGTTCGCCGTGCAACGTTGATCGAGGGCGTGTGGGGCTATGACCGCGATGTCGAGAGCAACACCCTGGACGCATTCATCCGGCTCCTGCGTTCCAAACTCGAAGGCGATTCCGGGGCCAGGCTCATCCACACCGTGCGCGGGGTCGGCTATGTGCTTCGTGCCGGAGGAGAAGAATGAAGCCGCGATCGATCCGCTTCCGGCTTACCGCCTGGTACACCGCGGTGCTGGCCTTGTCGCTCGTCCTGTTCGGAACGTCGAGTTGGGTGGCGGTGGAACGGGTGCTGTTCCACGCTGTCGATGAGGTGCTTGAAGACCGTGTCGAGGGCGTGCGCAAGTTCATGGACAACCAGATCGGTTCGCTCTCGGTCGAGGAGATCCGCGACGAATTCAAGGAGCACTCGGTGCTCGGGCCCGGCGGCGATCTCTTCCAGGTTTGCGATGCGGAGGGCATCTGGCTGTACCGGTCGGTGTCGCTGGAGGACGCCGGCGTGCCGATCGAGCGGCCCTCCGCCCTCACGGGAGAGGGCAACCGGGAAAGCCGCAAAGTGAAAGACGTGAGCGTCCGGTTCCTCAGCCGTCCGGTGACCGTGCTCGGCAAATCCTATACGGTGCAGGTTGCGGCACTCACAGGAGAGATCGAGGAGGGTCTGGATCGCTTTCAGGCGGCCCTGCTTCTCCTGATCCCGGCGGTGTTGGCGGTCGCCGCCGCGGGCGGTTGGTGGCTGAGCCGGCGGGCGCTGGCTCCGGTGGATGAGATCACCGAAACGGCGAGATCGATTGGCGAGCGAAGCCTCAGTCAACGACTGCCGGTTCCCCCGACAAACGACCAGTTGGAGCGACTCTCGCGGACGCTGAACCAGATGCTGGAACGGATTGAGGGCGCATTCCATCGCGTCACCCAGTTCACCGCCGACGCCTCCCACGAGTTGCGCACTCCCATTGCTCTCATGCGGACGACCGCAGAACTGGCGCTGCGTAAGCAGCGAACCGATCAGGAATACCGGCAAGCTCTCTCGGAGGTTTTGGCCGAATCCGAACGGACCACCGGACTGATCGAGAACCTGCTCATGCTGGCGCGCGCTGATGCCGGCAAGGCACAGTTCGAGCAGACGCCGGTCGATGTTGCAGCCTTGTTGTCCGATGCCGGCGGGCAAGGGCGCAAACTCGCCATGGAGAAGAATCTACAGTTTCGTGTTGACTCGTTGGAATCCAGGCCAATCGTGCTTGCCGATGCCTCGGCGCTGCGGCGCGTCCTGCTGATCCTGCTCGACAACGCGGTGAAGTACACGCCTGCCGGCGGCTGGGTCTGTTTGAGCGCGACAGTCGCGGGATCACGCCTTCACATCGACGTGAGCGATAGCGGCATTGGCATCGACAGCGAGGATTTGCCGCATATCTTCGAACGCTTCTACCGCGCCGACAAGTCCCGGAGCCGCGACTCTGGCGGCTCGGGTCTCGGACTCGCCCTGGCCAAGTGGATCGCCGATGCGCACCAGGCGACAATCACCGTCCAAAGCGCCGTCAACCGCGGCAGCACCTTCCGGCTTGACCTGCCTCTGAATCGTGCCCATGATCTACCGGCGGAGAGTTGCTGAATGCTTCATTTGCTTTGTTTACTGATCCTGACTGCCGGCGGAGTTATGGCCCAGACGCCCCTCCGCCCGCCGGCGCCGCCGGCGCTGACCGGCGCGCTCGTGGACCCTTCCGACGCTCCGGTTCCGTCGATCAGAATCGTGTTGACGGGCGGCGGTCAATCCCGTGAGGCGACAACCAGCCAAACGGGGGAGTTCCGGTTCGACAACCTTCCCGCGGGCAGTTACGAATTGCTGTGTGAAGTGCCGGGATTCGACCGGATTGCCCAGCGCGTGCGGACCGGATCCCGCTCCACCCGCCCGCTGCGATTGCGCCTCACGATCGCCGACCTCAGGGAGGAACTGAGCGTCTCGGCGGGAGAACGGGCCGTTGCGCCGCAAGCCGACCGCAACGCCGACGCCATTTCCGTCGAGCGCACGATGCTCGACAACCTCCCATTCCTCGACAACAACTACCTGTCGGCGCTGGGGCGTTTTCTGGATCCGGGCACCCCGGGCGGTTCGGGAACCACCATCGTGGTCGATGGGATGGAGATGCGGAGCGCCGGCGTCACCGCTTCGGCCATCCAGGAGATCCGCATCAACAACAACCCTTACACGGTCGAGTACCCCCGCTGGAGCCGCCGCCGTATCGAGATCATCACAAAGTCGTCGGCGGACGCCTACCATGGGACGGTCAACTTCCTGTTCCGCGACTACCGGCTGAACGCACGGGATGCGCTGGCCGCGGCGCGTCCGCGGGAGCAGCGCCGCATCCTCGAGGGGAGCCTCTTCGGGCCAGTCGCCAACAGCAAGAAGACTTCGTTTCTTTTCTCCGCCGCCCGCGAGGAAGAGGACCTTGTCGCCGTGGTCTTCGCGCAGGGGCTGCAAGGACCGATCAGAGCTAACGTGCCAACGCCACAGGTAAACACCGTGGCCTCGCTGAGGATCAGCCAGCAGTTGAACGACCAGCAAGCCGTCTTCTGGCAATACAACTTCCAGGACCGGTGGCAGAACAACATCGGCGCCGGCGGTACGACGCTCGCCGAAGCCGGCGCGCACACCCGCTTCCGCGAAGACGAGGCCGTCTTCAACCACCGCGCCATCATCAACGCCAACCTCCTTTCACAGTTCCGGATTCTCATCGGCCGCTATTGGGCGCCCACCCGCAGCAATCTCGGTGCGGCGCGCGTCGTCGTCTCCGACGCCTTCACCGGCGGCGGAGCGCAGGCCGACCGCCTCTCCACCGAGTTCCATACCTCCATCACCTGGCTGTTGACGCACACCATCGGGAAACACACGCTGAAATACGGCATCAATGTCCCCGACTGGAGCCGCCGGGGGCTTAGCGATCGAACCAATCAGATCGGGACCTTCTCGTTCGCCTCGCTGCCCGCCTTTGCCGAGAACCGCCCCTTCGCGGCCGTCCTCCAGCGCGGCGATCCCCGCACCGTCTTCATAGAAAAGAACGTCGGCGGCTTCTTCCAGGACGAATGGCAACTGCGCCCGGGCCTTTCAATCGCCGGCGGCGTCCGTTACGACTGGCAGAATACCTTCGGCGACTTGAACAACTTCGCGCCCCGCCTCGCAGTCGCCTGGGCGCCCGGCAAATCGCGTAAAACTGTGATCCGGACCGGAGCAGGCTTCTTCTTCGACCGTTCCGGGCCAGGGCCGGTCTTCGACATCCTCCGCTACGACGGCATGCGGTTGCGCCGCTATGTCATCAGCGGCGGCGCGGCGCCCGATCCCAGCGCCATCCCAAGCAGCATCCACCGTCTGGCCGCTGGCGCCGGATTGCCCAACATGATGCAGTTCAGCCTCGGCGTCGAACACCAGCTCGCCAAAAAGACCACGCTCAGCGTGAACTACATTGGCACACGAGCCGTCCAGCAGTTCCGCTCACGCGATGCCAACGCCCCGCTCCCCCCCGCATTCGAGGTGCGGCCCGACACCCGTGTCAACGTCCTTCGGCACATCGAGTCCGCCGGACGCGTCGCAGGCAATGCCCTGGAGATCACCGTGCGGGGCGAATTCGCGCCCAGGGTCAGCGGCATGGCCCAGTATGTATTCGGCAAGACCATGGCGGATACGGGAGGGGTGAACTGGTATCCCGCCAACAGTTATGCCCCATCCGGAGAATGGGGGCGCACCGATACTGACCGAAGGCACCAGTTCAACTTCCTCGGCACCGCCACACTCCACCGCTGGGCGAACTTTGGACTCTCCGTGTCGCTGCTTTCAGGTGTCCCCTACAACATCACGACCGGCCGGGACGAGAATGGGGATGGGATGGCGCTCGATCGCCCGCCCGGCGTGACGCGCAACACGGGGCTCGGACCGGGCGCCGCCATCGTGGACCTCAGATGGTATCGCGACTTCCGTTTGCGGCCGGACAGGAAAGACAGAGGCCCTGCTATCACGATTTCCCTAGACGCATTCAATGTGTTGAACCGGGTCAACTACCAGAACTTCGCCGGCGCACTCACCTCGCCGTTCTTCGGCCGCGCCGTGGCCACATTGCCACCCAGGCGAGTCCAGATCGGCGGCAGGTTCGAGTTTTGATGCGGTCCGCCGGGACCGAAGGCGATGATCCGGGCCATGATCTGGCAGCGCTGGTGATCCCGGGCCGTGAAGCCGGTCCAGCCCCATTGGTTCTTCAGTTCGTCAAACACGTTTTCCGCCTCGCCGCGGCCCCGGTACAACTGAGCCACGCCCAGCACCGCATACTCGAACAGTTCCCCGGCTTGGCTGACCTCCACTGTGCCGAACAACAGCCCCTGGCCGGAATCCGTTGCTCCCCGCCCGAGGGCCGGCGATTCGCGCACCGCCCGCCGCCGCGGCACCACCACGCGCCGTTTGCGGCTCCAACCGGTCAACTGCAGCTCGCTCGACAACCCCTGCCATCCCTGCCCCGCCTCGGTCCAATCCTGCCTGCCGAACAACTCCTCCAAGTGCCGCTTGACCTTCGTCGTCCGCCTCACCTTGAACAGGTACGGCAAGCCCCGCTTCCGGCACTCCTCCATCATCCGCTCCGTCCCCCAACTGACGCCGCCCCGAACCAGTTTCGGCCATTGCTCGCGCGGCCGCTTCTCCAACCACGCCCGCAAACCTGGCTGCGCATACTGCGAGGCCGTCTGGTTGCCCGCCTGCACTCACCACCTCCAACACCAACCGGATCGAAGCGATGAGGTAAGTCTGGCAGATGTGCAACGGCCGCCCGATCTTGGCCGGGTTGTAGCCCCGCACGGCCTGCTCCTGATGGCCGTACAGCGGCTTCACCGGGCGTCTGTAGCCGACCGGGAACTCAAACCAAGAAATGGGGATGGTGACAGACTCCGCGATGCTTCTTTCACCTTCAGCTACCCTTCATTACCCGCCACGCTTTGCATGATCGAAAGCGCCCCAAGCAACCTGGAGCAGCCAAACTTCAAGGAAACCCACCGGATCCCGAAGGAATGCCCCCTTCCGGATGCGTTGGCCAAGGGACGGGCGGCAGCTACCCCAGTTTGGGGGGGAGTTCTTCGAGGGGGCCCATCCATTGGAGTTCGCGGTCAAGGTCGCGGTGGAGTTGGTATTTCTTCATGACCTTTTCGACGGCGACGCCGCGGAGTTCGATTTTGTCGCGGTCGAAGTTGCCGATGCCGACCTTGGAGCAGTATTGGATGTAGCCCATCCAGTCGGGGTTGATGCCCATGCATTCGACGCCGATGCGGTCGGCGGCGACGAAGTCGGGCGAGGCGATGGCAAGGCGGGACTCAACAGGTGTGCCAGAGGACGGGCCGTTGCCTTCCATGCCTTCGTAGCCGTCGATGACGGCGACGCCCCAGTTGCCGCGCATGCGTTCGGCGGTGCGCATCATGTCGTAGTGGGTCTGGCGGACGCCGCCGTGGTAGACGCGCTTGTCGTTCCAGCGCGGGGTTTCGTCCTTTTTGGACTTGAGCGGCGCGCCGAGGGTCATGTTCTTGATTGCGAGCGTGGCGATGACGACGTTGTGGGTCTTCATCGGGCCGGCGGAGATGACGAAGGCGCCGGGGTCGAGCAGGCGCGCGGCGAGGCGGACGGGTTGGATGTGGAGGTCGCCGTTGAGGATGTGGATGATCTCGTAGAGGCCCTCTTCGTTGAGGCAGACGAGTTTGACCTGGTTGCGCTTGTACTCTTTGGGCAGGGCGGTGAACCTGAAAGTCTCATAGCCGGCGTTGGTTTCGCCGGCGGAGGATTCGGCGATGGTGACGGGGCCTTTGAAGCGGGGTTCGAGCCAGTCGAGGATGCCGCGGATGGAGTCGGCGTGGGAGGCGGCGAGCTGGCGGGTGACGGAGACGAAGTTGGGCTTGATGACGACGGTCTTGCGCTGCTTGAGCTTGGGCAGAAGCTCCTTGTCGAGGGCGGTGAGAGCCTCGGAGATCATCTTGCGGCGGTCGGAGCCGGAGACCAGCGCGACAGGGGATTTCGGCGCGGCGGGGGCGGCGAAGGCCTTACGGGCGAGCAGGACGGCCGGAGTGGCCAGCAGCGCACGGCGAGAGAATGCGATTGACATGGCAGTGACCTCAGTCTTAATAGTAATAACAGACCGTAAAGTATGTAAAGCTATCCGTTAGGAGGTCTGGACCATGGATCACAGTTCGAGGCGCGGATTCCTGGGCGCGGGAATCGGGTTGATGGCGGCGCAGCAGGCAGGCGCGGCCGATTTGAAGATGCCCGTGCGGACGCTGGGCAAGACGGGGCTGAAGCCGACGGTGCTGGGCTTTGGCTGCATGACGACGTCGGACCCGTCGGTAATCCAGCAGGGGGTGGACGCGGGGATCACGTATTTCGATACGGCGCGCGGCTACCAGGGCGGGCAGAACGAGCGCATGGTGGGCGCGGCGTTGAAGGGCAAGCGAGACAAGATCATGCTGTCGTCGAAGACGCCGGCGCGGACGCCCGAGGAGATGGTGAAGAACCTGGAGACGTCGCTGACGGAGTTGCAGACCGGCCATCTGGACATCTGGTACCTGCATTCGCGGCCGACGCCGGAGTCGGTGCCGGACGAATTGTTCGACACGCAGGACAAGATGAAGCAGCAGGGCAAGATCCGGTTCCGGGGAGTGAGCCTGCACAGCAACCTGACGAAGATGATCCCGTGGCTGGTGGCCAAGGGCCGGACGGATGTGATCCTGACCTCGTATAACTTCACGATGGACGCCGAGATGGACAAGGTGCTGAAAGACGCATCCGACGCCGGTGTGGGCATTGTGGCGATGAAGGTGATGGCGGGCGGGTTCCGTTCGAACAAGCCGGGTACGCCGATGCACGAGAAGCTGAGCCGGCAGGGTGCGATGGCGGCGGCGTTGAAGTGGGCGGTGCGCAATCCGTTCATCCATACGTCGATTCCGGGCATCCAGGACATGGACATGCTGGACGAGAACTTCAAGGCCGTGGCGACGGGTTGGAAGGCGGCGGACGCACCGGTGCTGGCGGCGCAGTTGGAGGCGATCACGCCGCTGTACTGCACGGTTTGCGGCAAGTGCGGCTACCAGTGCGAGAAGGGGTTGCCGCATTCCGACATTATCCGGATTGTGAGCTACGCCGACGGGTACGGGCAGTTCGGTCTGGCGCGGGAGCGGTGGCAGGAGTTGCCGGAAGAGACGCGGGCGATCAAGTGCTCGGACTGCAAGGCGTGCAGCGTGAAGTGCCCGCATGGAGTGAACGTGGCCGGGCGGGTGGGCCTGGCGCAGGAGTGGTTCGCATGAGAAAAGCGATGTGGGCCGCCCTCGTGATGGGGGCGGCCTGCATGGCCCAGTCGCCCGACTGCGCGGTGGCGCAGGGATTCAAGCAGGACGGGGGCGTGAGGACGTTCACGACCGAGACCTTGTTTGAATACATGGACGGGAACTCGGAGGGGTATTTCCTGTACGGGTTCAAGTCGATGAAGGGGATCACGTGTTCGAAGGGCGAACTGAAGCTGGTGTTCGACGTCAGCGAGTTCAAGGATCACGAGTCGGCGTACGGGATGTTCACCGGCAATCTGGACACGCGGGAGCCGGTGTTGAAGGTGGGCGGGGGCGGACAGGTGACGCCGCGCAAGGCGGTGTTCACGAAGGGCGTCTATTACGTTGAGGTGGCGGCGGAGCCCGAGGGCGAGCATGTGCCGCTGCTGAACGACGTGATTACGAGGTTCGAGAAGACGTTCGAGGGCGCGGTGACGGCGCCGGCACAGGTGGCATGGTTTCCGACAGAAGGGATTCAGCCGGGGTTTCCGCGGCTGGTGGCGCAGAGCGTGCTGGGGTTGAGGATGCTGCGGCGCGGGTATATGGCGCAGTATGACCATGGGCGGGCGTTTGTGGTGGAAGAGGCGAGCGAGGCGGCGGCTCAGGAGTTGATGGCGAAGCTCAAGGAGCGGTTTCCGCCGGCGGGCGAAGTGGCGCTGGGGGCGGGCGGGTTTACGGCGACGGACCGGTATCTGAAGAAGGTCTGCCTGTTCAGGGTTGGGAACAAAGTGGCGGGACTCACCGGACTGGCCGAGGACGCCGACGCGGCGAAACTGGCGGCGGGGCTGGCGGCGCGGATCAAGTAGAGACAGGCAGATCGATCAGAGCGATCCGGCGTGGCGCTTGAGGATCTGGGGTAGGTTTGTCGAAAAAGCGGACCGGGCCAGGACCATATTGGCGCCTGCTTCCTGAGCGCGCTGTTTCAACTCCGCTTCGATGTGGGAGACGAAGGCGATGACGGATGTGGACTTGGCTTCGGGGATGGCCTTGACCTTCGAGATGAGGCCGACGGCGTCGATGGCGGCGTTATTGAGGTCGACGATGAGGAGGGCGGGCGGCTCGGCGGAGACGCGTTCGAGGATGGCGTCCTGAGTCTTGATGAACTCGGGCGTGAAGCCGGCGCGTTTGGCGAGGTCGTTGATCTTGACGACGAAGAAGAGGTCTTCGACCGCGGCCACAATCTTCTTGTTCTTGGGCATACGAATGGACAGTTGATTCAGGGTGTTCCGGAGGAGACCGGCCAGACCAGGAAGGACACTATCAGGATAGCCTGTTGCCGGGGTGGGGGCAAGCGGTGCATCCACTGGCCGGGCCGGGGGTCCGCGGCTTGCTGCGCTGGTAGAGGCTGTTCGGGAAAATATGTCTTGAAGAGGAAGTCCTGAGTAGTGTAGGATATTGAGGTCCGTAAATCAAACGCGGAGGAGTTTGTATGCGTTCCGCTTTCCCGTCTTGTGTGCTGAGAGGGCTGTGCATATTGGTCTGCGTCGCCGGTCTGTTTCCGCTGAGCGCCTTGCCGATCTTCGACAACGGAGGATACGGGGGTTATCAGATTGGCCGGTACAACAGCAACAACGGCAGCAGCAGCAACTGGAGGATCTTCGAGGATTTCACGCTGCTCGCGCCAGCGACGGTCGACGGCATCTGGTGGCAGCAGCATGATCGGACCGCCAGTTCCGGATTCACGACGACGATTTCATTTTTCAACGGGACGCCCGCGCCAGGGACGATGATTGCCAGCTACAGCGTGGTGGCGACGCGGACCGCGAACGCGTTGCCTGTGCTGTTTGGCAGTTACGCCGGGTACGACTATCTGGTGACGGGTTTGAACCTGCCGCTGATGGCGGGAACCTACTATTTTTCGATCAACAACGACGTCCCCAATACAACATGGGATCAGACCACCGGTTCGCTGTCGACGATACCGGGGCGGTGGCAAGGGACATCTCCATACTTTCCAGCCAGCTCGCATCCGTCCGAGAACAGCGTGTTCCAGATTCTGGGGCCGTCAGGGCCGGTTGCGATTCCCGAGCCTGGGACTTTCGCGCTGCTGGCTTGCGGCCTGGCGGGACTTGCCTACCGCAGATTCAGGCGCGGCTAGCAGGCGCGCCCCAGATCCACGCAATTTCCTGACTTCCAGCGAGGCCGTGAGCGGGAAGCCGCGGCCTCGCGTGGCTAGACTAGTATCTTGAACCAGGTGATCAGCCGCAGGACGTTGCTTTCCGGTTTGGGGTTTGTGCAGACGGCGGCGGTGCGGGTGGTGTGCGGCGGGGACGTGATGCTGGCGCGGTGGGTGGGGCGGAAGGCGGCCGAGGAGAAAGACTGGCTGAGGCCGCTGCGGGGGGTGGCGCCGGCGTTTCTGAGCGCGGATATCGGGCTGGTGAATCTGGAGTCGCCGTTTTCGGAAACCGGGCCATATGACAGGACGGACATGGTGTTCCGCGCACGTCCGGAGATGGTGGAGGCGCTGACCGGGGCGGGGATCAACGCCGTCAGCCTGGCGAATAACCATGTGCGCGATGCCGGGGCTGAGGGTTTGGAATACACCATCAAACTGCTGGAGAAGAACGGCATTGCGGTGGCGGGGGTGGGCCGTGAGGCGGTGATCGAGCGGCAGGGCGTCAAGTTCAGGATTCTGGCGTATACGTATGACCAGAGGAACGGGAACTGGACGAGCGACGACGCGCGGGTGCCGGGACTGGATGCGGCACTTGCGGCGGCGGATGTCGCGGCGGCGCGGGCGCGGGGCGAGACGGTGATCGTGTCGATGCATGCGGGCTGGGAGTATCAGAAGAAGGCCAACGCGCAGCAGCGGGCGTTCGCGGCGGCGGTGGTGAAGGCCGGGGCGGCGTGCGTGGCGGGGCATCATCCGCATGTGGTGCAGGAGGCGGAGGAGATTGGGGGCGCGCCGGTGTTTTACTCGCTGGGGAACCTGGTGTTCGACCAGAGGGATCCGGGGACGGGCGAGGGGTTGCTGGCGGAGGCGGTTTTCGAGGGCGGACGGGTGGCGCGATGGCGGACGCTGAAGACGAGAATCACGAACGGGGCGGCCAGGTTGTTACACAAGTACGAAGAATTTCGTTGACACTACGAAAGTCTTCGTAATACAGTCGGGGTGAGATGAAACCGGCGCTTTGTCCGATACCGAAACCGACTGGATCCGAGCTGGAGATTCTGGGCGTGCTGTGGGAGACGGGACCGGCGACGGTGCGGCAGGTGTGGGCGAAGTTGGACGCGGTGAAGCCGGCCGGGTACACGACGGTTCTGAAGCTGATGCAGATCATGGCGGAGAAGGGGCTGGTCAAGCGGAACGAGGAGAATAGGGCGCACGTTTACAGTCCGGTGCTGGAGCGGGAAGAGGTGCAGGGGCGGATGGTGGACGACCTGATGGAGCGGGTATTCGGCGGGTCAGCGTCGGCGCTGGTGATGCGGGCCCTTTCGCGCAAGCGCGCGTCCAAGAATGAGATCGCCGAGATCCGGAAGATGCTGGACGAGGCCGAGGGAGGCAGGCGATGATCACGCTGGGCTGGGCGCTGGTTCATTTCGTGTGGCAGGGAGCGCTGATCGCGCTGGTGCTGGCGGTGGCGTTGCGGGCGTTGAGGGGAGGGCCGGCGCAGTGGCGGTATGCGGCGGCTTGCGTGGCGCTGCTGGGGATGGCTTTGTCGGTTCCGGTGACGGTGGCGTTGCTGCAGCCGGGCGAGGCGGGGGCGTTGCCGCCGGGGATCCGGGGGATGATGCTGGACGGGGATTTTAAGGTGGAATCGGCGGCCGGATGGCAGCAATGGGTGGTGCTGGTCTGGGCGATTGGCGCGGGGGTGCTGTTGATCCGGACGGCGATGGGGTGGCAGCTTGCACGTCGAAAGAGCAGGAACGGGATTCAATGGGAGTACCCACTGAGCCGGCTGATGGAGCGGATGAACATGAGCGGGCGGATCGACCTGATGGTGTCGAAGTTCGCCGATGCGCCGCAGGTGTTCGGGTGGTTGAAGCCGGTGATTTTGATTCCGGCGGCGGCTGTGGCGCGGTTGACGCCGGCGGAGATGGAGGCGGTGCTGGCGCACGAGTTGGCGCATATCATCCGGCGGGATTACGTGGTGAATCTGGCGCAGACGGTTGTCGAATCGCTGTTGTTCTACCATCCGGCGGTGTGGTGGGTGTCGCGGCGGATTCGCGAGGAGCGGGAACACTGCTGCGACGACATGGCGGTGAAGGTCTGCGGCGACCGGAGGCGGTATTCGCGGGCGTTACTGAAGTTGGAAGAAGCAAGGCCGGAGTTTGCGATGGCGGCGACGGCAGGAGGTTTGAAGATGCGGATTATGAGATTGATGGGATACCCAACGAGGGAAACGGGTTGGGGTCCGGGTGTGGCGGCCGCGGGCGTGGCGCTGCTGATGGGCGGGTTGATGTGGGCGTCGCAGGCGCCTCCGCCACCTCCTCCACCACCACCACCGCCGGCAGTGGCCGAGGCCCCGGAAGCGCCGGAGGTTCCGGCGGTAGCGAAAGTGGCGCCCGTTGCACCGGTGGCGCCGGTTGCGCCGGTCGCGAAGGTGACGGCCGGACGGGTGGTAGTCAACAATGCGGATCAGCCGCCGCCGCCGCCTCCTCCTCCTCCTCCCCCGCCTGCTCCGTCGAAAGCAGTCGGCGCCGGTGTTGGCAGCGGAGTTGGAAGTGGAGTTGGCGGTGGGATTGGCGGCGGGATCGCCGGTGGCATTAGATATGGAGTTCCAGGAGGGGTAGATCGGGCCTCCGCGCCGCCGCCACCGCCGCCTCCTCCTCCAGCGACGTTGAAGGTGGTGGACGAGAAGGTGGTAGTGAGTGCGGAGGAGCGGGCGAGGCGGGCGGAGAGGCAGGCTCGCATGGCCGACGAGCGGGCGCGGGTTGAGGAAGAGCGGGCCGCGAAGCAGGTAGACCGGGAGGCGATGCGCGAGGATCTGAAGCGTGAATTCGAGCGGGCGCTGAAGGACCTGCGACTGAACAAGCAGCAGATGGAGGCCAATATCCGCGAGGCGATGGAGAAGGCCAAGCAGCAGTTGGGCGATCAGAAGATCCAGAAGGAAGCGCAGGTGGCGATGGAAAAGGCCCTGGCCGAATTGAAGGCGCGCGAGCCGGAGATCCGGAAGAACATCGAGCAGGCGATGGCGCGGCTGGACGGCGAGTTGAAGGATCTGGATGGGAAGTTGCAGGCCGAGCGGGCGGAGAGGGAGCGGCGGGTTGAGTATGCCGATCAGAAGTGGTCGAAGGGCGAGGTGAAGGGTTCGGCGACGGCGAAGGGGCGGCACTATTTGAGGTATGGTCCGCCGGATGAGATCGAGTCCCACGCGGGGAAAGGGGAGAACTGGCTGTACCGGAACTGGCGGGGGACGGGCGG
The DNA here is from genome assembly GCA_013822245.1 of Candidatus Solibacter sp. Taxonomy (GTDB): domain Bacteria; phylum Acidobacteriota; class Terriglobia; order Bryobacterales; family Bryobacteraceae; genus PNKE01. The sequence goes on from PNKE01000052.1 coordinate 45,928, forward strand.
GAAGATGATCTTCGAGTTCGACGCCGACGGGCAGTTGAAGAGGTAAGCGGCCGGACGGACTGCTTCTCCTTGGGGCTGCCTGCGAGGACGGCCCCTTGCCCATGCCGGGCGGGTTGGGGCAAGGGGTCTCGGGCGTGACCAAACGAACTCCTGATTTGTTAAGTCCTTTGTTATCAACAGACAAAAAATGACATGCGGAGGATTCCACGCAAGATTCCACGTAAGTGGGGCGGGCGGCAGGGTGGAGGCGGGACGAGAGAGGACTGTGGGACGGTCCCTGGGCGAAACGGCGATGCGGAGGATTTCACGTAGAATTCCACGTAAGAGGGGAGGGCGGCGGGGTGTGGGGCGGGACGAGAGAGGACTGGGGGACAGGCCCTGGGCGAGACGGCGATGCGGAGGATTTCACGTAAGATTCCACGCACGCGCGGAGAGACGAGGGGCGGGCAGGATCGACCGGCGGTGTCTCTCATCGGGGCTGTGGAAATGCAGACCCAGGGTGTCCGCTCCTTCGAAAATCGCCAGAGGGACCCGTTCGCCGCGTTCGCGGATGGAGCGGGTGGGGTGGAGGGCAGGACCGCTCCTTGCAACCGCGGCCCGTCCGGCCGCCGGGGCACTTTGGCGGGGGCGTGAGGGGTGCTGGATTTGGCCCCGCACTCGCGTGCGAGGCTCGAAGGGGGGCGCAGGGCGGGCGCGTAAAGCTGCTGATGGACGCTGCGGTTGTTAGCGGCCTCTCAGCGGAAGCTGACGCCGATGCGGCCGATGACCATACCCTCGTTGCGGAAGGCCTGGATGCGGCCTTCTACGCGGAGGCCGACGCGATCATTGATCCAACCGATCATGCCGCCGCCGATGCTGGCCCAGGGGCTGGTCCCGCCGCGGGCGGCGCCAAAGGCGATGCCGGGGCCGAAGTTGACAAACCCCTCGTTTGTGGCGCGGCGGTTGCGGTCGACAAAGTGCCAGCCGATGGTGGGTTGGATGGAGCCGAAGGAGTAACCGTCAGAGAAAGTGTAGGCTCCGCCTTCGGCGCCGACGGTGAGTCCTTTCCAGAGAAGGGCCTCGCCGCCGCCGCCGCCGCCGAACAAGGGGTAACCGTGCTGGCAGGCGCCGATCGCGCCAAAAGCGTAGCCGTTGCCGCTGTAGCGGTAGGGCTTGGACTGGGACGCCGATTGTGCGATGAGGCTGGACGGCATCGATGCGGCTAGTGCTGCAAGCGTAAAGAGGGTCAGTCGCATGTTCACCTCAAGTCTGACTGTCACACGGCGGAGGACGGGACTCAAGTGCAAAGGCATTTGTTTACAGGCTGCGGGGTGGACGCGCGGGAGTGGGGCGGCTGTTGGTTGGGACCGCGCCCTCACGGTCGCGGCTCCGCGCACGGGCGGCTCTGCGTGCGGCGTGGCTCGTTGGGCGGGAGTGGGCCGTAGGGGGGGCGTAGGGTTGGGGGGCGACTGGAAGTTGGCCTCCAGTCCGCGCTGGAGGCTGTTAGGGCGGGTGCGGGGCCGGCCCGCGGGTTGACAAGCGGGTGAGTGCCGTTTAGAACCGCTCCTTGCAGTCGCGGCTTGGCGTCACTTGCGGGTGAGGGCGAGGTAGCGGATGTCGGCGACTTGGGTGGCGGCGATGTCGAGGGCGCGGAGGGTGAGTTTGCCGCGGCCCTGGGCGAGAGAGAGGTTGCCGATTTTCAAGGGGCGGAAGCGTTTGAAGAAGCCCTCGGTGCGTTTGGCGCGGTCTTCGGCTTCGCCGATGAGGGGCGGGTTGTGGGCGGGCGCGACCCTGGCGGAGACGGCAGAGCCGTTGAAGCTGAGTTCGATGGTGGAGCCGGTCCGGGCGGGCGGGCAGGTGTAGTAGACGGCGGCTTCGAACAGGCCGGCGCGGCCGATTTCGATGTCCCAGATGATGCGGTCGTCCTTGGAGGTCCAGTTGGTGAAGAAGGTGGAGTTCGGATGGATGGAACTGCGTTTGATGTTGCCTTCGGCGACGGCATCGCGGGCGGGCAGAAGCGTAACGCGGGAGTAGCCGGCGGTGAAGGGGCGGCCGTCGGGACCGACGAGGGGGAGCATTTCGGCTTCCCATTGCTTGCGGGCGTTTTCGAGTTGGGCGGCGACTTCGGGGCGTTGGGCGGCGATGTCGCGGTCCTGGCCGGGGTCTTCCTGCATGTCGAAGAGGGCGCCGGCGGGGTCGAGGCGGTAGCGCTGGCTGCGGACCGAGGTGCGGCGGGAGTGCATGGAGAAGATGAGGCGGCCGGGCCAGCCGGTGGCGGCTCCCGAGAGCAGTGGCTGGAGATTGAGGCCGTCGAGGGGTTTGTTGGCGGCGACGGGGATGCCGGCGAGACCGGAAAGGGTAGGGCGGAGGTCGATGGCGGAGGCGATGTGGGGGATGCGGCGGCCGGCGGGGATGCGGCCGGGCCAGCGCATGAGCATGGGGACGCGGAGACCGCCTTCGTCGAGGGTTCCTTTGCGGCCCTTCATGCCGCCGTTCCAGCGCCAGGAGTTGGGGCCATTGTCGCTGAAGTAGACGACGATGGTGTTCGATGCGAGGCCGGAGCGGTCGAGTTCGGAGAGGACGCGGCCGACGTTCCAATCGATGTTTTCGCACATGGCGAGGGCGGCGCGGGTCATGGGGAGGTCTTCGCGGGCGGGGTGGCGGTTGGTGAGTTTGGGGTTGAAGTTGGCGAAGCGTTCGTAGAAGCGATCGGGGACCTGCATGGGGGAGTGGGGGGTGCAGTAGGGCAGGTAGCAGAAGAACGGGCGGCGGCGGTTCTGGCGGATGAAGTGGAGGGCATGATCGGTGAGGTCGTCGGTGATGTAGCCGCGGCCGCGGGTGAGCGAACCGTTATGGTCCATTTCGGTGTCGAAATAGTGGGCCCAGTGGCCGGAGGTGAAGCCGTAGAACTCGTCGAAGCCGCGGGAGTTGGGGTGGTAGGGGGCCTGGGAGCCGTTGTGCCATTTACCGAAGGCGGCGGTGGAGTAGCCGGACTGGCGGAAGGCCTGGGCGATGGTGGATTCGTCGAGGTTGAGGCGTTCGGCGCCGGTGGTGACGCCGCGGACGCCGCAGCGGGGGTGGTAGCGGCCGGTGAGGAATTCGGCGCGGGTGGGGGCGCAGACCGAGCAGGCGAAGAAGCGGTCGAAGAGGACGCCGTCGCGGGCGAGGGAGTCGATGTTGGGGGTGGAGAGGTTGGAGTTGCCGTGGACGCTGAGGTCGCCCCAGCCCTGGTCGTCGGTGAGGATGACGACGATGTTGGGCGGATTGGCGGCGGCGCGGGCGGGGGCGAGAGAGGGGAAGGCGGCGGCGGCGAGGAGTTGGCGGCGGGAGAGGGTGGAGGGATGGCTTGACATTGGCGGACCTGGTTCGCGGAAGCCATCATATCCAATGCGGCGGCGGCGGTTTGAATGGCGCGGCGACGCCCTTGATATCCTTATGTTTAGGGAGCGCGCAGCACGGCGCCTCCCGGTCACCAGGACATGCAACTGAAACCGATCCTGCGGCTTGCGGCGGCGATGCTGGCGGTAGCGCCGTGTTGGGGCGAGTGGGTCCCGGCGGGGCCGTGGGGGGGAAGCGCGACGGCGGTGGCGATCGACCAGGCGAATCCGAAGCGGATGCTGTTGGGGGCGAGGAATTCGCTTGTGTATTTGAGCGAGGACGAGGGGGCGAACTGGCGGCGGCTGAATTTTCCGAGGCATTTCCTGGGGACGGTGCGGGCGGTGAGTTTCGATCCGGGCAACCCGCGGGTATTTCTGGCGGCGGTGACCGGGGAGCAGCCAGGGTTTGGCGGGGTTTGGCGGAGCGTGGACGGGGGGGAGACGTGGACGCTGCCGGAGACGTTCCAGGGGGGGTCGGCGGAGGCGCTGGCGCGATGGGGGCGGGACCCGAGGGTTATGCTGGCAGGGACACATCAGGGGGTGTGGCGGAGCGAAGACGGAGGGGCGGCGTGGGCGCGGATTTCGCAGCCGTGGAACCACGAGATGCGGGTGGTGACGGCGGTGGCGTTTGATCCGGGGAACCGGGACGTGATTTACGCGGGGACGCCGCATCTGCCGTGGAAGTCGGCGGACGGGGGCAAGACGTGGAATTCGATCCACGACGGGATGCTGGACGATTCGGACGTATTTTCGATTTTTGTCGATCCGGAGAGGCCGCAGCGGATTCTGGCGAGCGCGTGCAGCGGGATTTACAGGAGCGAGACGGCGGGGGCGAAGTGGTCGAAGTTTGCGGGGATACCGGCGTCGCACAGGCGGACGCACGTGATCCGGCAGCATCCGTCGCAGCCGAATGTGATCTATGCGGGGACGACGCTGGGGCTGCTGCGGTCCAGCGACGGGGGCGCGACGTTCAGACAGTTGAACAACCTGCACATTTTGTCGATGGTGTTTCATCCGGCCGATGCGCGGGTGGTTTACATGGCCACCGAGCGTGGAGGGCTGTGGCGGAGCCGTGACGGGGGCGTGACGGCGGAGGCGGTGAATCAGGGATTCGTGAACCGGAAGGTTTTGAATCTGGCATCGGCGGGCGGCAGGATGTATCTGAACACAATCCAGGACGGCAACGACGGCGGGGTGTTTCAGAGCGAGGACGGGGGGGCGACGTGGCGCCTGGCGGCGAATGCGGCGCGGGTAGGCGACAACCATCTGCATCATCTGGCGGGGCATCCGTCGGAGGCGGGCGTTCTGTATGCGGCCAACGAGCGGCGGCTGTACCGGACGGCGGACGGGGGCAAGGCGTGGAGGCCCCTCGCTCTGCCGGCGGCGGGGCATGGGCGGAACATGCGCATCACGGCGCTGGCGTTGACGGGATCGGGCCAGGGCGTATCGATCCTGCTGGGGACCGATCACGGGTTGTGGAGGGCGGGGAGCGCGGGCACGGGGTGGACGCTGGCGGGGGTGACCAGGGCCGAGAAGATGCCGCGGGTGCTGAGCATTGTGAGCGCGGGTGAGCGGGTGGTGGTTCGGACGACGAGCACGCTGTATGTATCCGGGGACGCGGGAGTATCGTGGCGGCCGGTGGCGCTGCTGCTGCCGACTTCGGTGATTTACGACATCGCGCTTCCGGCGGCGGCGGGGGATGCGATGCTGATTGCGACGGCGAAGGGGTTGTATGCGTCCGATGACGGGGGCAGGACGTGGGTGCAGCGGGTGGATGGATTGGAGGACGGGACGGTGAGCACGGTGAGGTTTCACCCAGGGCGGGCGCGGTCGGCGTGGCTGGTGCAGTTTGGCAGGCTGTACGAATCGAAGGATGGCGGGATGAAGTGGCGGCGGGTGGAGGGTGGCGAGATTGCGGAATCGTCGATCCGGTCGCTCTGGACGGGGCCGGGAGACGCTGCGCGGATCTATGCGCTGACGCCGGATATCGGACTGTTCTACCTGGAAGTTGAACAAGAGGTTGAACTAAGATAGAAATGTAGGTCTAACCTAGCCATGAGACATCAACACTGTATTTCATATTCTAAAAATGGACTATGGCGGCAACTCTTAGCCGCCGCCAGTCTGCTTCTTTTACTGAGCGCCGCCGGATTCGGCCAGAGCGGGTGGACGCGAGGCGACGACCGTCCCGACATGCTCGAAATCAGCCTCTTCGGCGGGGGCAGTTTCTTCAAGAGCGTTTCCAGCGGGCTGGGGACCGAGCATGTCAGCGGCGGCGCCGTGGGCGTGCGGGTGACCGAGAACTTCTGGAAATACGTGAGTTTGGAACAGGGCTTCACGTACAGCACGAATAATCTCCGGATGCCGCTGGCAACGGCGCCGAATACGGCCGCGTTCGGCAACCGGATCTATCAATGGAATCTGAACCCGGTGTTCCACTTCACGCCGCGCGGATCGAAGATCCGGCCGTATCTGACGGCGGGCGTTTCGGCGATGAATTTCAACCCGACCGACAGGGCGGAGAGCCAGGCCCGCGCCCGGGTGAACGGCGGCTGGCTGAGCGACAGCCTCCACCCGGCGTTGAACTACGGAGGCGGCGTGAAGTGGCACATGACAGACCATTTCGGTCTGCGCTTCGATCTGCGCGGCACATACTCCCGGAATCCGGGCTACGGGCTGCCGGATACGGCGCCGGGCGGCGGGCTTTACATCCCCAGAGGCGACAAGTTGTGGGGCGTGATGCCGACGGTAGGGCTAAACTGGTATTTAGGCAGGAAGTATGTTCCGCCGCCGCCGCCGGTGGCGCCGCCGCCGCAGGCTCTTGGCGCGCTGAACGGAGGCGCGCTTTCGGCGGGCACGGGGACGCTGTGCCAGGGCCGTCCGATCACGATCCGGTCCGCGGGCGTCTCCGACCCGGCCGGGCGGCAGATTACGTACAAGTGGAAGGTGAACGGGCAGCCGATGGGCGGCGACAGCGCCGAGTTGCAGTTCACGCCGGACCGGGCAGGGAGTTACGCGATCGAGCTTGAGGTTTCGGCGCCGAACACCGATGGCATGGCTGTGCGGACGGCGAAGGCGAACACGCTATCGATCAACGTGCAGGAGTACCGGGCGCCGACGATCGCAGGCGTTTCGGCGGTTCCGTCGCAACTGAACTACGGCGACACGGCGCGGCTGTCGGCGACCGGGACGGGATCGGCATGTTCGACGATTTCGTTCAAGTGGACCGCCAGCGAGGGCACGGCCGCCAACGACACCTCGGCCAACGCGAGCTTCGATTCGAAGACGGTGCGGTTCGAGCAGGGCGGCAAGATCCAGGCCAAGACCGTGACCGTGCGGGCGACGGTTACCGACGACCGCGGCGCGACGGCGACGGGCCAGGCCCAGATCAAGGTGGACTACGTGCCGGCATCGATCCGGTTCCCGGATCTGATCTTCAGCAAGGGCAGCGCGCGGGTGAACAACTGCGCCAAGCGGATTCTCCTGGAAGAAGCAGCCGCCAAGGCCGCCGATCCGGATTATGAGATCGTGCTGGTGGGGCACTACGACCAGGATGAAGTGGCGAAGGGCCGCCGGCCGACGACGCTGGACATGCAGCGCGTGCTGAACGCCTACGCGGTGCTGACCGGCGGCAGCGGCACCTGCGGCAGCGTGGATCCGAGCCGGATCAAGGTGGACTGGGTGGGCGCCGAGCAGACGTCGGACTTCCAGCCGGGCATCTGCGGCACTTCGGCCAGGCCGGCTGCGGGCGAGCGCCGGGGATCGGCGGTTTCGACGGCCGACCAGAACCGGCGGGTGGAGGTGTGGCTGGTTCCGAAAGGAACGAAGGTGCCGGCGGCGTTCAAGTCGGCGAAGACGCTGGATCCGAAGCTGATCAAGAAGGCGGGCTGCCCGAAGTAAGCGGCCCCAAATCCGAACGAAACGCCCGGCTCCCGATGGGGGCCGGGCGTTTTCCTTGTCAGGAGGCCGCGGGGCGGGATCAAAGGCCGAGGGCCGTCATGGCCGGGCGTTCGGCGCCGGAGAAGCGGAGGTAGGGGCCGCGGGAGCCGTCGGGGAGGATGGTGGTTTCGTCGGTGCGCATCTGGGAGAGTTGTTTGGGCTTGAGTTCCCGGGCGCCGCGGAGGTCGGCTGCGCGGAAGTCGGCGCCGAAGGTGCGGGCTTCGCCGAAGAAGGCTCCGGCGAGGACACTTTCGGTGAACGAGGCGCCCTGGAGGTCGGAGTTGCGGAAGTCGGAGTGGCGCAGGTTGCACGTGGCGAAGCGGCAGCCGAGCAACCTGGCGCCGGTGAAGCGGTTGCTGGCGAGCCTGGAGCCGGAGAACTCGCAGTTCTGGAGCCGGGCCTGGGTCCAGCGGGCGTCCTGGGCGCGGATTGACCGGAAGCGGCAGAACTGGAGGTGGGCTTTGTGGAAAGTGGCGGATTCGAGGCCGCAGTTCTGGAACTGGCACTCGATGAGGCGGGCATGGTTGAAGCCGGCCTGGCGGAGTTCGGCGCCGGGGAAGCGGACCTTGCCCATGACGGCTTCCAGCCAGCGGGAGCCGACGGCCTTGGCCTTCTCGAACGAGCAGTTGTCGAGGCGCGCCTCGCAGGCGCTGGCGCCGGACAGGCAGGCCGAATCGAGGTTGCAGCGTTCGAGCGAGGCGCGGGAGAGGTCGGCGCCGGCGAGGTTCGACAGAGAGAGGTCGCACTCCCAGATGCGGGCCTCGACGAGCGAGGCCGAGGAGAGGTCGGCGGCGGGCAGTTCGGTCCACTCGATCTCGATCCTGTCGAGGCGGGCTTTCGACAGCCGGACATGGGCCATGTTCAGTTCGCGAAGGCGGGCCGGTTCGCCGCCGGCCAGGCCCTCGAGCCACAGGCTGTGGAGGTTGACTGCGCGAGTGAGGAGGGAGGGGTCGTGCATGGATGTAGTACTTATCGGGAAGGAGGGGGTGGGGGATGAGGGGGAAAGACTTGAGGGGGCGGGTGGTTTGCCTTGGTCTTCGATGAGAGATTGGACCGAAGATCACCGATTGCGTCTCGATACCGCCGCCGGGGCGGCGGGGCGGGCGGACGGCAGGCGCGAGACGAACCGGGCGGCGAACGGCGGTGTGACGAGGGCCGAGGCGGTGGTGGAGTTGGCGCGGGTGACGTCGCCGAAGGTGCGGCCGCGGGTGACCGGGCCGCCGGTGTGCCCGGCGATCGCGGAACCGGGGTTGTTCCACGAAAAGAGCTGAGGGCGGGGTTATTTCTTCTTCGCCGTGAAGACGCCTTCGGCCTGGCCGCCGAAGTCGATGGATCCCTTCATTGAATTGCCATCGACCGTGCCGGTGTAGACCACATTGAATTTGTTGCCGTCGTAGTCGGCGGTGAATTCGAAGCGGACCTTGGAGCCGTCGACGGTCCCTTTGATGGGCGCTTTGCCGAGCAAGCCTTCGTAGGCGCCGGTGAGGGTGTTGCCGTCCTGTTTGAGGGTGATGACGGGGTTGCCGGTGTTGCCGCCGATGTCGACGGTGACGTCCCAGGCGCCGGTGAGGCTGGCGGCGGCGAGGGGGAGGGCGAGGGCGATGAGGATGGCGGAGAGAAGTTTCACGGGTGGCTCCTGATTGACGAGTTTACTCTGATTGCGCGGCGGATTGCCGCGGGGGGTGACGCCGGTCAGACGCTGACGACGGGGCAGGCGCTCTGGCGGATGATTGAATAGGCGTTGGCGCGGAGGCGGCCGAAGACGCCGGCGGCGGAACCGCGGCCGATGACGAGGAGGTCGGCGTTGATGCCGGATACGATGTCGCAGACGACGGTGGCGGCGTCGCCGGAGTCGATGTGGAGGGGCGCTTGGATGGAGAGGCTGGCGGTGAGGTTGTTCACGGTTTCGTGGACCGATGTTTCGACGTGTTTGCGCCAGTCGGGGTCGAAGTACTCGCCGGCCTTGCCTTCGAGGTTGGGCATGGCGTGGATGAGGCTGAGTTTGGCGCCGATGCGGGCAGCCAGACGGGAAGCCCACATGAGGGTGCGTTCGCTGGAAGCTCCGAGGTCGAGGCCGACGGCGATGTGATCGACATGGACGGCATCGACGGAGGGGGCTTCGAGGTGGACGCCGGTCCAGACCGGGCAATCGGCGTCGTGGAGGACCTTGGCGGTGACCGAGCCGAGGATGAAGCGGCGGAAGGGTCCGTAGCCGTGGGTGGGCATGACGATGAGGTCGCAGCCGCGGCCGTGGGCGGTTTCGACGATGACGGAGGAGGGATCGCCCTCGATGAGGAGGCGGTCGCACTTGCCGGCGGGGATTTCGTCGCGGAGGAAGTTGTCGAGGTCCTGGCGGGCCTGTTCGGAGCGTGTGCGGAAGAGGTCTTCGAGGACGGCGCCGCCGACCTCCATGGCGCCGAATTCGTAATGCGGCGGCGGCAGGACGTGGAGCAGGACGATCCGGCTGTCGAAACGCCGTTGGAGGGCTTCGGCGTGGCGGACCGCGCCCATGGCGCGATCGGAGAAATCGACGGGAACGAGGATCTGTTTGAGCGGCATGGCGTCGCCTCCGGCCCTATTCTGCCCTATCCACGGGCCGGGCGGCAAGGCTCAACCCAAGACGCCGCTTCAGGCCATGGCGGATTTGAGCAGTTCGACGGTGCGTCTGGCGACGGTTTCGGCGTCGCCTTTCTGCATCATCCAGACGCCGAAGACGAGCCATTCGCGGTTGGTCATGGGGCAGGCCTCGATGGAGGGCGAGCCTTCGCGGAGCCTTTTCATCGCTTCCTGGGGGGTGAGTTTGATCACCGCCGGATCCCACTTGATGCGCAGGTGGGGGACATTGTTGGCGATGGGCGGGACGACGATATCGGATTCGACGGATTTCAGTTTCATCGCCGCCTTGCGGATGACATCGGCGCGGCGGTCCCATTCGCGGCGTTCGGCGGCGTGGTCGAGTTTGAGGAAGCGTTCGACGGCGGCGAGCATGCCGACCATCTCCTCCTTGTTGACTTTCATGCCGCGGGAGAGGGTGGCGGCGATTGGGGAGGTATTCAGGCGGGCGGCTTCGATGAGGTCCTTGCGGCCGAGCAGCAGGCCGGCGCTTTGGGGTCCGCGGATGCCCTTGCCGCCGGAGAAGGTGACCAGATCGTAACCCATGGCGGTGTACTTCCAGAGATTTTCGACGGGGGGGGTGTCGGCGGCGGCATCGATGAAGGTGGGGATGCCGAGTTGTTTGCCGAGGCGGACCCAGCCGGGGTTGTCGATGCGGCCGCGGGGCTCGGCGTCGTTGAAGAAGAGCATCATGGCGGTCTTGGGGCCGGCGGCGGCCAGGAGTTCGGCTTCGGTTTCGATTTCGACGATTTTGACGCCGGCGGCGGAGACGGCATGGTCGTAGCCGAAGCGGTGCGACTTCTGCATGATGACCTGGGACTTGAGGCCGGTGGCGCCGGGCAGTTGGAGGATGGCCTTGGGGTCCTTGCCGGTGACGCAGCCGGCGGTGCCGACGGTGAGCGCGCCGGCGGCGCCGGAGGTGACCATGGCGGATTCACATTTGAGGAGTTGGGCGAGGCGTTCGCCGACCTTGGTCTGGAGTTCGACGAGGCTGACGAAGCGCGTGGAGGAGACGCGCATGGCCTCCATCACCTCGTGGGGCATGATGGAGGCGGTGAGGGCGGTATAGGTGCCGGCGGCGTTGATGAAGGTGCGCACGCCGAGTTCGCGGATGATGTCGCGCTTTGACGCGGCCAGAGCAGTGGCCGGCAGGAGAGCGGCGAGCACGGGCGTCGAGGCGACGGCTTCGAGAAACGATCTGCGTCCAAACATGGCTCAAGGTTCCTTTCGGGTGCTACTTCCTGGCGGCCGCCGGGGATTCGCGCTGCTTGTAGGGGAAGGACCGCCAATCCCGGGCGGCGGTTCCGTTGAGGTCCCAGACGATGGCGCCGGCGCGGACGGTGAGTTCGGGAACGAGCAGTTGGGCGCCCGCCATGCGGGCGCCGGCGGCATCGATGAAGCCGAATTCGCCGGTGCGGAGGCGGAGGACGGTAATGTCGGCCTCGACGCCTGGGGAGAGGTGGCCGAAGTCGGTGCGGCCGAGTTCCCTGGCGGCGTTCCAGGTGGTCATGGCGATGACCTGTTTGAGAGTGAGGCCCATGTTGAGGTGTTTGGACATGACGTTGGAGAGGTCCTTCATGCCGGAGTTCATGGAGCCGGTATGGAGGTCAGTGGAGATGGTGTCTGGCAGGAAGCCCTGCTGGATGGCGGGGATGGCAACGTTCCAGTAGAAGCTGCCGCCGCCGTGGCCGACGTCGAACAGGATGCCGCGCTTGCGGCCGGCGATCATGGCGGGGTTGACCTTGCCGTCGACGAGTTCGTCGCGGTGGCCGGCGTAGCAGTGGGTGTAGATGTCGCCGGCGCGGAGTTTCCCTTCCATCAGGTTCTTCATGTTGCGTTCGCCGCGGACGAAGCCGAAGTCGACCATGACGGGGAGTTTGCACATTTCGGCGGCCTTGATGGCGCCGTCGAGGTCGGGCCAGCCTTCGCCCGCGAAGTGGGCGACTTTGAAGCCGACGACGATGTCGGAGTGTTTGCGGGCCATTTCGGCGGCGGCTTCGGCGTTCATGTCGGCGGGGTCCTGCTCGCTGGTGATGCCCATGCCGCCGCCGACGATGTTGATGAAGGCGAGGATGCGGGTGCGGGCGCGGTCGATGACGCGCTGGCGGAAATCGGAGAAGTTCCGCCAGCCGGCGGTACCGGCGTCGGCCATGGTGGTGACGCCGGCGCGGAAGGAGAAGCCGTCGGGGTAGACGCTGCTGTCGCCGGTGAGGACGCCGCGCAGGCCGGTGCCGGCATAGACGTGGACGTGGGTGTCGACGAGGCCCGGCACGATGTAGAGGCCGTTGAGACGGACGACGCGGCGGCCCTGTGTGGCGGGGATGTCCTTGGCGACGGCGGCGACTTTACCCTGGGCGACGGCGACGTCCATGATGGCGTCGATGTTGTTTTTAGGGTCGATGAGGTGGCCGCCCTTGAACAGCAGGTCGTATTGCTGGGCGGCGGCGGGAAGGGCCAGCAGGCAGAGGCAGAAGGCGATGCGAAGCATGATGGTGTCCTGGGCGGATTATAGCCGATTGGCGAGAAGACGGTGCTGCCTTCGCGTCTCTAAGCCAGATACTCTTTGAGCATGGCGAGGTAGCGTTTGGCGGTGGCCTTCATGTCGCCGGGGTGTTTGTCCTGTTCGAGGGTCATGAAGCCGCGGTAGCCGATGTTTTTGAGCGCCGCGCAGATGGCTTTGAAATCCATCACGCCTTCGCCGATGTGGGGGAAGCGGCGCATGAGGCCGTCGATGTCGCGGACGTGCATGTTCATGAGGTGGCGGCGGGCTTTGTAGATGGCCACGGGCGGGTAGTCGCGGTGGGACAGGGTCCAGCCGGTGTCGAAGTTGTAGCCGAGGGCGGGGTCCTTGATGGCGTCCCAGAGGCGGAGGAAGGCGTCGATGCCGGGGATCATGGTGTGGGTGTGGTGCTCGATGGTCAGTTTCATGCCATGGGCCTTGGCGCGCTGGAGGCATTCCTTCGTGGCGCCGACATAGTTGTCCCAGAGCGCGTCCCAATCGAAGGGGAGCGCGACGTCCATGGAGAACATCTGGCCGGGCTGGGGCTTTTCAATGTCGTAGTAGCGGGGCAGGTAGGGATTGCCCTTGGACGAGACCTCGCGCGGCCAGGGGGCGACGATGTTGACCAGCGGCGCGCCCAGTTTTTTGCCGATGCGGCAGCCGGCTTCGAAGAAATCGAGGTTCTGGTTGCGGACGGTGCGGTTGAGGCTGGTGAGGCCTTCGACGACGGGCTGGAACATGATGAACTGGGCGACGTCGAGATTCCAGCGGTCGAGTTTCTTGCGCAGTTCGCCGATCTTGGCATCGGTCCAGTAGCCCTTGATGTCGTCGCGGGTGAGCAGGATGAGTTCGATGCCCTCGAAGCCCATTTCGCCGATGATGTCGATGGCGGCGCCGGGCGACTGGTTGGCGCCGAAGGTATGGAAGTTGAAACTGCCGGCGCTGATGCGGGGTCGGCCTGGGGGCGGGGCCGCGGCGGCGGCCGAAGCGAGCAGGAAATCACGTCTGTCCATGTGGCGAGTATAGCGGGGGGAGGCGGAAGACGCTTGCGCGGAGTGGGGAAGGGTGGCAGGATTAAAGTGTAAGTTCTTACACTATGCGAACCGTAGTCCATTGGGATGGGGACAGTTTCTTCGCGTCCATCGAGCAGGCGTCGGATGGGCGTTTGCGGCGGCGTCCGGTGGTGGTGGGCGGGGAGAAGCGGGGCGTGGTGTTGTCGGCGAGCGGGGAGGCGCGGCGGTTGGGTATCCGGCCGGGGTGGCCGGTGAGCCGGGCGCGGCGGGCGGCGCCGGCGCTGGTGGTGATGCCGGCGCATTTCGAGTTGTACGAGCGGTTTTTCGACCAGATCCTTTATCTGTGTCAGGAGACGACGCCGCTGGTGGAGCCGGCATCAGTCGGCGCGGCGTGGCTGGACCTGACGGGCGCGGAGAGGGCGCTGGGGCAGGGTCCGCAGCAGACGGTGACGCGGATCCGGTCGACTGTCCGCGACTGGCTGAAGGTGACGATTTCGGCCGGGATCGGGACGAACAAACTGGTGGCGCGGATCGCGGCGCGCATCAGGAAGCCGGGGGCGCAGATCACGGTCCAGCCGGGCGGGGAGCGGGCGTTTCTGGCGCCGTTGCCGTTGCGGTGGCTGCCGGGGTTGGAGGGTGGGGCATTGGCGGCGTTGGATGTGGCGGGTATCCGGTCGATTGGGCAGTTTGCGGCGGCTCCGGTGGACGCGTTGTCATCGCTGCTGGGGCGCGGGGCGCTGCCGGCGGTGCGGCGGGCGCAGGGGATTTCGGAAGAGCCGGTGGGGAAGAAGAAAGCCGCCGCACCGGGGTGGGTGGAGACGGTGGAGTTTGAAGAAGACATGTGGGACCGGCCGGTGGTCGAGGCTACGCTGGCGAGGATGGCCGAGCGGCTGATGGCGCAGGTGAGGGCGGGGGGGAGCGAGATCAGAAGGGTGGGGCTGGAGTTGCGGTACACGGACCGGGACGAGTCGCGCGGGCATATCGACACGGCCGAGCCGGTTTCGCTGGACACGGAGATCCTGCCGCTGCTGCCGCGGTTGCTGGAGACGGCGTGGAGCAGGCGGGTGAGGCTGCGGGCGGTGACGCTGCGGGCGACGCGGATTTACAGGCCGTCGCCGCAGATGGACCTGTTCGCGCCGCAGACGCCGCAGCGGGAATTTGAAGTGAAGCTGGCGACGACAATCGACGCGCTGAGGAAGATGCACGGGGAGGGGATCGTGCGGCGCGGCGGGGCGATAGAGGGCAAGACGGCGTGAGAGTTGTGCCCGCGGCCAGACGCAGGTGAGGCCGGCCCCTGGCGATTGCGCCTGGAGTGCCGGCCTCTGTTGAAGCTTCAGATCAGCCGTTGAACTTGTAGCCTTTGCGGAGTTCGGGTTTGAGGTATTTGTTGGCTTCCTTGTTGTTGGTGAACTGCTTGCGGCGGTTATCCCATTCGAGTTTGCCTTCGTAGCGCATGGCGATGACGCCGAGGAGCATCCATTCGACGAAGGGACCGGCGACGGAGAAGTTGGAGCAGGCGGGGTCGCCGCCTTTGCAGGCGCGGATCCAGTCGCGGTAGTGGCCGGGAGAGCGGGTGAGGAGTTTGGGGGCGCCCTTGTAGTCCTTCATCTTTTCGTCGGGCATGAGGCGGGTCTTTTCGCCGTAGCAGCCGGTGGTGACCATGCCTTTGTCGCCGATGAAGAGGCTGCCGTTGATGTCCTTGTCGCCGATCAGTTGGCCGGCGGGGATGCCGTCGAACTTGGGCATGTCCTTCAGGCTGTCGTACCAGAACAGTTTCAGCGGGCCCATGGAGCCGCGGGCGGGGAAGTCGAAGCGGATGACGGTCTGGTGGGGGAAGCAGAATTTGCCGACGCCTTCCTTCTTGACGCATTCGACAGAGGTGGGGCCGGTGAGCGAGAGCCGCAAGGCCATGTTGGGTGTGCCGAGGATGTGGCAGGCCATGTCGCCGATGGCGCCGCAGCCGAATTCGGGGAAGCCGCGCCAGTGGTGGGGGGCGTAGGCGGGACTGAAGGGGCGGGCCGGGGCCGAGCCGAGCCAGGCGTCCCAATCGAGATGGGCGGGGACGGGGGCTTCCTTGGGTTCGACTTCGGGGCTTTGGGGCCAGTAGCGGCCGGGGCGGTCGGTCCAGGCATGGACTTCGGTGACGTTGCCGATGCCGCCGTTCCAGATGATCTCGGCGCATTCGCGGGCGCCGTCGTTCGAGTAGCCCTGGTTGCCCATCTGGGTGGCGACGCCGTACTTGGCGGCGGCGAGCTGCAACTGCTGGGCTTCCCAGACGGTGCGGACCAGCGGCTTCTGGCAGTAGACGTGTTTGCCGCGGGCCATGGCCCACATGGAGGCGGTGCCGTGCATGTGGTCGGGGCAGGAGACCAGGACGGCGTCGATCTCCTTTTCATGCTTGTCGAACATGCGCCGGAAGTCCTTGAACTTGGGCAGATCGGGGAACTGCTTGAAGGTGCGTTCGGCGCGCTTGCCGTCGGGGTCGGTGAGGGCGACGATGTTTTCGGTGAGGCATCCGTTGATGTCGGAGTAGCCCTTGCCTCCCGATCCGATGGCGGCGATGTTCAGTTTCTCGTTCGGCGACTTGTAGCCCATCGAGCGCAGCGACGCGACGCTGCCGAATCCGGCCGTGGGGACGGCGCCGGCGAGCATCGACCCATAGAAGAAATGTCTGCGGCTGACCTGTGACGGCATGGTTCTCTGTAAGACTCCTTTGGCGAACAACAGTGTTCGTTCCCCATGATATTCCAAGCCCGGGAGGCGGGGGAGGGATGGTGCGAGGAGCAGCCTTGGAGAAGCGCGGCTCAGGATGAGCGATTATGGGTCTGGAATGAGAAGCTGGCTGGGCAAGTTCATCCGGCGGGGCCCGCCGCCACCCGAGCCGCTGAAAGGCGTCCCGGCGGCGGCGCGGGTGAAGCACTATACGGCGATGAGCGGCTACGTTTACGAGTACTACAACCTGGGCTACCTGGATGTGGGCGGGGTGCGGTCGCACAGGTTCAAGGTGTCGGCGGACCGGAAGGAGTGGTTCGAGATCGAGGTTACGGTGGAGGATGAGGGCGTGAGGGCCTGGGAAGAAGCCAACGGCAGGGAGTTGAACGCAGCCGAACGGTATGCGATCGCCAAGCTGGCGCTGTTTGCGGCGTTCGACGAACGAGAATCACCGCGGGCGATGCGCGAGCCGGTGCGGGCGCCGGGCCAACGCATCGCCGCGTTGCTTGAATCGATCGACCTGTAAGATCAGTCCGCGGCCACCGGTTCGAGAGACTGAGCCTCGACGACAGCGAGCGCGGCCATGTGGACGATTTCGTTGACCTCGGCTCCGCGCTGCAGGACGGCGACGGGTTTGGAGAAGCCGAGCAGGATGGGGCCGACCACTTCAGCGCCGCCGAGCCGCATGAGCAGTTTGTAGGCGATGTTGCCGGATTCGAGCGAGGGCGCGATGAGGACGTTGGCCGGCTGGGTGAGTTTGCTGAACGGGTACTCGGCCAGCAGTTCGGGGGTGACGGCGGTATCGGCCATCATTTCGCCATCGATTTCGAGCCAGGGGGCGCGCAGGCGGGCGAGTTTGGTGGCCGTGCGAACCTTTTCGGCGAGCGGATGGCGGGTGGAGCCGAAGTTGGAGAACGACAGCATGGCGACGCGGGGTTCGACATTGAATCCGCGCACGGCTTCGGCCGCGTGGACGGCGATTTCGGCCAGATCCTCGGCGGAGGGTTCAATGTTCATTGTGGTGTCGGCGAGGAAGTAGATCTGGCCCTTGGGCATGATGAGCATGTACATGCCGGCGAGTTTCCTGACGCCGGGGCGCAGCGAGATGATCTCGAGGGCGGGGCGGATGGTTTCGGGATAGTGCTGGGTGACGCCGGCGATCATGGCGTCGGCATCGCCCATGTGGACCATCATGCAGCCGAAGCGGGTGTGGTCGGCGAGCAGGCGTGGGGCTTCGCGGGGCGTGACGCCCTTGCGGTTGCGCAGGGCGACGAACTCATTGATATAAGCCTCGCAGTTGGCGCAGGATTGAGGATCGACGATATCCACGGCTCCGTCGAAGTGCAGATGAAGTTCGGCGGCGCGCCGGCGGACACGATCGGGGTTGCCGATGAGGATGGGGCGGGCGATCCGTTCGTCGACGAGGATCTGGGCGGCGCGGAGGATGCGGTCCTGGTCGCCTTCGGGCAGGACGACGCGTTTGGGGCGGCGCTGGGCCTTATGGATGGACATGCGCATGACCTCCTGGCTCTTGCCGAGGCGCATTTCGAGGCGTTCGCGGTAGATGTTAGGCTCGATGGGAAGCTGTGCGACGCCGGTTTCGATGGCGGCGCGGGCGACGGCCGGGGCGACCCAGGTGAGCACGCGGGTGTCGAAGGGCTTGGGGATGAGGTAAAGGGGGCCAAACTCCATTTCGTCCACGCCGTAGGCCTTGCGGACCGAATCGGGGACGTCCTGTTTGGCGAGCAAGGAGAGGGCGTAGGTGGCGGCGAGTTTCATCTCGTCGTTGATGGCGGTGGCGCGGACA
>PNKE01000036.1 GCA_013822245.1 Candidatus Solibacter sp.
ACACATAGGAACCGATCTCGGCGGTTCCGGTTTCGATCAGCGGAGGATCGCTCGACACCGTCACCTGCTCACTCAACTGTCCCACGTCGAGCGCGAAGTCGACGGTCAGCGTCTGAGCGACGGATAGCTGGACGTTTTCGCGAATGGCCGTCTTGAATCCGGCCGCCGTGACGGTGATGCGGTAGGAACCCGGCCGAAGGTAGGGCAGGCGGTAAATACCGGCATCGGTCGTTTTGGTGGTGAACTCCGCATTCGTGGATGTTTCGACGGCTTTCACCGTAGCCGCGGGGATCGAGGCGCCTGACGGATCGCCTACGGTTCCGTTCAACGTGCCTCGCTCACCCTGAGCAAACAAGGTGGCAAGAAGTGCGCAATGTACCAGAACAACTTTGGTTCGCATTGAAAGGCCTTTCTGGACTCAGCCGGAGCGTGGCTATTTAAGATCTCACCTGACGCCTGGGCAACAGCCTATCCGTTAGCTGTGCCGGAGTCAAGGGCTTTTCGCACCGGGGCTTTTCGCACATGTACGCATGTATCTCAATCACCACTATTGTCCAAATCAGCCTCACGAGGTTGTATTTCCACAGCCTAACTGTTTGATTCCATGCGCACAGTGGCAGCTACTCAGAACCAGGCTCCCGATCCGCGCCACATGCTGGCCAAACTGGAGCGGAGGCGCTGGTCGCGGATCGCCGTCACCAACCGAGGCGGATCGGGCGGTTTTACGGGCACTCCAGCCCCTCTGGAGTTGGACCGCCACCCCCACGCGCTCGGATCATGCTGTCAAGACAGCCGGCGCCAAAGCGAATTAGGACAAGAGTGCCTCCGTCCCCGCCGCCGCCCCCCCGCCGTCGGCCCGCATTTCGAAAACGCGCGCTCCAGCCCGTTCACAACAAAGGACTTCGTCATTCGCCCACGGGTGTTTTTCGAGCGGCGCATAGGCTCCCGCCCGCGCGCGTTTTCACCCCTCGTTGTGCGAACCCGCGGGGGCCGCATGAGGGATTCACCCGCCCATTTTCAAAATCACAACCTACTGACAATGCGCCACTTCCGCTGACATTGTGTACAGGCATTGTGTACCGGCATTGTGTACCGGCATTGTTTACCGGCATTGTTTGGAAGATGAGCATGACCGAAGGCTTCCACGCCAAGATGGAACTGATCAACAGACCAGCCCACGGCTCCCGGAACTTCAACAATTACTGAATGCGGGTGAAGGTCATGTGCGCGTAAACCGTTCTGGAAGCCGGGGTGTACCCCGTTTTTGGCGTAGAGCCAAGGCATGGTGAGCCCGGAAGGAATCGAACCTTCAACCTACTGATTAAGAGTCAGTTGCTCTGCCAGTTGAGCTACGGGCCCGTGCGAACGAGCGGCACATTCAAATATACCATGACGTGCCCCAGGGCCGCCTCGCGATGAGCAATAATCGGTCATGTCTCGAAGTGGATTGGGTTTCGCCGCGGTGGCGGCTGTTCTCTGCCTTGCGGGAGCCGGGTGTTCCGGAGGCGGAGCGAATCCGGGCAAGGGCGCGGGCAAGAAGTTGGGCCCGGTGGGGGTGCGCGTGGCGGCGGTGGAGAAGCGCGACGTGCCGCTGGAGATCGAGGCGGTGGGCAATGTGGAGGCGTACGCTTCGGTGGCGGTGAAGTCGCGGGTGGCCGGGCAGTTGATGCGGGTCCATGTGCGGGAAGGGGCGGACGTCAGGCGCGGGGATCTGTTGTTCGAGATCGATCCGGCGCCGTTTGAGGAGCAGGTCCGTTCCGCCGAAGCGGCGTTGCTGCGCGACAGGGCGGCTGAGAGACAGGCTGCCGCTTCGATCGCAAGGGTGAGGGCCGAATCGGCCAATGCGCGGGCGCAGGCGCAGCGCTACATGGCGTTGTTCAAAGAGGGCGTGGGGGCGAAGGAGCAGGCCGACCAATACCGCACGGCGGCCGAGGCGCAGGAAGCGCAGGTGAAGGTTCAAATGGCGGCGCGGGAGAGCGCGCAGGCGGCGATCGCGGTGGACGAAGCGCGGTTGGAGGAGACGCAACGGGAGTTGTCCTACACGAAGATCACGGCGCCGATGGCGGGGCGGGCGGGCTTCGTTGGCATCAAGGCCGGCAACCTCGTGAGGGAGAACGACACGGCGGCGCTGGTGACGATTCTGCAGGTGACGCCGGTGTTCGTCACATTCGCGGTGCCGGAGAAGCACCTGTCGGCGATACGGGGGGCGGGTCAGGGGTTGCGGGTGGCGACAAGCAATGACGACGTAGGGACGTTGGAGGTGATCGACAACGCGGTGGACGCATCGACGGGAACGATCAAATTGAAAGCGAGGTTTGAAAACGCGGCGCGGAATCTGTGGCCCGGCCAGTTCACCAACGTCAAGCTGCGGCTGCGGACCGAGGCGGGCGCGCTGGTGTTCCCGGAGGCGGCTTTGCAGACGGGTCCGCAGGGCAACTATGTGTGGGTCGAGAAGGGCGGGGTGGCCGAAATGCGGATGCTGGCGGTGGAGAGAATGTCGAACGGCTGGTGTGTGGCGGCGAAGGGCGTGAATGAAGGCGACCGGGTGGTCACGGCCGGGCAGTTGAGAGTCACCCCTGGGGCGAAGCTGGACGTACTGCCTGAAGCCGCGAGGCCGGAGGCAACGGGCGGGCGATGAACTTCACAACATTTTTCATCCATCGCCCGGTGGCGACGACGCTGCTGATGGCGGGCATCCTGGTGTTCGGCATCCTGGGCTACAAAACGCTGCCGGTGAGCGATCTGCCGCCCATCGAGTATCCGACGATTTCGGTGGGAGCGTCGGTGCCCGGCGCGAGTCCGGAGACGATGGCGGCGACGGTGGCGACGCCGCTGGAACGGCAGTTTTCAACCATTGCAGGCATCGACAACATGTCGTCGTCGAGTTCGCTGGGCCGCACGTCGGTGACCTTGCAGTTTGACCTGGACCGCAACATCGACGCCGCGGCGCAGGACGTGATGGCGGCCATCTCCAGGGCGCAGCGGAGCCTGCCCGTGTCGATGCCGTCGCCGCCTTCCTACAACAAAGTGAACCCGGCGGATCAGCCGGTGCTGTACATGGCGCTGACATCGGCATCGTTGAAGCCGTCGGAGGTGAGCGAGTACGCCGACACGACACTGGCGCAGAGGTTCTCGATGGTGAGCGGCGTGGCGCAGGTGGAGGTGTACGGGCTGCAGAAGTATGCCATCCGGGTGCAGACCGATCCCGACCGTCTGGCGTCGGCGGGGCTGGGGATTGACGAGGTGCGGCAGGCGATCTCGAGCGGCAACGTGCTGATGCCGTCGGGCGCGCTGTATGGGGACAAGAAGTCCTACACCGTGCAGGCCAACACGCAGTTGACCGACGCGGCCGGCTTCCGTCCGTTGATCGTGGCTTACCGGCAGGGCGCGCCGATCCGGTTGGAGCAGGTGGCCAATGTCATCGACAGCGTCCAGAACGACAAGAGCGTGTTCTGGCGCAATGAGGACAACGCGGTGGTGCTGGCGGTGCGCAAGCAGCCGGGGACGAACACGGTCGAGGTGGTGGACGGGATTCAGGAGTTGATGCCGGTGTTGCAGAGCCAGTTGCCGGCAGGGCTGGATCTGGAAATTCACTTCGACCGGTCGAAGACGATCCGCGAATCGATCGCCGACGTGCAGTTCACGATGCTGGTCACCATCGCGCTGGTCATCATGGTGATCTTCGTCTTCATCCGGAATGCGTCGGCGACCATCATTCCCAGCCTGGCTGTGCCGTTGTCGCTGATCGGCACGTTCGGGGCGATGTACCTGCTGAACTACAACGTGGACAATCTGACGCTGATGGCGATGACGCTCTCGGTGGGCTTCGTTGTGGACGACGCCATCGTGATGCTCGAAAACATCGTGCGCCACCTGGAGATGGGCAAGCCGAAGCTGCAGGCGGCCATCGACGGAGCCAGGGAGGTGGGCTTCACGATTGTGTCGATGACCATGTCGCTGGTGGCGGTGTTCATCCCGGTGCTGTTTCTGGGCGGCATCGTGGGCAGGCTGCTGAAGGAGTTTTCCGTCACCATCGCGGTGGCCGTGCTCATATCCGGGCTGATCTCGCTGACGTTGACGCCGATGCTGTGCAGCCGGTGGTTGAAGCGCGAGGAGGACGTCCGGCATGGCCGGCTCTATCTGCTGTCGGAACGCGCTTTCAATGCGCTGCTGCATTTCTATGAGCGGACTCTGCGGTTTGTTTTGCGGCACAAGTTCGCCACGTTCACGATCAACCTGGGCCTGGTGGCGTTGACGGGCTACCTGTTTGTGCTCATCCCGAAGGACTTCCTGCCGCCCGAGGATATCGGCAGCATCATGGGTTCGACCGAAGCGGCCGAGGACACTTCGTTCACCGAGATGGCGGAACTGCAGCGCAGCGTGAGAGACACGGTGCGGAAGAATCCGTATGTGCACAGCGTCATGTCGGGCGTGGGCGGATTCGGCGGGCAGAATGCAGGGTTCATGTTCCTGCGTCTGAAGGAGCCCGAGGACCGTCCGCCAGCCGACGTCATCCTGAACCAGTTGCGCGGTCAACTGGCCGCGATACCAGGCATCAACACGTTTCTCCGAATCCCGCCGCTGATCACGATCGGCACGCAGGGGCGGGCGGCCTATCTGGTGTCGATGCTCGACGCCGACACCGGCCTGCTGTACGAATGGGCGCCGAAGGTGGAGTCTGAGATGCGGGCGCTGCCGGCGCTGGTGGACGTTGTGAGCGATCTGCGGCTGGCCAATCCGCGGCTGAACGTGGACGTCGACCGCGACCGGGCGATGGCGCTGGGCGTGACGCCGGACGCGGTGGCGCAGGCGCTGTTCAGTGCGTTCGGCAACCGGCAGATATCGACCATCAACACGTCGACGAACGAATATTACGTCATTCTGGAAGTCGCGCCGGAGTTGCAGAAGGACCCGTCGGCGCTTGACCGGCTTTATGTCCGCGCCAACACCGGCAAGCTGGTGCCGCTGTCGGCGGTGACGGTGGCGCGCACCGGCGTGGCGCCGTTGAACGTGAACCACAACGGGCAGATGCCTTCGGTGAACATCTCGTTCAACCTGAAGCAGGGCGCCGCGCTCGGCGACGCAGTGGACCAGATCAACGGGACGGTGGCGCGGATGGGCCTGCCCGGCAGCACGAAGCTGATGTTCCAGGGCACGGCGCAGGCTTTCCAGGAATCGACGCAAAACCTGGCCGTGCTGTTGATTGTGGCGGTGGCGGTGATCTACCTGCTGCTGGGGATGCTGTATGAGAGTTTCATCCATCCGGTGACGATTCTGTCGGGGCTGCCGTCGGCGGGACTGGGCGCGGTGGCGACGCTGATGCTGTTCAAGATGGAGTTCAGCCTGTATGGGTTCGTGGGCCTGCTGCTGCTGATCGGCATCGTCAAGAAGAACGCCATCATGATGATCGACTTCGCGTTGAACGCACAGAGGATCGAGGGGCGCAATGCGGAGGCGGCGATTGTCGAGGGATGTTTGAAACGGTTCCGGCCGATTCTGATGACGACGATGGCGGCCATGCTGGGCGCGCTGCCGATCGCCATCGGATTCGGCGCGAGCGGCGAGGCCAGACGGCCGTTGGGATTGTCGATCATGGGCGGGTTGATTGTGTCGCAGGCGGTGACGCTGTACCTGACGCCGGTGCTGTTTTTGTACTTTGAGCGGTTCCAGCAGTTGCTGGCGAGACGGAGGACGAGTTAGGCGCCCGGCGGTGTTCATATACTTAGACACATGCCGTCCCTGAGGTTTGTCTGCCTATTCGCCGCCGCGGTTGCTGTTTGCGCGCAAACGCCGGCCGCCAGGTCCACCACGAAAAAAGCGCCGGCCGCGGTTGCGGCGAAGCAGCCTGCCCAGCAGCTCAATGATGAAGGCTACACGAAGCAGATTCTGGCGGCCACCACCGACAAGCAGTTCCTGACCGAGCTTGTGGATCACCTGCCGGCATCGGCGACCGTGCCGACGCCGGAAAAGGTTCTGGGCTACATCGCCGGCGCGCCGGAGAAGCTGACGTATGCGGCGACGATCCATGCGTACATGCGGGCCGTGGCCGAGGCCAGCCCGCGGGTGAAGGTATTTTCGATCGGCAAGTCGGAAGAGGGGCGCGAGATGATCGTGGCGGTCGTCTCGGACGAGGCCAATCTGGCGCGGTTGGACCGGTTGAAGGCGATTACCGCGGCGCTGGCCGATCCGCGCAAGACGACCGACGCCGAGGCCGGGAAACTGATTGCCGAGGGCGTGCCGGTGTACTGGGCGACGGGGGCGATTCATTCGTCCGAGACAGGCGCGCCGGAGATGCTGATGGAACTGGTCTACCGGCTGGCGGTGGACGAGTCGCCGTTCATGCAGACGATCCGGAAGAACGCGCTGGTGATGGTGACGCCGGTGCTGGAGGTGGACGGGCGGGAGCGGATGGTGGATCTATACCGCTGGCGGAAGGCGAATCCGAACCGCCAGGCGCCAAGCCTGCTCTATTGGGGGCGCTATGTGGCGCACGACAACAACCGCGACGGCATGGCGTTGTCGCTGGCGCTGAGCAGGAACGTGACGAAGACGTTTCTGGAGTATCATCCGCAGGTGCTGCACGACCTGCATGAGTCCGTGCCGTTCCTTTACACGTCGACCGGCATGGGGCCTTACAACGCCTGGCTCGATCCAATCGTCATTAATGAGTGGCAGAAACTTGCGTGGCACGAAGTGGACGAGATGGCCAAGCGCGGCGTGCCGGGCGTGTGGACGTTTGGATTTTATGACGGCTGGGGGGCGAACTATTTAATGGAAGCCGCACACGGACACAATGCGGTCGGGCGTTTCTATGAGACGTTCGGCAATGGCGGGGCCGATACGCGCGAGCGGACGGTTTCGCCGGCGCTGAGTTCGCGGGCGTGGTACCGCCAGAATCCGCCGCTGCCGCGCGTGTTGTGGTCGCACCGCAACAACGTGAACATGCAGCAGAGCGCGCTGCTGCTGGCGTTGAACTACACGGCGGCGAACAAGGAGACGTTCCTGAAGACGTTCTGGGCCAAGAGCAAACGCTCGGTGGCGAAGGCCACCACGGAGGGACCGGCGGCGTATGTGATTTCAGCGGCGGAAAGGCCGGTGGAGGCGGCGTCGCTGGTGGCGCAGTTGCAGAGGCACGGGGTGGAGGTGCACCGCTTGGCGGCCGAATCCGAAATCAGCAAGGTGAAGCACGCGGCTGGGTCCTACGTAGTGCGCATGGACCAGCCGTATTCGCGGCTGGCGGACATGCTGCTGGACCGGCAGTATTACAACCCCAGCGACACGCCGCCCTATGACGATACCGGCTGGACGCTGACCGAGTTGCGGAACCTGAAGAGCGTCCGCGTGACCGACGCGTCGATCCTGAAGGCTCCGATGACGATGCTCGGCGGGCCGCCGAAGCCGGCGGGCGCGGTGTCGGGCCAGGGCGGCATTTATGCGATCAACCACACGGCCGAGCGGGTGCTGGCGACGCTGCGCTACAAACTGGCCGGGGTCAGGATGGAAGCCGCCGAGGAGGCGTTCGAGTCCGCTGGCGGGAAGTTCAACCGCGGCACGTTCCTGATCCGGGCGAAGGACAATGCCGGCGATCTGAAACAGCAGTTGGAATCGGCCGCGGCGGAGTTGGGCGTGGCCGTGCAGGCGCTGGAGAAAGACCCCGGCGTGGCGACGCATCCGCTGGCCGCGCCCCGGATCGCCCTGGTGCACACGTGGCAATCGACGCAGACCGAGGGCTGGTTCCGGCTGGCGCTCGAGGGCAACCAGATCCCGTTTGACTACATCTCGGACCACACGCTCAGGGACACGGCGGATCTGCGGTCGAAGTGGGACGTCATCATTTTGGGCCCGGCGCCCGGCACGCCGCAGCGGCTGGTGAACGGGCTGCCTGTGCGCGGCGCGGCGCTGCCGTGGGATGCCTCGATCGGCCCGAACGTGGCCATGTCGCCGGACACGACGCCGGACATGCGCGGCGGCATGGGACTGGCCGGGCTGATGAACGTGAACCGGTTTGTCGAGCAGGGCGGCCTGTTTGTGACCGTGGCGGCGAACAACGCGCTGCCTGTCGAATTCGGCATGGTGGACGGGGTGACGCTGACGCAGCCGCGCGAGATGAGGATCCGCGGCAGCGTGCTGGATACGACTGTATCGGACGCCGCCAGTCCGGTAGCTTATGGCTATGGCGACCGGATTCCGGTGTATTACAACCAGACTGCGATCCTCGATGTCAGCCGCCTTGGAGGCCTGATGGGCGGGGGAGGCGGAGCGTTCGGCCAGGCGCCGGCCGGCCGTCCGAGCGGCCGCGGAACGGCAACCGACCCGGACGTGATCCAGGGCCGGCCCTACACGCCGCCTCCGCCGCCGGAGCCGCCGGGACAGTTGAGCCCGGACGTGATGGAGATGATGCGCCACATGCTGCCCACGCCCGAGGAGCAGCCGCGGACAATCGTGCGTTTCGCCGGCGAACAGACGCTTCTGATTTCGGGCATGATGGCCGGCGGCCGTGAGCTTGCAGGCAAGCCGGCGGTTGTCACCGTTCCGAAGGGCAAGGGCAACTTCCTGATGTTCGCCATCAACCCGATGTGGCGCGAACAGACCCAGGGCAGCCACATGCTGCTGCTGAACGCCGCCATGAACTACCAGCATCTCAACACCGGGCGCGCCCGGCCCCAGCCCGCGGGCGCGGCCGAACGTAGCGCCGATGATTTCGACCACCTGCTGATGAACGATCAACAATGAGGGTTTCGACCACAGACCTGTTCGCTCCGGCGGCCCGCGCGGCGGCGGCCGGGCTTTGCTTTTGCCTGTGCGCGGGTGCGGCTGAGATTGCCGTGCTGCACACGGGTTTTCACATGAGGGCCGACAAAGTGGAGTGCGGCGGGCAGGTGTGCGTGCTGCATTCGGGCGCGGGCAGGATCGAGTTGCCGGCATCGGCCGTGGCGCGCATCGAAAGCGAACCGGATGAACCGAAGCCCAGCGTGGCGCAGGCTGAGCCGCTGAAGAAGATCGAACAGCCGAAGGCGGCAAGGACGGCGCGCGAACTGGTGGACGAAATGGCGCGCAGGAACGGTCTGCCGCCCGAAATCGTCCACAGCGTGGCCCAGGTGGAATCGGCCTATCAGACCAGGGCGGTTTCGCCGAAAGGCGCGATCGGCGTGATGCAACTGATGCCCGGCACCGCGAAACGGTTGGGAGCCGATCCCCATGATCCGGAGCAGAACATCGCCGCCGGGGCGCAACTGCTGCGTGAGTTGCTGCTGAAGTACGAGAACGACCCGAACCCGGTGAGGCGCGCGCTGGCGGCCTATAACGCCGGGCCGGGGGCGGTCGGCAAATACGGCGGCGTGCCGCCCTATCGCGAGACGCGGCAGTATGTCGAAAAGGTGCTGGAGCGCTACTGGAAGCTGGTGAAGGCCAGGCCGCCCGCCGATTAGCGCTTCTTCGAGTAGCTGGCCGAGATCGACGAATAGACGCCGCCGCGCGGGGTGAATTCGCCGGTGACGGTCATGCGCCGCGGTTTGCAGGCCTTGACACAATCGCGCAGGACGCGGTTGACGATGTTCTCCTGGAAGATGCCCAGATTGCGGTAGCCGAGCAGGTACATCTTCAGCGCCTTCAACTCCAGGCAATCGCGGTCGGGCGTGTACACGATGGTGATGGCGCCGTGGTCGGGCAGCCCGGTGCGGGGGCAGACCGAGGTGAACTCCGGGGTTTCGATTTCGATGTCGTAGTCGTCGCGGAACTGATTCGGCCAGGTTTCGATGGCCGGCAGCTCGGCGTTAAGCCCGGCTGAGGCGTGTTCATCGGTGTAGATCTTCTGCTGTTTCCTTGCCATGGTCAGGCTCCCTTATTGAGTGCTTTATCGAGAAGGTCGAGGAACATGCCGACGTCGGTGACGATGCCGTGGGCCTGGGCCGAGCCGCGGTCGCCCAGTTTGGTGGCGACCGCCGGGTTGATATCGACGCAGACGGTCTTCACCCAACTCGGCAGCATGTTTCCGGTGGCGATCGAGTGGAGCATCGAGCCGAGCATGAGGACGAGGCCGGCGCCGCGAATGATCTCGGCATAGGCGTCCTGGGCGGCGTTCATGTCGGTGATGGTGTCGGGCAGCGGACCGTCGTCACGCAGCGAGCCGGCAAGCACGAACGGCACGTTGTTGGCAATGCATTCGTACATCACGCCGCTGTTCAAAGCGCCCTTGCCGACGGCGTCGCGGATCGATCCCGCGTGGTAGATCGCGTTGATCGCCCGCATGTGATTGCGGTGTCCATGCTCCTGCTGGCGGCCGTCGGCGAGCGAAACGCCGAGCGATGTGCCCAGCAGCGCGTTTTCGATGTCGTGGACGCCGAGCGCGTTGCCGGCAAGCAGTCCATTGACCCAGCCGTTGCGGATGAGCGATGACAGCGGGCCAACGCCGCCGGTGTGGACGACAACGGGTCCGGCGACCACCACCACTTTCTTGCCCGCTTCCCTCGCCTGACCCACCAGCGCCGCGGTCTGGCGCACCGCCGTCTCCACCTGGCGTTCCGACGAGATCCCGTTCGACATGAACGCGAACGAAAGCCGGTCGCGCTCCTTCGATTCCGGGATCACCCGGATGCCGTCCATGCCTGCCACCACTTCGTCGCCGGCGCGGATGTCGCGCAGGCGCACGCAGTAGGGCTGCCCGTCTCGCCAGGCGATCAGCGCATCCATGCGCTGGTTCCGGCACTCGCGCCACTCTCCGTCCCGCCTGACCATGGTGCGGTGGTTCGTGGTGGAATAGAAATCCTCCGGCGCGCATCGGTCGCGCACGATCGCCGCCCACCGCGCATCGCCGCCTTCAACAGGCGCGCAACCCAGCATCAGTAGCTGCGCCAGCATCTGCTCGAGCTTCACCACCGACGGCGCCTGCACCTTCAGCCGCAGCCGCGACGGGTCCGCATTTGTCTTGCCGATATGGAAATGCTCCACCTCGAAGCGGCCGTCATATTCCACCACGGTGTCGAAGATCTGCTCCATGATGTGGGAGTCGATCAGGTGGCCTTCGGCCTCCACCACTTCCGTGAGCGCCTGTCGTCTGGACTGTTCTGTCATTGGTGAACCTATTAGGATACCGCTCCGCCGCCGTCAACGCCGCCGCGCCGTTCTCGGCTACGCTGGAAGTCCATGCCACTCACCGCGCCAGCCATCGTCCTGGCTTTCATCGCGGCGGCCTGTCCGCTGGCCGCGCAGAACGTCGCAACGCCCGTCAGGGCCGGCTCGCCGGACCGTGTCCGCTGGTTCGCCGCCGCCACCGCCGGGCCCGCGTCCACGATCGGCGGACTGATCACCAGCGGCTACGGCGTGCTGACTCATCAACCGCCCGAGTACCCGCCGAACACCACCGGCTTCGGCCAACGCTTCGGGATGCGGCTCACCGGCGTGGCCACGGGCAATGCGATCAACGCCTCGCTCGGGGCAATCTGGGGCGAGGACCCGCGTTATGCCAGGCACGGCGGGCCGGAGTTCGGCGGGCGGCTGAAACGGATCATCGGCCACACCTTCGTCACCCGCTATAGCGATGGCCAGACTCGCTTCGCCTGGGCCAGGCTTGCCGGCAACGTCGGCAACAACTCTCTCTCCAACCTGTGGCGGGTGCACAGCGAGGTAGGCGCGGCCCAGACGGCGAAAAGGATTTCGTTCGGTGTTCTCGGACAGATGGCCGGCAACGCCTTTGCCGAGTTCTGGCCCGGCGTCAGGAAGAAGTTCCGCAAACGCTAACCAAACAACACCCGCGGGTCTGATATTGAACAATTAACTTTCCTTTATTTCAATACCGTCTCTTCCACTCCGCCGCCCCACCCCCTCCCCCTAAACCCGTCCGCGGCCGTACTGTAATCGATTGACAATAAAGATCATCCCTTACCCGGTCCCGCTCCCCCCTGCCCTCATGCGAACCACCTACTGCTGTCCCGGTCCGCCACATCCCCTGTCCCCGGTTGACCCCAATCACCCTAATGCTGTACAGTCGAAACTTCGATAGCCATGTAGAGCCGTTTTTGTCTTGCCCTGACCAGACCGGAATGAATCACAGCACTCATGTTTACCGGACCCTGGCAGCCGTCGCGGCGGCCGTTGTTCTGTCCGCCCTTCCCTCCCCCGGCCAGTCCCAACTCCGCCCCGTCGCCGAGTTCCGCCTGCCCGATATCGATTCGGCAGCCCCTTCCGACGCCTCCCGCCCCACCGTGACCGCCCGCCCCCCTGCCCTGCTGATACCCACCGGCCCGCGGTCTGCCGCCAGGTCACTCGTCCAGAAGGCCATCGAGGATTCCGACCGCCACTACCAGTACGGCAAATTCTCCATCCAGGAAGGCAAGCCCGACCAGGCCCGCGCCGAGTTCGACACCGCCCTCAACATTCTGCTCGACCTGCCCGCCGGCCTGCCTGACCGCCCCCTCGCCGAACGCCGCTTCGAGGAACTCATCCGTCATATTCATAAGTACGACCTCGACAGCCTCGGCGCCGCAGCCGCCCAGGACGAGCCTGTCTACACCCAGTCGCCCCTCCAGCAGATCCTCGATCTGACCTTCCCCGTCGATCCCCGCCTCAAGGACCGAGTCGCCGAGCAGATCTCCGCCACCCAGTCGCAGTTGCCGATGACGATGAACGACGCGGTGCTCAGCTATATCAACTATTTCACCAACGCCCGCGGCTCCCGCACCCTGCTGGCCGGCCTTCGCCGCTCCGGCCGCTACCGCGGCATGATCCTCCGAGTCTTCGCCGAGGAAGGCGTCCCGCGCGAACTCATCCACCTCGCCCAGGCCGAATCCGGCTTTGTGCCCATGGCGGTTTCACGCAAAGCGGCCACCGGCATGTGGCAGTTCATCCGCTCCCGCGGCAACGAATACGGCCTCAAATCCTCCAATCTTCACGACGACCGCCTCGATCCCGAAAAAGCCACCCGCGCCGCCGCCCGCCACCTGCGCGATCTTTATAACAAGATTGGCGACTGGCACCTCGCCATGGCCGCCTACAACTGCGGCCCCGGTTGCGTCGAACGCGCCGTCCAGCGCACCGGCTATGCCGACTACTGGGAACTCCGCTCGCGCAACGCCATCCCCAAGGAAACCCGCAACTATGTCCCGGCCATCCTGGCCATGGCCATTGTCTGCAATAACCTGGAAGCGTACGGCCTGGAGATGCCCGCCCTTGAACCGGCGCTGGCTTACGACACCATCGAGGTGGAGGCTGAAACCAGCCTCGCCCTCATCGCCGACGCCGCCGACGCCCCGGTCTCCGAAGTCCGCGAAATGAATCCTGCGCTCATCCGCGGCATCGCCCCGGAATCGGCCCAGGTCCGCATCCCGGCGGGCAAGGCCGATGATGTGCTGGCCGCCCTTGATGCCGTCCCGGAAACCAACCGCCGCGCCTGGCGTCTGCACCGCGTCTCCACCGCCGACACGCTGCCGCTCATCGCCAAACGCTACTCGACCACGGCCGACTCCATCCTCAAGGTCAACACCCGCCTCAGCCGTGAGTTCTTCGACGCCCCCCGCGACGGCGAACTCATCCTCATCCCGGCCCGCGAAGCGCCCGTCCGCGCCGCCGTGTCAAAGAAGAAGTCCACCCGGTCCAAATCAAGGGTGGCCTCAAGTACCACCGGAAAAGCGCCCGTGAAGAAGGTCGCATCGAAGGCCCCCGCCAAGTCCTCCGCTAAAACCGCCGTCGCCAGCAAGTCCACCCGCGGCGCCGTCAAAAAGGTAGCCTCCGCGTCCACCAAACGCCGCGCAGTCGCCCGCTAGTCCATCCCGCTTCCGCCCCCCGCCCACACCACGAACCGCCCGCGCCACGAGCCGCGCTGCTTGACGAGCCGCGACTGCAAGGAGCGGTCCGAGCCGAGCCGCCTGACTTCCCGCCACGCATGCCGAGGCGTTTCACTCTGGTTTTCCAGCCATTCCCATCGAATTGACATATGCTGTATCGATGGAGTCCGCCCGGTGTTACAGCAATTGAAGCGATGGCTCAATGAATCTCTCGAATCGCTGCGCCAAACGCTGGAATCCTTCGCCGAATGGACCGGCACCCCGGACGGCAAGGCCCGATTTGGCCGCCTCCAGTCCGTTGTAGGCTTCATCGCTGTCCTCGCGCTCATCGGAGCATCCGTCGCAGCCCTCTATCACCTGCCCTCCTGGTATGTGAACGAAAACGTCGGACCGAGGGTGCTTAGGTCACCCCTCCGCGCCTTCGAACTCGAAAACGAAACCCGCAAGACCCTCACCCAGATCATCCTCGGCATCTTCGGCCTTTTGGTTCTTTACTTCACCTGGCGCCGCGTCAAGGCCGGCGACAAGACCGCCGCCGTCGCCGAGCAGGGCCACCTCACTGACCGCTACACCAAGGCCATCGAACAACTCGGCAAACTCGAAAACGGCGAACCGAACATCGAGGTCCGCCTGGGCGGCATCTACGCACTTGAACGCATCGCGTACGATTCGCCACGCGACCAGCAGACCATCATGGAGGTCCTCTGCGCCTACGTCCGCCGCAACGCCGTCCCCACACCCGCCCCGCCAGCGTCCGAGCCCCCCGCCGGTGAATCGCCCGATGAAACCCCACCCGCAAAAGAGAAGCCCAGAATCGACATCCAGGCCATTCTGACCGTCATCGGCCGCCGCCAACGCGGCAACCGCCGCGAAAAGGAGTCCTACGAAATCGACCTGAGCGGCGCCTACCTCAACGGAGCGCAACTCTACAAAGCCCACCTGGAAGGGGCGCTCCTCAACGAAGCCCACCTGGAAGGGGCGTACCTCAGCGAAGCCCGTCTGGAAGGGGCGCTCCTCAACGAAGCCCACCTGGAAGGGGCGGACCTCAGCTTCGCCCACCTGGAAGGGGCGTACCTCCGCAAAGCCCACCTGGAAGGGGCGGTCCTCCTCAATGCCCACCTGGAAGGGGCGGTCCTCCTCAATGCCCACCTGGAAGGGGCGGACCTCCACAACGCCCACCTGGAAGGGGCGGGCCTCCACGAAGCCCACCTGGAAGGGGCGGTCCTCAGCTTCGCCCACCTGGAAGGGGCGGTCCTCAGCGGAGCCCACCTGGAAGGGGCGGTCCTCTTCGAAGCCCACCTGGAAGGGGCGGACCTCAGCGGAGCCCACCTGGAAGGATCCCGCAACCTGACCGTCGACCAAGTCAAATCCGCCAAGAACTGGGAAACAGCCCACTACTCCCCCGACTTCCGCCGCCAACTCGGCCTCCCCGACCCTCCAGCCTAGCCCGTGGATCAACGAGCAACCCTCCCGCTCAGGCCAGTTGCGTCCTCAGTCGCCGGTGTTCGACGTAGATGCAAGGCCCGGCGACAACCATCAGGCCGGCTTCCTTGGCCCGCCTCACCGCCCCCGGATGCTCCGTCCCCGGCTGCATCCACACCGCCTTCGCCCCGATCGCGATCGCCGATTCGACAATCTCCGGAACGTGCTCCGGCCGCCGGAAGATGTTCACCAGGTCCACCGGCTCCGGCACATGCTCTAAACGCGCGTAAGCCTGCTGGCTCAAAACCGCTTTCTCTCTAGGATTTACGGGAATAACCCTGAAGCCTTGCTTGAGCAGATACTCGGCGATCTCATAGCTCGGCCGCCACTCGTGCGACGACAGCCCCACCGCGGCCACCGTCCTGGTTGCCTTCAGGATCTCTAACTCACAGTTCATTTCGTCTTCAGAAACCGCGACACTTCCTGGTCCGTTAGATGACGGAACTCGCCTACAGGAACGTCCAGTTTCAACTTGCCGATCCGGACCCTGCGCAGCTTCTCGACCAGACGGCCGAAGTTCTTGAACATGATGCGGATCTGGTTCTGCCGGCCTTCGGTCAGTGTGATTTCATACCACGGGTTCGCGCCCGGTTTGAGCAGTTTGATCTGCGCCGGCGCGGTGCGGCGGCCGTGCAGCGGGATGCCGGCGCGAAACTGTTCCAACTGCTCCAGGTTCAGGTTGCCGTTCACCTTGGCCACATACGTCTTTTCGACGTGCGTCTTGGGCGACGTGATATGGTTGGCGAATTCGCCGTCGGTGGTCAGCAGCAGCAACCCTTCCGAGTGGTAGTCCAGCCGCCCCACCGGGAAGACCCGCGCCTTGATCTTGCGCTCAATCAGATGGCGGACCGTCTTGCGCCCCTCGGGGTCCGCGAGCGTCGTCACCACTTCCTTCGGCTTGTTCAACGCAATGTAGACATGTTTGGACGGAAACCGCAGCGCCTTGCCGTCCACCTTGATCACGTCGGCCGAGGCGTCGGCCTTCGCGCCCAGCTCGGTCGCCAGTTCGCCGTTCACCGTCACCCGCCCGGCCGTGATGTACTCCTCGGCCTTACGCCGCGACGCGATCCCGGCCCGCGCCATGATCTTCTGCAACCGCTCCTCAGCCATTCGGTCCTTCTTCCCCGCCCGGCTCGCCGTTTTTCGTTTTCGCCGTTTCTTTGCTTTCCGGCTCCCCGGCCTGCGCCACCTCTTCTCCAATAAGTTCGTTAATTTCTATAACTTCTTTCGTTTCGTCAACAGCCGGGATTTCGTTTGGCGGAGTCTCCTCCACGCTCTCGGCGGTCCCGCCGGCATCCAGCAATGCGTCCACCGCCGCCGCCGGGCCACCCGGCTGGATTTCGTTTTGTTGCGGCTCGGCGGCAAACTCCTCGTCGGCCATCGACTGCCGCCGGATCTCCTCAAACTCCTTCAGCGACGGCAATTCGTTCACGTCCTTCAGCCCGAACTGCGTCAGAAAGTCCTTCGTCGTCTTATAGAGCATCGGCCGGCCGATCACCTGTTTGCGTCCGGCCGTGGTCACCAGTTTACGGTCGATGAGCGTCTTGAGCACCCCGCCGCCCTGGACGCCGCGGATTTCGAGGATCTCGGGCAACGTGATCGGCTGTTTGTAGGCGATCACGGCCAGGGTCTCGAGCGCGGCCTGCGAGAGCTTCAACGGTTGCTTGAGGTTTTTAACGAAAGTCCTGATCGCTTCATGGTGTTCCGGCTTGGTGGCCATCTGGTAGCCGCCGGCCACTTCGCGGATCAGCAGCCCGCGCCCCGGCTGGGCGCTGTCCTCGACCAACTGGCGCAGGGCCTCTTCCACTTCCTTTTTGTCCCGGCCCAGCGCCTCGGCGATCTGCCCCGCCGGCATCGGCTCGTTCATGACGTAGACCACCGCTTCGAGGACGGCTTTCAGCTCAGCGGCCTGGGCGTCGGGCGCGGTGGCGGGCTGCTCGGCCCCGCCCAGCAGGTCTGCCGCATCCATCTCCATTTGAACGGCTTGGCCGCCGGACCCGCCCTCCTCGTTGGCGGTTATGGAGGATTGGGCGCCGTCGCCGGACGCGCTCACCCCGTTCGCGGGCTCGTGGTTCTCATCTGTCTCGGGCGCCTCGCCGGCGGCCGGAATCTCGTTCTCTGCCATTGTTTTTCTTAACTCAGTCAGTTATTGTATTCGTCCTCGATCCTTGCCACCTGATCGTCGGTGGCCAGGAGCGAATCGAATGCGACATCGCGCTTCACCAGAATCTCGCCAAAGCTCTCTTTCTGGGTCAGTTTCAGCGCCTGCTGCTTCACCATCTCCAGCAGGGCCAGGAACAGGCAGATCATCGCCCTCCGGCTCTTCTGCTGTTCAAACAGCGGCACCAGCGGCACGCTTTCGCCCTTCGGCGCCCCCCGCAACACGTTCACTATAAAGAGGATCATGTCGGGAACCGACACATCCTCTTTCGATACTTCATACTGCGGACGGGTCTTGGCCCGCTCCAGCACCTGCTCAAAGGTCTTCACCAGGTCGAACAGGCTCACCGCCAGGTCCGGCCCCGAATCCTCGGAAACGAACTTCTCGATCTGTGGATTCGACCAGATCGCCTCCTCGATCATGCGCTTTTCCTGCAACATGGCCGCCGCGCTCTTGAAGCGTTCGTATTCGAGCAACCGGTCGACCAGCTCGCGCCGCGGGTCTTCCTGCGGGTCCAGTTTGTCGAGTTCCGGGTCGCGCGGCAGCAGCATCTTCGACTTGATATGGATCAGCGTCGCCGCCATGTAGACGAATTCGGCCGAAACCTCGATGTCGAGCGTCGCCGCCTGCGCCAGGAACTCCAGGTATTGCTTGGTGATCTGGGCGATCGGGATGTCGTGGATGTTCAACTGCTGCCGCCGGATGAGGTCCAGCAGCAGGTCGAGCGGCCCGTCATAATGCTCCAGATGGACGTTGAGAGGCGAAGACACCAGCTATCAGGATACCAAGCCGCACCCGGCAGCACGTCCAGTCCGCACGGTTAATCGAAACGGTGGCACTTCAGGCCGGGGAAGCGGCTGAAGCCGCCGTCGTCAGTGGCCAGGGTGCAGCCGTGTTCGATGGCCAGAGCGGCTAGCCAGGCATCGGGGATCAGGTTGCCCGTGGCCCGGGACTTGCGGCAGAGGGAGGTGAAGACCTCCCAGTGGCGGGCGCCCGGAGCGAGCGGGACGAAATTGGGTTGGGCGCGGACGGCGTCGACGTATTCCATGGCCTCGTCGAACGTGCAGGGCGGGTTGAAGATCCGCGGCATGGTGACGACGCGCAGGAATCCGGAGAAGACCAGATCCGGGACGGCGAACGGCGCGGTGGAGTAGACGGTTTCGCGCCACCATGGAGCGACGGCGGAGTGGCGAGGCGAGTCGGCGCGGAACGAGTGGACCAGTACATTCACATCAGCCAGGATCACGTTGACTCTCCATGAGTTCCAGCAACGCCGCGTTGCTGGACAGATCCACGCCTGACGCCAGTCCGGCGCCGTGGAAGACCGGCAGGCTGGGGCGATTGGCGGGGGCAGACTGAGTGCGCGACAGGCGTTCGCGGAGCGCATCCGATACAATTTCAGTGAGCGTCTGCCCGGTTTCGGCCGCCAGTTTCTTAGCGGCGGTCATGAGGCTGTCGTCCAGATTCATCGTCGTCCTCATACATATCAGCATACCAGATATACATATTTATGCCAGCCAGACTCGCACTTGCGCTCGCCGCCGTTCTGTTCTCCACGGGCGGAGCCGCCATCAAGGCGATCACGATGAACGCCTGGCAGACGGCCGGGTTGCGGTCGTTGATCGCGGCGTCGGTGCTGTTTGTCCTGCTGCCCGGCGCGCGGAAGGGGTGGCGGTGGCAGATTGCGGCTCCGGCGCTGGCCTACGCCTCGTGCCTGACGCTGTTCGTCCACGCCAACAAGATGACCACGTCGGCCAACGCCATCTTCCTCCAGGCGACGGCGCCGGCGTGGCTGCTGTTGATCGGACCGTTGCTCTTGAAAGAGGCGGTCCGGCGGCGGGATTTGCTCTACGCGGCTCTGCTGGCCGCGGGCCTGGGTCTGTTTTTCGCGGGTGTTCCAGAGGGTCAGCAAACCGCGCCTAACCCCATGTTGGGAAATGCACTTGCGCTTCTCTCCGGGCTGGCCTGGGCGCTGACCATCGCCGCCATCCGGTGGCAGGCGCGGGGGCGCAATGACTCGGGCTCGCTGGCCATCGTGGTGCTGGGCAACGCACTGACCGCGGCGCTGGCTCTGCCGATGGCGTTCCCGGTTGGGGGTAGCGGGGCTGACTACGCCATCGTCGCTTACCTCGGCGTGTTCCAGGTGGGGCTGGCCTACATCTTCCTGACACGCGGGATGAAGCACGTGGAAGCGTTTGAGTCGTCGGCGATTCTGTTGCTCGAACCGGTGTTGAACCCGGTTTGGACATGGATCGTCCATGGCGAGCGGACGGGGGTGTTCGCCCTCATCGGGGCGGCGGTGATCATCGTGTCCACGCTATGGCACGCGCGGCGGGCGAGGTAGGCGATGAAAGTCAGCAGATCTCTTCGCCCGCCGCCAGGCGGGTGAAGACGGGGCGCAGACCGTCGAGAAACAGCGACAGCGCCTCGAACGCGGGCCTGCAGGCGGCTTCGTCTCCCGCCTTGGCGGCGCTCTCCAGCGCCGTGGCGGACTGGCGGCCCTGTTCGGAACCGAACTGGGCCAGCAGGCCCTTCAACTGGTGGGCGGCCGCGGAGACGGCGGCGAGGTCACCGCTATCGATGCCGGCGCCGCACTCGCCCAGCAGCCTCGGGTGCTCGTCGAGGAACAGCATGGCCAGTTCACCGAGCAGTTCGCGGTCTCCGCCGACGCGGTCAAGCGCCTGCGCATAGTCGATCGTTGACATTCGTTTGTCTGACGGTTGAGCCGACATCCCCATTGTGCCAGAAACTGGAATTTGCGACAGGAGGTTGTGGATTTCGTCGAGCAGAACTTCCATCCGCACGGGCTTACTGAGGTAGCTGTCCATTCCCGCCGTGAAGCAGAGGTCGCGGTCGCCGGGCATGGCGTGGGCGGTGATGGCGATGATCGGGAGGTGGCGCGTGCTCCCCCTTTCGGACCGGCGGATGGCGCCGGCGGCTTCCAGTCCGTCCATTTCGGGCATCTGGACGTCCATGATGGCGAAATCAAAGGTCTGCTCGCGAGCCAGTTTGACGGCCTCGACGCCGTTACGGGCCAGCGTGGCGCGAATTCCGGCGCGATCGAACATGGCGAGGAAGAGCCGCTGGTTGACCGGATTGTCCTCGGCCAGCAGGCAGTGGACGGGGCGGTCGAAGCGTTTAGGGACGAGATGGTTCGTGGGACGGGGCAGGACGTCGTCGGCGGCCACGGGCAAAGGCAGGACGAAGCCGATATCGGCGCCCGGGCCGCCGGTGGCGCGGACGAAGACGCGCCCGCCCATGAGGTCGACCAGCTTTGAGCAGATGGAAAGGCCCAGGCCGGTGCCGCCGCGGCGGCGGGTATTCGAGCCATCGAGTTGGGTGAACGGGGCGAAGGCGTCCTGGACGCGGTGGGGCGGGATGCCGATGCCGGAATCGCTGATGATGAAGCGGATGCGGGCGTCGCGGTTTTCGTAGCCGAGGCATTCCACCGAGAGGCGGACTTCGCCCGCGTCGGTGAACTTGACGGCGTTGGCGAGCAGGTTGAGAAGGACCTGGCGGAGGCGGCTCCAGTCGCCCACCACGGTGCGGGGCAGATTCGGGGAAAAC
The DNA here is from genome assembly GCA_013822245.1 of Candidatus Solibacter sp. Classification (GTDB taxonomy): domain Bacteria; phylum Acidobacteriota; class Terriglobia; order Bryobacterales; family Bryobacteraceae; genus PNKE01. Next base: position 20,989 of record PNKE01000036.1, read on the forward strand.
GTGACGTGGGCCGAGAGGTTCTTGGCCGCCGCCCGGTGGGTGATGGGTTTCATCAGGCTCTCGATCTCGGCCGCGAGGTCGAACGGCGCGGGGCGGAACTCGATGCGTCCTGCCTCCGCCTTCGAGAGATCGAGGATATCGTCGAGCAGCGTGAGCAGCGATTCGGCCGAGCTTTCCACCATCGTGAGGTATTCGCGCTGTTCCTCTGTCAGGCCGGTCATCAGCGCCAGCTCCGTCATGCCGAGGATGCCGTTCATCGGCGTTCGGATTTCGTGGCTGACGTTGGCCAGGAACTCGCTCTTGGCGGCGCTGGCCAGTTCGGCGCTGGCGGCCATCTCCTTGGCCCACTGGGTGGCTGATTCGAGAAACTCGTTGGTCTCGCGAAGTTGCTGCTCGCGCTTGACCTGCTCGGTGATGTCGCGGGCGATCTGCAGGACGAGGGTGGGCTGGCCGGGGCGGTCCACCAGCGAACTGGCCATTTCAAACCAGGCGACGCGGCCGGAGTTCAAGTGGTACTCGGCGACTTCGCGTTCGGGAAAGCAGCGCGCGTCATACCTTGCCCTGAACTGAGCGAGTTCATCCTGTTCATGGCCCGGCCACTGGCGGAGGATATCGAGGAAAACCCGGCCATCGACGTGATTTCCGGGCAGACCAGCCATGCGGCGGAGCGCCGAATTGGATGCGGCGATCGACCCGGATGAATCGAGAAACATCATCGCGTCGGCCACTGACTCCCAGACGGCCTCGAACTCGAGGGCCGACTCGGCCTGATGGCGCCTGGCCGTGATGGCGGAGGTTTCGTCAACTCCGGTCAACAGCGTGAAGCGCTGGGCGGGATCGTCGGCTGCCAGCGACGACGCCGACCAGGCGACGTGGATCGTGCGGCCATCGCGCGCGACCAGCGGCAGATTCCCCCGCTCGACCCGTTCGTTGGCAAGCGCGTCGGCAAGCAGCGCTTCGCCGGCCCCGCGCGCCCCGGCGCTCACCAGCGCGGCGGTGAATTTGCGTCCCGCCACCTCGGAGATATGGAAGCCGGTCAACCGCTCGCAGGCGCGGTTCCAGCGCACCACGGCGCCGTCCTGGCCGATGACGATGAGCAGCGCGTCGGTGGTATCGAAAAGCGCCTGGATGAAGTCGCGCTGGCGCGCCAGGTCTACTTCCACCTCGCGCTCCCTGGTGATGTCGCGCACCGCGACCGTGATCACCCTTCCGGCGCCGGGCGCGTCGCAGGCCGCCACGTTCATCAATCCGATGCCGCCTTCCGGCCGGTGCGGCAGCGTGAACGGGACCTCCAGTGCGACCGCCTCGCCGGCCAGCGCCCGCTGCTGCTGTATCAGTATCTGTTCGGATACGTGAGGCGGGAAGAAGTCCGGCGGTTGCAGGCCGATGAGTTGCTCCGCCGGGCGCCCCATCCGTTCGGCGAGGGTCCTGTTGGCGTAGACAACGCCGCGGTCGGGCATGTAGGCGAAGACGCTGATGGGCAACGCGTCCAGAAGCGCGCCCAGTTCAGGCGAGTGCGGATGGACGCCCGGCTGCGGCCGGTTGAGCCAGTTCCACCCGCTTGAGCGCTCAGTCAATGCGGCCCGCTCCCTCCTAGATCGTCTTCACGCGAAGTTTGCGGAACTCGACCCGGGTTCCGTGGCCGAGCAGTCCGATGTGGCCCGACGTCCGGGCCAGGCCGGGGTGCCGGGCCAGAATCTTCGGGTCAGTGATCCTGGACAGGTCGGCGTCGGTGATCAGTTCGCCGTTGAGAGTGACCCGGATGATGCGCTTTTCCGCGTGGATTTCGAATCTGTTCCATTCGCCCGCGGGCTTGACGAAGCCCCGGCGGGCGGCGGCGACATCATAGACCGAACCGGTGTACTGGCCCGGTTTGAGGTCTTTGTACATCGGGCCGTTGTCGTCGAGCACCTGGATTTCCATGCCCACGAACGCCGCGTCGCCCTCGAACGGCGCGCGGATGCCGATGCCGTTGTTACCCCCCGCCCAGAGGCGCCATTCGAGGCGGAGGATGAAGTCGGCGTATTCGGCTTCGGTGAACAGGTTGCCGCCGCCGTCGCGCGGGCAGACGAGGATACCGTCCTCGACAACGTATCCGCGGCCGCGTCCGCGGATCAGCCGCCAGCCCTCCAGCGTCTTGCCGTCGAAGATCCGCTTGAAGCCCGGTTCAGCGCCGCCCGCGAGCGCGGGCAGCATCGCCGCCGATGAAACAAACTGGCGCCGGGTGGTTCTGAAGTTCATTTTGACGCTCCGAACGATTCGATCAGGCTGATAGCTTCAATCATGGCACGGCCGTTGTGATATCCGCCCTTCCAGGCATGGGCCTTGTTGCCCGATTGCCGCAGACCTTCGTCGACGCTTTCCCACCACTCGCCGTTCACACGGTCGATGTGATGGCCGTCGATGAACCGCCAGGTCTTCTCGAAGACGTCCAGGTACTGGGGGTCGCGGGTCAACTTATACATCATCAGCGCGCTGACAAGCGCTTCCGACTGCACCCACCAGCTCTTGAAACGCCCGCTGGCGGGCTGGCGGAACCAGCCCCAATACCAGAATCCGCCATCCTTCGGGTCCCAGCCGTACTTCATCGAATAGGCGAAGTTTTCACGGAAGAAATCGAGGTACGGGGCGACGGGCAGCCCGGCCGCATCCGCGGCATCGGCCAGCAGCCAGATATTTTCCAGATCGTGCCCGTAGCTCACGCGCGCCGCGTTGCCCTCCAACACCGGCGTCCAGTCGCGCCTGTACTGATCGGTGCAGGCGGTAATGGATTTGCGGACGACGGCGTTGCTTTCAATCGACATCAATTCAATGAGACGGGTCCGCGCCAGCGGCAGTTTCGAGGCGCGGTAAAAGGTGGTCATGGCCTCCATCAGATGGAGGTGCGTGTTCATCAGCTTGTAGTCGCCGGGGGCGGACATATAGCTGGGCCCGTCGCCGGGCGACCAGTCCTCATTGAAAAATTCGATATATCCGCCAAACTGCTTGTCGTGGGCCTTCTGTTCCAGCAGGTTGAAATACTTGACCGCGAAATCGAGGACGTCCCTGCGCCCCGACGCCAGCGCGTATTCCGAAATCGCATACAGCGCGAACGACTGGCCGTACAAATGGATCTTCGGCTGTGTCTTCGTATCGCCGGCCGCATCCACGCTCCACGCAAATCCGCCATGCTTCTGGTTCCACATCTTCGCCAGCATGAACCGGTAGCCGTGGTCCGCGGCCGCCAGCAGTTGCTTCCTGTCGCCATAGCCGGCGCGGGCGGCGCGGGCAAACAGCCACACCGTGCGCGACTGCGTCACCAGCGCCTTCGGCCCGTCGCCCTGGTCCTCGCCATTGGGCCCGAACCGGATCTTGTATCCGCCGTGGGTCTTGTCGATCGACTTCGACAGCCAGAAGTTCAGAATGTTGCCGTTCAGCGTCGTCTTCAACGCCGGGATGTAACTCTCCGGCGGCGCGGCGCCCACGGGAAGCAGGCAAAGAAGGAGGATGATCAGGGGCCTGTCCATGGGTAAATGATAGCGCGGTACCGGCTTACGCCAGACCGCTTCCGTGTTCACTTTTCAAACCGCGGGCGCCGTTTTCCGGCACACGGCTGAACAGCCCGAAGACATGCGCCTGTTCCAGATCTGGATCCATCTGGAACGGACGGGCCTGGAACCGGGCTACGGACAGACGGCGTTTTCGCCGGAGGATTTGCAGAACAGGCCGCGGGTGATTGCGTCCAGAGACGCCCGCGGAGGCGCGGTGACGATCCATCAGGATGCCGCGGTTCCCGCGGGACGGCTGGAGGCGGGCAGCACGGTCGAGTACCCGATTGTAGAAGGCCGCGGCGTGTGGCTGCAGGTGGCCGGCGGCGAAGTGACGGCAAACGGCGAAAGGTTGAAGGGCGGCGACGCGCGTGCGCTGGAACGGGAATCGCTGCCGCGGATTGAGGCCGTCGCACAGGCGGAGGTCTTGCTCTTCGACCGGCAGTGGAGCGGGACCTTCCGGGTCAGCCACTCCGGCCCTGTCCGGACAGGGTTTGACCTTTCCTTTACTTCCTCGTGTGGTATCCTCGAACGCATCCAACCGGTGACTCTGGGAATCTGTCGTGGTCTCAGCGATCAGCGGCCGTTCGGAGGCGAAAGGACCACACGCATGACGAATATACTCATCACCGGATGTAGTTCCGGCATCGGCCTGGCTACGGCACTCTCCCTGGCGAAGGCTGGGCACAGAGTCTACGCCACGATGCGCAATCCGGAGAAATCGGCCGAACTGGCCATCAGAGCGGCCAGCGACGGGCTGCAACTCACGGTCCACAAACTGGACGTCAACTCGTGCCAGTCAGTGGAGCAGTGTTTTGAGTCGATCTCTCAGCAAGGCGCACAGATCGATGTCCTGATCAACAATGCCGGCATCGAGCGCCACGGCTCAACCGAGGAACTCTGCCTGGATGACTTCCGGTCCATCATGGAGACCAACTACTTCGGAGCGATCAGGTGCATCCAAAAGGTCCTGCCGGCGATGCGGCAACGGCGCAACGGCTGCATCATCAACGTGACTTCGGTGGCCGGCAAGATCGCCGCGTCTCCGCTCGGCGCCTACGCGGCCTCGAAGCACGCTCTGGAGGCTTTGAGCGAGACCCTGGCGCAGGAGATGCAGCCGTTCGGAGTGCGGGTCCACATTGTGCAGCCCGGAATCATCGACACGCCGCTGGCGCACGCGCTCAAGCAGCCGCCTCCGACGAAATACAGACATATCGCCCACCTGGCCTCACTCTTCCGCGCATCGCTTCAGCACCCCACGCCGCCCGCGGTGGTCGCGGAAGTGATCAAGGAAGTCTTCGAGAGCGGGACATGGAAGCTCCGGCACACCGCGGGGCCGGACGCCGCACCATTCCTCGCGTGGCGCGCATCGATGAGCGACGAAGAGTGGACCGGGTTCAACACCCTCGACACGGCCAGTTTCCGCGACCGGGTGCGGCAGGACTTCGGTCTCGAACTGGATCTGGGTGCGGTGGATGCCGAACCGCGGACCACGATCGCGGCCGATTGAGGTCATTGAAACCCAACACCAATTGAGGGGTGACAAGCGAGTCCGTTGGCGGCCCTCGCGCCCTTTGTGGGCAGGGGCGGCTAAGGAATATGAGTTCAGGCGGCGATCGGCGAAGTGGCGGCAAACGACGCCCTTCCCGCAAGCAGGAGTTTAGGCCGCGAGAGCGTCAACTTGAGAAAGCAGGTTCGCGAGGATCTTCCTTGTCCTATCAGAGGAGAGGACCTCGCGAAGCTGCGTCTCGAACTCCGCCTCAGTTCGGATCAGCACTGTCTTGCCGCCGATCTCGGCCGTCATCGGATAAAGTTCGGGCGGGTGAGTGATACTGAACAGTTGAAACCGGTAGCCGCCAAGCGAAGGAGCCACGATCTCGAATGCGTGTCGAAGATCGGACCCGACCGGGAATGTCACCAGTTCCGCCATCAGCTTTCCAGAACTCTTCGTGCCCAGGAGCCGGGCCTGCTCCCGAAGTACTGACAGCGGAGTGGCCCTGTCATCGAAGCCGGTCAAGACCGGCCAGAGATCGCCAACGATCATAACCCTCACCTCAGAGATCGAAATCGAACCGGATCGGAAGGTGGTCCGATGCTTTCATCTTATCCGGCATTCCACGGGAATCCAACAACCTTGCTGTGCCGGCCATGGTGATGACCCGCAAAGACTCATGGCGGAAGGACTTCTGGATCTCCGGACGGACGAGCACTTGGTCGAAGGTGTGCCAGAAGTGCTCGTAGTAGCCGGACCCAGGATAGTAATAGGTGCCTTGCGCGCTGCCTTGCCGGTTGGCGAGAAGAGACCACGTGGGGTTGAAGAAGAAACTGTACTGTTCGCCGCGCACGGTTCTGGAGATGCCACCCGCCACATCACCAGCACCCATGCCGTGAATCTCGCGGGCTCCGATCATCCCGTTCTCGAAGGGGTTCATGTTGAAATCACCGATAACCATGGTCCGGCGATGGCCATGTTCCAATTCGAATCGCCTGATGTCGGAAGCCAGCACCGAGGCGATGGCTGTCTGGTCATCCGGCGACCTGTAGAGTTTGCTGGGAAGGTGGACGAGAAACAGCAAAAGCGGTTGCGACTTGCCGATTGCCGATAGTTCATAGACCGAGACACGGTCCAGATCGGCCAGAAGACGCGCCGTGAACTCCAAAGTACTCGAGAAGAGTGTCAATCCGGCGGTTCGCCTGGAGGGGAGGAAATCAAACGAGCGGCCGTTCGTGTTGATTTGCGCCAGCAGTTGCTCGCCTTCGCCTCCGAACTCCGCCGTCAGGAAGACGTCAACCTGATTCTGATGGATGATGGCCGAGGCCAGCGTGAGCTGAGGCTTCCGCGCCATATTCCAGAAGACAAACCGAGCCATGGATCGAGGGTATCTGACTGGGGATGCGAAAAAGGACCCTGGGGGCCTGGCTCAGGAAGATGAGGCCCCCAGGGTTTAAGCGTCAGCGCAAACTCTCATCGCCCGGCGCGTCCAGGAAGCCGGGACGGCGCAAAACGTCTCTCGGGCGCGATCCGTCGGGCGGGCCGATGATGCCTTCTCTTTGCATCCGGTCCAGGATGCGGGCGGCGCGGCCGTAGCCCAGCCGCAGACGCCGTTGCAGGATCGACGTCGAGGCCTTGCCCATTTCGCAGACCACGCCGACGGCATCGACGTAGAGCGGGTCTTCCACTTCATCGGCGATGTCGCAGGCGCCGTCTTCATCGTCTTCCGACGGCGGCGCGATGAGGTAGCTTTCGTCGTAGTCGGGCTGGGCCTGCTGGCGGCAGAAATCGACCGCTTCGGTGATCTCGTTCTCGGTGACAAAGGCGCCGTGGACGCGCACCAGCCGGGCGCTGCCCGGCGGCAGGAAAAGCATGTCGCCCTTGCCCAGCAGGTGTTCGGCGCCCATGACGTCGAGCACGGTGCGGGAATCGACGCGCGTGGCGACACGGAACGAAATGCGGGCCGGGAAGTTGGCTTTGATGAGGCCGGTGATGACATCCACGGAAGGCCGCTGCGTGGCCAGCACCAAATGGATGCCGACGGCGCGGGCCATCTGGGCCAGGCGGATGACGCTGGCCTCGACGCCGGCGCGTTCGAGCATCATGAGGTCGGCCAACTCGTCGATGACCACCAGGATGTAGGGCAGCGGCTTGTCTTCGTCCAGCACCGGAAGGCCGGATTCGGGGAACAGGGCGAGCGGCTTGTCCATGGCCTGCCGCATCTTCCGGTTGAACTGTTCGATGTTGCGGACGCCGTGCGAGGCCAGCAGTTTCAGGCGGCGCTCCATTTCGAGGACGGCGTTGCGCAGGGCGTTGACGGCCTTCTTCGGCTCAGTGATAACGGGCGTGAGCAGGTGGGGGATGCCGTCGTAGATGCCGAGTTCGACGCGTTTGGGGTCCACCATGATCATGCGGACCTCGTCGGGCGCGGACTTATAGATCAGCGACATGATGAGCGCGTTCAGCATCACGGACTTGCCCGAACCCGTCGAGCCGGCAATCAGCAAGTGCGGCATCCTGTCGAGTTCGGTGATGCGAATGCGGCCGCTGATGTCCTTGCCCAGGGCGATGGTGAGGGGGGAGCGGGCGTCCTGAAATTCGGCGGACTCGATGATCTGACGCAGCGAAATCGTCTCGCGGCGGCTGTTGGGAACCTCGATGCCGACCGTGGGCTTGCCGGGAATGCGCTCGATGAGGATGGATTCGGCCTGAAGGCCCAGGCAGAGGTCTTCGGCCAGCGTGGTGATTTTGGCGATTTTGACGCCGGCGTCGGGCTTGAATTCGAAGGTGGTGACGACGGGACCGGGGTTGATCTGGACCACGTTGCCGCGGACGTTGAACTCTTCGAGCTTGGCCTTGATGCTGGAGGCGATCTCCTTGAGTTCGTCGGAATCGTAGAGTTCGCGATCGGGGACGGGGTTCAGCAGTTTGGTTGGCGGCCGCTGGAAGCAGGCCGGCAGGGGCGAGTGGGAGATTCTGGCGGCCTTGACGGGCGCGGGCGCGGGCGGCGTGATGGCGGGCTGTTCGGGAGCGAGTTCCCTGATCGGGATCTCAGGTTCGGAGGCGGGGTCTTCCCAAGGGGCGAGGCCGTCCTCGACGGCGACGTTGCCGAAGCCGCCGGAGTAGCCGCTTGAACCGCCGCCATTGGAATGGCCGGCGGAGCCGTACCGCAGAGCGACGGCGGCATCCTGGGCAAAGACTTCGTCGCGGATCTCGTAATGCGGCTCGTAGGGGTGGCCGGGGTAGCCGGCCTCGATGCCGGCCGTCAGGCCGGGCGAGGAAAACGCCGCGCCGTGTCCGGCCCCGGCGGCGGCAGCCATGGCGTGGGCGGGCTGGCCGGGCACATAGACCAGGCCGGGCTGGGGTTCGGGTTTCCGGCGACGCAAACGGTCGAGGCGCGGGGCCAACCACGACTCGACCGCGTCGCCGGCGGAGGAGAGCGAGAAAGTGGAAACCAGATAGAGCGACAGGATCAACAGCGTGGCCAGAGCGATGAGGCTGCCGGCGGGGTTGAGGATGCCGATCAAGGAAGTGGAGACGAGGAAGCCGGCGGCGCCGCCGATTTCGAATGCGCCGTCATAGGGGCGCACGGGGGCGAGGATGCTGGCGGCGGCGGCCACGCAAACCGTCATCAGGGCGTAGCCGGCGAAGTGGACGCCCGGGGAGCGCCACTCGCGGCGGCGGAACCAGGCCCAGCCGCCGAGGGCGGCGATGGCGGGCAGAAGCCAGGCGGCGAGCCCGAAGGTCTGGTAGCAGAGGTCGGAGATGTGGGCGCCGATGGGACCGATCCAGTTGCCGGGACGGGCCGCGCCGGCGGCGGTGTTGAAAGAGGGGTCAGACGGGGTGAAGGAGAGAAGCGCGCAACTGAACGCAACCGCGGCGGCCAGGACGACGATCCCGGCGGCCTCGCGGACGCGCGCGCCAAAACTGTGTAAACGCACCTTCATCCCGCCTGACGGCGGAAGAAAGCCAGAGCCAGTACAAGAATACCAAAAATGATCCGGTATGCAACAAAAAACCGCAGGCTATGTGAACGCAGGTATTTCAGCAGGCCGCCGATCACCAGGCAACCGGTTAGCCCGCTGACCAGGATGCCGGTTGCAAACGAGGCGATTTCGTCGTTCGGCACGCCGCCGGCGTCATGGAGATCCTTGAAGGCCAGCAGAGCGGCGGCGCCGATGGCCGGAGTGGACAGCAGGAAGGAAAAGCGGGCGGCGGCTTCGCGCTCGACGTGACGGAAGAGCCCGGCGGTGATGGTGATGCCGCTGCGGGAGGTGCCTGGGATGATGGCCAGGGCCTGGGCAAAGCCGATGGTGATGGCGTCGGCGAACGTCACCTGGCCGATGCCCTTTTCGCGGCGGCTGACGTTTTCGGCCCACAGCATCAGCAGGCCGACGAGGATGAGCATGACGCCGATCACCCAGGGCGAGCGGAAGGTGGTCTCGGCGGCGTCCTTGAAGGTCAGGCCCAGCACGCCGATCGGCAGGGTGGCGGCGGCGATGGTCCAGAGCAGTTTCGGCGACATGCGGAGTTGGGCGTCGGCGCCGTTCCGCCAGCCGAAGGCCTGGCCGACGATCTGGACCCAGTCCTTGAAGAAGTAGATCAGGACAGCGGCCAAGGTGCCGAAGTGCAGGGCGATGTCGAAGGTGAGGCCCTGGTCCTTCCAGCCCAGCAGCCAGGGGGCGAGGGCGAGATGGGCCGAGGAGCTGATGGGGAGGAATTCGGTCAGACCCTGAACGATGGCGAGGATCACCGCCTGATGGATTGGCATAATGGATAAAGAGCCATCGTAACCCACCGAGGCGGGTGCATTTCCATGACAAACACAAAGATCATCGCCACGCTGGGCCCGGCGACTGAGTCACAAGAGCGCATCGAGGAACTGATTCTGGCCGGAGTGGACGTGTTCCGGCTGAACGCCTCGCATGGCACGCCGGAGGAGCGGACTGAAATGGCGGGCCGGATCCGCCGGGCGGAGAAAGACGTCGGGCAGCAGGTGGGCATCCTGCTGGACTTGCAGGGACCGAAGATCCGGGTCGGGCGATTCCAGGGCGGCAAGGCGCTGCTGGAGGCGGGCGGGACGTTCACGATCACGACCGAGGACATCCTCGGCGACGCGACGGCGGCGTCCACCACCTATCCTGACTTCGCCAAGGACCTGAAGCCGGGCGACCGCGTGCTGCTGGCCGACGGAACCCTGGAGTTGGAAGTGACCGGCGGCGACTCGACGGCGGTGAAGTGCCTCATCAAGCGCGGCGGCTGGATCTCTGACCGCAAGGGCATCAACCTGCCGGGCGCGCAGTTGAGCACGCCGTCGCTGACGCGCGCCGACATGGCGAACCTGCAAGCGGGACTTGAGGCGGGCATCGACCTGGTGGCGATGTCGTTCGTGCGCAAACCGAGCGACGTGCTGCGGCTGCGGCTGTTTCTGGAGGAAAAGGGCGCAAACCTGCCGATCATCGCCAAGATCGAAAAGCCCGAGGCCGTCTCGCAGATCAAGGACATCATCAGCGAATCGGACGGCTTGATGGTGGCGCGGGGCGACCTGGGCGTCGAGATGGCGCTGGAGCAGGTGCCGTTCATCCAGAAGTCGATCATCGACCAGTCGCGGCGGGCCGGTAAATTTGTCATCACGGCCACGCAGATGCTGGAATCGATGATCGAGAGTCCGGTGCCCACGCGCGCCGAGGTGAGCGACGTGGCCAACGCCATTTATGACGGCACCGACGCGGTGATGCTGTCGGCCGAAACCTCGGTGGGCAAGTATCCGGTGGAGGCGGTGCGGATGATGGACCGGGTGGCGAAACAGGCCGAGGAGAGCCTGCGCCAGTTGGGCTTCCCGGACCCGCCGGAGCGGACCAGCAACACGCACGCCGAGATCGTCGCCCAGCAGGCCTATCACGCGGCGAAGCTGGCCAAGGCGGCGGCGATTGTGGTCTTCACGGCCAGCGGGTCGAGTGCGCGGCTGGTGGCGAGGTTCCGGCCGCCGGTGCCGATCTACGCCTTCACGCAGACCGAGAAGGTGGCGCGGTCGTTGAGCGTGGTCTATGGCGTGAAGCCGGTGATCGCGCCGGACCTGTTGTCGACCGACGAGATGATGGGCGAGATGGACCGGATGTTGCTGGAACGGGGGTGGGTGACGCCGCGCGAGAGCGTGGTTTTCGTCGCCGGCCAGCCGATCGGGCGTCCAGGGACGACGAACCTGATGAAGCTGCACCGGGTGGGCGAGGGGCGCTAAGACTTCTCTTCGTGGTGCAGCGCCTGGCGCTTCTGGTCGAGGCGGACGACGCGGCGGACGCCGGCTTCGGCGAAGCGGCGCTGTTCGGCATCGGAAGCGGGGATGACGGGCGGGATTGCGACCGGGCGGCCGGTTTCGTCGTCGAGCGCGACGAAGGTCAGGTAGCAGGAGTTGGTGTGCTGGATGGCGCCGGTCCTGAGATCCTCGACCGTCACCTTGACGCCGACCTCCATTGAACTGCGAAAGACGCGGTTCACCGAGGACTTCAAAGTCACCAGTTGACCGATCCGCACCGGATGCAGGAAGGTCATCGAATCCACCGACGCGGTGACGACGCTGCGCCGCGCGTGGCGCATGGCGGCGGTGGCGGCGGCGAGATCCACCAGGTGCATGATGCGGCCGCCGAGCAGGTAGCCCAACGGATTGGCGTAGATGGGCAGAGCGAACTCGGCGATCTCGCTGACGGATTCGCTGACCGGGCGGCCTTCCATGAATGGCAGAGTACCATCCCGCGGTCCGTCCCGCTACCATGGAGAGATATGCCGAGATTGGATGCACTGAAGGGAATGGTCGAGCAGACGCCCGAGGACAGCCGGGTACGGTTCATGCTGGCCATGGAGTATTCGAACAGCCACAGGTTCGCCGAGGCGAAGCAGGAGTTCGACGAATTGATCAACCGCGATCCGAATTACGTCTCGGCCTACTTCATGGCGGGGCGCGCGTGCGAATCGGCGGGCGACATCGCGGGGGCGCGGGGCTACCTCGAACTGGGCATCGAAACGGCCCGTCAAATCGGCGATCGCCACGCCGAGAGCGAGATGCAGACCGCGCTGGAGACGCTCACCTAAACGGTCCCGAGCAGGGACTGATACTCGTCCGACAACAGGCTGAACAGCCGCAGGTCGGCGAAGCCGCGGCCGGTGTGCTGGGCGTGGCGCAGGGTGGCCTCTTGCTTGAAGCCGAGCTTTTCCGGGATGCGGGCGCTGGCGTCATTGCCGGAGGCGCAGCGGATCTCGACGCGTTCCAGGCCAATGATCTCGAAGGCAAGGCCAAGGACGGCCGCGGCAGCTTGCGTCATGTGTCCGCCGCGGCGGGCCGGCGGGGCGAGCCAGTAGCCGATCTGGGCGGAAGCGTTGAGGGCGTCGACGGCATGGAGGTCGATCACTCCGATGAAATCCAGATCGAGCCAGATGCCGTAGACAAAGGCCTGGCCGGAGGCGCGGCGGGCGATTGAGGATTCGACAAAGGCGATGGTGTCGGCCACCGATTCGGTGGAGTCGACCCAGGGCAGCCATTGGCGCAGGTCATCGCGGTGGCGGCGGACGGCGGCAAAGATGATGGGCGCATCGCCGAGGGTGGGCTGGCGGAGGAAGAGTCCGCCGTCGAGCTCGAGGGACGCGGGCGTGTCGGGCATGGACACCGCGGTCATGCGGCAACACTATCACGCCGCGAGCGGGACCGGAATGAAGGCCGCCTAAAAAGGCACGTCGTCGTTGCCGAGTTCGGGCGGCAATTCGGCGTCGGGCGGTCCGGGAGCGGGCTGCTGTGCCGGACGGTTGACGGGCGCGCGCTGGGTGGCGTCGCCCCAACCGCCGCCGGCATCGTCGCCGCGGCCGCCGCCGCCGCCGAGCAGGATGATCTCATCCACCACGACTTCGGTGACGTATTTCTTCTGGCCGTCCTTGTCTTCGTAGGACCGGCTGCGGAGCTGGCCCTCGACGAAGACCTGTTTGCCCTTGAGCAGGTACTGGCCCAGGTTTTCATTGCGCCACAAGGCGAGGCTGTGCCAGTCGGTTTCGTCGCGCCAGTCCCCGGTCTGCGAATCCTTAACGCGGCGGTTGGTCGCAAGGGTGAAGCGGGTGAGGGCGATTCCAGAGGTGGTGAACCGGGTTTCGGCATCCTTGCCGAGGTGCCCGATGAGGATGACTTTGTTTACGCTGCGTCCGGCCATACGAAGGCAGAGTAACACATGGCGTTGGCCAGGAATATGAAGCCTTCGGCGGGGTCAACCGATCTATAAGGGCACGGCGGCCGATTCCGGGCGCCGGGATCGGGCGTATCAGTATAAGATGGGAAGCGAAACCAGGGTTTGGGGCATGCGGAGCGCGAGGCAATATGGCAGCCGGTTGACACCCCGCGGGGGCGCCGCCGCCGTGCTGTTTGCGGCGGCCGTGGTTGGAGCGCCCGGTGTGGGCGGGCAGAGCCTGTTGAGATCGGCCCAGGGCGGGCCGCCGTCCATCATCGGGACCGACTCGGCGGTGTTTGAGGCGCGCGAGGCAAGGACCGACCTGCCGTGCCTGGTCGAACCCGTTAAGCCCTTGCTTGGCTTTGACTTACGATTCCACGCCGGCTATGAGATCCGGGTTCCGCTCAAGGAACTGGCCGGGTATGAGAACCTGCTGACCATCGTATTTCGCGTCACATCGGAAAAAGAAGGCGAATCTCCTGTTTACTTTCAGCAGCGCATCCACGTCCCATCAATAGAAGCAGATGCGAAGGGAGATGCGTTCCTTCAGGGTTCATTCGATCTGGGCGAAGGCCGTTATAGGATCGACTGGCTGATGAGGGACCGCCTGGAACGGGTATGTTCACAATATTGGGACGCCGAAGCCAAGCTGCCCGAGAAGGACAGCCAGTTGACGTTGACGCTGGCGGCGGGGCGCATCGAGGCCAGCGAAAAGGAGAGCTTCGCCGAGGAACCGCCGGTGGAGCGGGCCGAGGCGGAGAGTCCGGTGGACGTGAAGGTGATGGTGAATTTCGCGCCGCAGAATGCGCTGTCGGCGGCGTTGCGTCCGGTGGACACGGCGGCGCTGGTTTCGATACTGCGGCAGTTTCAGCGCGAACCGCGGATCCATCGCTTTTCGGTGGTGGCCTTCAACCTGCAGCAGCAGAAGGTGCTCTACCGCCAGCAATCGGGCGGCAATATCGACATTCCGGCGATCGGCAAGGCGGTGGAGTCGCTGCAACTGGGCACGGTCGACATGGCGGCGTTGCAGCAGAAGCACTCGGAGACGGAGTTTCTGTCAAACCTGATCCGGACCGAACTCGCCGACGAGAACCCGCCCGACGCGCTGGTGTTTGCCGGGCCGAAGGCGATGCTGGAGCGCAATGTGCCGGCCGAGGAGTTGGAGGCGGTGGGGCCGATCGAGTATCCGGTTTTTTACATGAACTACAATCTGAACCCGCAGAACAACCCGTGGCGGGATTCGATCGGCAATGCGGTGCGCATCCTCAAGGGCATCGAATACACCATCTCGCGGCCCAAGGACCTGTGGAACGCGGTGACCGAGATCGTTTCGAAGGTTGTACAATCCAAGACAGGGAAGAAGAGCGCCACGGCCAGGCTGGCCGTGCAAACCGGGTTATGAGGCACGTGGTCCGATCACTCGTGACGCTGGCGATCCTGGCCGTGCCCGCGCTGGCCATCGATCCGCCCAAACCGAAGCCGGCGAAGCTGGCTCCATACGTCACCTCGCCGCAGCCCGTGGTGGACAAGATGCTGCAACTGGCCGGGCTGAAGAGCGGTGAAACCGTTTACGACCTCGGCTGCGGCGACGGGCGCATCCTGTTCAGCGCGGCGAAGAAGTTCAGCGCCAAGGCCGTGGGCGTCGAGTTGAGCGGCACGCTGGTGCGCCGGACGCGCGAGCAGAGCGAGATCATGGGACTCGGCGACCAGGTGAAGGTGATCCAGGGCGACATGATGCAGGTGGATCTGAGGGACGCCGACGTCGTCACGCTGTACCTGCTCACCGAGGCCAACGACCAGCTCCGGCCGAAGTTCGAAAAGGAACTCAAGGCCGGCGCGCGGGTCGTCTCGCTTGAATTCAAGATGCGCGGCTGGAAGCCATCGAAGGTGGAAAAGGTGGAAGCGCACCGCCACCCATATACGGTTTACGTCTACGAGATGCCGCAGAATAAGTAGGTCCTGGGACAGCCGGTCGAAGGGGCCGCGCGGCAGCGAGGTCCGGCGGGCGGATCGTGTTGGAAGCCGCGCGCGGTTTGCGGGACTCCGGCCACCCTCCGTGCGGGTTGTGCGGCCGGGGCGGGCGTAAGAGAATCAATAGGTAGATGAAAGAGTTTGACGTCGTCGGCGTCGGCTTGAATGCCACCGACACCATGATCCTGATCCCGCACATGCCGTCCTATGGCGGCAAGGTGCCTTATCTGGAGGATGTGATGAGTCCCGGCGGCCAGGTGGCCAGCGCCATGGTCTGCTGTTCGATGCTGGGTTTGAAGGCCAAGTACATCGGCACCATTGGCGACGACGAGCGGGGCGAGATCCAGATGCAGAGCCTGCTCGGAACGGGCGTCAACCTCGACCACGTGCAGCGCCGCATAGGCTGCCCGAACCAGTCGGCCTACATCCTGATCGATCAGACCACCGGCGAGCGCACAGTTTTCTGGTCGCGGCCGGACTGCCTGAGAATCGACCCCGGGGAGATCACCGAGGATCAGATCACATCGGCCCGGCTGCTCCATATCGACGGCCACGACACCGCCGCCGTCGCCCACGCCGCGCGCATCGCCCGCGCCAA
Organism: Candidatus Solibacter sp.; assembly: GCA_013822245.1. Classification (GTDB taxonomy): domain Bacteria; phylum Acidobacteriota; class Terriglobia; order Bryobacterales; family Bryobacteraceae; genus PNKE01. The sequence continues at coordinate 36,781 of PNKE01000036.1, forward strand.
CGGCATTCCGGTCACCGTCGATGTCGACACCATCTACAAGGGCTTCGAAAACGTGCTGCCGTTTGTGGATTACCTGATCACGTCGAGCGAGTTCCCTGAACGCTGGACCGGCGAGGCCGATCCTTTCAAAGCCCTCACGCTGCTTCAGGAAACCTACGGCATGAAGGTGGCCGCCATGACGCTCGGCGCCCACGGCGCGCTGGCCCGCTTCGAGGGCGATTACCACTACTCGCCGGCCTTTGTCGTCAACTGCCTGGACACCACCGGCGCCGGCGACGTCTTCCATGGGGCGTTCTGCTACTCGGTGGTGCGGGGCTATTCGCTGGCCGAATCGCTCGAGTTCTCCAACGCCATGGCCGCGCTGAACTGCACCGCCATGGGCGCCCGCGGCCGGATCGCCGCCGAGGCCGATGCCCGCGCGCTCATGGCCCGCGGCGAACGGCGCGCCAAGCCCGACTTCACGAAATACTGGGCGGGACCCATCACCGGATGATCCCCATCCGCGACAGCCAGCAGAGCTATTCCAAGCCCGTCGTGACGGCGGTGCTGATCGCCGTCAACGTCTTCGTCTTCCTGTTCCAGCGCTCGCTGGACCCCTACACCCAGCGCGATTTCACCTTCATGTTCGGCTTCGTACCCGACAATTTCGCGTGGGTCAACATCTTCACCTCCATGTTCATGCACGGCGGCTGGATGCACCTCATCGGCAACATGCTGTTCCTGTGGATCTTCGGCGACAACGTCGAGGACATCCTGGGACGCGGCAAGTACCTGCTGTTCTACGTCCTTTGCGGCGTGGCGGCGGCGCTGGCCCAATACGCCATCAACCCCGATTCCCGCGTGCCCATGGTCGGCGCCAGCGGCGCCATCTTCGGCGTCATGGGGGCCTATGCGCTCAAATTCCCGCACTCGCGCATTGTCATGATCGGCTGGATGCTGTTCGTCTTCAGCTTTGAGGTGCCGGCCTGGCTGGTGATGCTGTACTTCATCGTCTTCCAGTTCATCGAGGGCTTCTCGTCGATCGGCGACGTGTTCGCCCAGACCGGCGGCACGGCGTTTTTCGCCCACATCGGGGGGTTCCTGGCCGGCATGGCGCTCATCTTCCTGTTCAAAACCCGAGACCGCTACCACGACCGCCGCGACCTGACGTGGTAGCCCCGACTGGACTATAAACCATGTTCTACCCGCCATTGCTTGATCTCGACAACGCCCCTGAGCTGGACGCGCTCGCCATCGCCGCCCACCCCGACGACATCGAACAGACCTGCGGCGGCGCACTGATGAAGATGCAGGAGATGGGCTACGTCACCGGCGCGCTCGACCTCACCGCCGGCGACATGGGCACCCGCGGAACACCGGAAATCCGCATGCGCGAGGCCCGCGACGCCGCCGCGATCCTGCGCCTCGCGTTCCGCGAGAACCTCCAGATGCCCGACGCCCGCCTGGAGAACAACATCGCGCTCAAGATGACGCTCATGGGCGTCATCCGCCGTCTGAAACCCAAAACCGTCATCCTGCCCTACTGGGAGGCCCGCCATCCGGACCACTACATGGCGTCGATCCTGGGCTTCGAAGCGTCGTTCCTGGCCGGGTTGACGAAGATGGACGATCAGTCGCCGCCCCATCGCCCGCGCAAGGTGGTCTACGCGTCGATGTACGCGCCCGTCACGCCGTCGTTCGTCGTCGACATCACGCCCTACTTCGAACGCCGCATGGAATCGCTGTTTGCCTACAAGTCGCAGTACGCCGAACAGACCGAGGGCGGCAGCCTGTTTCCCAACCGCGAGGAGATCACTGACCGCCTCCATTCCATCGCCCGCTACTACGGCAACCTGATCGGCTCGAAGTACGGCGAACCCTATGTGGTGAGGGAGACCATGCGCGTCGACGACATCGTCGCCATGGGCAGCAGGACGTTCTAACCATGTTTATCGGAAACGTCGCGGCCCGAGCCGAATTCGGCGAGTCGAAGATGGGCAGGGTCCTCCTCGCCGCCGGGGATCACCTTTACGCCGGACTGAATTGCTTTCTGCCCGGCCAGGAACACAAAGCCCACATCCACGCCGATCAGGACAAGATGTACGTCATCGTCGAAGGCCACGGCGAAGCCTCGGTGGGCGGGGAGGTCCGCCCCGTCCGCACCGGCGACATGGTGTTCGCGCCCGCCGGCATCATCCACGGAATGAAAAACACGGGCGGCGGCAACCTCGTGGTTCTGGTCGTCTTCTCACCCCCGCGAACAAAGAAATGACTTCCCTTCTGTTGCTGGCTCTCCTCGCGCAACCCGATTTCGCCGCGCTCGAAAAACAGACCGGCGCCCGCATCGGCGTCGCCATCCGCCACATTGAATCGGGCCGCTCCTGGGACTGGCGCGCCGGCGAGCGTTTCCCGGCGATGAGCGTTTACAAGTACCCCATCGCCATCGCCGTGCTCAAGGCTGTGGACGGCGGGCGGCTCAAACTCGATCAGCCCATCACCATCGGCCAGGCCGACATCCGCGACGGAATGAGTTCCTTCCTCGACAACACAAAACTGCCCGCGCCCCGCCAGTTCACCGTCCGCGAACTGATCTCCGGCATGGTCTCCCATAGCGGCAATACGGCCTGCGACATGCTGCTCTCACGCATCGGCGGCCCCGCCGAAGTGACGCGCGTCCTGCGCGCGCTCGGCATCAGCGGCATGAGCGTCGACCTCGACGAACGCGACATGGGCCGCGAAATCATCCGTCTCGGACCCCGCGCCTTCGACCGCGATGGCCGCAACTCATCCTCGCCCGCCGCCATGGTCTCTCTCCTCAAGATGACCCAGCGCGCCGAGCTGCAACTCAAACCGGAGTCCCAGCGGCTCATCATCCGCGTCCTCGCCGAAACCGCCACCGGCGCCCGCCGCCTGAAGGCCGGTCTGCCGCCGGGCACGCCGCTCTGGCATAAGACCGGCACCGGCCACCGCATCAATGGCGTCAACCTGGCCACCAACGACGTAGGTTTCTTCCGGCTCCCTGACGGCTCTCACGCCGCCATCGCCGTCTTCGTCAAACTCGGCACGGTCCCCGACCCGCAACTTGAAGCCGCCATCGCCCAGGCCGCGCGCCAGGCCTACGCGCTCGCCTTGGGCTCGAAGTAAAACTCGCCGCCGGCCACGATTTCCGCCGGTCCGCGCATCCTCAGCGCTTTGCCCTCGGCGGTGAATTCCAGCGGCCCGGCCAGCGTGCGCACGGTGACAGGACTCTGTACCAGTCCGCGCGCCATCGCCGCCGCCACCGCGCCCGTCGAGCCTGTCCCGCTCGACATCGTGAACCCCGCGCCGCGCTCGAAGAACCTCACGTCCAGCGTGTGCCTGTCCACCACGCGCACGAAGCTTACGTTCGTCCGCCTCGGGAACTGCGGGTGGCGCTCCACCATCGCGCCCATGTCTTTCCAGTTGAAATCGAAATCCTCGGCGAAGAAGGCGCACTGCGGGTTGCCGACATAGAGAATGGTGCACTCGCGCGCGCCACCGGGCAGTGAAAGCAGGAATCGCAGGTGGCCCGGCTCGATCACGGCCTCGCCCATGTTCATCTCGAACTGATAGTTCAGGCCCCGGCGTTCAAGCAGCCGCAACTGCTTGGCTCCAGCGCCGGTCCGGATGACGATTTCCTCGCCCGCCAGCCCGGAGTCGCACAGAAACGCCGCCGCGCAGCGCGTCCCGTTGCCTGAAATCTCGGCCTCGCCGCCATCGGGATTGAACAGCCGGATCGATGCCGGGCTGCCGCTTACCGGCCCTGTCACCAGCATCCAGCCGTCGGCGCCTGCCCCGGCGTTGCGGTCACAGATCGCCACCGCCGCCTCTGCCAGCATCGCCTCGGCCGGGGCTTCGTGCGACCAGGTGAGTAGAAAGTCGTTTCGCGCGCCGTGCGCTTTCGTGAAGGGGATTCTCAACATGGTTGCCTATTGGATGTGCCGCCAGATTTCGACCACGGGCGAACCCTTGACCGCATACATTCTCACACACTCGAACCGCCGCGGTCCGCGCCTCAAACGCTGCATGGCCGCCGACACCTTGTCGCCGGAATACGCAATCGCCCAGTCCTCCTTGAGCAGCGTCTCCGGTCTCATCGCCGCCGCCAGCCACGGTGGCCGCTCAACTTCGTGAAACCCTTCGCGCAACGGGATCCCGGCCGTCCTCAGGATCCCGGATAAATCGCCGAAGCTCGTGAAGATGCCCTCGCCCGCCTTGTAGCGCGGCCCCAGATACTCGGCGGCATGCCTGGTCCACGTCCTGCGGCCCTCGGAGTTCACCCTTGATTCCTTCCAACAGATCCAACTCTCCGGCCCAGGCTCGACCAGCCACGGCGAGATCACCACCGCCGCCAGCACCCCCGCCGCCCAGCCGCGCCATCTTGCCGGCACGGCAGCGGCCAGCGCCGCCAGAGCCAGGGCGGCCAGCGGCATCGCCGCCATCCCGTAGCGCGTGTTGTAATGCGTGTTCGGCCACAGGTGCGGCACGAAGATCGGCGTGCCCGACGAATACAGGCTCATCACATAAAACGCCGGCAGCGCCACGCACAGCGCCAGCGCCACCCACGCCCGCTTCCAGATCGCCGCCGCCGCGCCCGCAAGACTGAGAAGCGCCAGCGGCCAGCCCAGACAGAGCCGCGCCGCCGCCGAGACGTACTGAAGCGACACCGCCCAGTCATGCTCGCCCGGATACGGCGCCATGCCGCCGTCACGCGCCCGCTGGTAGATCGCCTTCGCCGACCAGTAGCCGTTGTAGAACTCCAGCGGATTCGAAAACAGCACCCAGTTATGCGCCAGCCAATAGAGCGGACCCGCCGACGCAATCGCCGCCGCAATGAACGCGTCGCGCAGCCTGTGCTTCGACACACAGATCACCGCCGCCGTCACCACCGGGATGAGGAACCAGAACTCATACCGCGTCAGCGTGCCCATCAGCGTAAACAAGCCCGCCGCCGCCGCCCAGCGCCATCCGCCGTCTTTCACATTCGCCAGCGCCCACACCGCGCCGGCGAAGGCGCAGAGCGCAATCGGCTCGGTCATTGGCGCGCTTTGCAGGTACAGCAGGTTCGGATTCAGCGCCCACGCCGCCAGCGCAGCCCACCCGGCGGCTTCGGACGCGAACACCCTCCTCATGCCGAGAAACGCCAGCAACCCGCCCAGCACGTAACACGCCGCCACCGGAATCACGCCGCCCATCCCGCTACGCCACATCGCGTCGTCGCGCACCCACGGCGCCATCAACGCGTGCGGCAGCGGCAGCCAAACGGTGCCGATCTGTTCGTAGCCCGGCTCGCGGGCGTCGAAAATCCTCCGGGCAATGTTCAGATGCGCTTCGGCGTCGCCGTACCACAGGGTCCAGCCGTTCGACGCGGTGACATGGACCGCGCCCGCGCTCAGCACGGCCAGCAGCGCCAGAGCCAGCCATGCCGTCCAGCGCCGCCTAAAACCTCGTGAAGCGCCTGAACTCGTCAAAGCGTGCGTCAATCTCCTCGCGCGTCAGCGTGCGGAAACGGTCCACGCTGAACTCCTCGCAGCAGAAGCTGCCCATCACGGACCCATGGACCACGGCCCGCGCCAGATCCTCCTCCGTCGCCGTCCCGTCCAGCGGCGAGACGCCGCGCCCGGCCAGATAACCGATGAATCCGCCGGCGAAACAATCGCCCGCGCCCGTCGGGTCCTTGAGCGTTTCCAGGATGTAGCCCGGCACGCTGAACTGCCCGCCGTCGTGGAACAGCACCGCGCCATACTCGCCGCGCTTGATGACCAGGATCTTCGGACCCATCGCGCGGATCGCCGCCGCCGCCCGCTTCAGATTCGTCTCGCCCGACAGCAGCCTGGCTTCGCTGTCGTTGATCAGCAGGAAGTCCCAGTCCTTGATGGTCTCGAGCAGCTCGGCGCGGAAATCGTTGATCCAGAAATTCATCGTGTCGCCACCGCCCAGCCGCGGCCGCGCCATCTGGCCGAGCACGCTGCGTTGCAACGCCGGCTGGATGTTGCCCAGCATCAGGTACGGCGCGCTTCGATAGCTCTCCGGCAGCTTCGGATCGAAACCGGCAAAGACATTCAATTCCGTGGTCAGCGTGGTGCGATCGTTCATGTCGTCGCTGTAGACGCCGGCCCAGAAAAACGTCTTGCCCGGCGCCCGTTCCAGCCCTTCAAGGCCAATCTGGCGGGACGCCAGGAAATCCGCATCCTGCTGGCCGAAATCCTCGCCGACAATGGCGACAATGCTCGCCGGCGTGAAATACCGCGCCGACAAGGCGATATAGGTGGCCGCGCCGCCCAGCGCGCGGGCCCGCTCTCCAGCGGGCGTTTTCAGGCCGTCATAGGCCACCGAACCGACAACAATCAAGGACATTGTTCTGATTGTACCGTCTCCGCCTGGCCCGTTCGCCGCATCCAAGGAGATAACGGCGCCGCCAGCCGCACTAGAATGGAAGGACGCCTTGAACGAAATCCTGCGACGCAATCTCCCGAATATCCTCATCGCGCTGATCGCCGCCCTGGTTCAGTGGCAACTGGCCGCGCGCCTGGCCCGCGCCGCCGATAGCGCCGGCCACCACGGACGCGCCCGCACCTGGCGCGCCCTGGGTTTTGTCCTCATCGCCTGGACCCTGCTCATGCCCATCGTGTTCGGCACCGGGCTCCAGTTGAAACTCCCCGGCAACGGCGCCCAATGGGCCATGGCCGCCACGCTGCTCTACCTCGCAACCGCATTCGCCGGCGGCGCCGCTTACTTTCTGGCCAGCCGCAACGTCGCCGATCCAGGTCGCCGCAAAGCCCTCAAAGCCATCAGCGGCGCCATCGTGGCCCTGCCCGCCGCATTCGCCGCCGCCGGCATCATACGCGCCTGGTCACGGCCTGAGCTGCGCGAGATCAGCATCGCCATCCCCGGCCTGCCCAAAGACCTCGACGGCCTCCGCATCGCCCAACTCACCGACATCCACTACGGCCCCTTCTTCTCCATGCGCGACCTGGAATGGGCCGTCGCCATGGCCAACGAGGCCAAACCCGCCATCACCGTCGTCACCGGCGACCTCATCACCCGCCGCTTCGACAACCTCGAAGAGTGCATCTGGATCCTCGGCTCACTCAAAGCCGATGCCGGCGTCTACGGCTGCCACGGCAACCACGAGGTCTATGCCGGGGCCGTCAACGCCGCCACCTCGCTCGGCCGAGCCGCCGGCATCCAGTTCCTGCGCTCCGAATCCGCCACGCTCGACTTCGGCTCCGCCCGCCTCGCCCTGACCGGCGTCGACTACCAGCCTCAGGCATCCCGCTACCTGCGCACCGTCCGCCCCCAGCCCGGCGCCGTCAATGTCCTGCTGTCTCACAATCCCGACGTCTTCGCCCGCGCCGCCTCGCTCGGCTTCGATCTGACGCTCGCCGGCCACACCCACGGCGGCCAGATCAATGTTGAAATCCTCCATGAACACTTGAACGTCGCCCGCTTCTTCACACCCTGGGTCTATGGCCTCTACCGTAAGGGCGGCAAGTCCATCTATGTCAGCGGAGGACTCGGCACCGTCGGCGCGCCCGTCCGCCTCGGAGCCCCGCCAGAGGTTACAGTAGTGAAGTTATGCGCCGGCTGATCGTCAGCGACATCCACGCCAACCTCGAAGCGCTCGAAGCCGTGCTCGCCGACGCCAAGGGCCTCTATGACGAAATCGTCTGCTGCGGCGACCTGGTCGGTTACGGCGCTTCGCCGGCCGAAATCGTCGAATGGGCGAGGAAAGACGTCAGCCTCATCGTCCGCGGCAACCACGACCGCGTCTGCGCCGGCCTCGACGGCCACGACTGGTTCAACTCCAAGGCCCAGGCCGCGGTTCTTTGGACGGCCAGCCAGTTAAGCGAGGATCAACTGGCCTGGCTCGCCCGGCTGCCCGCCGGCCCGCTCTTTGTCGACGGCTTCATGCTCGCCCACGGTTCGCCCGCCGACGAAGACGCCTACCTGATGGAGTACGAAGAGGTCTACACGCTCGTCGAAATGCTGGTCCGCCCCATCTGCTTCATCGGCCATACCCATTTCCAGGGCGCCTGGACCTGGTACCGCGACGACCTCTACGCTCTTCAAGGCCCCGTGGCAGGCCGCGGCGAAACCGTGCATCTGCTCAGCCCGCAGAACCACTACCTCATCAACTCCGGCTCGGCCGGCCAGCCCCGTGACCGCGACCCCCGCGCCGCCTATGCCATCTGGGACAGCGCCACCAGGCAACTGCATTTCCGCCGGACCGTCTATGACGTCGCCTCGGCCCAACGCCGAATCCTCGACGCCGGCCTGCCTCAGTTCCTCGCCGAACGCCTCGCCACCGGACACTGATCCCCCAGTCCCCGCCTGACCAATCGAATCTGGACTCCCCTCGCCCTGATAGACTGAAAGTCGAAAGGTCCGCCCATGGAACGCGCTTCCGTCATCGTCAGCAACCCTGAAATCCTCGGCGGCACACCCTGCTTCCGCGGGACCCGCGTGCCCGTCGAATCGCTGATCGACTACCTCGAAGCCGGCGACTCGCTCGACGAGTTCCTCGACAACTTCCCCTCGGTCACCCGCGATGCCGCCGTCGCCGCGCTTGAAGAGGCGAAAGCTCTACTCATCAGCCGGCGATGAAGATCCTGCTCGACGAGAATCTGCCCCGAAAACTCGCAGCCCTTCTGCCCGGTCACCAGTGCAGCACAGTCGTCGAGTGCGGCTGGTCAGGCAAGAAGAACGGGGAGTTGCTTGAACTGGAAAACTCGGCATTCGACATCCTGCTCACCCTCGACAAGAACCTCCCCTACCAGCAGGACCTGAACTCAGGGCGCATCGCGGTACTGGTCATCCGCGCCTGGTCAAACCGTATTCAGGATCTGGTTCCTGTGGCGCCCGAATGTCTCTCCGCCCTGGACCGCATCCGGCCCCGGCAGGCGATTCGCGTCGGCGCTCTCCTCGATCGCTAGCCTGATTTTCGGTAAGAATTCCAACCCGGCTCCCGCCCGGCGCGCCCGCCCCTAATCCAGCGCCGCCAGCTCTCCTGGCAAGATCTTTCGCGTGCGCGGCAGATACCCCCGGTAGCTCAGATACCCCGCCATCGCCAGCAATCCCACAAACACCACCAGCTCGATCACGTCGGTTGTCCGGTTCCGCGGCAGCAGCAGGTACAAAAACCACACCGCCGGCTGCGCGATACACATCGCCCACACCGTCCCGTAGAAATACCGCCTCTCGGTCCCCTCGCCCTCGGTCGACGCCTTCACCCGCGGCAACTTCCCCAGCGCCCCCAGTATCCACACCGGAACCACCACCGGGAAGTAGCCGTAATAGTAAATCTGCTTCATCATCCACTGGCCCGTTGCCACCGCCACCACCAGCCCCGTCAGGTTCAGCAGCCCGTAGCTGATCGCCGCCCCCCACGCAAACGTGTAGCAGACGCGCCGGTACACCGGATTCGGCCTGTCCTCGGTGAACCGGATGATGTAAGGCGCAGGCTCGCAGCCCGGCAGTTTGCCTCGCATCCCCGCCATCGCCGTGCCCAGCAGCACCGCCGCCAGCCACCACGTCATGATGCCGCCGAAGCCCTCGGCAAACAGGTGGAACGTCATCGGACCGGGGATCAGGAAAAACACGAAGATCCAGATGGGCCAGTGGTTCACGCGGTAGTAGGGTTTGTTGCGAGTGCGGATTTTGCGCTCGGTATCGTATTCGATCTTGACTGGTGAGCTCATGCGGTGAGGTGCAAAACTCTCAGTTTCTCATATGACGGGGTAGAATCGTCTCCATGCACGTCGAACTGTTCGGCAAAACCGCCCTGGTCACCGGCGGCGCCAATGGAATCGGGCGCGCCGCCGCCCTGCTGCTGCGCGACTGCGGAGCCTCGGTCACCATCGGCGACCTGCCGGCCGAAAACCCCGCATCCGAGGCCCGCGGCATGGGCATCGCGGGCGTCCCGCTCGACGTCACATCATTGGAATCCATCGAATCCGCCCTCGACGCCGCCCACGACCCCGATATCGTCATCATCAACGCCGGCGTCGCCCGCTTTGCCCGCCTGCTCGACACAACCGATGCCGATTGGGACCTCACCCTCCGCGTCAACCTCACCGGCGCCTTCCACACCCTCCGCGCCGCCGCCCGCCGCATGGCCGCCCGCTCCGGCGGATCCATCGTCCTCACCGCTTCGACAAACTCGTTTGACGGCGAAGCCGACCTCGCCGCCTACAACTCCACCAAGGCCGGCCTCATCGGCCTGCTCCACACCGCCGCCAACGAACTCGGCCCCTATGGCATCCGCGTCAACGCCGTCTGCCCCGGCCTCATCCGCACCCGCCTCACCCAGTTCGGCTTCGACAACCCGGCCTTCCTGAAACCCTACTTCCAGAACATCCCGCTCGGCCGCGGCGGCGAGCCCGATGAGGTCGCCAAGGCCATCATCTTCCTCGCCTCCCCCGCCGCCTCGTTCATCACCGGCGCCCACCTGTTCGTCGATGGCGGACAGATGGCCGCCAAGTTCGGCGTCTGGAACGACGGCATGGGCGAGTTCGACGGCCAGCGCTGGATTCGTAAACCTGTCTGACCCCCAACCCTCGCAACGGGCAGGCTCCAGGCTAAACGAGTTCGATTCTCAGATCACGCCCGATAGCCCGTACGGCTCTCGACAGGGTTTGCAGAGTCACCGAGGAGTTGGCCGGATCCAGGAAACGATCCAGCGCGGCCCGGCTCGTTTTCATCCGCCGCGCCATCTCAATCTTGGTGATGTGATCGCGCTTCATCACCTGCTGCACCTGCCAGGCGATGGCTTCCTTGATGGCAGTGGCCCTTGTCTCCTCCAGTATCCCCTCTTCTCTCAGGAAGCCGTCCAGCGAAGATCCGATATGTTTGTTGCTTCCACTCATCCCCTCACCTCTTTCATGCGCCGTCTCGCTAGTGCCAGGTCATCTGGCGACGTCTGTTGCGTTTTCTTTATGAACCCATGCACCACGACGATCGTCCCCTGATGAAAACACATCAAGAGCCGTGCGATTCTTCCTCCTGAAACCGATGACCGAACCTCCCATAGCCCATCCTTCAGGCTTCGGAACAGCGGCATGCCGGCCGGCCAACCCGTCTGGACTCGCATCGGGTCCAAGCCGATTATCCGGCGGGCCTCGACATCCAATCCACGTAGCCACTCCAGTACCGGCTCACGGCCCGAATCTGTCCGGTAGAACCGCACCGGTATTTCGCGGATCGGGTCGAGGTCCATTAGTCGCGCAATCCAATTATGTACCATTATTGGTACAGTGTCAATGAGCCTGAAACGGTCCCGCCGTCTGCCTCACCTCAGTGACCCCGCCACCGCCTCGACCGTCCCCGGCGCATTGCCCTCCAGCCGGTTGTTCACAAACAGAAACGCCATCCGGCCCTCGGTCCGCGCCCGCTCGGCCAGCTTCCGCAACGCATCGCGCGCCCCCGGATTCTCGATCTGCACCCGGTCGTACGGCTGAAACCGCTCGACCGCCTGTTCATACGTCCGCCCATGCGACAGCAACGCCCGCGACACCAGGAAATCCGCCGTGTACGCCTCCCCCATCGCCGCCTGCTCGCCCAGTTCCGGCATCCGCGTCCACGAATTGAACACATGCGCCGTGTTGCGCCGCCGCAGCGCGTCGAAATAACCCGGTTCAAGAAACTCCTTGTTCCGGATCTCCACCGAATACCGCCACCCGCCCGGCAGTTGGTCCAGAAACCCGCCCAGATCCTCCGCAAACGCCGCGCCGGCCTCGTACTGCCGCTTCGAGAACGTGCCAAACTCGAAAATCAGCGCCCCCACCCGCTCCCGGTAAGGCTCCAACAGCCGCAGAAACAGCTCCCCAAACAGCCCGGCGTCGAGAAACCCCTCGTTCTCCTTCCCTGCCCTCTGCCCGTAACGCGCGTGTGCCGGCCACGTGCGCACGGTGATCTCCTCCGGCACTTTGAAGGCGAACTTCAGCCCCGCCGGCACGCCCGCAAACAGCCGCTCCCAGTAGGCCGCCGACGGGAACTGGTAAAACGAAAAATCCCCGCACACCGCCGGAAACGTCTCGGCGTATTCGGCCAGGCACCCGGCCTCGAACTTCTTGCGCGAAAACCGCCCCCGCGTCGCATACCGTTCCGCCGAGTAGATCTGCCCCATCCAGCCCTCGTACTTCCAACTGCTCGTGCCGAAGTAGATCCCCTGCCCCGCCAGTGCCGCCAATCTTGCCGCCAGCGCCGATCTCGGCCCGCCCTGCTGGTCAAACAGATTCAGATTGCTTGAACCGCCCATTGACATCCTCGCCGATTGTGTAAATACTTATACTATGATTCTCACTTCACGGCAACGTGAGATTCTCGACTTCATCGTCACATACCGCCAGGAGAACGGCTGCTCGCCGTCGATCCCCGAGATCCAGCGGCGCTTTGAGATCCGCAGCCCCAACGGCGTCGCCGGCCACCTGCACGCCCTGGAAACCAAGGGCGCCATCCGCCGCGCCGACCGCGGCTCGCGCCAGATCGACCTCGCCGGCCCCGACGCCTCGCGCGCCAACCTCCACGCCTTCCCCGTCTTCGGCCACATCCCGGCCGGCCCGCCGCAGATGTTCTCGCCGTCGGAAGCAGAATCCACCACCACGCTCGACGAACTCACGCTCGGCTTCAAACCCCGCACCGGCTGTTTCGCCTTGAAGGTCCGCGGCGACTCGATGCGCGACGCCGGCATCCTGAGCGGCGACACGGTCGTCATCGAACCCAACCCGGAGCCTCGCGCCGGCCAGATCGTCGCCGCGCTGATCGACGGTGAAAGCACGCTCAAGCGTCTGGTGAAGGTCCAGGGCCGCTGGTATCTGAAGGCCGAAAACCCGGCCTACCCCGAACTCCACCCGCGCGCCGACCTCGTCATCCAGGGCGTCGTCCGCACCGTCATCCGCAAACTGGACTGAAGCATCGCCGGCTGCGGCGTCAAGGCAGGCTCGGTCGATTGTCCGCTCCGCGTGTCGGCTAAACTGGGGATTCGGCACAGCGCCGGCAATCCCATGAGCGAAATCAAAGACCTTCTCGAACGCTTCCGCCGCGGCGCCGAACTTGTGGCCGTCGTCAGCACCGGCTCGGCCGGCGCCGAATGGGACTTTGTCTCCGCGCCCGGCAAATGGTCCTTACGCCAGATCGTGTGCCACCTGGCCGACTCCGAAATGATCGGCCGCTACCGCCTGGCCAGCGTCATCGCCGAGGACAACCCCACACTCATGTGGTATGACCAGGACGCCTGGGCCGCGAACCTCGACTACTCCAAACGCAAATTCTCCCAGGCCCTGGAAACTTTCCGGCGCGTCCGCGGCGAAAACCACGAACTGCTCAAAGACCTCCCCGAAGAGACTTTCCTCCGTACCGCCACGCATTCGAAAAACGGCGTCATGTCGCTCAAGGACCTGCTGCTGATGTACGCCGAACACGCCGAAGGCCACGCCCGCCAGATCAGGGCGGCCCGCGAAGTCTACAAAGCCGCCCGCGCCGCGAGGAAATCCTAGCAGCCCACCGCAACTGATTTGCCGGACGGAAGGAACTATGCAACGGCTGAACTGGTATGATTGGCACAGGCTGAACGCATCTTGACCGATTCATCAGTAGGAATCCGGATCTGCCACGCCGGCCTAGAGAGTGGAGGTGTCGTAGATTGAGAATTCACATCGTCAACCCCAGCGATGACGCGTTTGGCGTCGGAGTCATCACGCCACGCTGGGTATATGTGCTTGCCGCGGCCACCCCGCGCAAGTACGGCGACCCCATCATCACCGACGAAACCCTGGAGAAGATCGACCCCGAAATTTTCCAGCAGGGCGACATTGTCGGCATTGGCATCCACACCGCCAACGCCTACCGCGGCTACGAAATCGGAAAAATCGCGCGCGAGCGCGGCGCCTGGGTTGTTTATGGCGGCATCCACGCGACGTTGTTCCCAGAGGAAGCCCACGAACTCGGCGCCGCCCATGCCGCCGTCAAGGGCGACGGCGACATCGCCTGGGGCGAAGTGATCGCCGACTGCGAAAAAGGCTCGCCCGAGCGCATCTATGACGGCGGCCGCGTCAGCTCGGATAACTTCCTCCGCGCCCGCTGGGATTTGCTGCCGCCCAAGAGCTACATGTGGGCCTCGGTCCAGACCGTCCGCGGCTGCCCGAAACACTGCTCGTTCTGCTCGGTCTGGCGCACCGACGGCCAGAAGCCCCGCCAGCGCGGCGCTCTGCCGATCGTCCAGGAAGTGGTTGAACTCCGCCGTCTCGGCTACCGCTTCATCGCCCTGGCCGACGACAACTTCTACCCCGTCACCCTCACCGACATCGAACTCGCCGAAAAGCAGGGCAACGCCCAGCGCGTGGCCGAGCTCAAGGCCATGCGCGCCGAGCGCTTCGAACTCATGGAGCAGCTCTCCAAACTGCCCAAGGACATGGTGTTCTTCACCCAGATCACCATGGAAGCGGCCGAGGATCCGCTGTTCCTCGCCGCCATGAGCAAGGCCCGCATCAAGGGCGCCCTGGTGGGCGTCGAAGCCGTCACTGAAGAGGGCCTCAAGGCCGTCTTCAAGGACTTCAACTACTCCGGCGACAACCTCGTCGAAAAGCTGAAGACCTTCCGCCAGCACGACGTCCACGTCCTCGGATCGTTCATCTTCGGCCTGCCCACCGACCGCGAGGACACCTTCCGCGCCACCGCCGAACTGGCCAAGAAGTCCGACATGACCTTCGCCCAGTTCGTCGTCATGACGCCGTTCCCCGGCACCGTCGATTTCAACAAATGGGAAAAGGACCTCGGCGACAGCGCCGAACGCTTCCACGGCGTGCCCGTCACCCGCTACTGGCAGCTTCCTTCCAACATCCGGCCCAAGCGCTATTCGCCCCACCCCACCATGACGGTGGACGAGATCCGCGCCAACACCCAGAAGGTCTGGGACAGCTTCTATGAGTTCTCCGCCGTCTGGAAACGCGCCAGTTGCGTGAAGTCGCTCAAGGCGCGCCTGGCCTTTGTGCTCATCTCGAAGCTCTACCGCCAGATGTACGCCAACACCGGCATCACCACCGACAGCGCCCGCCGCAAGAGCGCCACCCAGTGGTCGCGCTGGATCGCCAAGCCCTGTCTGAAGCTGTTCCGAGCCAAACCCATGCCGGAACTGGCCATGCCGGCGGCCACGGCATCGCCGTTCCCCATCATGGGCGACTAGCCGCTGATCCGTTAACCTGAAAGCATGATCGCCAGCAGCCGGCGCAGGTCGGTCGCCTTCTTCATCTCGCTCGGCGTCGCCCTTATCGCCGTCACGGTGCTGCTTTACGTCGGCTGGGTCCTGCTCAGTTGGCGTACCGGCATCCTGCTGGCCCTGGGCGTCGTACTGCTGGCCCTCATCATCAGCGGCGTCGTGCTCAACACCATCTTTCTGGTGCGCGAAATCCAGCGCAACGAACAGCACGACGCCTTCATCAACGCCATGACCCACGAGTTGAAAACCCCGGTCACCTCCATCCGCCTCTACCTGGAAACCCTCCAGACGCGCACCGTCGACGAACCCAAGCGCCAGGAGTTCTACCGCATCATGCTCACCGACAGCGAACGCCTGCTGTCCACCATCGAGCAGGTGCTGCGCACCGGCCGCGTGGCCTCGTCGCGCGCCAAACCCGTCAAGGCGCCTGTCGATCTCAACGCCCTGGTCGAGGAGTCGATCGCCCGCGCCCGCACCCTCCACGCCGTCGCCCCTGAAGCGCTCAAGTACGCCTCCGCCTCGCCCATCACCGTCATGGGCGACGCCGAGGAGATCCGCACCGCCATCTCCAACCTGATCGACAACGCCGTGAAGTATTCGGGCCGCGATGTCGATGTCACCGTCGAAACCTCGCCCCTCACCGGCGGCTTCGCCGAAATCCGCGTCACCGACCGCGGCCCCGGCATCCCCAAGCAGGAGCTGAAACAGGTCTTCAAACGTTTCTATCGCGTCCCCGGACCCATCGCCGCCCGCGTCAAAGGCACCGGCCTCGGCCTCTATATCGTCCGCTCCGTCGCCAAACGCCACGGCGGACGCGTCTGGGCCGAAAGCCAGGGTCCGGGCCGTGGATCCACCTTCGTGCTGGAGTTGCCGCTGGCATCATGACCCGCGTACTCATCGTCGAGGACGAACAGCATATCGCCGACGGGCTGCGCTTCAACCTCGAAGCCGAAGGCTATCGCGTCGAAATCGCCGACACCGGCGAAGCCGCCCTCAATCTCCTGCTCGACCCCGGCGCCGAACCCTTCGATGCCGTCGTGCTCGACGTCATGCTGCCCGGAAAGGACGGCTTCACCGTTATCAGCGAACTCCGCCAGGCCGGCCAGTTCGTCCCCACCCTGATGCTCACCGCCCGCGGACGCCCCGAGGACGTCCTCAAGGGCTTCGAGGCCGGCGCCGACGACTACCTCGCCAAGCCCTTCGACCTCGGCATCCTCATCGCCCGCCTGCACGGCCTGCTGTTGCGCCGCGAATGGCTCCGTTCGTCCATGAGTGGAGCCGCCGGCGCGGCGGTCAACGGCAGCGCCCCGCGCGCCGCGCACACCTCCACTTACACATTCAATGGCCGCACCGTGGATTTTGACCGTCTCGAACTCGCCGTCGGCGAAAGGGTCTTCCGTCTCACGCTCATGGAAGCCAACCTGCTCCGCTTCCTCGTCAAACACGAAGGCTCGCCCGTCTCCCGTAAGGCGATGCTCGACGAGGTATGGGGCCTGCGCGAAGACACCGACACCCGCGCCATCGACAACTTCATCGTCCGCCTCCGCCGCTATATCGAGGACGCCCCCTCGCGCCCGCACCACCTGCGCACCGTCCGCGGCGTCGGCTACCGCTTCGTCGCCGCCGCTCCGCCCGAGCCGCTGATCAAGTCGATTACCCGGCCTCGACTCCGACGCTCGCAGCCGCCTGATCCGCCGCCTGGGCCATAGACGCGAACCCGGTCTCTTCCAGCCCGCTCAACAGAATCCGGATCACGTCGGCGGCGTGATACTCCGTGCCTTCCTCCGGCAGGAACCGCCTGAGTTTCAACAGGTCGTCGCCGCTGGTGATGATCCCGGCTTCGATCAACTTGCCCCCGGCGCGGCCCTGCGGATGGCCCATGGAGGCCATCAGCGCATTGCAGATGCACTTGCGGCCCACGGTGTCCTCGATCGTTCCGCCCTTGGACAGAAACACGCTTACCGGCTCCGAGGCGCAGCGGAAATCCACCTTGCCGTCCTCGGTCCGGTAGGCTTCGCGCAGATAGCCCAGATCACAGATCCGCGGCCTCGATGCGTAATACTCCGGGTCCGACGACGAGCCTTGGATTTGAACCACCTTGAACGGAAACCCCGAAGGCGACGCCAGCGGATCGGTGAACACGTCCACGGTCCCGTCCTTCACCTTCCTCAGCACTTCCTGCTTGTAGTCGTCCCTCATGCCCGATTCGGCCGAATACGCAAACGCCGTGCCCACCTGAATCCCCGCCGCGCCTTCGCTCAGCGCGTAGCGCAGTTGCTCAGGCTGCCCATATCCCCCGGCCAGCCAGAACGGCAGGCCCAACTCCCGCATCTTCGCCAGATCGACAACGTCGCGCTCGCCATAGATCGGCTCGCCGCGCTCGTTCAACTGCAACTTGCCGCGCGGCGGCGCGTTATGGCCGCCCGCCGTGGGACCTTCGATGATGAATCCGTCCACGCGTCCGTTGGCCTTCTTGATCAACGTCTGCGCCAGCACGTTCGAGGCGATAATCGGCAGGAACATGGGCCGCTTCAACGGCTCCAGGTCGCATTCCATGTAGTCGCGCGGGTTCATCACCATCGTGGTGTCGTCGCCTTCCCTGGCGCCGGCCACGGTCAACGGATACGTCGCCGTCTCATGGTTGACAAACCTGTCGATGGCGCCCGGAATCCTCATCGGAATGCCCGCGCCCATCACGATATAGTCCACATCGGCCAGCATCGCGCCGTAGATCGACACCAGGTGCGGCGGCTGGATCTTCTCCAGGTAATTGATCCCCACCGGGTTGGGGTGGCCTTCCTTGGCCAGCCACACCTCGACGAAGTTCGAAATGATGCACAGCTCGCCCAACTCGCGCGGCGTGTCCTTGTCGTGCATCCGCGGGTTCAGATACGTCGCCCCCCACTCGATGCCGCCCTCGGCGTAATACTTCGCATAGGCCCGCTCGGCCATGTCGCGGAACGGGAAATGGTCCAGCGCCCGGCGGATGTCGCCGCCAGGGTCGCCGCCCTGCAGCCGGCGCACCATCACCCGGTCCAAAGCCGTGCCCGATACCAGGCCAAGCTGGCCCAGCCGGGCGACGGTGTTTGCCAGCTTATAGCCGGAAACCGCCACGCCCATGCCGCCTTGAATGATGAGAGGAAGTCTTGTGGACAGTCGTTCAGTCATCTGATTCGATCATCCCAGATCCGCGGGTCCGGTTTTGTCAAAGTTGTGTAATCTCGTGGGGTTACCGGCTCAGTTTGCCCAGCACGACGCCCCGCTTGGCGCCCGTGGCCGACGCCAGATTGTTCGCCCTGGCGTGCCAGGTTTCGTGCGCCAGAATGGCGAATGCGATCGCCTCCTTGGCATCCGGATCCAGACCCAGCTCCGATGAGTCCACCACCTCCATATCCGCCAGTTCCGCCCTCAACATCCGCATCAGCGCCGGATTGTGGACACCCCCGCCCGACACGATCACCTCGCCAATGCCCCCTTGCTCGGCCTCGCTGAACTGGTCGTCGCCTTCGGCGGCGCTAAAACGATAGACCCCCTCCGCGATCGTCGCCGCCGTCAGCATCGCCGCCGTCGCCATCGTGTCGGCCTCGCCAAGCCCCCGCGCGATCAATCGATCGACAAACTCGCTCCCATACTGCTCGCGCCCCGCCGTCTTCGGCGGCGTCCGCGTATAATACTCATCCTCAAGCAGTTCCGCGAGAAGCTCGGCGTTCACCTCGCCCGCCATCGCCAGCGCCCCGCCCTCGTCGCAACGCTGCCTCCCGCCCGAATACCGCGCCGCCAACTGATCCATCACCATGTTCCCCGGCCCGGTGTCGAACGCCACGACGTCATCGGCGGCGCACTTGGCCGGCAGAATCGTCACATTGGCAATCCCGCCGATGTTCAACGCCACCCGCCCAAACTCGTCCGACCGGAACAGCAGATAATCCACAAACGGCGCCAGCGGCGCGCCCTTGCCCCCGGCGGCCATGTCCCGGGGCCGGAAATCGCTGACGACAGGGACCCCCGTCCGTTCCGCCAGCACGGACCCGTCGCCGATCTGCAGCGTCGATGCGATCTTCCGCCCCAGCACCTCCACCGGCTCCGATTCATGAAAAATCGTCTGCCCGTGGCATCCAATCAGTTCCACCGACTTCGGATCCACCCCCGCCGCCTTGCAGGCATCGAAGAACGCCTCCGCATACACCTCCGGCAGCAGGAAATTGAGCCTCGAAATCTCCCGCGTGTGCGTCGTGCGGTTGCTTACCCCCAGCAGCGCCGCCCTGAGCGCCTCCGGATACGCAACGGTATGAAACCCAACGGTATCAAAACCGTCGTCGTCGATATCCACCAACGCGACGTCCACCCCGTCCAGCGACGTCCCGCTCATGATCCCTGCAACTCTCATTGGCCCTTCAACTCCTCTTTGATCTCGTGCAGCAACTGTAGCGCCTCGATCGGCTTCAGGTTGTCGATGTCCAACCCCCTGATCCGCTCCGCAATCTGGTACCCCACCGGCTCAAACAGCCGGATCTGCATCGCCGGCACGGCGCGGCCCCGCCTGGGCGGGTTCAACTCCTCGCTGACCGTGTGCTCGCTCTTCTCGTGCAATGCCAGGATCTCCCGCGCCCTCTCGATCACCCCCATCGGCAAACCGGCCAGCCGCGCCACTTCAATGCCGTAGCTGCGGTCGGCCGCGCCAGGTTCAACCTTGCGCAGGAAGATGATCTGCTCGCCCGACTCCCTCACCGAAACGTGCAAATTCCTCAGCCCGTCCAGCTTGTCCGCCAGCTCCGTCAGCTCGTGATAGTGCGTCGCAAACAGCGTATACGCGCCCGACCGCTCGTGGATATGCTCGATCACGCTCCACGCCAGCGCCAGCCCGTCGTAGGTCGCCGTGCCGCGCCCGATCTCGTCCAGCACGATCAGGCTGCGCTCGGTGGCCGTGTTCAGGATCACCGCCGTCTCGGTCATCTCCGCCATGAACGTCGACCGGCCCCGCGCCAGGTTGTCCGACGCCCCGATGCGCGTAAAAACCCTGTCCACCAGCGGCAGCACGGCCTCTTCCGCCGGCACATACGAGCCCATTTGAGCCATCACGGCGATCAGCGCCGCCTGCCTCAGATACGTCGACTTGCCGCCCATGTTCGGACCCGTAATCAACGCGATCCGGCACGCCGTCCGGTCCAGATACAGGTCGTTCGGGATGAACCGCTGCGCCTCGCGCTCGGTCAGCCGCTCGATCACCGGGTGGCGTCCGGCGGCAATCTTCATCACCCCATCGGGGGAAAACCTCGGCCTGCAATAGCGGTTCGAAACCGCGGTCTCGGCCAGCGCCGCCTGCACGTCCAGCTCCGCGATCGCCGCCGCCGTCCGCCGGATCCGCACCGCCCCGGCCGCGGCATCCGACCTCACCTGCGCAAACAAATCCCGCTCCAGCGCCGTCATCCGGTCCTCGGCGTCCAGGACCTTCGCTTCCAACTCCTTCAACTCCGGCGTCGTGAACCGTTCGGCGTTCACCAGCGTCTGCTTGCGTTCATAATCGGCCGGCGCAAGGTGCTGGTTGGCCTTTGAGATCTCGATATAGAACCCGAAGACGTTATTGAACCGCACCTTCAACGACCCGATCCCCGTCCGCTCCCGCTCCCGCGCCTCCACCGCCGCAATCACCGACCGCGAATCCCTGCTCAACACCCGCAGTTCATCCAACTCCGCGTTGTAGCCCGCCCGGATCACGCCCCCGTCGGCGATGTTGACCGGCGGCTCATCGGCGATGGCGGTCAGAATCCGGTCCCGCAGATCCGCCAATTCGTCCAACCCCTCGCGCACTTCAACCAGCCGCGCCGGCGCGCCCTCCCCGATCTGAGCCTTCAACGCCGGCGTCAGCGCCAGCGTCCTGCCCAATCCCAGCACATCCCGCGGATTCGCCGTGCCCAGCGTGACCTTCGCCAGCAGCCGCTCGATGTCCATCATCCGGCCGAGCGTTTCGCGCGTCCGTGACCGTTCAATCGTCGCCCGCGCCAGGTGCTCCACGGCGTCCAGCCTGGCCTCGATCTCGGCCACGTCCAGCGACGGCCTCAAAATCCGTTTCCGCAGCAGCCGCCCGCCCATGCCCGTCTTGGTGATGTCCAAAACCGAAACCAGCGTCGAATCGCGCCGGCCGTCCAAATCGGCCGAAAACAGCGGCTCGATGAGTTCCAGATTCCTCACCGTCACCGCGTCGAGCATCATCGCGTCCGAGCGGTCCAGCCACGCCGGCCGCTCGACGTGATCCAGCGCCGACCGCTGCGTCTCTTTCAGATACCCCAGCAGCGCTCCCGCCGACGCCACCGCCAGCCGCCTGTCCGCCAGCCCGCAGCCCTCCAGCGTCAGCAGCCCGAAATGATCCATCAACGACCGCGCCGCGTGGTCGTGCGTGAACGTCCACGCCTCCACCGGCGTCACGATCCACCGCCCCGCCGGAGCCTCGTCGCGCGCGGCGTCGGAATACAGCAACTCCCTGACGTTCAGATGTTCGAGCACCGGCTGCAACTCGTCCAGCGCGGCCTCGGTGGCCCGGAACTCGCCCGTCGACAGATCGACAAACGCGATCCCGGCGCGCGCCTCTTTCACATGCGCCGCCGCCAGGTAGTTGTTCTCGTGCGAACGCAGCAGCGCCGGATCGGTCACCGTGCCCGGCGTCACGATCCGCGTGATCTCGCGCCGCACCAGTTTCTTGGCCTGCTTCGGGTCCTCCACCTGGTCGCAGATGGCCACCCGGTAGCCCTTCTGGATCAGCCGCGCGATGTAGCCCTCGACCGAATGCGCCGGCACGCCGCACATCGGCACCGGCTCGCCCTTTTCCTTGTTGCGCGAGGTGAGCGTGATCTCCAGCTCGCGCGAAGCCGTCACCGCATCGTCGAAAAACAGCTCGTAAAAATCGCCGAGGCGAAACAGCAGCAGCGCGTTGGGCGCCTGCTGCTTCGCCGCGGTGTACTGCCGCATCAGCGGCGTCGATGGGTTAGGCGTAGATTCCACGCAACTTGATGGTGAACGCCACACGGTCCAGTGCAAGCATGTAAGCCGCCGTGCGGTTGTCCACCTTGTGGAGCTCGGCGTATTCAACGACGTCCTTGAAGGAGTTCACCATGATCTCCTCCAGCCGGCCGTTGACCAGTTGCTCGTTCCAGAAGTAGCCCTGGCGGTCCTGGACCCATTCAAAGTACGACACCGTCACGCCCCCGGCATTGGCCAGAATGTCCGGGATCACAAACACGCCCTTGTCGGCCAGGATCTGATCGGCCACGGCCGTCGTCGGGCCATTCGCCCCTTCGGTCATGATCTTCGCTTTGATCTTTGCCGCGTTCTGCGAATGCACGACGTTCTCTTTCGCCGCCGGCACCAGCACGTCGCATTCCAGAAACAGCGCTTCGTGGCGGTCGATCGGCTCGGCGCCGTCGAATCCATTGATCGACCCCGTCTTCTGCCGGTGCGCCAGCAACGCCTCAATGTCAATGCCGTCCTGGTTGTACACAGCGCCGTCCCATTCGATGATCGAGATCACCTTCATGCCGGCCTTGCGCATCAGCTTGGCGCCCAGCCCGCCCACGTTGCCGAAGCCCTGCACGACGACGCGCGCCTCGGACGGGTCAATATGGAACCGCCTCAACGCCTGCAGCGTGACAAACAGGCAGCCGCGGCCGGTGGCCTCGGGCCGTCCCTTCGAGCCGCCCAGAATCAGCGGCTTGCCGGTGACCACCGCCGTCACCGTGGCCCGCTTGTGCATCGAGTACGTATCCATGATCCAGGCCATGGTCTGTTCGTTGGTGTTCATGTCCGGCGCCGGCACATCGCGTTCCGGCCCGATCACGTCGATCAACTCGGCCGTATAGCGCCGGGTGATCCTTTCAACTTCGTTGCGAGAGAGTATCGACGGGTCGCAGATCACTCCGCCCTTGCCGCCGCCAAACGGAATGTTGACGACCGAGCACTTCCAGGTCATCCAGGACGCCAGCGCCCGCACTTCGTCAAGCGTCACGTCAGGCGCGAACCGGATGCCGCCCTTCGCCGGGCCCCGGGCAATGGAATGCTGCACCCTGTAGCCGGTAAACACTTCCAACCGGCCGTCATCCATCATCACCGGGATATTGACGGTCACTTCCATCCCCGGCGTCTTCAGCAGCTTCCTTAGGCCGTCGTCGAGCCCAAGCAGCTCGGCGGCCCGGTCAAAGCGCACTTCGGCCGCCAGCCAGGGATTGAACTCCCGGCTCAGGTCCGGCTGCGCGGAGGAACCCGTGGTAGGAGTCCCGTGTGGAGTTATTGTTTCGATGGTCATCGTGGACCTCCGGCTCCATTATCCCTGCCCCAATCCCCGGCGGCAACCCGTCCATTCCCCCTATACTGGCGGCGTAATGGCAATACCCGGACTCTCCCGCCGCGCTTTTGTCCTCCTCGCCGCTGTTCCCTTCTCCGCCGCGGCCGCATCGGATCGCAAGAATATCTCCGGCATCGGCTTCCTGCGCATCCGCAACGGCCGCGCCAACCGCCGCTACCTCGTCATCCACGGCGACGAATCCACCGCCCGCGACACCCTCATCGAGCACATGAAGTCCGCCCCCGGCGTCGCCTTCCTCATCGACGGCCGCACCCGCACCGTCCGCCCCCACCTGCTCGAAATCGACCCCAACCGCATGTTCTCCGCCGCCGGCGCCGCCTTGAGCCTCTCGCGCCTCAACCCCTCGGCCTCGCCCGCCGCCATCCAACGCGAACTCCGCTGGCTCGACGCCCGCCGCCATCAACTCCTCGAAGCCCTGCTCCCCGCGCCCGGCGGTCTCCTCATCGCCTTGCACAACAATTCGCGCGGCTACTCCATCCAGTCCGAAGCCCCCATCAGCAACCGCGTCCACCTGCCCGCCCCCTCCACCCCCCACGACTTCTTCCTCGCAACCTCGGAATCCGACTTCAACCTCATCGCCCGCGGCCCCTACAATGCCGTCCTGCAAAGCGGCGCCCGCGGCCCCGACGACGGATCGCTCTCCCGCCTCTGCGCCGGACGCTCCATCCGCTACGTCAATCTTGAATGCGCGCTGGGCAACCGCGCGGCTCAGGCGGAAATGCTCAACTGGCTCGACCGTCTGTTGCCGTGATAACATCCGCATACCCTATGAAACCGCCGTCGCTTCCCGCCCAACTCATCGCCGAGTTCATCGGCACAATGATCATCCTGCTGTTCGGCGCCGGGGTCTGCGCCATGACCGTCCTGTTCGCCACCGGCGTCCCCGGCGAAATCGTCAAGGGCGGCTACACCAACATCACCCTCGGCTGGGGCCTCGGCGTCGCATTCGGCGTCTGGGCCGCGGCGCGTATCAGCGGCGCGCATCTGAACCCCGCCGTCACGCTCGCGCTGGCCGTCTTCCGCGGCTTCCGCTGGGCCCACGTCCTGCCGTTCATCGCCGCCCAGACCGCCGGAGCGTTTGCCGGCGCCGCCCTGGTCTTCGCCAACTACCGGGCGGCGTTCCAGCAGTTCGACCCCCTGCTCGAAAAAACCGCCGGCATCTTCACCACCTTCCCGGCGTTCCCGGCCCAGCCGGCGGCCGGCTTCATCGACCAGGTCGTCGGCACGGCGCTGCTCCTGTTTCTGGTCCTGGCGGTCACCGACCACCGCAACGAGCCCGGCCCGCCGTGGTTTGCGCCCGTCGCCATCGGCGCCATCGTCGTCGCCATCGGCATGAGTTTCGGCGCCCTGCACGGCTATGCCATCAACCCCGCGCGCGACTTCGGACCCCGCCTGTTCACCGCCCTGGCCGGCTTCCGCGACAACGGGCTGACCGGCGCAACCGGTGTCTGGTGGATCCCCATCGCCGCCCCCCTGCTCGGCGGCGTCCTCGGCGCCGGCATCTACGACCTCGCCATCCGCCGCTTCCTCCCCCAACGCTAACGCCCGGGGCCGCGCGCGCAGCAAGCGGGTGTGGGCCGCAATCCTCGCCCGCCCTCCCCGATTTCGTATCATTGAATCAGCCGCGGCCCGACATGCCCTGGAGTGCGCCCGTGATCTTTACACTCACCGAACTTGAACACCATCCCATCCTCTTCGAGGTCTCCTATCCGCCCGGCGAACTCGCCTTCTCCGACGAACTCACCCAGACCACTGACCTGACCGCCACCGGCTCGGCCACCCTCCTGCACAACACACTGGGCGAGATCCGCGTCCGCGGCAACGTCAACGTGGGGCTGACCACGGTCTGCGTCCGCTGCCTGGAGACCGCGCCCCTCTCGTTCGACTCCGAATTCGACTTCTTCTACCGCCCGGCCATCAAGAAAGGCGCCCACGGCGAAGTCCATCTGGAGGAAGGCGAAATCGATATCTCCTTCTATGAAGGCGACGGCGTCAAACTCGAAGACGTCCTGCGCGAATACGTCCTGCTCGGGCAACCCATGCGGGCGCTGTGCCAGGAGGACTGCAAAGGCCTCTGCCCGCAATGCGGCATCAACCGCAACCGCACCTCCTGCACCTGCGCCCCGGCGCCCCAGTCCACCCCCTGGGCCGCCCTCAAAGACCTCTAATCCACCCCCAGCCGCTCAATTGCCCGGCGGCGCCAACTGCATTGCGCCGATCGGGTTCTTGCGGAGTACACCCGCCGCCGCCTGAAGCCAGATCACCCCAATCCCAACGCCGGCTCCCCCGCCCGCCCCACCCCGCAATACGTGGAATTGTACGTAGGATTCTCCGCACACCTCCCCGCCCCGCCGAACCCACTGAAGCCAGATCACCCCCAGCCCAACGCCGGCTCCCCCGCCCGCCCCACCCCGCAATACGTGGAATTGTACGTAGGATTCTACGCACACCTCCCCGCCCCGCTGAACCCCCTGACGGATCTTCCCCCTCAACCGGGCAGCATTATCGCGTCTAAGTGTAAGATGCCGTGAAGGTTACGGCTCGCTGCCAGTCGTCTTCCGCCTGACTACATCCTATTT
>PNKE01000038.1 GCA_013822245.1 Candidatus Solibacter sp.
TGCCGGATCGACAGCCCACTGGCCTCCGCCCGCGCCACAATCCGTGTCCACCCCTCACGCCTCGCCGCCATCTCTGCCTGCTGCCGCGCCGATCTCATGCACTCAGTTTGCGCTCCAATATCACGCCCGGGAAGATGGGTTCACCAGACGGATACACTGCATCCGGACAAGACGTGTTCGCGAGTCGATTGCCGATCGCCTATGCCTGGATTACGCGCGCCCACCGTGCAATCTGCGTAGCTTGGCCGGAGAGGTCCCTGATGGATGCACCCTCCCAATCCTCAGCACTAGTCTGCAGGTCGGCAACGATTTGGTCCTTTGACTTGCCGCGGATCCAGTCACGCTCACGAAGGCGCGACAGGAGGAAGTGAAAGCGGCACCTCTTGGCTGCCGCTGGCGTCTGAGCCGCCCGTTTCGACAATGGGGTTGAGAGGTGCCGCTCCCCAAACTCAGCGAAATTACTCAAACTCGAGGCGATCACCCCTCGGCACAAGACACACCCGCAGATCTTCTCAAAGAAGTCCGCTGGCGTCTTCACGCCCATAGAGGTGAAAGTACGCTCGATGTCCGGAACACCAAACCGCGCGTGCAAGGCAGGTAAGTAGTAGCGAACCGTCGGCGTGGATTGGCCGATGACTGGCACCACATCCTTCTGCTCTCCGTAACCAATGCCGTGGGCTATTCCTGAAATGCCACTCTCGCACAGCGCCATACTGAAGTAACCTCCGTGGAGGTTGTACACTGCCATGCTCGAACACAACGACGACACGAGCTTCTTGAAGTTGACAAGTTCCGCTTCGCTCGCGTCCCGCTCGTCGAACTGGCTGAACCACAGCCAAACGCCGGAGACTCCCGTTTCAGGCAGCCGTGCGGCAGCCTCAGACAGAAAGGCGGGATCAAGGAGGTACCCACGTGGAGCACACAGCACCGCATATACCGGTTGCCCGCTACCCTTGCTAACCGATTCGGCCGCCAGCAACCACGTGAGTTCCGTCCACTCGCCGCGTCTTGAGGGTTCAATGTAGAAGTACGGAGCCCAAAGGACTTCTGGTTGCGGCATCTCATCGGCGAAGTCCTTGTACTCTGAATCCCCCAGGAATACTGATTTGATGCGATTCCGCTGGTATTCCAGCACCGATTCACACACCAGTGTCCGAGTAGTTCCGGAGCTTAGATCATCGGGCTGAACAGCGAGGCCACGGCGAATGGCAGCGGCAAAAACCGTGCCGAGCGCTGCAGAGAGCTTCAGGTACGAGCTCTTGATGGCCCTCACTACCTTGCCCTTCTGCCCCTTCACCTTCTGATCCGACTTGATCCAGTCGAGGTCATCCCTAGGCCGGCCAGAGCCGGGATCAACGTACCCGCCGAACGCGTACGTCATCGGATCGATCTGGTACCGGAGCCTGTTCCCGCCGGCACACAGCTTCACGAGAAGGCTCGCGGTCGCCCCGGGCGTTGCCTCCAGCAAGTTCGCGCCAACGGTGATGCCGTCGAACCGCTTCACCATCTTTTCAAAGTACTCTTTTTCGGCGTGGCTGCCGAGCCGGAGGTGCACATCAGGCTTTGTAACGCTCATTCGGCTGCCTTTCCAGTAGCTCGACGTACGGTTGTCGGTAATAGTCTCTTACCTCGGACGAGCGGAGCGCATCGAGGAGGATACTGCAACGCATTGACGGATCGACAGCAATCATCCCAATACCGTGAGCGAGCAGATGGCCGCGCTCTACTCGCAGCGCCGTGGAAAGGGGAATCGCGATGTAAACGTAATCTGAACAGAGCTGGTAGATGAGCGCTTGGTCGAACGCTCGCCGCCAGTCCTTCAGCTTCAGTTCAATGGCAACCGTGTCACCGGTTGGACGCGAGAAGCCGTAAAGGTCGATGCGGTAGTCAAAGAACGGTAACTCTGCGTACTGGAATCGGAACCCCTTGCGGCGGGCAAACCGAGAAACTGGCCGCAGTAGGTCCGCTTCCCGAATCTGTAGGGGGCTACGGGCTGGCATACCGCTTCCTTAGAGTTACGAATCGGTCGTGCAGCACCAACATGCGGGCGGATGCGGCAGTGAAGCAGGTGAATAGAATGGAAATTGGCGCGAGCGTCGCAAGGCCGTATGTGAACTCAACCGAGACTGAGGCTACCTTCGCGAATACGAACAGGCTGGCCAGCGTGACACATTCAACCACGAGCGCCACGAAGCACGTCCAACTCTGGACCCGCGACCAGAACAACCACTTATCCCGCAGGTCTGCGAGCCTGCGGTAGTCGCAGAGGGTGCTGGCATCGGCCTGTACGAACGCAAACAGGGCATTGCGGAACTCTTCGCTGCCAACCGGGCTCACATAAGACTCCTGGAACTGCTTAGCGCCAGGGTCCAATATCATGCTGGTCACCGATTGCGAGTTGTCGAAGACTGGCCGCAGACGATCTTCGATGCCGCCTGAAATGAGTCGCTTGAGCGCCGCGAGCGTGTCCGAAAGCCCCTTCATGGATTTTTCAAACAGCTCGCTGCGGTCAACATACCGGTAATAGGCGGTGGCAACGGCGGCTGCACTTGCACCGTGGAAGACCAACAAACCCGAAATCGGATCAACTAGGGCCGTCTCCGACGTAGGACTTTCTCCTTGATCTCAGACTCGGACGTCATGTCTGGGTACTTCGTGTACACATGGTAAAGCAGATCGCTCAACGAGTGCTCCGCGTACCGTGACCTTATCTTTTTGACCGAATCGACTAGCGGCTTGTACTTGCCGTCGTCAAGCAGGCTCTGCACCTTATGGAGCCCTTTGCCCGTGAGATAGAATCGATGCTCCTCATAAGCATCGGCAGCCGGGCCAGTTGGATCATCCTTCTCCTGCTCCGGTCCGATCAAGCATTCGAACGTGAGGTCGATCTCCGCAGCCTCTTCCTCCGTACCTTCTGCTGCGATGTTCCTCCCGATTAACCCAAGGTTCTCCAAGAGCTCAAGGTCGTCGTAGAGCTTCGAGGAATAGGGACCCGCCTTGTACGCCTCGAAGGTGAACCCATCACCGCTTGGGACAACGAGCTCTTCCTTCTCCAGCAGGAACAGCAACTTCTGAATTCGCGTAATCCCGCCGAGGCCTTCGGCCCGGCTCTGCGGACCGCCCACGCCAAGAAGGAGCAGGAGCAAGTCGCGACGACTCACCGCTGAACGAACAGATGTGGAACTCATCGGCACGTCCTCTCTTCTATCACACAACAAACGAGTATACGAGAACCGCGACTTGGCAATCTATCTCTGCAGAAAAGCGGGCAGTCGGTCCCCAGCGGTCGCTTGGCAAGACGAACTGCTTGCTACAACAAGAAGCCCCCCGCGAGCGCAAAGCCCCAGGGGGCTCGGTGGATTACGCGATGGGGTGGGGGGTTAGGCCATGTTTTCGATGATGGCGGTGGCGAATTCGGAGGTTTTCACCTTGGTGGCGCCTTCCATTTGGCGGTGGAGGTCGTAGGTGACCTTCTTTTCGGCGATGGCTCCGGTGATGCCTTTTTCGATCAGGGCGGCGGCTTCCTTCCAGTTCATGAACTCGAACATCATGATGCCGGAGAGCATCACGCTCGACGGGTTGATGACGTCCAGATCCGCGTACTTGGGCGCGGTGCCGTGGGTGGCTTCGAAGATGGCGTGGGCGTCGCCGATGTTGGCTCCGGGGGCCATGCCGAGTCCGCCGACCTGGGCGGCGCAGGCGTCGGAGAGGTAGTCGCCGTTGAGGTTCGGGGTGGCCAGGACGTCGTATTCGGCGGGGCGGAGCAGGACCTGCTGGAAGATGGAGTCAGCGATGCGGTCCTTGACCAGGAGCTTGCCGGCGGGGACGTCGCCCTGGACATCGGATTCGGCGATGCAGACGTCGGCGAACTCTTCCTTCACGAGTTCATAGCCCCAGTCGCGGAAGGCGCCTTCGGTGAACTTCATGATGTTGCCCTTGTGGACCAGGGTGACCGACTTGCGGCCGTTGGCGAGGGCGAATTTAATGGCCTGGCGGATCAGACGCTTCGAGCCGGTGACGGACATGGGCTTGATGCCGATGCCGGAGTCGGGGCGGATTTTGGCGCCCATTTCCCTGGTGAGGAATTCGATGACCTTGGCGGCTTCAGGGGTGCCTTCACGGTATTCGATGCCGGCGTAGACGTCTTCTGTGTTCTCACGGAAGATGACGACGTCGAGTTTGTCGGGCCGCTTCATGGGCGAGGGGACGCCGTTGTAATACTTGACCGGGCGCTGGCAGACGTAGAGGTCGAGGATCTGGCGCAGGCTGACGTTCAGGCTGCGGATGCCGCCGCCGACGGGCGTGGTGAGGGGTCCCTTGATGGCGATATGGAAGCGGGTGATGGCGTCGAGGGTGTCCTGCGGAAGCCAGGATTGGACGGTCTCGAAGGCCTTCTCGCCGGCCAGGACTTCAAACCAGGCCACGCGGCGGGTGCCGGCGTAGGCCTTTTCTACGGCGGCGTCGAAGACGCGGCGGGAGGCTTTCCAGATGTCGCGGCCGATGCCGTCGCCTTCGATGAAGGGGATGATGGGGTTATCGGGAATCGACCACGAGCCATTGTCGACGCTGATCTGGGCGCCACCGGCGGGTACCGGGATGTTGTTGTAAGAATCCATCTTCGACTTCCTCTATTGGACGGGACTAGGGTTACCGGAAGCCCCTCTGGAGGGTTCCGGGCGGCCGGGCATACCTTAGATTTTGGTATAGCATTACGGACAAACAGAGTCAAACGTCCGGGGTGGTGCGGAATGAGACTGACCGCTGGGCAATCATCGTCTTGCCGAGGCCATTGCCGCCTGCCAGCACGAGGTTGGCCGCGCAGGAAGTTCTCCATGGTCGGATCGAAGAAGAACTCCAGATAGCGCGCGCGGGACCAGGACAGGGAGATGACGAAGCAGGACGGCTGGCGCTTGGCTCGGCCGGCGAGGACCGCGCCGAAGTCGGCCCAGTCGACTTGCGCCTCCTCAGCGGGAAGGACCTGGAGGCGAAGAAACGCCTGGGTCTCTTGCGGGCGGATGCGGGCGATGGCGCGCCGCAATAGCTCCACGCTGCCGGTGTAGCTGTCGCCGTTCATCTCCAGGATGTGGACGTAGTGCGTCAGAAGGTCCAGCAGCGCCTCTGCCAGCCGCTCCGAGCCCAGCACCTCGGTCCACTCCGCAAACGGCGGATTGCTGGTCACCAGCGTCGATCCCCGCTCATGGCGCTGGCTGAAAACCTCAAACGGCATCGCGGCACCGGTCTTTGACGGCGGCAAGAAGCCCGGTTCACTCACAATCAGCAGGTGCTGCAGCGGCGGGTGTTGCTGGAAGCGCAGAAGCCGCTTTTCATTGCGCGCCTCGATCAACTCGTGCCTCTGCGCCGCCGCCGTCGTGAACCGCATACGCATTCCCCTCTGGCAGGCCGCCAGCCCCACCGCCGGCGCGATGTGCGTCTTGCCCGCGCCGGAACTTCACAGCCCCAGCACGTCCTCCAGCGGCGCGCCAGGGCGGCGGCAACGTCTTCGCCCGCGGCCTCATCCCGCTGTTTGAAAAGTACAAGGTCAAGTTCGCCTTCAACGGCCACGACCACAACTACCAGCGCCACGAGAATGGATGGGCGTCCACTACATCGTCACCGGCGGCGGCGGCGCTGCGCTCTATCCAGTCACCGGCTCAGTGGAAGGCATCACGAAGAAAGTGGTCTCCACGCAACACTTCGTCCGCCTCAACGTCACCCCCGCCTCGGCCGCCGTCGAAGCCATCGCCCTCGACGGCACAATCCTCGGCGCCTTCGAAGTGAAACCCTCACAATCATGAACGGTACGAGACGCCACGGAGAGTCGACCAGATGGGGGTATGCGGGCTAACTTGAACGGTCGTGTTTGGATCAGTTGACATCCAATGAACCTGCAAATAGGATGGTCCTGGCTCAAACAACTTCTGTGCTCACTGGAGGCCGAATGCGACGAAGAGAACTGGTTCGACGGCTTGCTCTCGCCGGATGGGCAGCGCAAGTGATTTCCGCGGCGGTGCGCGGAGATGACGCAATGTATGTTGGTGGCACGATGACAAACGTGCCTGACAAGACTGAGGGGCGGCTTGATCTCACTGACGAAGCAGTAGCGAGGTTCATCTCGAAGAAAGGTTCATTCACAATCGACTACAAGCGTGTCACGTCTGTGGAATACGGCCAGAAAGCAGGGAGGCGAGTTGGTGTTGCACTTGCCGTCAATCCGCTTTTCCTCTTTTCAAAAAAGAGGAAACATTTTCTGACGGTTGGATTCACGGACGAGCAGGGCGGTCAACAAGGAGCGGTCTTTGAGATTGGAAAGGGAAAGGTGCGTGGAGTACTTTCGGTCTTGGAGACTCGGTCTGGAAAGGCCGTTGAGTACGAATCCGAGGAGGCAAGAAAGCATGTCGGGAATTAGCATTCCGCGCCGATCGCTGTTGAGCCTGCTGCCAATCGGAGCGCTTGCCCCAATTGTCGCCGCAGTGAGAGGTGAAGAGGTGATGTATGTTGGGGGAACGGTTGCGGAGGTACCCGAGGCCACCCAAGGGACGATGGACACCAAGGATCAGGCCAAGCTCACTTTTTCGTCTGCAAAAGGCGGATTCGCGATCAACTACAAGTCGATCAAGACCTTGGAGTACGGGCAGAAGGCGGGTCGCCGCCTAGGTGTTGCTCTGGTCATCACCGTTTGGGCGCTGTTCTCCAAGAAGCGCAAGCACTTCCTGACAATTGGATTCGACGGCAGTGCCGGACAGCCGCAGGGCGTGGTGTTGGAGATTGCGAAAGGCCGGGCAAAGACCTTCATCACGATTATTGAAGCGCGGAGCGGGAAGAAGGTCGAGTACGAGTCGGAGGAGGCCAAGAAACACGTCCACGGGTGACTTGAGGCAGTGGGAGGGGTGATGGCCGTCCGGTAAGGGTCCTACGCCCGCATCGGACCCAGCCATCCGTATATGATAGTGGGTCGGTCCATCACTGCCATGACCCTCCATTTCCTTGACTACACGATCCTGATCCTCTATTTCGGCTTCGTCCTCGGCATCGGCTGGTTCCTCCGCAAGAGCGTCTCCTCCAGTTCCGACTTCCTTACCTCAGGCCGCAGCCTGCCTCTCTGGATCACCTCCCTCGCCTTTCTCGCCGCCAACATGGGCGCCCTCGAGATGATCGGCATGTGCGGCTCCGGCGCCAAATACGGCATGATGACCTCCCACTTCTATTGGGTCGGCGCCATCCCCGCCATGCTCTTCGTCGGCGTCTTCATGATGCCGTTTTACTTCGGCTCGAAGGCCCGCTCTGTCCCCGAGTACCTGAAGCTCCGCTTCGACGAAAAGACCCGCGGCTTCAACGCCATCACCTTTGCTGTGATGACCATCTTCTCCTCCGGCATCTCCATGTATGCCCTCGGCATCCTGCTGCAGGTGATCTTCGGCTGGTCGTTCACCTTCTCCGTCCTCGTCTCCGCCGGCATCGTCCTCGCCTACACCTACCTCGGCGGTCTCTCCTCGGCCATCTACAACGAGGTCCTCCAGTTCTTCCTGATCGTCGCCGGATTCGCGCCGCTGGCCTTTCTCGCCGTCCAGAAAGCGGGCGGCTGGGAGGGCGTTTCATCACGGCTGCAGCCGGTGATGACCCAATCCTGGCAGCATCTCGGAAAGCCCGCCGACAACCCCATGGGCGTCGAGGTCATCGGCCTCATGATGGGCCTCGGCTTCGTCCTCAGCTTCGGCTACTGGTGTACCAACTACCTCGTCGTCCAGCGCGCCATGGCCGCCCGCAACATGACCGACGCCCGCAACACCCCCATCGTCGGCAGTTTCCCTAAAATGTTCATCCCGTTCATCGTCATCGTCCCCGGCATCGCCGCCGTGGCCATCGCTCAGATGAACATTGGCTACGCGCTGCCGCTCAAGAACGGCGGTCCCGATTACGACATGGTCCTGTTCAGCTTGATGGGGCAGTTCTATCCCTCCGGCATGCTCGGCATCGGCCTCACCGCTCTCATCGCCAGCTTCATGTCCGGCATGGCCGGCAACGTCACCGCCTTCAACACCGTCTGGACCTACGACATCTATCAGAGCTACATCCGCAAGGACGCCCCCGATTCCCACTACCTCTGGATGGGCCGCATGGCCACCATCTTCGGCGTCGGACTCTCGATCGGCGCCGCTTATCTCGCCCAGTCCTTCAACAATATGATGGACTTCCTCCAACTCATCTTCGGCTTCGTCAACGCCCCCCTGTTCGCCACCTTCCTGCTCGGCATGTTCTGGAAACGCGCCACCGCCAATGGAGCCTTCACCGGCCTGGTCTCCGGCACCGCCGCCGCCGCCGTCACTTACGGCCTCACCCTGGCCGAGGCCAAGGGCGGCTATCTGGGCGTGCTGTATGAGTTCCCGTCGTCCATGGCGCAGAACTTCTGGGTGGCCATCAATGCTTTCGTCGTCTGCTTCGTGCTCACCATCCTCGTCAGCCTGGCCGGCAAGGCCCGGCCCGATTCCGAACTCGTCGGCCTGGTCTACAGCGTCACCCCGCGTCAGATTGAGAGCGCTGTCTGGTGGCGCCGCCCATCCGTGCTGGCGATCATCAGCGGCATCATTTGTATCGCCCTGAACTTCCTGTTCTTCTGAGGATCCTATGCTAGACCTGCGAAAACCAGCCGGTTTCTTCTTCCTCCTGCTCGGCTTGCTGCTGGCGGGCTACGGCATGGCCGTCGATGCCAAAGCCCCATTGCTCGACATGAACCTGAACCTGTACTTCGGCATCTTCTGTATCTTCTTCGGAGGCGTGTTCCTGTGGCTCAGCAGAAGGGCGTAAAATCCTGGCGCGCCCCCGGCCGCGTCAACCTCATCGGCGAACACACCGACTATAACGAAGGTTTCGTCATGCCGATCGCCATCCAGCTCGGCTGCACGATCACCGCCACCCCCCTCGACGAGCCCGTCATCGAAGCCGTCTCCAAACAGCTCGACGGCGTCCAGCGCTGGGCCATCGACGAAATCCCCACACTCCAGCCCGCCAAATCCTGGGGCGACTACGTCTCCGGCGTCGCCAAGGAACTCGCCACCGCCGGCTACGATCTCCGCCCCATGCGCCTCGATATCGACGCCACCGTCCCCACCGGCAGCGGCCTCAGCTCATCCGCCGCCCTCGAAGTCGCCACCGCCCTCGCCCTGCTCGACGGCCGCCCCATCGGCAAAATCGAACTCGCCCGTCTCTGCCAGCGCGCCGAACGCAACCACGTCGGCATGCCCTGCGGCATCATGGACCAGTACGCCTCGGTCTTCGGCGAACACCACGCCGCCATCCTGCTCGACTGCCGCACCCAAACCCACCGCCGCGTTCCCCTGCCCGATTCCATCGAAATGGTGGCCGTCAACACCATGGTCAAGCACGAACTCGGCTCCTCGGCCTACCGCACCCGCGTCGCCGAATGCGCCGAAGCGCTCTCCCATTTCCCCGGCAAGTCCGCCCTTCGCGACGTCACCCTCGGCGATCTCGAACGCGAAGCCTCCAACATCGCCGAAACCCCCCTCGCCCGCGCCCGCCACGTCGTGCTCGAAGACTGGCGTGTCGAACAGTTCCTCGACGCCGCCCAATCCTCCGGCCTCGCCCGCATGGGCCAGCTCTTCGTTGAAAGCCACCGCTCACTCCAACACGACTACGCAGTCTCCTGCGAGGAACTCGACTTCCTCGTCGACACCGCCCTCACCATCGACGGCGTCCACGGCGCCCGCATGACCGGCGGCGGCTTCGGCGGCTGCACCGTCAACCTCGTCGATAAGGCGGCCATCCCGGCCTTCTCCGCCGAAATCACCGCCCGCTACCACCAGCGCTACGGCCTCACGCCCACCATCATCCGCTGCGTCCCCTCGCCCGGCGCCGGCCCCGCGTAGGCGTTTCTACAACTCCTTCAGCCACGCCCTGGCGAACTCCGCCATCGCCCCCGCCGGCGCCTTGCCCGCCCTGTACATCGCCTTCCACAGGTAGCTCTTGCGCTCATATGCCGGATTCGCGAACTTCAACATGTTGCCCTGCTGCACCGTCTGCGCCGCGAAATCCACCGTCGCCGCCTCTTTCACCACCGCGTTCAATTTCGTCCGCAGCACCGCCTTCAGGTTGTACTTGTTCCACTCTTCCTGCTCCTGCTCCTGCTGCATCCGCACCCCGCTCGCCTCCACCGCCGCCAGATCGCCCGTCCCGCCCATCTCCATCGACTTCAACAACGCATACCCCTTCTGAAACGCCTTCGCGTCGCTCGTGATCAGCGGCTGCAGCGCCTTCGCTCTCGCATACAACTTCTGCGCCGCGGCCGCGCTCTTCGCATTCCTTGACTTCGTTTGCCGCTCCCAATCGCTCAAATCCGACTCGAACATCGGCGCCAGTTGCGCAGCCGGAATGTTCATCAGCATCTGCGCCATCTGCGCCGCCGCCTGCCGCGTCGCCTCATCCGCCGCCGCCTCGCCGCCCGCCATCATCGCCTTCATCTTCTCCTCGGGCGTCTGCACTTTGATCCCGTGGTCCGCCGCCTTGTGGTTCTGCTTGATGTAGGCCGCGTGCGCCTCCATGAACGCCGGCGACATCACAATCCCCTTCACCGCGCCCAGTATCTCCCTCACCGCCGCCGCCCGGTTCTGCTCGCTCAACGCCTTCGCCGCCTGGCTCGTCTTCGGCCCGAACCACGGCATCGTCACGCCTTCGCTGTAGTAACGCAGTGACTTCTCCACTTCCGCCTTCAGCGCGCCCTGCGTGATCCCCAGGCCCGCCATGTAGCCCTGCCACGCCATCATCGCCGCCGGCGCGCATGCCGCCGCGAACATCAGCTTAAACTTCATCAGAATCTCCTCCAGTGCTCGCCAGAATACACCTTCGGAGCCTCGTCATGAAGCCCCCCCCAATATGCCGCTCCTGGATAACGCCTAAAACGGGAAAAGGCCGCGGACTCCTTCGCCCGCGGCCCTCGCTCTCTTCCGTCTCGAACAACTACACGTCGCAGATCTTCATCATCTCGTCCAGCGTCTTCAACGGCTCCACGTCCTTGGTCGGTGAATATTCATGCGACAGGAATCCCGTATACCCCGTGTCGATGATCGCCTTGATAATCGCCGGGTAGCTCAGCTCCTGCGTCACGTCAAACTGATTGCGTCCCGGATTGCCCGCCGTATGGAAGTGGCCGATGTACTGAATGTTCTCCCTGATCGTCCGGATGATATCTCCCTCCATGATCTGCATGTGGTAGATGTCATACAGCAGCTTGAACCGCGGCGACCCCACCCGCCTGCACAGCTCCGCCCCCCACGACGTGTGGTCGCACTGATAATCCTTGTGGTCCACCTTCGAATTCAGCAGCTCCATGCAGATCGTCACCCCCTCGCTCTCCGCGATCGGCGCAACCTTCTTCAGGATCTCCGTGCAGTTCACCAATCCCTCTTCGTCGCTCTTCCCCCGCCGGTTGCCCGAAAACGTGATCACCGTCTTGATCCCCGCCTTCGCCGCCGCCGCCAGGTTCGCCTGAAACTCCTTCTCCAGCGCCGCATGAAGCGTCTTGTCGTTGCAGGCGTCGGTCAGCCGTCCGCCGCCCGGCACCACGCTCGGCAGCAGCCCGTACTTCTTCACCGTCTCCCACTGCGCCGGCCTCACCAGGTCGTAACAGTGCGCTCCCAGCCGCGCCGCATGACGGCAGCGGTCCTCAAAGCTCATCTCGCGGCCGAAGACGCCGTTGCAGACGCCTTGCTTGATTCGGTTCTTGCGCTGTACCTTTTGCTCGGTCTGCGCGTTCAGGACGGCGGCGGATGCCGCGCCCGTCAGGATCAGGTCTCGTCTTGTCATCGGATTGGGGCCTCGCAAGATATCCTACATGAGAGTGCACCCGACAATCACCTACCTCACCGGATTTCCCGTCAGCGTCGATCAATACGTCGAACTGCTGAACTCCTCTACCCTCGGCCAGCGCCGCCCCGTCGATGAGCCTCCCCTCATCGCCTCCATGCTCCGCAACTCCAACCTCCTCGTCACCGCCTGGCACGGCCCCCTCCTCGCCGGCGCCGCCCGCTGCATGTCCGACTTCGCCCACGCCACCTACTGCGCCGACCTCGCCGTCCGCCTCGACTATCAACACCGCGGCATCGGCAAACAACTCCTCCGCGAAGTCCTCCGCGCCGGCGGTTGCCGCATCGTCCTGCTCGCCGCCCCCAAGGCCATCGGCTACTACCCCAAAACCGGCATGGAACTCCACCCCTCCGCCTGGATCACCACCGACAAGGGCATCATTTAGTTATGGGCTTCGCTCTCTGGATCCGCGACGGCCAGGCCTGGGCCTTGGGCACCCACGAATACCGCCCCATGGGCGTCGCCGTCATCTCCCCCCGCGGCGTCTTCTCCACCCGCGACTTCCGCCGTTCCCGCCCCGCCCCTTCCCGCATGGACCCCGGCCTCGTCGGCCTGTTCGCCTCACTCGGCGAAATGAACGACTTCCTCAAATTCCGCCTCGCCCGGCGTCTCCAGTCACGGCATCAGCGGAAATTTCGCGGAAACGCCGTAAACCGCTCCATGCCAGAGTTTTAGCCCATCTCTCCAGGAGCTTTCCTGGTCCCGCCCACCGCGCTTTCTCTCACACCGCAAGTTAGAATCGCTCCCGGACGCCGACGCGCGCCCAGGAGGTGCCAAACCATGTCCAGCAACGTTGAAATCCATGCCGCCGGCGGCGCCCACCGCGCCTCCACTCGGGGCGAGGATGGAATGCTCTACTTCTGCGAATCGCCCCGCCCCGATGCCGACTTCCTCTGGCTCGCCCAGGCCCGGCAACTCAACGCCATCGAATCCCTGCCCGAGGGCCTCACCCTCGGCGCCTCCGGCCGCCGCCAGTTCCACTTCCAGCGCCTCATCCCCTTCGGCTTCGACTTCCACTGGGTCCGCGAGGTCACCCTCAACACCCTGCGCGGAACCACCGGCTTCCGCCTCGATGGCAGTGTCACCGCCGGCGTCTCCGCCGCCATCGACGCCCCCTTCGACATCCGCGTCTCAAGATCCGGCGCCCGGCTCCGCCTTCGCCTCAACTCCTCCGCCTCCCGCTCCGGCGGTCTCGAGCTCAAAGCCTCGGCCACGGTCCACTGCGCGATCGGCCCCCCGCCCCCCCGCGACTCCCTGCTCGCCGCCCTCGCCGGCATCCATCCGCTCGAATGGATTCGCACCATGCTCGCCGCCTCCGGCAGTTCCTTCTGGCGCGCCCTTGCCGACGCCGCTTCCGTCCGCACATACCTGCTCGACGCCATTCATTCCGGCTGGCAGCAGATGCCGGCCTGCGCCGAGGCCGCCGTCTGGCGCGCCCTCGGCGATGAGGACGAACTCGCCGGCCTGCTCCAGGCCGCCCGCGGCGTTCTTGCCGGAAGCGCCCTCGAACCCCTGCCCGGCTCCGCCGCCGAGGAGTGGCTTCTCGCCTATCCGCCCGCCGGGTCCGCCGCCGCCGCGCGCTCCCTGCTGTCCTGGCTCGACCGTCCCGCCCTGGCCGAAACCGCCGCCACCCTGCGCCGCT
The DNA here is from genome assembly GCA_013822245.1 of Candidatus Solibacter sp. GTDB lineage: Bacteria > Acidobacteriota > Terriglobia > Bryobacterales > Bryobacteraceae > PNKE01. Next base: position 13,517 of record PNKE01000038.1, read on the forward strand.
ACGCCCTCACCGTCCTCGATACCACCCGCCCGGCCGACTGGGCCGGGTTTGTCCTCGCCGAACAGGCCGGCTGCCGCCCCGGCGACATCGATCCCGCCTCCCTCATCAACCGTTGGTCCGGCCTCCGCGATTCCATCTACCGCTCCGCCGAACAAGCTCTCAACCGCAAAATCGCCGCCGAACTGACCGCCGGCGTCGAAACCCCCTCCGCCGGGTCCTGCCTTCTCGACCTCTCCTTCCCAGCCTCCCCCGATGGCGCCGCCGCCCTCCGCTCGGCCGCCTCGGGCAACCTCCACCCCGTCTTTGCCCCCGGCTCCCCCGCCCTGGTCCACGCCGGCTGGCTCTCCCACTTCCACGCCCGCCGCCGCTATCTCGACCTCCATCTCCCCTTCCTCGGCCGCCTGCAGTATCGGCACGCTCTCGACGCCGTCGCCTCGGCCCCGGTCCTCAACGAGGGCGTCCAACGCATCGCCGTCTACAAACTCCAGGCCCGCGGCAATTCCTACCAGGCCGGTATCCATTCCTCCACCTCCGTCCTCGCCGCCGCCGTCTCTGAACGCGACGGCCAGGCCCGCTGCGACAACCTCAACCTCACATTCGAACACCGCTTCGCCTCCCCCTCCGGCCCCCTGTCCCCGGCCTGGTCCCGCCTCCTCCACGCCTACGGCGTCCTGCCCGACGAATGGCCCAACAACCCTTCCCAGGCCATACTCACCATCTCCGCCCCTGCCTCCCAGACCCTCGCCTGGACCTCCACTCCCCACCCATCCACCCCCGAATTCACCGCCGCCGTCGCCCGCATCTCCACCGCCCTCCAACTCCTCATGCGCCGCTGGCTCCCCGCCCTCTACTTCTCCGGCCCGCACCGCTATGCCGCCCTCGGCGCCGCCTGGCCCCTCCTCGTCTATGCCGCCGGATTGCCCAGCCGCCTCCCGCGCGCCCACCACTTCACCTACGACGCCATGGACCCGGATTCGGTCCGCGACGCCGCCTTCAGCGCCTCCGCCGCCCTGCCCCCCATGATCGGGGAGATCCGCGCCCATCTCTCCGCCGCCGGTCTCAAAAGCAAGCTCGCCCACTACGTCCCCTACCGCTACGAAGGCCTCATCCACCGCGCCATCCGCAGCCCCCAGTTCTCCTCCCTCTTGCGCGCCGACGCCTTCCTCGTCCAGGACATGGTACGCCTCGCCGAAACCTGCCGCGAGTTCCGTAGCCTCTGGACGCGCCAACCCTCCAGCGTCATCCGCCGCCTCTCCTCCGACGGCGCTTACTTCGTCCGTTCCTTCAATAGCCGCCTCAAACGCCTCTTCGGCAACTCTGAGTTCCTCGCCCTCGGCCCGCTCATCCTCGCCGAAGCGACCACCGCCCTTTCCGGCGCCTCCGCCCGCTCCCAGGTCAGCCTGGAATTGCTTGACTCCAATGGCGGCCGCCTCTTTTGGACCAACTGATGCCTTCTCCCGCCCCCCTGCCAGGTTCGTTTGGCCGCCTGTCCCCGGCTCGGCGTCCTGCTCTCCCGCGTACAATCTTCCGCGGAATTCTACGTAATCCGCTCCCCCCGCTCTCACCCGCTTCCTTTTTTCAGCGCCCCGCCAGTTCGTTTGGTCAAAATCCGTCGCGCCGTGTTTTGTTCGAGTTACGGTGACCAGTCCCGCCGCCGGCCGGCGTGCGGTCCGTTTGGCGCGCTTGCCGGCGCGCCCGCACAGCCATCAGAAAAGCGGACGCTGCGGCCCCCCGCCCATCCGTTTCTGTACTCCAAAGTACTCAAATGCCCTGTCCGTCGCCATCCGCCCTCGCGGCGTCCGGTCCAGGAACCCCAACTGCATCAGGTAAGGTTCATAGACCTCTTCGATCGTGTCCGGCTCCTCATCGGTCGATGCCGCGATCGTGTTCAACCCCACCGGCCCCCCGCCGTACTTCTCCAGAATCGTCAGCATGATCTTCTGGTCGATCTCGTCCAGCCCGAAACGGTCCACTTCCAGCAGGTCCAGCGCCGTCCGCGCCACATCCATCGTCACGTGCCCGGCGGCCCTCACTTGCGCGTAGTCCCTCACCCGCCTCAACAGCCGGTTCGCTATCCTCGGCGTCCCCCGGCTCCGCCGCGCCACTTCAACCGCCGCGTCGCCGTCAATCGTCGTCTCCAGAATCTTCGCCGCCCGGTGCACGATGCGCGTCAATTCCGTCACGTCGTAGTGCTTCAGGTACAGCACCAGCCCGAACCGCCCCCGCAGCGGTGCGCTCAACAGCCCCTGCCGCGTCGTCGCCCCAACGGCCGTGAACTGCTGGATCGGCAGCGAATGCGTCCGCGCCCCCGGACCCTGCCCGATCACGATATCCACCCGGAAATCCTCCAGCGCCGAGTACAGCACCTCTTCCACGTCCGGCAGCAGCCTGTGGATCTCGTCGATAAAGAAGACCTGGCTGCCTTTCAACGAACTCAGGATCCCCGTCAGGTCCACCTTCTTTTGCAGCATCGGACCGCTCGATATGTCGAACGGCACCCCCAACTCCTGCGCCACGATCGCCGCCAGCGTCGTCTTGCCCAACCCCGGCGGTCCGATCAGCAGCACATGGTCCATCGCCTCCTGCCGCATCTTCGCCGCCTCTATGGCGATCGACAGGATCTCCTTCACCTTCGGCTGGCCCGTGAATTCGGCCAGCGTCCGCGGCCGCAGACTCGTATCCAGCGCCTGATCCTCTTCGCGCTCGGCGGCCGACACCATCCGGCGTTTGGCTTTGTCCTCGGGCATTTGCGTGAAGCTTCAGATTAGCGCAGCAACTCCATCGCACGCCGGAAAAGCGGCTCGAACTCCGCCCCGCCCACCTCGCCCGCCGCCTTCTTCACCGCGATCTCCGCCGAGCCTTGCTGGCAGCCCAGGTTCATCAGCGCGCTCACCGCGTCCCGCTCCACCGCCGCCAGCATCACCACCGCCGGTCCCTTCGCTTGCACGGCGCCCCCGGCCCCGAAGTCCAGCTTGTCCCTCAGTTCCAGCACGATCCGCTCGGCCGTCTTCTTGCCGATCCCCGGTATCCGCGTCAACTGCTGCACTTCGCCTGCCCGGATGATCGTGATCAGGTGGCCCGCCTCCACCCCGCTCAACACCGTGATCGCCATCTTCGGCCCGATCCCGCTCACCGTGATCAGCTTCTCGAACAACGCCTTCTCCTCGGCCAGCAGAAAGCCGAACAGCACCAGCGCATCCTCCCTGACGTGCGTGTGAATCCGCAGCCGCACCTCGGCCCCCGCATCCGGCAGCGAACTGTAGGTGGACACTGAAATCGCCACGTCATACCCCACGCCCGCACACTCCACCACCGCCTGGTTCGGATGCTTCTCGATTAACGTCCCGCGCAAGTGAGCGATCATCGGTTCTATTGTAGAAGTTGCATGGCCCGCCGGATGTTCTATGTCGACGAAATTCGCTCAGGCAGCGCCACCCTTCGCGGTGAATCCGCCCAGCATCTCAGAAAGGTCCTCCGCGCTGAGCCTGGCCAGCGCTTCGAGATCTCCGACAACCAGTCGCTTTACCTCGCCGAACTCGTCTCCTACGGCAAGGACCTCGCCGAGTTCGCCATCGTCTCGGAAATCGACGCCCCCCGCGCCCCCCTTCATCTGCACCTGCTGCCGGCCCTCATCAAGTTCGACCGCTTCGAATGGATCCTCGAAAAGGCCACCGAACTCGGCGTCGAGCTCATCACACCCGTCTACGCCCTGCGCACCGATAAGGGCCTCGACCAGGCCGCCGTCAAACGCATGGACCGTTGGAGCAAGATCCTCGCCGAGTCCGGCCAGCAATCCCGCCGCGCCACCCGGCCGGTCCTCCATCCCCCCGTCCGCCTCACCGATGCCCTCGCCTCCCACGCCTCCCTCCGCTTCTTTCTCGATGAAGACCCCGCCGCGCCGCCGCTGCTCTCCGCCATCCCCCCGGAAAGGTCCTCCGCTGATTCCGCCGCTCTCTTGATCGGTCCCGAGGGCGGCTGGGACGAGCGCGAACGCGCCCTGTCCATCTCATCCGGTTGGACCGCCGTCAGTCTCGGCCCTCAGATCCTGCGCGCCGAAACCGCCGCCGTCGCCGCCCTGGCCGCCATCTCCTGCGCCTGGCAGACGGTCTCGATCAGCACACAGACCGGCTGACCGCGTGCGTCAGCAGGTCTTCGAGCCTCACATACTTCAGCGCCTCCTCGTGCGTCGCCTCCAGCACCACGCCCGGCGCCATGCCCGCTTCGAGCGCCTCCTTCCAACGCAACACGCACAGGCACCATCTCTCGCCCGGCTTCACCCCCGGAAAGCCATACTGCGGCATCGGCGTCGACAGATCGTTGCCCCGCGCCTTCGAAAACTCCAGAAACTCCCCGGTCGCCACAATGCAGACCGTGTGCTGCCCCACGTCCTCCTCCCCCGTGTCGCAGCACCCGTTACGGTAGAAACCCGTCCTCGGCGCATTCGAGCAGATCCCCAGGGGCCCGCCCAGTACGTTCTTTCTTTGAAGCATGACCTCTTTTGATGCGCGCGCCCGCCCTCGCGCTGCCGGATTGTCCGCCTGCCTTCGCTCCTTCCCTGTGGCCTCCCGCATGGGCGCCGGCGCCTGGTCACAAATCCTGCTCGAATTTCGCACTCCTGTTTTCAATGTCTTATGCGGAAACCTGGCAATCCGCGCACCTCCCCCCCTCCTAGCTTCGTGTTCAAGGCTTGGACTGGATCCTCGCCGGAGAGGAGCAAAATCATGGAAGACCCTATCATCGTGATCATCCCCCCCTTCTGGATGTAGCCGTCTGGAGGTTCAGGCTCCCTTAGCCTGGACAGCGGATCATGAACACGTCACAACTTTAGTCCCCAACGGGGGATATCTCTGATATGATGCCTAGGAGTACTCATAGTAATGGTACTCCTAGGCCATTCGGGCAGATGACCAGCATGCACTGACCGGATCAATCATGTCTCTTCGTATACTCCGGGCGCGTCGGCTGCTGTTGGCTGCCCTGCTCGTTTGGGCGGCCAATGGAGGGGCTTCGTCCGCGGAGTCCGCGCCGGCGCTGGAGAAAAAGGCCGCCGGGCTGTTCAGCGCCGCCAGGTACGCCGATGCGGAAGCGCTGTTCCGCTCGGCGCGCGAATCCGTGAGCGGCCATACCGGCCATCAGGTTTACCTGCGGCTGACCTCCAACATCGCCGGCTGCCGTTATGCCCAATTTGACTACCAGGGCGCGGTGGCGCTCTATCAGGAAGTGCGGGACAAGGCGCTTGCCTTCGGCGAATTCGAAACCGCCGGCGTCGCTCTGATCAACCTCTCCAGCGTCTACTCCTCGCTCTGGGAGCCCGACGCCTCCGACGCGTCCATCCGCGAGGCCGCTCTTCATCTGAAATCCAACAGCCGGTTCTATGCCGTTCTCAAGGCGCAGGAGTCCGCCATGCAGGCCCGCCGGTTCAACCGCCCCGCCGCCCTCCGCGCCGCCCGTGAAGCCGTGGATGCCGCCGACGCCAGGGGCGACAACTGCCTCGTCGCCCAGGTCTGGAACCGGATCGGCCTGATGGCCCTGGCAATGAACTCCATGGTCGAGGCCGAGGCTCATCTGACCGAGGCTTTGAGGTTGCGGCGGCTGCATAAGCTGCCGATGCTCGAATCCAGCTACCGCTCGCTGGCCCGGCTGCGGCTCGCCCAGGGCCGCCCCGATGACGCCTTGCATCTGCTCCGCTCGGCCGAATCCGCCCGCACTGTCGCCCCAACGCGTTCCGCCCCCTGGGCCTGGGAAGCCGACCGCGCCGCCGTCCTCGCCGCCGCCGGCCTCTCTGCCCAGGCGCGGCTCAGCTACCGGCGTTCCATCGAACAGGCCCGCGCCTTCCGTTCGGCTGTGCTGCCGGTTCAGTCCGCGGTGCTCGCCAGCGAGGTCTCCGCCGCGCAGATCGCCGGCGAATACGCACTGCTGCTGTCCCAGGACGCCCCTGTCGGCCAGCCTTCGGCAGCCGCGCGCGAGTCCCTCCAAGTCCTTGAAACCGCACGCGACGAAGCCTTCCAGGCCGACCTCATTCAATCCGCCTGGCGGCAGAGAATCCTCGGCGGCGGTTATGCCCGCGCCCTTTCGATGCTCCGCTCCGCTGAAGCCGGGCTTCTGGTCAGCACCGGCGCCTCTTCCCAGGCCCTCGCCAGGAAATGGCGCTCCGAGGTCGCCAAGCAGGAGGCCCGCATGGGCGCCTTCGTCCGGCGCTCCGCCAACCCGGACGGCCGGCCCGGGCTCCCCAAGGCCCCGCCCGCCGGCGAAGTCTGGCTCAGTTTCAAGACGGGCGACCGCGGCGGTCTCCTTTGGATCATGTCCGGCCGCGGCGTCCGCATCGTCCCCATTCCCTCAACCGCCGAAATCACCCGTCTGTCGGCTCGGCTTCGACATGCCATCAGCCACGACCACCCCTGGCAGCAACCCGCCGCCGATCTCCACGACGCCCTGTTCACTCATCTCACCCCAGCCGAATCCGCCAAACCGCACTGGCGGCTCTCTCTCGACGGCCCCCTTCACGAAATCCCCTTCGCCGCCCTCGCCGCGCCCTCGCCTTCAGGCCGGCGTCCGCTGATTCTTGACCACACCCTCACCGTCACCCCTTCCCTGCTTCACAATCCCCCCGAAGCCGTCCCGGTCAACCGTCGCTTTGTCGGCGTCGGCGATGCCATCTACAACCTCGCCGACTCCCGCCTGCCCCGCCCAGCCGGACGCGCCTTCCCCTGGTTCGCGCTCGGCGCCGCCGCCCGCACCGGTTCCGAGTGGGACCTGCCCCGCCTGCCCGGCTCGGCCCGCGAACTCCAGTCCGTCGCCGGCGTCCTCGATTCCGCCGGAATCGATTGCCGCCTTCTCACTGGCGCCGGCGCCTCCATCGCCGCCGTCTCCCGCGAACTCGCCCAGCCGCCCTCGATCCTCCATTTCGCCGCCCACATCCTGGCCGCCCCGGACTCCGGCTCGGCCGTCGCCCTCTCGCATTCATCCCCCGGCGGCGCACGCACCATCATCCGCCCAGGCGAGGTGTTCATCGCCCTTAGCCGGTCCGGCGCCGGCGCCCAATTGCTATCGTCCACCTCCGTGGCCGCCTCCTTGCGCGCCGACAACTCCCTGGTCGTTCTCAGCGGATGCGGCAGCGCCAGCGGCGCCATCCTGCCCGGCGTCGGCTTTCAGGGTATGGCCAGAGCCTGGCTCGCCGCCCGCGCCCGCTCATTCCTCGGCAGCCTCTGGGCCCAACCCGACTCCGCCGAACCCTTCTTTCTGGCCTTCTACCAGGCCCTCACCCGGAATCACGACTTTCGAACCGCATTGCAGGCCGCACAGACGGCCATGTTAAAACAGAGCGATTGGCGCAACCGGCCCCGCCACTGGGCGGGCTGGAGATTAGTGGGATAAGAGTTCGAGGAAGCGAGAGAACCCAATGGAAGACCTGATCCCCGGCGATCCCGGACCTCCCGGGCGCCGGCCGCACGACCTTTCCGCCAACCCCTCCGCCGCTGAGGACAATCTACAATGGGGCCACCTCGTCGAGCGCATCCGCTCCGGCGATCAATCCTCCGTCGAGGAGCTCTATGGGATCTTCGGGCGCGGCATCCGCTACTACCTCTGCCGCCACCTCGGCGCCCAGGAACTCGACGACAAGGTCCATGACACTTTCGTCGTCGTTCTCCAGGCCATCCGCAACGGCAGCCTCCGCGAACCCGACCGCCTCATGGGCTTTGTCAGAACCGTCGTCCGCCGCCAGGTCGCCTCCTTCATCGAGGAGGCCGTCCAGGTCCGCAAGGACCAGGCGGGCATGGAAATCGGCGGTTCCATCCCTGACGCCGCCCTGAGCCCCGAACGCCGCGTGATCAACGACGAACGCTCACGCATCATGTATGAGATCCTCAAGGGTATCTCGAAGCGCGACCGCGAGATCCTCACCCGCTTCTATCTCTACGAACAGAGCGTCGAGCAGATCTGCGCCGAAATGCGGCTCAGCGAAACCCAGTTCCGGCTACTGAAGTCCCGCGCCAAGGCCCGTTTTGGCGAACTTGGCAGAAAACGCGTTTCCCGGGGTCCGCGGATCGGCAATTTCTTGAGAAAAGCTACCGGCGCCGGGCACTAGAATGGTGGAGAGATTACCACTCCTTCACGTTGATACTGTTCCCGGCGGCGCCGGCGGCGCTCATTCGCCTCTGCGCCACGGGATTTGGAGGACGCATGTCTGAGCTTTCGCCGGAAGACGAACGAAGGCCCGAGGATCTTCTAACCCGAAGATCCAACGCCGCCTGTCTGTCTGAAACCGAACTGGAGGACTTCCTGCACAACCGGTTGTCCGGCGCCACCAGGGAGTGCGTCGAGGAGCACCTGCTCGTCTGCCCGGCCTGTCTCGAACGCGTCGAGGAGGAAGAGCAGTTTGCCGCCTCCTTCCGCACCGCTGCCCGCAGGATCGAGGACGAGAGCCTGAAGGCCGCCTTCGACGGGCCCCGGCCCGGCGCATGGGCGCGTCTCGGCGCCTGGCTGAAGAGGCCTTTCGGCTTGGGCGTCGGGCTGGCTTTCGTCGGCGCCGCGGCCTTGCTGACCCTGGCCGTCGCTCCGTCGCTGCACACACAGCCGGCCATGGAGATCACCCTGCGCGCCGAGCGCGGCCTGGCCGCCGCGGCGGGCCCCTCGGCCGAGGCCGGACGTCCGCTGAGGCTCAATCTCGATGCCGCCGGGCTTCCGGGCCAGACCCTGGAGCTTGAACTGGCGACGATGAACAACTCCGTCTTGCTGGAATCCCAAGGCTTGGCCACCGGCAACATCATCGGCTGGGAACTGGGCCGCGGCCTCGACGCCGGCACCTATTGGGTGAGAATCTACCATCCACCCGAAAACACGCTTCTGCGCGAGTTTGCCCTCAACGTGAAGTAGGGCCGGGACGGACGGACGGACGGCGATACTGATTCAAAAGCGCAAAGGCCCGGCGGCGCGGCTCCAATCGCCCGGGGAACTCGCATGGCGTGGGCGCCGGAGCGAGTCCGTTTTGCGCGTGTTGCTCAAAAGCGCAAAGGCCGCTCCGGCGCGGCTCCAATCGCCCGGGGAACTCGCATGGCGTGGGCGCCGGAGCGAGTCCGTTTTGCGCGTGTTGCTCAAAAGCGCAAAGGCCCGGCGGCGGGCGCCAAAACAAAGAGGAACAGGCCACCGAAGGGTCCCGCCGCCGAGGTCCGTTTTGCGCGTGTTGCTCAGAAGAGCCTCTTGCTCAACCTGTCCACGGTGAACTTGGCCGTGTCGGCCACCGCCATCACCGTCATCACCCCCGCCTGCACCGGATCGGTCACCACCAGATCCGCCGCTTCCGGCACGCTTCCGGCCATGTTCAGGCTCACCACCAGCAACCCCTGCGCCCGGACTTCCCTGACCGCCTTCTCGATCTCGCCGCCCATCAACGATCCGGCCAGCACCAGCGCCTTCGCCCGCGGCAATCTGGCCACGGCCCTGACGGCGTCGGCCAGCGGCTGTTCGCCGACCAGCGGAATGGTGTCCACCGAGATATGTTCGCCGCGGATATTGTGCCGGTCCGCCTCGCTGATGGCTCCAATGGCCACCTGGCCCACCTGCGCCCCGCCGCCGATAATGATGATGCGCTTGCCGTAGACCTTCTGCAGGCTCTTTTCAGCCGAGGCCGACCGCACCTCCGGCATCGCCGAAAGCTCCGCCATCAGCGCATCGCTCGCCCCTTCAAGCTCGACTTCAAAGTAGATTCGCGAGCAGCCGGGTTGGGGGCTGGACAGCATCTCGACCAGCGTGATGTTGCCCTGGTGCGAGGCGATGACGCCGGTGAGGCGGTGCAGCGCGCCGGGCTCGTCCCGGACTTCAAGCACGATGCCTGTGCGCTCTGCCGCCACGTTGAATTAATACTCCACTTCGTAGTGGTCCAGCACCTTTTGCCAAAGGCCCTGGGCCTTGAGGATCACTTCGGTGATGTCGCGCAGCGCCCCGCTGCCGCCCGGCACGGCGGTGACGTAATGCGCCATCGCCTTCACCTCGGGCTTGGCGTTGGCCGTGGCCACGGCCAGCCCGGCGCGCTTCATGAGGATGCAATCGGTCAGGTCGTCGCCCACATAGGCGATCTCCTGGGGGTCGAATCCGGACTTTTCCAGGATCTCCTGGAACAGCGGCAGTTTGTCGGTATGGCCCATGTGGACATACGACATGTGGCTGGACCGCGCCCGCTCGGCCGTCGCCTCCGAGACGCGGCCCGAAATCAGGCCGGTCTGGAAGCCGTAGCGGTGCAGCCATTGGAGAGCGATGCCGTCCTGGGAATCGAACAGCTTCACTTCAAACAGCCCGCCGGCGGGGTTGGGGACGTGAAAGTACTTGCCGTCGGTGAGGACGCCGTCCACGTCCATGAGAACGAGCTTGACGCGCTTTGCCCGCGCGTCAAGCTCAAGGTTGTCGACTACCATCGTTGATTTAATTCCTGCCTAGACAGTATACGTGCTGGCGCTGACGTTGCCGCCCTTGCCGGTCCAATTGGTATGGGAGAACTCGCCGCGCGGACGGTCGGTGCGCTCGTAGGTATGGGCGCCGAAGTAGTCGCGCTGGGCCTGCAAGAGGTTCGCCGGCAGGCGGGCCGAGCGGTAGCCGTCGTAGAAGGCCAGCGCGGTGGTGAAGGCCGGAACCGGCACGCCGTTGATGACGGCCTGGGAGACGACGCGGCGCCAGGAGTCCTGGCAACGGGCGACGACGCCGTTGAAGTACTCGTCCAGCAGCAGGTTCTTGAGGTCGGGGCAGCGGTCGAAGGCTTCCTTGATCTGTCCGAGGAAGACCGAGCGGATGATGCAGCCGCCGCGCCAAACCATGGCGATGTTGCCGTAGCTCAGGTTCCAGTTGTATTCCTTGGCGGCTTCCTTCATCAGCATGAAGCCCTGGGCGTAGCTGACCAGCTTGGACGCCAGCAGCGCCTGGCGGATGTCCTCGACCCATTGGGCCTTGTCGCCTTCGAGCTTGGCCTTGGGGCCGGCCAGGAGTTTGGCGGCTTCGACGCGTTCGTCTTTGAGAGCCGACAGGCAGCGGGCATAGACGGCCTCGCCGATGAGGGTGACCGGGATGCCGAGGTCGAGCGAACTGACCGTGGTCCACTTGCCGGTGCCCTTCTGGCCGGCGGTGTCGAGGATATAGTCGACCACGGCTTCGCCCTTCTCGTCGCGGTAGCCGAGGATGTCGCGGGTGATTTCGATGAGGTAGCTGTCGAGTTCGCCCTGATTCCATTCGGCGAAGACCTGGTGCATCTCGTCGTTCGACATGCCGAGGCCTTCCTTCATGAGCTGGTAGGCTTCGCAGATCAGTTGCATGTCGCCGTACTCGATGCCGTTGTGGGTCATCTTGACGTAGTGGCCGGCGCCGTCATCGCCGATCCAGTCGCAGCACGGCTCGCCGGCCGGGGTCTTGGCGCAGATGGCCTGGAAGATGTCCTTCACCAGGGGCCAGGCTTCGGGGCTGCCGCCGGGCATGATGGAGGGGCCGAAACGGGCGCCTTCCTCGCCGCCGGAGACGCCGGTGCCGATGTAGAGCAGGCCCTTGTCCTTGAGGTATCTGGTGCGGCGGATGGTATCGGGGAAGTGGGAGTTGCCGCCGTCGATGATGAGGTCGCCGGGTTCGAGGTAGGGCAGGAGGGTTTCGATGAAATCGTCCACCGCCTTGCCGGCCTTCACCATCAGCATGATCTTGCGCGGGCGCTTGAGCAGGCCGATCATCTCCTCGATCGAGTGCGCGCCGATAATGGTGTCGCGGCCCTTGGCGGCGTCGTTGAGAAACTCGTCCACCTTGGAGGTGGTGCGGTTGTACGCCACCACGGTGTAGCCGTGGTCGTTCATGTTGAGGATCAGGTTCTGGCCCATGACCGCGAGGCCAATAAGGGCGATGTCAGCCTTTGGTTCCATCTGTGTGCTCCTGTCGGGTAGTAAAGAAAAATCGCCGGGCGAAGATGCCGGCCAGGGAGGCGCCACCGCCTCCATCCGGGCTCAACCGCGAGGGGTTTCCGGCAACGGCGCTCGAGCGGGACGGCGCGCTCCTCGCAATCCGTATAAAAGACGCCAAGCTCCCTTATATCATACGATAGACTGCCTGCATCGACGTGCAACGTGCCAGTACGCAATCCCATTGAGCCGGCCTCGCCGCCGGCGCTGATTGACGCCGCCATCCGCCGCCATGCAATGGCCGCCGATGGCGCGCGGCTGGGCGTGGCTGTTTCCGGCGGCGCCGATTCGGTGTGCCTGCTGGTGTCGCTGTCCCGGCTTGCGCCGGAACATGGCTGGAAGCTGACGGTGTTGCATCTGAACCACGGCGTCAGGGGCGAGGAGGCCGATGCCGACACGGCCTGGGTGGAGCAACTCTGCGCCGGGCTGGGCCTGCCCTGCCATTGCGCGCGGCAGCGGATCGAGCCGGGCGCCGACTGGGAGAACCGGGCGCGGCAGGCGCGGCTGCGGTTCTTCCGCGAGCAAATGAAGCGGCATTCGCTCGACCGGGTGGCGACCGGCCATACGTTGGACGACCAGGCCGAGACGGTGCTGTTGCGGCTGCTGCGCGGCGCCGGGCCGGAGGGCCTGAGCGGCGTCCTGCCGGTGACGGCGGAGGGGCTGATCCGGCCGATGCTGGACGTGACGCACGCCCAGGCGCAGGACTGGCTCACGGGTCAGCGGTTGAACTGGCGGGAGGATGCGTCGAACCAGCATCTGCACCACACGCGGAACTGGTTGCGGCACGAGGTTATGCCGTTGCTGGCGATGCGGTTTCCCTCGGCGGGCGAGGCGCTGGCCCGCCATGCGGCGGCGGCTTGCGAGGACCGGATCTTCTGGACGGGCGCCGTCGGCCGGGCGGTCGAGAATGTGTTCCAGCCGGCCGGCGGCGCGCTGCTGGCCGGGCTCGACGCGATTCGATCCGTCGCCCGGCCGCTGCGGCAACGCGTCGTGCGGGCGGCGCTGGCGCGCTATGCGTCAAAGATGGTGGACGCGGCCCAACTGGAAGCCGTGATGGACCTCGTGGAAGGGACAAGGACGTCACGGCGAGTTCGTTTGACCGGCGTGGAGGCCTGGTTGTCGATGGGGAAGGTGCGGATCGGGAGGCCCGTGGCGCATCCCGCCGTGGATGGGCTGGAGATCCCGGCGGCCGGGACCTATCCGATGGCGTGGCGCGGAACGAGCCTGTGGATTTCGCGCCTGGACGCCGCGCCGGTGACGCTTCGATCGTGGAAACCCGGCGACCGGGCAGGGTGGGGCAGGCCGGGCCGAAGCATGAAGGAGGAGTTCCAGCGGGCGCGGACACCGGCCTGGGAACGTGCCGGATGGCCGGTGCTGGCGTGCGGCGCGCGAGTGCTCTGGGCCGGGACGCTGGGCGCGGTTGCGGGCATCGAAGCGTCGGAAATGACAGAAGCGCCGGAATGGGGCCGGGAATCGCCTATATAATAGAGACAGGCAAGTTGGATAACCCTGAGCGCCTGCACCGCCGATGGAAGATGTGATGGGCCGGGGGTGAATCAATTCGACGCATTTGCGCGTCTGAAGATATAGCGGGTAACCGGACAACCGGCGGCTCACGGGCCAGTGCGCGGGAGAGGGAATGAATTCAAACGTAAAAACAGCGATCTTTTGGGTGGTCCTCGCGTGTCTTGGCATCATCCTCTGGTCGGTCGTCAGGACGAATGCCGGGCGGCAGGACCAGGAGCTGAGCTTCAGCCGGTTCATGGACCAGGTGGAGGCCGGCCGTGTCCGGGAGGTGACGCTTACGGGCATGGAGGTGAAGGGCAAGTACAAGGACGACAACACCACCGAGTTGCGCTCCACCGTGCCGCTGGCCTATCAGGACCTCTATAAGGTATTGCGCGACAAGGGCGTCAACGTGACGGTGAAGTCGGCCGACACCAGCAACTGGATGGCGATCCTGATCAACATCGTGCCCTTCGTGCTGTTGATCGGGTTCTGGATTTTCATGATGCGGCAGATGCAAAGCGGCGGCAACAAGGCGATGAGCTTCGGCAAGAGCCGCGCCCGGATGCACAGTTCGCAGCAGAAGAAGGTGACGTTCAAGGACGTGGCCGGCGTTGAGGAGGCCAAGGAAGAGCTGCAGGAGATCATCGAATTCCTGCGCGAGCCGCAGAAGTTCCAGAAGCTGGGCGGCCGCATTCCGAAGGGCGTGCTTCTGATCGGACCGCCAGGCACGGGCAAGACGCTGCTGGCGCGCGCTATCGCCGGCGAAGGCAATGTGCCGTTTTTCTCGATCTCGGGTTCTGACTTTGTCGAGATGTTTGTCGGCGTGGGCGCCAGCCGCGTGCGCGACCTGTTCGAGCAGGGCAAGAAGAACGCCCCGTGCATTATCTTCATCGACGAAATCGACGCCGTTGGCCGTCACCGCGGCGCTGGCCTGGGCGGCGGGCACGACGAGCGCGAGCAGACGCTGAACCAGTTGCTGGTGGAGATGGACGGGTTTGAGTCCAACGAGGGCGTGATCCTTGTCGCCGCGACCAACCGCCCCGACGTGCTGGATCCTGCGTTGCTGAGGCCCGGAAGGTTTGACCGCCGCGTGGTGGTGAGCCTGCCGGACGTGAACGGGCGCGAGATGATCCTGAAGGTCCACACGAAGAAGACGCCGCTGGGCGACGACGTGGATCTGTCGGTGATCGCGCGCGGCACGCCGGGATTCGCGGGCGCGGACCTGGCCAATCTGGTGAACGAATCGGCGCTGCTGGCGGCGCGCCAGAACCGCAAGGTGATCACGATGGCCGACTTCGAAGTGGCCAAGGACAAGGTCCTCATGGGCGCCGAGCGGCGGTCGATGATGCTCACCGAGGACGAAAAGAAGATCACCGCTTACCACGAAGCCGGCCACGCGCTGGTGGCCGTGCTGATGCCGGATTCCGATCCGCTGCACAAGGTCAGCATCATCCCGCGCGGCCGCGCGCTGGGCATTACGATGCAGTTGCCGGAGCGCGACATCCTGAACCGGACCGAGTCGCAGCTATTCACGCGGCTGTGCGTGACCATGGCCGGACGGATCGGCGAGCTGCGCCACACCAACCAGCTTTCGACGGGAGCGCGCAACGACATCGAACAGGCCACCGAGCTGGCCCGCTCGATGGTGTGCGACTACGGCATGAGCGATCTGGGCCCGCTGAGTTTCGGCCGTAAGGATGAGCAGATCTTCCTCGGCCGCGAGATCTCGCAGCATCGCGATTTCAGCGAGGCCACGGCGATCAAAATCGATGAGGCCGTGCGCAAGCTGGTGCAGGGCGCCTACAAGCGGGCCGAGGAAGTCATCAACGACAATGTCTGGGCGCTCGAACAGATCGCGCAGGCGCTGTTGAGGCGTGAATCGGTGGACGGCGCGGAGGTGAGAGCGATCCTGCAGGGCACGCCTTCCATTCAGGCTTCGGCGGGAGAAGCGGAAGCGGCGCGGGATCAGCAGGTGATCCGGCCGGAGACCGGCCCGCGCATCGCGCCGGGGCTGATCGACGGGGAGCGCCCGCAACCGGCGTGATTCCGAAGTTCAAGGTCTATCTGTTCGACGTGGACGGCACCCTGGTCGCCTCGGCGGCGGACATTACTGGAGCCGTGCGCGAGGCGCTGGCCGCGGAAGGCGTCGATGGGCTGGACCAGAAGTACCTGGAGAGCTTCATCGGCTTCCACCTGTTCGACCTGTTCCAGCATGTGCTGCCGCACTACACCCCGGAGCAGAACACCGCTTTGCTGGCCAACTACCGGCGGATCTACCTGGCGCGGGAACACAAGTCGACGAGCGTCTATGACGGCGTTCCGGAGATGCTGGCCCGGCTGGGCGGGTTGAAATCGACAGCCACGACAAAGGGCAGCGAAACGACGCGGGCTGTGCTGACGATGTTCGGCCTGATCCAGTATTTCGATCATGTCCAGGGCACCGACGGCTTTCCGTCGAAGCCTAAGCCGGATGTGTTGTTGAAGTCGATCGAGGTGTTCGGCGTGCGGCCCTGGGAGTGCCTGATGGTTGGCGACTCGGGGCCCGACATGGCCGCCGGGCGCGCGGCAGGCGTGAAGACCTGCGGCGTGACCTATGGCTACGGCAACCTGGAACAGATGCGGGCCGAGCAGCCGGATTACTGGATCGACCATCCGTCACAATTGAGCTGACTCGCCGCTACTTCGCCGCGGCGACGGATTCGGCGATGATCTGGCGCTGTTTGCGCTGGAGATCGAGCTGAATCGTGGTCCCGGAGCCTTCGCCGGCGGGGCCCATGAGGGCGATGGCGCGCCCGATGGCTTCCAGCGCCTTGTCGTACCGCTTCAACTGCCGGTTGGCCTCGGCCACCGATTCCCAGGGGTTGATGGCGCGCGGTTCCAGATGGGCGGCGGCCTCGGCGTAGCGGAGCGCCTCTTCGGGGCGCGGGGCGCCGTCGAGCGGCAGATTCAGCAAGAGGTCAGCAAGTTCGGCCTTGGGACGGAAGCCGAGCGAATCGCCGGCGGCAGCCTGTTTGAGGGCTTCGTAGGCGCGGCGGATGGCGGCGGGCGCTTGCGGGGATTTCAGCTTGTCGTGGGCGAAGGCGATGTTGCGCAGCAGGGAGATGGAGTCGAGCTGGAATCGTTGGCCGGCGCCGGCCTTGACGAGGCGATGGAGCAGCGGTTCACGTTCGGTGAGGTCGGCGAGGTAGCCCTGGAAATCGCCGGAATCCCAGCGCATGAGGGAGCGGTTGTCGAGCAGGATGGAGAGGTTGGCGCAGGACTGGAGGTCGTCTGGATCGCGGGCCAGATCGCGGATGATGGCCAGCGGAGCGTCCATGGCGGCGATGGCCTGAGACGGGTTGGACTCCGAGCGCAGGATGGCGGCCTGGGCCATCAGCAGGGCGGCGTGGGCCTTGCGGGCGGCGCCGCTTGAGCTGAGATCGGCGGGGAACGAGACGAGCAGGTCGAGTCCGCGGGCGATCCAGCGGCGCGATTCCTCGGGCCGGGCATCGACGACCGCGGCGGCTCTCATGCGATAGAGATCAAGCAGGGCGAGCTGAAAGGCGGGTTGACGGAGTCCGGAGACGGCGGCGCCCGCGCCGAGGATCTCGCGGGCCTTGAGGGCGAGTCCGGCAGTAGTGTCGCTGCTGTTGCCGCGGGTTTCCGGGGCGGTGAAAACAGCGACATAGGCGCGGCCGAGGAGCAGTTTGAGTTCGTCGCCGGCGGGCCTCGCGCGCGACGCGGTTTCCAGTTCGCCGATCACGGATTCGAGCTTGGGCAGCGCGCCGGGTCCCTGGGCGCTGGCCGCGGCCGAGATGGCGAGGCTGGCGCGCAGGCCGAGTTGCGAACGCCTGGCCCCGGCGTCGCGGGCGGCGAAGGGAGCGAGAAGCGCGAGGCCCTTCTCATAGAGCTTCGCCGCTTCCGCCGGATTGCCGAGAGTCGCCTTGGCGAAGTTGCCCTGAGTGTCGCCGAGGCGGCGGTAGCCGTCGGCGAGTTCGATGGCGAGCGAGGAATCGATGTCCTCCTGGGCGGCGAGGCGGTCGAGGTAGGCGAGCGACTGGGCGGCCATTTCCGAGCGCAGGCGAAGCGTGCCGGGAATCAGTTCGGCGCGGTCGTAGAGTTCGAAGAGCTGGAAGCGGGCAAGGCTGCGCACCTGCTCGAAGCGCTGCTCGGCGAGGCGTTTCTGGTTGACTGTCGAGACCACGCCCGCGCCCGCCGCCAGCGCGACAGCGGCCACGGCGGCGACGGCGTAGCGGCGGCGGTAAAGGAACTTGCGGGCCTTGTAGGTGATGGTGACCGGCCGCGCCTGGATGGGGCGGGATTCGAGATAAGCGGCGAGGTCATGGCGGAACTGCTCGGCGCTCTGGTAGCGCTGCGAGGGAGCGAAAGCGATGGCGTGGGCGGCGATGGCGTCGAGGTCGCCAGTAAGCGAGGCGCGCAGGGCGTCGAGCGATGCGCCGCGCAGAACGGCGTCCTCGCGGGTGGAGGCTTCGCCGAGACGCAGCGGCGCGATGTCCTGGGAGGCGCGTTCGAGTTCCTTCACCAGTTCACCGCCGATGGCGAAGGCGCGGTGGCCGGCCAGCAGTTCGTAGAGCATCAGGCCGAGCGAATAGACGTCGGTGGAGATGTTCAGCGGATCGTTGCGCAGCTGTTCGGGGCTGGCGTAACGGGGGGTGAGCAGGGGCAGGGTGGAGACGGTGGAGTCGCCGGTGGCGGAGACCAGCTTGGCGGTGCCGAAATCGAGCAGCTTGACCGAGCCGGAGACGTCGACAACGACGTTGGCGGGCTTGAGGTCGCGGTGGATGACCAGGTTGCGATGGGCGTGAACGACGGCTTCACAGACGCTGATGACCAGCGCCACGCGCTGGCGGATGGAGAGCTTGTGGTGGTCGCAGTGTTCATCGATGGGCCGGCCGTCGATGAATTCGGTAACCAGGTAGGGCTCGCCTGTCGCGCTGACGCCGCCGTCGAGCAGGCGGACGATGTTGGGGTGGTTCATGTGCGCCAGCAACTGGCGCTCGGTGCGGAAACGGGCGGTAAACTCCCCGCCGGCGAGGTGAGGCGACAGGACCTTCAACGCCACCTGCTGCGTGTATTCGCCGTCGGCGCGTTCGGCCAGATAGACGGCGCCCATGCCGCCGCGTCCGAGAAGGCGGACGATGCGATAGGGGCCCACCTGCAAGGGCCTTGCGCCCGCCACTGCCGCCGATCGCGCGGCGTTCAATCGCTCCTCGGCCCCAGGTTGAGCGGCGAGCAGGCGCTGGACCTGCTCGAGCAGCGCGGGGTCGTCGGAGGCGGCGTCGCGCAGGAAGGCCGCACGCCCGGCTTCAGGCAAGGCGAGCGCGGCGTGAAAAAGAGTTTCGATGCGCGAGAGTTGGCTCATGGGCCGTTACCCAGACAACGGCGAATTGATCCATTATGGCGGATCTGCCGGGGTCAGGGCGAGGGCGTTGCGTACTGGGCTATTGCGCCGAGGCGTCGAGTTCCATGCGTTCGAGCTTGCGGTAGAGCGTCTTGCGCTCGATGCCCAGGATGCGCGCCGCACGGCTCTTATTTCCGCCGGTCGCGGCGAGCACTTTGCGGATCTGCTCGGCTTCGGTGTCGGCGAGCGATTCGGTGACCTGCTCGCGCGGGCTGGATGAACGGACCGCCTCGTAGACCGCTTCGTCGGTGATGCGGCCGCCCTGGGCGAGGATGACGAGGCGCTCCATCATGTGCTGCAACTGGCGGACGTTGCCGGGCCAGGTGTGGTCACACAGGGCGCGCATGCCGGATTCGGTGAGGCGGGTGTCGAGCGAGTAGCGCTCGTTGTAGCGCTTGAGGAAGGCGCCAGCGAGCAGCGGCACGTCGCCGGTGCGCTCGCGCAGCGAGGGGACGTTGATGCGGACCACGTCGAGGCGGTACCAGAGATCCTCGCGGAACCTGGCCTCGTCGACCAACTTGCGCAGGTTCTTGTTCGTGGCGGCGAGGATGCGGACGTCCACCTTCTTGGGCTTGTTCGAGCCGAGCGGGCGGATCTCTTTCTCCTGCAGGAAGCGCAGGAGTTTCAACTGGAAGTTGAGGTCGATCTCGCCGATTTCGTCGAGGAAGACCGTGCCGAGGTGGGCAGCTTCAAAGACGCCCGTGCGGTCGCGGTCGGCGCCGGTGTAGGCTCCGCGCATGGCGCCGAACAGTTCGCTTTCGATCAACGTGGGCGCGAGCGAGGCGCAATCGACGGGAACGAACGGCGCGCTGGAGCGCAGCGAGTTCCCGTGGATCATGCGGGCGATGAGTTCCTTGCCGGTGCCGGTTTCGCCTTCGATCAGCACCAGCGCGTCGGTGGGCGCGACGCGGGAGACGGTCTTGTAGATCTCGACCATCTTGGCCGACGAGCCGATCATCTCGGTGACCAGCGGCTCTTCGGGATCGAAATCCTCGTCGTCATCGCCGGGCAGGCCGGAGATCTCCTGTTCGGCGCGGCGCAGGACGGCCAGCAGGTCGTCGAGTTCGAAGGGCTTGGCGAGGTATTCGAATGCGCCGCCGCGGGTGGCGGCCATGACGGTTTCCATCGAGCCGCGGCCCGACATGAGGATCACTTTCACCGCCGGGTTCGAGCGGCGGGCGGCGTCAAGGACGTCGAGGCCGGTGCGCGAGTCGATGTAGATGTCGCTGAGGACGATGGGGTAGGGGCGGGCGGCGAGACGGTCGAGCGCCTCGTTGGTTGACGAGACGGCTTCGACTCCGAATCCTTCCAGATCAAGGAACGTCGAAACGGTGGTGCGTACGCTCGGATCGTCCTCGACCAACAACACAGTGGTCATGCAACTCCCAGTCTAGCGTGGCCTGTGGGCGGTGGCGCGCAATTAGAGGGTGGTATCGATGGAGACCATGGATGGCGATGATCAACAGACCCCCAGCGGGACCCGCCCGCCGCGCTCGCGGCCTGCCCGCGACAGGGGCCATTGTGCATCGATCGCGGAGGCGGTGAGGCGGCGGATGGGGATGGTTCAGGCGGGCAGGGTGACGGTGAAGGTGGAGCCCTGTTCGGGGGCGCTTTCGACGGCAATCGACCCGCCGTGCAGGGTGACGATTTCCTTGACGATTGAGAGTCCGATTCCCGTGCCTTGGATGCCGGATTTCTCGGCGCGTTCCGTCCGGTAGAACTTCTGGAAGAGCCGTTTCACTTCGTCCTTCGACATGCCGATGCCCTGGTCGGCGACCGAGATCTGGACGGCGGCGCCGTCGCGGCGGGCGGCGATACGGACCGTGCTTTCGCGCGGCGAATACTTGATGGCGTTGGTGAGCAGGTTGTAGACGGCGTATTCGAGCAGTTCGCGGTCGGCCTGGAGGGTGAGGCCGGGGGCGCCGGGCCAGTCGATGCGGATGGCTTTGGAGCCGGCGAGTCCGGAGGCGCGGGCGATGCAGGTGTCGATGAGCGAGGCGGCGTCCATGGCCGCGGCGGCCATCTCCATCTGGCCGGCGTTGAGGCGTTCGACGTCGAGGAAGGCGGTGATCATGCGCGCCAGGCGCTTGGATTCGGCGTTGATCATCTGGCCGATCTGTTTGCGCTTGTCCTCGGGCAGGTTGTAGCGGGTGATGAGTTCAGACGAACCCTGGATGGCGGTGAGCGGGGTGCGCATCTCGTGGGCGACAAAGTGGAACGCCTGCTGATAACGCGACTTGGCGCTTTCGGCGCTGGCCAACTGGCGGCGCACGATGACAAACCGCCAGGCCCCGCAGGCGATGAAGGCCAAGGCCGCAGCCGAGGCCGGGGCGAAGGCGGGGAAGATCAGGCCCTGGCGGAAGAACAGATAGGGCGTGAACTGGGCGGCCAGGGCGATGGCGGCGCCGGCGGCGATCGACAGCCTGCCCTGCAGGAAGACGAAAGCCGCGGCCATCGATGTGGCGAACAGAAGGGTGAGCAGGATGGTCCAAAGCGGCGAGGCAACGGGCAGTGTGCCACCGGGCGCTGCGCCGGCGGCGAGGGTTTCAAAGGCCTGGGCGTGGATTTCGACGCCGGCCATGGGACGGTCGAGGGCGACGGGGGTGAACAGGCGGTCGCGGATGGCGGAGAGCGAGGTGACGCCGACGAAGACGGCACGGCCCTTCAGCCGCGCGGGATCGGCCGCGCCGGAGAGCAGGTCGCGGACGCTGACCGTCTCCATGTCGCCGGGTAGCCGAAAACGGATGCGGAAGGGGCGGCCCTCGTCCCAGCGGGAGTGGAAGACGTGGCCGCCGACCGACACGTCCGCGGGTGAGCTGACGATTTCGGGCTGGTTGGCGTAGAGCCGGAAGCTGTCGAGCGAGAGCGCCCAGAGGCGTTTGCGGGCCGAGACGCGTTCGAGGGGGATGCGGCGGTTGATGTCGTCGAAAGGCCCGGATAGCGCGTGGACATGCGAGACGGCGGCGGCGTGGGCGGCGAAGGCGGGGATGGGCGGCTGCCAGCCGGTTCCATCAGGGAGCATCTCGGCGGCCAGGGCGAGATTTGGGAGGAGGGCCATGGCGGCGGCCAGGGCGGCGTCTTCCTCGGGCAGGCCGGGATCGGCGAGGGTGACGTCGATGGCGAGGACGGCGGGCGGGGCCGGGGCGAGTTTCAAGAGCAGGCGGGTGAGTGTGCGGCGGAGGGCGCGGTCGCCGCCGGTTTCCATGAGTGTGCGGTCGTCGATGGCGGCGATGACGGCCGCGGGCGAACGGGCGCCGGCGGGGTGGAGGCGTTCAAACCAGTCATGGACGGCGTTGTCGAAACGGGCGGCGAGCGGGGTCCAGGACAGCAGCGCGCAGAGGACGGCGATCAGCCCGGCCATGAGCCAGGGAAAGGCGGGAGTGAACCGAATCTTCATGCCGGCAGCCGGGCTCGCGCGTCAGGCCCGTCTGTTCTGTTGTACATCAGATGGGCGGGTCACGCGCGCATCGCGCTGCGCATGAACTCGACGCCGATGATATAGAGGTCGCCTTGGCGGGTGCAATGGCGGACTGCCACTTGAGTGGAACGCCGGCCGCGATTGAGGGTGAACTGATCTTCGCGATTCAGCTCGTCGGGCGACTCGATCCTCGCCCCCTTGGCGGAGACCTCGATCATCCGCGCCAGGATCACCGAACCGTTTTCAAAGACGAGATTCACGGCTTCGTTGGTCGGCAGACGGCGATGCTGGCGGCGGGATGCCGGGTCGTTGTCGGGCACGGCGTCATGAGCGCCAGGGCCCACGGCCGGGGCCCGCTCTGGCGCTCTTCCCGTCAAAGCCTGGATGAGCCTGCCCAGACGCGACAGCCGCGCGGCGCAGGCCGGGCAATGTGCCACATGGGCGCGCATCCGCTCGACGGCCGCGGCGGTTTCGTCCTCCCCGCGAAGAGCCTTCAGCACGGCGCTGACGATCCTGGGACATTCGGCGCCTGGGGCTTTGAGCGGTTCGTCCACGGTTAGCATATCGGACCCCAAGACCGGTTCTTTGAACATTCAAACGGATGGAAGCGACCATTTCTTCCGGCGGTTTGGCATCAACCGCGATAAGTTGCCGCGGCTTGGGGTATCATCTGCCTTGATGGTCTGGAGCCACATTACCCAAGAGCATTTCGATGCTGATTACGGCGGCCGCAAGCTGATCCATCAGGCTGTCGACTACTGGTCGGCTCGCAAACCCGCCGAACCGGCGGTGATCAATGCGACGCGCGGCACGACGCTGACATGGGCTGAACTCGACCGCGCCTCGCGCGCGCTGGCCGGGCATCTGGAGAGCCTGGGCCTGGGCAAGGGCGACAGGGTGGCCACGTCGCTGCCGCTGCTGAACGAGCACATCATCCTGGAATACGCCTGTTTCCGGGCCGGGTTGATCCTGATTCCGCTGGACCTGCGGCTGCACGAGTCCGAGGTGCTGCGCTGCCTGGGACTGACGCGTCCGCGCGTGTTCGCGTGCCTGGGCAAGACGCCGGCGGCGGACTTCGGCGCGCTGGCGTCGGCAGTGAGGCGGCAGTGCCCGTTTGTCGAGCACCTGTGGATGTTCTGCGCGCCGGATCAGGCGATCGGGGGCGCACAGGCGTTCGGGGCGGTGATGGCGGCGGCGATGACGGGTGCGAAGGAGCCGCGGACGGCGGTGGAGCCGGGCGACGGGGCGCTGATCATCTTCACGACGGGTTCGACGGGTTCGCCGAAGCCGGCGCTGCTGCCGCACGCCGGGACGACGGCGCAGAACCTGTGCCTGGGGACGGCGTTCGAGTTCAACGAGATGCAGCGGGTGATGGTGAACCTGCCGGCGAGCCATGTGGGTTGCCAGACAGAACTGTTGATGACGTGCCTGTTCATGGGCGGCACGGTGGTTTCGCTGGAGATCTTCGACGCGGGCAAGACGATTGAGGCGATCGAACAGCATAAAGTGACGCTGCTGGGGCAGATTCCGGCGATGTTTCAGATGATGTGGCGGCATCCGGAGTATGACAAGCACGACCTGTCGTCGCTGAAGGTGGCTGTTTATGGCGGCCAGAGCGTGCCGCGGCCGTTCCTGGAAAAGCTGCGGACGATGGCGCCGCTGATCGGGACGGGACTGGGACTGACGGAGACGTCGGGCTTCTGCACGTATACGCCGCTCACAGGGGACGTGGACGAGGTGGCGGCGGGCCTGGGCTATGCCATGCCGATTTACCCGATGTCGATCCGGGAGCCGATGCATGGCAGCGGCGCGGCCGGTGATGAGGCGCCGGCGGGGACGGTGGGCCATGTCTGTTTCAAGGGGGTGCAGACGTTCGCCGGATATGCGAATGATCCGGCGGCGACGGCGGCGGCGATTTCGACGGACGGATACCTGTACACGGGCGATCTGGGGTGTGTGGACGAGAAGGGGCTGCATTTTTCGGGACGGGCGAAGTGGGTGATCAAGCCGGCGGGGAACCAGGTCTTCCCGGGCGACATCGAGGAGCATTTCGCGAAGTTCGAGAAAGTGGGCGGATGCGGGGTGGTGGGCGTCGAGCATGCGCTGTGGTCGGAGGCGGTATTCGCGTTTGTCGAGAAGAGGCCGGGGGTGGAGTTGGCGGAGGTGGAGTTGCGGCGTCATGCGCGGGGGCTGACGTCGTATATGCGGCCGCTGCATTACGTGATTCTGGAACCGGGCGCGCTGCCGCTGAACCGGGTGGCGAAGGTGGACACGCTGAAGCTGAAGGAACTGGCGATGGAAGAGGTCCGCCGGTTGAGGGATCGGGGCCGGTGGGACCGCCAGCCGGCGGAGGCCTACGCGGACCAGACGTAGATGGGGTAGCGGGTTAGGGCTTGGCGCCCATGGCGCGGACGGCGGAGGCGCGGTTCTGCTGGGCGTTGGCGTAATTGGGATCGATTTTGAGGGCGCGGTCGAAGTCGGCGAGAGCCTCATCGTAGCGGCGGAGCAGCATTTTGGCGAAGCCGAGGGCGTTCCAGGCCTGGGCCATGGAGGGGTCGAGGGCGACGGCTTCGGTGAGGACCTTGGCCGCCTGTTCGAAGTCGCCCTTGTTGATGAGATCGCGGCCGAGTTTGTTTAGCGCCGTGGCCTTGGGCTTGGCGGAGGGGGCGGGAGCGGGAGGCGGCTTGACCGCGGCCGGAGCGGGTCTAACAGGAGGTGGCGCCGGCGGGGGCGGGGGCGCGGGTTTAGCGATTTCGGGTTCAGGCGGCTTCACCGGCGGCGCGGATGGGGGCGGAGCGGCGGCTGCCGGCACGGGAGGAAGGGCGGCGATTTCGTTTTTTCTGGCCAGGATCTCATTCGTCCTTTCAAGCACGCGGGCGGCTTCGGTGTCGCCGGGCGAGAGCCGGACGGCCTGTTCGAGATCGGGTTTGGCCTTTTCGTAGTCGCCGAGCAGGAAGTAGCCGGCGCCGCGGGCATACCAGGCGAGGGCATGTGCGGGGTCGATCTGGAGGGCGCGGGTGCGGTCGGCGATGGCTCTGGCGTGTTCGCCGAGCAGATGGTAGGAGCCGCCGCGGGCGATGAGGGCGGCGACATTGTCGGGGTCGACGCGGAGGACTTCGGTGCGGTCGTCGAGGGCCTTGCGGTGGTCGCCCAGGCGGGCGAACAGTTCGCTTCGGGCAAGTCTGACGCGCACGCCGCGGGAGTCGAGGCGAAGGCTGGCGTTGTAGTCGGCCATGGCTTCGGAGGGGCGGCCGAGGGAATCGTAGGCGGCGCCGCGGAAGCCGTAGGCGGCCGCATCGCGTGGCTTGAGTTTGAGGAAGGATGTGAGATCGGTGACCGTCGTGTCGAACAGCCCGAGATTGCCGCTGGCCATGGCGCGCTCGTAGTAGCCGTCGGCATGAGTGGGGCTGTATTGGAGGGCGGCGGTGAAGTCCTCGATGGCGTCGCGGAGATTGCCCTGCGCGGCTTTGGCGCGGCCGCGGCCGACGTAGGGTTCGGGCCGGTCGAGGCGGAGACGGATGGATGAGGTGAAGGCCTCGATGGCCTTGGCCTGCTCGCCCTGGAGCGAGAGCGCCTCGCCGTATTTGTCGAACAGGACGGGTGAGGACTGGCCCAGTTCGATGGCCTTGGCGAAGGCGATGGCGGCGGATGAATCCTTGAGTCCGAGGCGGGCTTCGCCGAGAGACTGCCAGGCGGGGGCTTCGCCGGGGCGCAGGCGGGTGATGGCGGAGAAGTCGGCCGCGGCGTCGGCGAACTGTTTGCGGTCGAGCCAAAGGCGGCCGCGCCGGCGCAACGCATCGAGATTGCCGGGATCGGCCAGCAGGGTCTGGTCCAGCGCCTTGAGCGCGGCGTCAGACTGCGCCTGGCTGCCGGCGGCGGGGGCCATGTTCGCGTCCACCTGGGCGTGCAGGGGGACGGCAAGCAGGGCCGGCATGACGGCTGCGAAGAGCAGGAGCGAACGCAAAGTCATGGGCTTGTCCGCATCTTACAATGCCCTCACTGCCTCTTCAATTCGTTTGGCGAGGGCGGCGAAGTCGTCGCCTTCCAGATGCAGGGGCTTGCCGATGGTCACGTCGACAAAGGCCGGGCGGGCCATGCGCCACGTCGGGTGGAGCACGCGGTTGGAGCCGCGGATGCGCAGGGGCACGACGGGCACTTTGAGCTTCGACGCCATCATGGCGGCGCCGGCCTGGAAGGGGAGGATGGATTCGTCGTAGCTGTGCTTGCCTTCGGGGAAGATGAGCGGGCACCAGCCGTCCTCGACGATCTGGCCGATGTAGCGAAGGGTTTGGCGCGTGCCGGCTTCACGCTGCGGGATGGGGACGGCGTTGAAGGCCAGCGCCGAGAGCAGGAAGTTGAGCCGCGAGGTGAAGACGTTGTACCAGGGGTGTTTCGAGGGGTGGAAGTGGGCGTCGAAAAACTCCTTGCGCATGGCCGGGGCCAGCTTCCTGCGCCACTTCCATGGCAAGGCGATGAACACGACCGGCCCATCGAAGTAGCCCTGATGGTTGCTGCAGAAGATGACGGGGCCGTCGAGGCCGGCGAGGTTTTCCCTGCCCTTCACACGGACCCAGGCGAAGATGCGGGCGAGGTTGAGGATCCAGAGATTGAGGTTGATGACGCGGGTCCAGTCGGCCCACTTCGAGCGGTTCCAGGTGGGGAATTCGAAAGGCTCGGCGGGCGCGGCGGCGGGCGGGCGTTTGGCCAGCGCATCGAGGTCGGCGACGGTCCTGGCGCCGGCGAAGATGGATTCGTCGACGGGGGCGCCGAGTTTCTGTTCAAGGGCGACAAGAAGTTCGACGCGGTCGAGCGAGGAGAGGCCGAGGTCGTCGAGCGAGGTGGAGCCGTCGACGGCGCGGCCGGCGCTCCACTTGCCGAGCAGGCCGGCGACGCCCAAGTCGAGGCGGGCGGCGGGAGCGGGTTTGACGCCGCTGATGCGGTCGCGGATTTCGCGGCGCTTCAATTTGCGCGTGCCTTCGGTGCGGGGCAGTTCATCGCCTGCCCAGACCGTGTAGCCGCGGATTTTCTGATGCTCTTCGAGCTTCGAATTCGCCTCGCGGGCGACGGCTTCGGCGGCGGCGTTTTCGTCCAGCAGCAGTACGGCGTGGACCAGTTCGCCGGCGTCGGATTTCATGCCGACGGCGGCGGAGTCCTTGACGCCCGCGATGGCGTTCACCACGCGTTCAACGTCTTCGGGGAAGACGTTGCGGCCGTCGGCCAGAACGATCATTTCCTTTTTGCGGCCTTTGATGAGCAGGCGGCCGGTGTCGTCGAGTTCGCCGATGTCGCCGGTATGGAACCAGCCGTCCTCGAAGGCTTCCTGGGTGGCTTCGGCGTTGTTGAAGTAGCCGCTGGTGACGTTGCCGCCGCGGACCAGGACTTCGCCGTCCTCAGCGATGCGGATCTCGACGCCATGGATGGGCTTGCCCACGGTGCCTTTGCGCGCGTGGAAGGGATGGTTCAAGGTGACGATGGGCGCGGCTTCGGTGAGCCCGTAGCCCTGGATCACAACCCAGCCGAGGTTACCGAAGAAGCTTTCAATGGCCGGGTCTAGCGCCGCGCCGCCGACGATGAACGACCAGAACTTCATGCCGAACATGCCGTGGGCGCGGCGGTAGCGCCACCAGCGCCACCAGAACTTTTCGCCGGCCGGGGCGCATTCGGCCGTTTCGGGCGCGGCGCCAACGAGGTATTCCTTGAGGACTTCGAGGATCTTCGGCACCGAGACCAGCACCGAGATGCGGCGCGATTTGATCTGGCGGATGATCTCGACGGGCGCCTGGCTGCGCTGGAAGACGACCGTCCCGGCCAGCATCGGCGGGATGAACATGGCCATCGCCTGGCCGAACATGTGGCTGAGCGGCAGCAGATTCAGGAAACGGATGGGCGAGAAGGGGCGGGAGTATTTGCGGTACTTCATCACCTCGCCTTCGACCGGAATGATATTGGCGAGAATGTTCCGGTGGGTGATGACGACGCCTTTGGGCTCGGCGGTGGCGCCGGAGGTGAACAGGATCTGTACGGTGTCGCCGGCGGCGGCTTGAACCTGGGTGAACGGCGCGGCGGCGTTCTTGAAGTCCATTTCGGCGAGGCGCCAGACGGGCGCGCCGGACCAGCCAGCGGGCAGGGCGACCTCCTCGCCGCAAAGGACGAGTTTGGCTTCGGTGATGCGGGCGACGCGCTCGAGGAATTCGATCGAGTGGCGCTCGTCGATGGGCGCGACGGCCACGCCTTTGAGCAGACAGCCCCAGAACGCCGCCACCCATTCGGGCCGGTTTTCGGACCACAGGACGATGCGGTCGCCCTTGCCCAGCCCCGAGTGTTCGAGGCGCGCGGCGAAGTTACGGGCGGCGCGTGCGACGTCCTGATAGGAGTAGGATCGCGGGCGGTAGCCGTCGTCGTAGATGAGATACTCGCCCTTGAGCGATTCGACGGTTTCGAAGAATCCGATCAGTGTGTCGCGCTTCATGATGGACTTCCCTTTGGGCGCGCTACTGGATGGTGGAGGCGCCCTCCGCGCCCATGTCGCCGGGCGTGACGTTGCGGTTGATGTGGTTGTCGAGGTTGATGACGTAGGTTTCTGGGGCGTCGATCAGCACCGGCGAATGGGTGGCGCAGATGATGCGGAACTTTTTCTGATCGGCGAGTTCCATCATCATCTTCAGGATGCGCCGCTGGTTGGAGACCGACAAGGCCATTTCGGGTTCGTCGAGCAGCAGCAGTGTGCCTTCGGGCAGCGACGGGAAGGTCTGCTGGAACATGGATAGCATCACCTGGCCGTGGCTGGCCATCTGGACGAACTCCTGCATCAGCGGGTTGCCGGCGAACAGTTCCGGGTGCATGCGCGGGTTGTGCTGCTCGGCGTCGAACAGGAAGACCTTGGGCAGCGAGGGCTTCTTGTCCACCTTGTAGACGAAGCCGTCCATCTCGTCGCCCTTCATGGCGTGGTAGATGGACCACAGCAGCGTGGACTTGCCTGACCCGTTCTCGCCGGCGAGCAGGATGAGCGGGTGAGACAGGTCCACCAGCATCGGCATGTGGAAGTTCAGGTTGACGAAAATCGGGTGCGACAGAATCTTCAGAATCATGGCTTGTTGTACTGGAGACTTTCAGGATAACAAGCCGCACCCCGGCTGCCCTGCCGGCCGGCTCTATCCGCGAGTCAGCTTGAAGTTGCGGAAACTGCCGGTGTTGAAGAACGAGCCGAGGCCGATGCGGCCCGCGCCGAGGCTGAGATCGACGGCCTTGATCGACGGGCTGGTCACGCCATCCACCCAGGATTCGAGCAGGCCGCGCGAGGCGTCGTAGGTCATCTTCACTTTGTGCCAGCCGTCAGTGGGCAGCGTTGCCGGGCCGGGCTTGGGGCTGATGCGGACGCGGTCGCCGCCGTAGCAGTGGAAGACGCCGTTGTGGACCTCGACCTTGGACGCCGTGTCGTCGGACAGGTGCAGGTAGTTGAAATAGCCGTCGCGCTCCCAGGCGTAGACGATGATGAGTGAACCCCTCGGCGCGAGGCGCTTCACCTCGACATCGAGCGTGAACCTGCCGATGGGTTCGGTCTCGGCGAGGGCGAACTGCGCCGGGCGGCGGGGGTCTTTCTGCTGGGGCTTGGCGGTGACCAGATGCAGCACTTCGCTTGCGCCCGCGCCTTCCACTTCCCAGTCCCCGGCCGCCATCACTTGCCAGTCGAGGCCAAAGGCGCGGATCTTCGCGGCGAGTGGAGGCGTGGGCGCGGACATGGCGGCGGCAGCCACGGGAAGAGTCAAGAAACTGCGTCGTTCCATGCCGATTATCTTACTCGCTGGTGTTCTGACATTTAATTGGGTTATTGTTGCGGCGTTCAGGGCTTCCTTGGCGCGGGCGATCCGCCGAAGGATCTCTTCCCCGGCTGCTCGCCACACATACCGCTTGGGGTTTCGATCTCTCGCGGCAAGGTACTCTTCGATGGCAGCCGCCAATTCCCGCATTGCGCGAGTCCGGACTCATGCAACTGGCGCAGCCCGGCGAGACGCTGTAGGACTGGCGGAACGGAATCGCGCTGGTGTGGCGCTTCACCGGCAACGACAGCATGACCGGAGGCTTCCGCGCAGACATGCCTACGGGTGGCGGAACTTGAACAACTATGGAATGCGGGCGAAGGTCTTATGCGCTTAACGCGTTCTGGAGGCCGGGGTGTCCCCGGTTTTGGGCTTAGAGCCGCGAGGCGTCCGGAATGGAGCGGGAGACGGGATTCGAACCCGCGACATCAACCTTGGCAAGGTTGCACTCTACCAGCTGAGTTACTCCCGCTCGCTGGACTGCTTTCATTGTCCAACGGAGGCGCCGGTTCTGTCAATCAGGTCAAAGCGTTGCGCTCGGCGGCAAACAAAAAGGGCCGGAAATGGGACGATTTCCACAACCTCGTCAAGCGTCGTAGTTGCTTTATTATGTGGAGGTTACGATTGTGTGAAAGAGGCTCTTCCACAGGGTGTGGAGTATGTTATTCTGTGGGGCGTCGCCACCCCGGAGGAAACGCGAGGCAAAGTGATGCCGAGGCGAAGATGGGGGTGGAGAGCAGCACGACAGAGGGGAAAAGCAAAAACCGCGAGGTTGTGAAAATCGTGTGGAAAAAGCACGGGGAAGTTGTGTACTGATGCTGGAAAAGAATGCATGGGAAACGATTAAGGAGCAGTTGGGGGCGACTCTGACGTCGGAGGCGTATGAGAACTGGGTGGCGAGGACGTCGTATGGGGGTGAGAGTGGGGAGAGGCTGAGGGTGAAGGTGCCGGATGAGGTGACCAAGAGCTGGCTGGAGAGCGAGTATGCGGCGAAGGTGAAGACGGCGATCCGGGAATTGAGGCTGCCGGTGGCGGAGGTTCACTATGAACTGGACTCGGCGCCGGCGGCAGTGCGGCCGCGGGATGGTGAAGCGGCGTATTTTCATCCGGTGCGGAAGCAGTTGAACCGCAAGTTCGGGTTTGACTCGTTCGTGGTGGGGTCGTGCAACCAGTTTGCGCATGCGGCGGCGATGGCGGTGGCGGCGAGACCGTCGGAGAGCTATAACCCGCTGTTCATTTACGGCGGCAGCGGGATGGGCAAGAGCCACCTGTTACATGCCATTGGATTGCAGTTGATTCAGGAGCGGCCTTGGATGAAGGTGGTATTCACGACGGGCGAACGGTTCATGAACGAGATGATCCACTGTATCCGGACGGACCGGATGCCGTCGTTCCATGAGAACTACCGGACGGCGGACGCGCTGCTGATCGACGACATCCATTCACTGGCCGGGAAGGAACGGACGCAGGAAGAGTTTTTCCATACGTTCAATGAGTTGCATGACCGGCAGAGGCAGATCATTCTGACGTCGGATTCCTTGCCCAAGAATACGCCGGGGCTGGTGGAGAGGTTGAGGTCGAGGTTCGAGTGGGGGCTGATGGTGGATGTACAGCCGCCGGACCTGGAGACGAAGATGGCGATCCTGGATAAGAAGGCGGAGCAGGAAGGGATCCAACTGCCCGAGGATGTGAGAATCTTCATTGCGACGAAGACGAAGTCGAGCGTGAGGGAGTTGGAAGGGGCGCTGATCAAGTTGATCGCGTATTCGTCGGTGACCGGATCGTCGATCAATATGGCGATGGCGCAGCAGTTATTGAGGCCCATGCTGCCGGCGCATGAGAAGCGGGTGACGATTGAGGCGATCATCAGGGCTGTGGCGGAGCGCTACTGCCTGCAGCCGGCGCAGTTGAAGCAGAAGACGAACGCGCATGAGATTTCGAGGCCGCGGCAGGTGGCGATGTATCTGGCCAAGGAGTTGACGCCGGCGTCGCTGCCGGAGATCGGCAGGGCGTTCGGGGGCAAGCATCATACGACGGTGCTGCACTCGGTGCGGAAGGTGGAGGAGATGCGCCAGGGCGACCCGGATCTCCACAGGCTGATTCACAGTCTAATCGATTCATTCAATTGAAGATATTTCGTTATCCACAGCCCGGGGGCGGAACGGAGCTGTGGAGGGCTGTGGAAGGTTCGGCGGATGTGGGAGGCAAGGGGTGGGAGCGGGCGCGGAACGCACAGGGGCGATGGACCCGAAGCGATTGAGTTTTGTATAATTTAGGAAGAAATCAACATTTCCACAGCGCCTACGAATCCTAGTCATAGACATGTATGATTGAATCCTGAGACTAGGAGAAGAGAACGGTCCGGAGCCTGAAGCGAAGGGATAAGGGAGCGAGTCAGATGGAGTTCACGGTAAGCAAAGCCGACCTGGTTCGTGAGTTGAACCTGTCACAGGGCGTGGTGGAGAAGAAAGCCACGATCCCGATTCTGTCGAACATCCTGGTGGAAGCCAGTGAGGACCGGCTGACGCTGACAGCGACGGATCTGGAGTTGGGTATCCGGAGCGTGACGCCGGCGAAGGTGAAGACCGGAGGGACGGGGACGATCCCGGCGAAGAGGCTGCTGGACTATGTGCGGCTGCTGCCGGAAGCCGAGATCAACGTCAAGTTTTCTGACACGCATTGGGCGAGTCTGACATGCGGCCGGTCGAGGTCGCGGATCGCGGGGATGTCGAAGGAGACTTATCCGGAACTGCCGGAGATGCCGGAGACGGCGGTTGAGGTGTCACTGAGCGCGCTGACGAGCCTGGTGCAGAAGACAATCTTTTCGATCTCGAATGAGGATTCGAGGTTCACGTTGAACGGGGCGCTGCTGCAGGTGGCCGAGGGCGCGATGACGATGGTGGCGACCGACGGGCACCGGTTGGCGCTGGCGCATCAGAACGGTTGCGCGGGAGAGGCGGCGCCGAGCAAGGCGCTGCTGCCGAAAAAGGCGATGGTGGAGTTGTTGAAGATGGCGGCCGAGGCGGGCGGCGAGGATGTGAGGATTCAGTACGCCTCGGACGACAACCATCTGTTCTTCCGTGTGGGCGACCGGCTGTTGATGAGCCGCAAGCTGACGGGGAATTTTCCGGATTACGAGCGGGTGCTGCCGCGGAGCCATGCGCACGTGATCACGCTGAACCGGGAAGAGCTGAGAGCGACAATCGAGCGCGTGGCGCAGTTCGCCGATGAGCGGACGCGCGCGATCAAGATCCAACTGGCGGACAACGAAGCGAAGATCCATTCATCGCTGAGCGAGACGGGCGAATCGGAAGAGAGCCTGGGGATCGAGTATGTGGGTCCGACGGTTGAGATTGGATTCAACGCCCAGTACCTGGTGGAGTTTTTGAGGGCAGTGCCTGAATCCGAAGTGGCCTTCCATTTCAAGGATGGCCAGAGCGCGGGCGAATTGAGGCCCGCGGGCGATGGGCTGGCCTATGAGTACCGCTACGTCGTGATGCCGATGCGCATCTGACAATCACGGAGACCGGCGGGGCTCATGAGGGTCCGGGCCGGCAGTATCAGGACGAACAGATTTGGCAAACAACGGCGCTTACGATTCCTCGAGTATCAAAGTTCTCGAAGGCCTGGAGGCAGTGCGCCTCCGGCCGGCAATGTATATCGGATCCACGGGCGAGGGCGGGCTACACCACCTCGTGTATGAAGTTGTGGACAACTCGGTTGACGAGGCCATGGGGGGCCACTGCGACGAGATCACGGCGACGATCCATATCGACGACTCGATCACCATTTCCGACAACGGGCGCGGGATACCGGTGGACATCAAGGAAGAGTTTGGCGTGTCGGCGGCGCAGATCGTGATGACGAAGCTGCATGCGGGGGGCAAGTTCGACTCGAACAGCTACAAGGTATCGGGCGGGTTGCATGGAGTGGGGGTGAGCTGCGTGAACGCGCTGGCCGAGACGTTGAGGCTGGAGATCTGGCGGGACGGGCAGACGTGGGAACAGGAGTATGAGCGGGGGCTGCCGAAGGGACCGCTGACGCGGACGGGCAAGGCGGGGCGCAAGCACGGGACGAGGATCACGTTCAAGGCCGACGGAACGATCATGGAGACGACGAAGTTCAACTTCGACACG
This sequence comes from Candidatus Solibacter sp., assembly GCA_013822245.1. Taxonomy (GTDB): domain Bacteria; phylum Acidobacteriota; class Terriglobia; order Bryobacterales; family Bryobacteraceae; genus PNKE01. The sequence continues at coordinate 47,719 of PNKE01000038.1, forward strand.
CTCTCCACGCGGCTGCGCGAGATGGCGTTCCTGAACAAGGGCCTGAAGATCACACTGTCGGACGAGCGGGTGGATCCGGTGCGGTCGCACGAGTTTTTCTTTTCGGGCGGCATCAGCGAGTTCATCAGGCATCTGAACCGCGGCAAGAACGTGCTGCACGACAAGCCGATCACGATTGAAGGCGAGCGGGAGTTGCCCAATGGCGGGACTGTGTCGATGGAGATCTCGATGCAGTGGAACGATTCCTATTCCGAGCAGATCTTCAGTTTCGCCAACAACATCAACACGAAGGACGGCGGGACGCATCTGACGGGATTCCGGACGGCGTTGACGAGGACGTTGAACTCGTCGGCGAAGTCGGGCGGGCTGGTGAAAGAGATGAAGGACGCCAACCTGACGGGCGACGACGCCACGGAAGGGTTGACGGCCGTGGTGAGCGTGAAGCTGCCGCAGCCGCAGTTCGAGGGGCAGACGAAGGGCAAGCTGAACTCGGACGTGGGCGGCTATGTGACGCAGATCGTGAACGAGAAGCTGTCGGAGTTCTTCGACAAGAACCCGGCGGTGATGAAGAAGATCATCGGCAAGGCGGTGGATGCGGCGCGGGCGCGGGAAGCGGCGCGCAAGGCGAGGGAGTTGACGCGGCGCAAGGGGGCGCTGGATTCAGGCGGGCTGCCGGGCAAGCTGGCCGACTGCCAGGAGAAGGATCCGACGCGTTGCGAGCTGTTCCTGGTGGAGGGCGAATCGGCCGGCGGGACGGCGAAGTCGGGACGGGACCGCAAGTATCAGGCGATTCTGCCGCTGAAGGGCAAGATCCTGAACGTGGAGAAGGCCCGGTACGACAAGATGCTGGGCCATGACGAAATCCGGGCGATGATCACGGCGATCGGCACGGGGATCGGCAAGGACGATTTCGACATCGCGAAGCTGCGGTATCACAAGGTGATTCTGATGACGGACGCCGACGTGGACGGGTCGCACATCCGGACGCTGCTGCTGACGTTCTTTTTCCGGCACATGCCGGAGCTGATTTACCGGGGCCATATCTTCGTGGCTCAGCCGCCGCTGTACAGGATCAAGAAGGGCAAGAGCGAGAAGTACATCAAGGACGACAAGGAGTTTCTGCGGGAGATCCTGCGGCGGGCCACCGAGAACGTGCATGTGCTGGTGGGCAACGGCGAGGCGCAGCGGCTGGAAGGCGGCGAGCTGAGGCAGTTTCTGATCTCGCTTGACGAGTTTCAGCAGTTGTTCACGCGGATCGAACGGCGGATGACGAGCGGGCGGGTGGCGGAGATTCTGTCGGATCCGACGCTGAAGATCGACACGAAGGCGGAGTTCGCGGAAGAGGCGAATCTGGAAGAGTTGAAGGCGCGGCTGGAGGCGATCGGGCTGAGTGCGAGGATCGCGTTGGATGAAGAGCACGGGGTGTTTCAGGTGGGGTTCCATGCGGAGGGGCAGGGCGACCGGTTTATTGGCGCGGAGTTGGCATCGTCGCCTGAATACAAACGGTTGCGGCTGCTGGCGCGGCAGGCGCAGAAGTACAACAAGCCGCCGTTCATCGTGGTGAAGGATTCGCGCAAGGAAGAGATCGCGGACTGGCGGGGGCTGATCGGGCATTTGAAGGCAGAGGGCATGAGGGACGTCAACATCCAGCGCTACAAGGGTCTGGGCGAGATGAATCCGAGCCAGTTGTGGGACACGACGATGAACGCCGAAGTGCGGACGCTGCTGGAAGTGAAGCTCGAGGACGCGGTGGAGTGCGACGAGATCTTCACGACGCTGATGGGCGAGAACGTGGAGGCGCGGCGGAAGTTCATCGAGGAGAACGCGCTGGACGTGCGCAACCTGGACGTGTAGGCGTTTCCAGGGGAGCGGGGGCGGGGGTCAGAAGTAAACGCGTTTGACGCGTTGTCCGATGCCGCAGAGGACGCCGTAGCTGATGGTGCCGGCCATGCGGGCGATCTGCTGGGCGTCGAGCGAGACGGCGCCTTCGCGGCCGAGGAGGGTGACGGCGTCGCCGGGGGCGAGCGGCGGGCAATCAGTGACATCGATGGAGGTGAGGTCCATCGAGATGGCTCCGGCGATGGGGGCGAGTTTTCCGCCGGCGATCACCTTGCCCTTGGCTGAGAGGCGGTGGTTCATGCCGTCAGCATAGCCCACGGCGAGGACGGCGATCTTCGACGGGCGTTCACAGCGGAACATGCCGCCGTAGCCGACCAGCGAGCCTTGGGGCAGTTCCTTGACCTGCAGGATGCGGGCCTTCCAATTGAGAGCCGGGTGGACGTTGAGCACCGGGGCGGGGGCGTTGCCGCGGGCGGGGCTGACGTAGCCATAGATGGCGTGGCCGGGGCGGACCATGTTGCCCCAGGCGTCGCGGCGGCCGTAGGCGACGGGGATGGTGGAAGAGAGGTGGCAGCAGCGGGGGGAGATGCCGGCGGCGTTGAGGGCTGCGAGGACACGGGCGTATTCGGCGATCTGGGCGGGGGTTTGAGGGGACTCGTAGTTGGCGGCGGAGGCGAAGTGGGTCATGAGGCCGTCGAGGCGGGCGTGGGCGCAGGAGTGGATGGTTTCGACGATGCGGGCGGGGTTGGCGGCGAGGCCGAGGCGGCCCATGCCGGTATCGATCTTGAGGTGATAGGGGAGGGAGCGGCCGATGGCGGCGGCCATGCGGTCGTAGTCGGCGAGTTGGGAGAGGGAGTGGATGGCGGGGGTGAGGTCGAAGTCGATGAGGGCGGGGCGTTCGAAGGGGAGGAAGTCTCCCATGACGAGGATTTGAGTGGTGAGGCCGCCCTGGCGCAGGACAACGCCCTCTTCGACGTTGGAGACGGCGAGCCAGCGGGCGCCCTCATTGGCGAGAACGCGGGCGACTTCGACGGCGCCGTGGCGGTAAGCGTCGGCCTTGACGACGGGCATGACCTCGACGCCGGGTCCGACGGCGTTGCGGATGGCATGGTAGTTTTCGGCGAGCTGGCGGCGAGAGACTTCCACCCAGCACCGGTAGGTGATTGGAACCATCCTTCTATTGTGCCTGCGGGGCGAGGCGGGAGAACAGGTTTTCGTAGGCGGAGGTGACGGCGTCCCAACTGTAGCGGGTGCGGACGCGTTCGGCGGCGGCAAGGCGAAGGGCGTCGCGCTGGGAATCAGGCATGTCGAGGACGCGGCGGATGACGGCGGCGAGGTCCAGTTCGCCGGTGAAGGGGATGGCTGCGCCGCCGGCGACCTCTTCGTTTTCGCGGGTCTTCAGGTAGAGCACCAATGCGCCGCGGCCCATGGCTTCGATCAGGGCGGGGTGGGTGCCGCCGACTTCGGTGGCGTGGATATAGGCGAAGGAGTTGGCCTGGAGTTCATGGTAGCCGTGGCCGTAGATGGCGCCGGGCAGGACGACGCGGGGGTCCTTGGTGTCGCGGACCTGGGCGATGTAATCGGCGGCGTAAGGGGCGTCGCCGACGAGGGCGAGTTTCAAATCTGTGTGGACGGATTCGAAGGCGCGGCGGACGAGGAGGGGGTTGTTTTCAGGTTCGAAGCGGGTGACGTAGAGGAAATAGCCGCGGGGCTGGAGGGCGAGGGCGGAGAGGGTTTCGCCGGGATCGATGGGGCCCATGGGGGCGCCGTAAGGGATGAAGGTGGAATCGGCGCCGTAGCGGGCGCGGTAGTAGGACTGGATGTTTTCGGCGTCGGTGATGATTTCGGTGGGGCAGAAGGTGGACAGGGCTTCGGAGATGAGGTACCAGGCGCGCGCGGCCATGTTCCACTTCTTGCGCTTGCGTTCGAGGCCGTCGACGTTGATGGCGGTGGGGATGCCGGCGAGGCGGGGCAGGGCGGTGAAGATGGCGTTGGCGCCGTTGCAGTAGAGGGCGGCGTCGAATTGGGCGCGATGGCGGAGGAGGTGGAGCGTGGAGGCGAAAGTGTGGGCGACGGTCTCCATGTATTTGTGGCGGACGGGGGGGATGTAGACGAGGCGGACGCCCTGGAAGGCGGGGGTGTCGTGGGGGGCGCGGCAATAGACGGTGACGTGGTGGCCGCGCTGGACCAAACGAACGGAGAGTTCCTCGGCGAAGGTCTCAAAGCCGCCGTAGCGGGCGGGGATGCCGCGGGTGCCGAGCAGAGCGATTCTCATGGGCGGGAATACCCAGTTTGACTGGTGAGGTCGGGCGGGGGCAATGGACGGTGTTTAGGTTTCGGCGGTTTGGGTCTTGGCGGGGCTTTCGAGGACGGCGGCGTCCTTGCGGCGGGGTGCGGGACGGGAGACGGGTTCGTAGCGGAACCAGCCGGCCATGTATTCGTCGGAGACGCGTCGGCGAGCCATGATGGCGCGGCGTTTGCGCCACACGCCGGTCCAGGAGGCGAGGACCTGCCAGAAGGCGCGGAGGGAGTAGTGTTCGTAGAGCAGGCAGCAGCCGAGAACGACGACGTCGCGGGCGCCAATGGAGAGCCAGTGGCGGCGGTAGAGGTCGCCGGTCATGTTCTTGATGCGCATCAGGAAGCGATTCTTCACCGAGTGCATGTTGATTTCGCGCGGCAACGCCCGGCGGTTTCCGGGCAGGACGGCGCGGACGTGGTGGCCGCGGGCGTAGGGCGTATAGAGGCAGCGCCAGCCGAGCAGTTGGGCGCGCCAGGCGACGTCGGCGTCTTCGCGGTAGACGAAGAAGTCGTTGTCGAAGAATTCGCCGTCGACCGAGATGTCGTCGATCATGGCGCGGCGGTAAAGGGCGGCGGCGGCGGTGGCGCCGAAGACGTATTCGCGCTTGAGGTAGTGGCCGTTGTCGATCTGGCGGGAGCCGCGGTCGAGGTGGCGGAGGTTGGGTGTGAAGAAGATGCCGGTGGAATCGACGCGTGGGCGGGCCTCGATGTCGAAGTCGGGGCTCATGACGAGGAGTTTGCCGCAGACTGTGCCGATGCGGTTATCGAGGCGGCCGGCTTCGAGCAGGGCCTGAATGAAGTAAGGCATCAGCAGGACGTCGGGGTTGAGGGTGAGGACCCAACTGCCGCGGGAGAGGCGGATGGCCTGGTTCTGGGCGGCGGCGAAACCGGCGTTGTGGTCGTTGTAGACGATGGTGATGCGGTCTTCGAACTGATCGAGAATGTCGCGGGTGCCGTCGGTGGAGTTATTGTCGACGACAATGACTTCGACGGCGGGCCCCTTTTGGGCTAGCACCGATTGGAGGCAGCGCTTAATGTATCTGCCGCTGTTGTACGTCACGATTGTGACTGATACGAACTCTTGAGTTGCCATCAATGAGGCGACCTATCCCCGGAATTCACCAGCTTCGCACATTCATGAACGGAAGCAGGGAATGCCTGCTCCCGGTATGTCCCTTCAGGGCCGGCGACCCGGCCGGATACAGCTGCGGCGACGGAAAGACGCATCACTTTAACACACACGGAGAAGGGACGAAAGGAGGGTCCGCGAACCGCCCTCACAGCGGCTCTCGGCACTGCTGAGGCAAACACGGCCCAACAAACCGCTGCCTTTCCGGCACCCGAAAAATGCCGGACCACATATCTTAGGAGGCTACCATACCAGGCCAGTTCCCTGCCTCCATCGGCCATGCGGGAGATCGAATGGCCGCCGGCGTGGCCGGCCGCGGCGAAGGGCGTAAAACGGATCGACCAGCCCGCCGAGGCGAGGCGATAAAGGAAGTCGACGTCCTCGAACCAGACGGGGTGGAAGGATTCGTCAAAGCCGCCGGTTTCGCGCCAGGCGTCGCGGCGGATCATAAGGAAAGCGCCGGCCGGCTGCTGGGCATCGCATGGGGCGGATGTGTCCGCATCCAGGCAGCGGTAGCGGCGGTTGACAGCGTTCGAAGGCCAGACGCGGTTCAGGCCCAGGGTTTCAAAAGCGAGTGAGGCGGGCGTCGGGAAGCGGCGGATTTCGAAGCCCCTCTGGGCGGCGCCCGATTCATCCAGCAGGCGGCCGCCACAGGCGCCGGTATGCGGTGATGCGAATTCGGCCCGCATGGCGTCGAGGTTGGTCCGGATGACGGCGTCGGGGTTCAGGACCAGGATGAGTTCGCAGTCCGGCAGCATCCGGATGCCCTGGTTGACGGCGGCGGCGAACCCTTTGTTTTCGCGGTTGGCGGCGAGGCGCACGCCGTCGTGGCCGGAGACTGCGGCGCAGGTATTGTCGGCGGAGGCGTTATCGACGACAGCGACGGGCATCGACGGTTCGTGGCGGCGCAGGGCGTCGAGGCAAGCGCCGATGTGGCCGGCGGAGTTCCAGGTGACGATGACGGCGCCGGTGGTCATTTCACCAGCCTCCGGACGGTGTGAGGCGGCTGTAGAGGCGCCAGTAGCGTTGATGAGCCGACGAGCGAAGGACGGAGTCCGATTCCTGCAGGATCGGGAGGATCTCCTGGGAACCGGGGATACGGGGGCGCGACCTCACATCCCGCCAGCGCCTGAGCGCCTCGCGTTTGCCGCCGAGCCAGGCGGAAAAAGTCCCGCGGCGCAGCGCCATGAGGCCCCAGAGAGACTGGCCGATGAAGACGGTCCAGGCGAGGCGCATTCCCATGGGGCGGGGCCAGTGGAGCGCGACCAGCAGGAGTTGGTTGCGGGAGATGCGACGGACCATTTGCGGGCTCCAGGCGCCGTCGGTGGCGCTGCCGGCATGGGTGGCCCGGGCCATGTGATCGTAGACGCCCGATTCGCCCGCCATGGCGCAGCGCAGGCAGAACTCGACATCTTCCAAGTAGCTGCCGAACTCTTCGTTGAGCCCGCCCAGCGACCTGAACAGCGACCTGCGGACGAGAATAGCCGTGAACGGGGCGAAGGTGACGGGCCGGGTGGAGAGATAGGGCTCGCCGGGCGGCAGGCCGTGGCCTGCGCGCAGGGCGCAGCCGCTCAAGGCGAGCAGGTCCCAGGCGGCATCCATCATGCCGGGAAGGGTCTCGCTCATCACCATCGGCACGGCGAAGGCGGCTCCATAGGCGCCGGCGGTGTCGCAGAGACGCGTCAGGCAGTCCGGCGCCAGAACGGCGTCGTTGTTCAGCACCAGGATGTACTCGGTCGAGCATCGTCTGACTGCCTCATTCACTGCGCGGCTGAACCCGAGGTTCTCTTCAAACCGGATCACGCGCGCGCCGAAGCGTTCGGCGCATTCCACACTGCCGTCGGTGGATCCGTTATCAGCCACAACCACGGCGGCGGGAGAATCGCTCTGATTGGCAACGCTTCTCAGAGACCGTTCCAGCAGCCTGGCGCGGTTGAAGTTCGGGATGACCACCGAGACATCAAGCATCAAGTTTTCACTTTCAGGAGGAAGCTCCCTGCACGAGGGAACGACAGGCGGGAAACACAGGCGGGCACTAAGTAGGTTACCACTAACCTCGTTTGCGGGCAAACCGTTTTTTGAGGAGAAAGAAGAGGTTGTGGAAGCCGTCGCGCCAGGGGTTGAGCTTGATTTCGCCGAGGCGGGAGGAGTACATAATTGAGATCTCCTCGAAGCGCACAGCGGGCTGGATGAGGGCCTCGATTTTGATCTCCTCGCTGAAGGCCATGCCGTCGGACTCGAGGATCATCTTTTCGAGGATCGACCGTCGGAAGACCCACATCCCGGATTGGGAATCCGACACCCAGCGGAAGAAGAGCATCGACATGGCGAGCGAAAGCACGAGGTTGCCGAACTTGTGCTTGAAGCTCATGGCGTGGCGGTCGCGGACGGGGAATCGGGATGCGTTGAGGAAGTCTGCTTCGAGGTGCAGGAAGGCTTCGAGCAGGTAGCTGATGGCGTCGGGCGGGTAGCTGTGGTCGCCGTCGAGGGTGACGATGACGTCGCCGCGGGCGATGGAGAAGCCCTTCTTGTAGCTGCGTCCGTAGCCGCGGACGTCCTCGCGGATGACGGTGGCGCCGAGGGCGGTGGCGACATCGGAGGTACGGTCAGTGGAGCCGTTGTCGACGACGATCACTTCATCCACGAATTCCGGCATGCGGCGGAGCACCCGTTCGATGCCCTGCTCCTCGTTGAGGCAGGGGATGACTACGGTGATTTTGAGGTCCTTGTACACGGCGCAGCTGAAGTCCCATTGTAGCGGCGCGCTATGATGACGGTGTGAGAATGATCCTATTTTTCCTCGCCGCCGCACTCGCCTGGGGCCAGGCGCCGGTTGCTGAACCCTCCGGCCCGGGGGGCGCCCGGAAGGTCTACCTGATGCCGATGCCCAACGGACTCGAGCAGTTTATCGCCAACCAGTTGACGTCGAGGGGGCTGATGACCGTCGTTGCGGATGCGAACCTCGCCGACGCGCTGTTCACCGACACCGTCGGCAAGGGATTCGAGAAGCGGTACCTGGACCTGTATCCGCCGCCTGCACCTCCCAAGAAGGAAGACGACGCGGAAGCGGACAAGCCGCGTTCCAGGCAGGCTTCATCACCGGCGTCGATGGACGTGAAGGAGGCGAAGATGGAGCGGACCGGATCTCTGGGCCGGGGCAAGGGGACCATCTTCCTGGTGGACCGGGCGTCGAAGACCGTGCTGTGGTCGGCGTATGTGCGGCCGAAGACAAGTCAACCGGAGGACCTGAACCGGGCGGCGAAACAGATTGTGGACCAGATCGAGCAGACTCTCAGCAAGGGCGGCGGGCTTTCGCGTTAAGCGTGGCGCGATAGGCGGTCTCGAGTTCAGCGGTGATGCGGGCCATGTCCCGCTCTTCTTCCACATAACCGCGCGCACGGCGGGCGAGGGCCGAGGCGTCATCAGGGTTTTCGAAGAGACGCAGGATCTCGCGGGCGAACGCATCGGGCGAGTCGGCCACCCTGCAGATATCCAATCCGTTGCCGGTGAGGCCTTCAGCGCCGATGGTCGTCGAGACGGCCGGGATGCCGGAGGCGAAGGCTTCGAGGAGCTTCACCCGGATGCCGGAGCCGCTCAGGATAGGGCAGACAAAGACGGCGCATTCACGCAACGGGGACTTGATGTCGGCGACGAAGCCCTGCATTTCGAGCGCGCCGCCGAAGTCTGGCAGGGTGTGGGCGGGGGGCGGGTCGGAGCCGATGACGATGAGTTTCGAATCCGGCTCGGCTGCGAGTACGGCGGGCAGGATGTGTTTGAGGAACCAATTCAGGGCGACGCGGTTCGGCTCGTGGCGGAAGCTACCCAGGAAGAGCATGGTCTTCGGGCGGCGGCCATCAGGGGTGAACCGGTAGGCTGAGACGTCGATGCCGGCGCGGAGGTGTGGGTCGATGCGGGGGGCGAGTTCGGGGAGGAAGGAGGCGAGGTAGTCCTTATTCTCCTCGGTGCAGGTCTGGACGCGGTCGAAGACCGGCAATAGGGCGAGTTCATATCGCAGGGCGCGGAGGTATTCGAAGGCGCCTTTGATTCGGGCGACAGGCTTCATGGAGCCGAGGCCGCGGGAGATGGACTGGAAGTAGATGTCGTGTTCGAACAGGAACCAGGCCAGCCGGTTGTAAGGCCCGGCGTACTGGCCCATGTTTGTGTATTCGACCTGAACGGCGTGGATGCGGTGGAGGTAGATCTGGCGGTGGATGAGCCACTCCAGGTCCTTGCTGGCGAACTCGCGGACGGCGAAGGGCTGGATGGAGCCGATCTGGGCGGGCAGTCCTTCGAGGCGGACGAGGAACTCCTGGGTTTTGGTGAAGGGTTCGAGTTCGTCGTGGGCGCAGATTTCGTTTGGCGAATCGACGAGGACGACGAGGTGGAGGTTTGTCAGGCGGCCGAGGTGGCGGACCGTTTGGTTCATGAAGACGCCGCCGCCGTGCAGGGGCGGGCTGATGGGGTAGGGCGAGATGAAAAGGACGTTGAGGCGTTCGGGGGCGGATTCGATCTGGTGGAAGCGGTCACGGTGGTAGCCGCCGAGGGAGCGGCGAAAGGCTTCGGCGTCTTCCACGACGGCGAGCGAGCGGGCGCGCCAGCGGGAGCGCAACGCCCCCGGGGCCTGGAGCAGGGCGCGCCACTGTCCGCCGAGCGTGGCGCGTTCCATGGAGTGGCCGGCGAGGACGCTGAGGACGGCGCCGATCCAGGAGTTCAGCAGATGGCTGCAGATGCCGGAGAACGAGTGGATGTTCTTCCAGCAGAACAGGATGAGGTTCTTATAGAGAACGCCGTCGATGTAGGACTGGGAGAACTTCTTGCCGATGGTCCCGCGATGTTCGTGCCAGACCTTGCTCGCCGGCTGGTAGTAGACTTTCCAGCCGCGCTTCCAGGCCATGTAGCCGATGTCGGTGTCTTCGAGGTAGAAGGGGCGCAGCAAGTGGTCGAAGCCGCCGAGCGAAAGGAATTTGCGACGGTCGATGGCAGATGATCCGCCGCCGGGGTAAAAGCAAGGGAAAGGTTCGTTGATCTGGTCGTCTTCGACGTGGCGGACGCGAAGGAAACCGGAGGACCACCAGGCTTGGGTGAGGCCGGTTTCCTCGCGTTTTTTGCCGGGGTCGCTGAAGAAGATCTGGGAGGAGACGGCGAACACCTTTTCGTCGGTGAAGGCGTCGAGCAGAGGCTGGAGGAAGCCGCGGTCGACGCGCATGTCGGAGTTGAGCAGGACGACGATGTCGTTCTTTGCTTCCTGAAAGCCTCGGTTGGAGCCGCCGCCGAAGCCGAGGTTTTCGGGGAGGGCGACGAGGCGGACGGAAGGGAAGGCGCCGCGGACGAAGTCTGCGCTGCCGTCGGCTGAACCGTTGTCGACGACGACGATTTCGTTGCGGGGGTTGCCGGCCATGGCTTCGATGAGCGGCGGCAGGTATTTTTCGAGGAGGTCGCGGCCGTTCCAGTTGGGGATGACGACGCTGGCGGCGGAGGTGTCGGGCATGGTGTCCGACGGCGGGCGGGTGCGGCCGATGAGGCGGAAGGCGATGTCGGCGAGAGTGATGAAGAGGGCGGCAAGAGTCCACAGGATGGGAGAGAGAACGAGGAGGGGCAGGTTCCTGAGGAGGCGGGCGAGGAGAGCCATATCTTAATACTGCGAGATGTCGGGTCCGACGCCGATTTTGCGGCCGAGGCGGAGCCAGCGGGATTGCTGGAGGGAGGCGAGGGTGGATTCGAGGTGTTCGATACGGGCCTGGAGGTTCTGTGCCCAGAGGGTGCGTTCCTCGACGGTTTTTTCGGATTCGTGGAGGAGATCGACGCAGCGGGCGAGTTCGGCGCGGGTTTGGGTGAGGGCGGTTTCGAGACGGGTGATATTGGCGGCAGCCGTGGCGGAGGCGGATGCGTGTTCGTTCTGTAGGGCGGCGAGTTGGGATTCGTAGCCGGAGACGATTTCGGTGACGTTGGCCTGGTGGCGGGCGAGTTCCTCGGTGACGGCGATTTCGGCGGCTTTGACGCGCTGGTCCATTTCGAGGCCCCAGGCCTGGACGGCTTTGAGATTGTCGGACTGGTCGCGGTAGAGATCGACGAGGGAGGCGTGTTCGGCCTTGAGGGAGTCGAGCCAGACGGATTTCTGAGCGAGTTCGGATTCGAGCTTTTCGATGTGGTGCTCGCGTTCGCGGAGGACGTTGGCGGCGGCGGGGAGATAGACGAAGGTGGGCGAACCGGTCTGGGTGACCGAGGCGCAGACGGCGATGAAGAAGTGGCTGTTGGCGGGCTCGGCTTCGGCGGGCTCGACGCGGAGTTCGCCGTGGGTGAGGGGGGCGAGTGCGGGGCGGATGACGAGAGAGGCGGCGTGGTTTTGCAGGAAGAGAGTGACGGAGGGGAAGACGGCGTTGAGTTCGGCGCGGAATTCGTCGAAGTCGAGTTCGCGGACGTGGAAGGGGTTGGGTCCGGAGAGTTTGCGGGTTTCGGCGTAATAAAGGCGGTTGGGAGTGGAGGCGACGAACTGACCGCCAGGGGCAAGGAGGCGGCGGGCCTCGGTGAGGAGGTCTTGAGGGTTGTCGAGATGTTCGATGACTTCGAAGGCGACGATGAGGTCAAAAGAAGCGTCGGGGAAGGGGAGATGGCGGGCGTCGGCGGCGAGGAAATTGATGGATGGGGCGCCGTAGGATTGGCGGGCGGCGGCGGCGGCATCGGGGGCGAGGTCGATGGCGGTGACCGAGGCGGCGGTGCGGGCGAGGCAATCGGCGCCGTAGCCGGCTCCGCAGGCGATGTCGAGGACGCGTTTGCGGGAGGCGAGGCGGGAGGCGAAGAGATAGCGGGCGTAGTGTTCGTTCCAGAGGTCGGGATCGGCTTGGCCGGGGATGAGGCGTTCGCCGGTGAACTCAAGCAAGGCGGGCCTCCAAGGGTTTGATTTTGGGGTCGAGGCGGGCGTTGATTTCTACGCGGCAGGGGAGATGGATGTAGCCGTAGACCTGGCCGTCGGCGTGGCCCATTTGGAGGGTGATGGCGTTGTCGATCCAGTCGCACATTTTGTAGGCGAGGAGGCTGCCGTCGGCGATGGCGGGGGAGAAGGAGAAGGCGCCGGGATAAAGGTGGGGGACGGTGATGTGGAAGTCGACGGTATAGACGTCGCCGGGTTTCATTGAAGGCAGTTGGATGCCTTCGCGGATGGTGTTGGTGCCGGCGAAGTCGACGCCGAGATGGTTGCGGAGCATGAAGCCGACATTGGGGGCGGCGACGGGTTGAGAGGCGCGGACGGAGATGCGGACGACGGCGGTGGAATTGGGCGCGAGAAGGTTCAATGAAGCGCCGAATTCGTCGAAGAGGGAGATGCCGAGGACTTCGGCGCGGCCGTCGCCGTAACGGTGGTCGATGTTAGGAAGGGAGGAGGCGATTTCGGGTGCGGTGACGGATTCGGAGGGAGCGGGGGCGTGGGTGCGGTGTTCGAGATAGGAGGAGTCCTTTTCGACCATGGCGGCGAGGTATTTGGCGACGACGCGATCGGTGGCGCCGAGATCGCGGACGCGGCCGTGGTCGAGCCAGAGGGTGCGGTCGCCGATGGCTTTGACGTCGCCGGCGGAGTGGGAGACGAAAAGGATGGTTACGCCGCGGGAGCGGAGATCGTGGACCTTGCGGAGGCAGCGCTGGCGGAAATAGATGTCGCCGACGGCGAGTGCTTCGTCGACGATGAGGATTTCGGGGTCGACGTGGATGGCGACGGCGAAGGCGAGACGGACGACCATGCCGCTGGAGTAGGTTTTAACGGGCTGGCTGATGAAATCGCCTATTTCGGCGAACTCCTCGATGCTGCGATAGATGCGGTCGACCTGGGCGGAGTTGAAGCCGAGGATGGAGGCGTTGAGATAGACGTTGTCGCGGCCGGTGAACTCGGGGTTGAAGCCGGAGCCGAGTTCGAGGAGGGCCGAGACGCGGCCGTTGACGATGGCGGAGCCGTGGGTGGGGGCAAGGATGCCGGCGACGATTTGAAGGAGGGTGCTCTTGCCGGAGCCGTTTTCACCGACGACGCAGAAAGTCTCGCCCTTGTTGATTTCAAAGGAGATATCATTCAGAGCCCAGAAGTCTCGATGACATTTAAGGCGGTTGAGAGTGATGAGTTCCTTCAGGCGCTGGGAGGGAGAGCTGTAGATTGGATAGCTCTTGCTGACGCCTTGGAAGGAGATGAGGCTCACGGATAGTGTGGAGGCGCTTGAAGCCGGGATGGCACAAGGCCCATCCACGACTGTACAGAAGGGGTTCGACCAGTGTCAATCGAGGGCGGAAGAAGAAAGGGCGACCGCCAGACCCCGAAGATATCTACCGCGCAAAGCGGGATTTGAAAGCTGCGTTGAGCCTTGCTTTGTATCGGCTGCGAAGGCCGCACGTCTGGGGACTCGATCGAGAGCCCGTTGGACGCAGAAGGCGCACAACTTGATGCTTCAGGCGCCGGGTAGCCGCCCCATGAGGTGATCTATCTCTATGGACAACCTCCTCTCTCGCTGTCGTGACGCCCGGCTGAGGCTGTCAGCTCAACCACCAGGCGAAGCGAATTGCCGAAAGCACAGAGGCGAGCATCCAAACCAACGGCCTCTGTCTGGCCCTACTATGGACCTGGAAGCGGCGGGTGTCAAGGAATAAGAACTGGACAATCAGGACGGAATAGGGTGTATTTGACACCAAGTGCGTGAAAACCTTACGCTATAGGTGTCCGAGCACATGCCGGTGTAGCTCAGGTGGTTAGAGCGGCGGTCTCATAATCCGCAGGTCGTAGGTTCGAGTCCTACCGCCGGCACCATTCCTTAGTTTCCCCCCACAATGATTTCGTAGATGCGGGTGAGTTCGTCTACGGAGTAGTACTCTATCTCGATTCTGCCGCGGTTATCTGATTTTGGAATGATGCGGACGCGTGTGCCGAGGACGCGTTCGAGTTCGAGGAGGGCGGCGCGGGTATTGGCGTCGAGTTGGATTTCCGAAGCGGGTTTGGGTTCACGGGGCTCGGTCATTCTCTGAACGAGTTTTTCGACCTGGCGGACGGACATGCCCTCGGAGGTGATGCGCTGGGCGACGTCGAGTTGGAGGTCGGGGGAGGGGAGAGCGAGGAGAGCGCGGGCATGACCCATGGAGATACGATGGGCGGCGAGGAGGGCCTGGACGTCACCGGGCAGTTTCAGGAGTCGAAGGATGTTGGTGATGGTGGAGCGGTCCTTGCCGGTGCGTTGGGCGATCTGGTCGTGGCTGAGGTTGTACTCCTTTGTCAGGCGTTCGAAGGCGTGGGCGATTTCGATGGGGTTGAGATCTTCGCGTTGGATGTTCTCGATGAGGGTGATTTCCATGAGGCGGTCGTCGGCGAAGTCCTGGACGACGGCGGGGATGTGGGTAAGAGAGGCGAGTTTGGCGGCGCGCCAGCGGCGTTCACCGGCGACTAGTTGATAGGAATCGCCCGAGCGGCGGACGATGATAGGTTGGATGACGCCGTTTTCGCGGATGGACTGGGCGAGGCCGTTGAGGCGTTCGGCATCGAAGACGCTACGGGGTTGGAGGGGGTTGGGGTGGATTTCATTGAGGGGGAGGGAGAGGGCGCCGGTGTTGGGGGCGGATTGAGGCGCGGCGGG
>PNKE01000077.1 GCA_013822245.1 Candidatus Solibacter sp.
CCCCCCACGCGCCGCGTCAGAAGCCGCCCGCCAGCCTGTATCCAGTACCATGGAGTCAGTCTCGTTCCGCACCACCCCGGACACACCACCCCGGATTTTTGACTCTGTTTGTCCGCAATGCTCTACGAAATCCGAAGGTATGCCCGGCCGCCCGAAACCCTCACCCTTCACAAGCTGCGCGTGCCCGAACAACTGCGCCGCACGCTGTGCTGCACCAACGTGATCGAGCGCGCGTTCTCGATTGTCGAAGCCGTTTGCGCAACGTGAAGCGCTGGCGCACCGGCGGCCACATCGAACGCCGGATTGGCTCGGGCTTGCTCGTGGCCGAACGCCAATTCAGCAAAGTCATCGGCCACTGCCATATCCCGGTGTTGTTGTCGTCGATGGCCGACGCGGCGGTCAAGAAACCAATCGCCGCGCTCGCCAATGTGGCGTACTACGAAAACCGAGAGTCGCTAACTTTCAACGGCGAAGGGGGCAAGCTGCGCGTGAGCGGCGTGGCGGTCCGGGCGCAGGAGACCCGCGCGACCGTCTGGGGGATCATTACAGACCCGCAGGGGGCGACGGTGCCGGCTGCGAAGTGTAATAACCGAGCTTTGAGGGGGATTCAGACGAGAAGGGCACTTGCGGCGCTTGCGACCGTTGCCGCGCTGGCCTGCGGGGCTGCCTCCGCGGCCGTTGAAGCCATTCAGTTGATGAACCCGAGAGCCTTGAAGAACCAGCCCGGACCGGTCACCGCAGCCGAACTCCGTTCGCACCTGAAGGATCCCCCGGCCGAGTATCGCTCGATGCCGTTGCGGGTCTGAAACGATCTGCTCGAATGGCCGCGGCTCGAAGAGCAGCGGTGTGCTCGCGGACCTTGCCGGCCAAGTCGATCTTCCGCCGGTAGGCCACAAAGACGGCCACCCCGCCGAAGGGCGTGATGGCCCGCGTGGTCTCTCGCAAGATCAGCCGCTCCGTCGAGTGCAGCGCTTGAACCTCGGTCCGGACTGATTTGTCGGTCGCCGCTTGCTCCATCCCTCCGTTGCCGCAGACTCACCGGCACGTTCGCTGTACTTCAACTTCGGGATTCAGGCTAATCCACTGAGACGATCTCGGCTCCGAGGGCCAGCAGCTTTTCGTTGAGGTTCTCGTAGCCGCGATCGATCAGGTTTGTATTGGTGAGCGTCGAATCGCCCTGCGCGGCAAGGGCGGCGATGACGTAGGAGAAGCCGGCGCGAAGGTCGGGGATATGGATCTCGGCGCCGCGCAGGGGGGTGGGGCCGGCGATCACGGCGGAGTGTTTCCAGTTTCTCTGGCCGAAGCGGCAGGTGAGTCCGCCGAGGCATTCCCGATAGAGCTGAATCCGTGCGCCCATGCGGTTGAGCGCTTCAATGTAGCCGAAGCGCTGCTCGTAGACGGTTTCGTGGACGATGGAGATGCCGCGAGCCTGGGTGAGGGCGATGACGAAGGGCTGCTGGTAATCGGTGGTGAAGCCGGGATAGACGTCGGTTTCGAGGGCGATTGAACGGAGTTCGCCGCCCGCGCGCCAGAACTCGATGCCGTCGTCGCGAACGTCGAAGTCGCCGCCGATCTGGCGGTACTTATTGAGGAACGTCATCATGTCCACCTGGCGGGCGCCGCGGACGAAGATGCGTCCGTTGGTTGAGACGGCGGCGCAGGCCCAGGATGCGGCTTCCAGGCGGTCTGGCAGGGCGGTGTGATCGTAGCCGTGGAGTTGCTTGACGCCGGCGATGGTGATGACGCGGTCGACATCGACGGAGATGAAAGCGCCCATTTTCTGCAGGACCATGATGAGGTCCATGATCTCGGGCTCGATGGCGGCGTTTGAGAGTTCGGTGACGCCCTCGGCGCGGACCGCGGCCAGGATCACCTGCTCTGTGGCGCCAACGGAGGGGAACTCCAATTTGATCTTGGCGCCCTGGAGCCTGTCG
Source organism: Candidatus Solibacter sp. (assembly GCA_013822245.1). GTDB lineage: Bacteria > Acidobacteriota > Terriglobia > Bryobacterales > Bryobacteraceae > PNKE01. The sequence continues at coordinate 1,935 of PNKE01000077.1, forward strand.
CAGGTCAGGCGGGAGGCGTTGGCCTCTTCATGCAGGGTGGCGCCCATGTGCTGGAGGGCGTTGAGGTGGAAATCGACGGGCCGCTGGCCGATGCGGCAGCCGCCAAGGGAGGGCACGGGCGCATCGCCGAAGCGGGCGAGCAGAGGGCCGCAGGTGAGGATTGGAATGCGGCTGCGTCCGGAGAACTCCCGCAGGACGCTGCGCTCCATGGGTTGGATGTTACCGGGGCGGATGCGCAGGACTCCGGGTTCGGGCCGTTCAACGGCGCCGCCGATGGCTTCGATCAACTCAGAGACGATGGCGACATCGGCGACATCGGCGACATTGCGCAGAGTGCAATCCTCGCCGGTGAGCAGCGAGGCGACCATGATCTTCGGCAGGGCGTTCTTGGCGCCACGCACGGAGACCGCGCCGGCCAGGGGTCTGCCGCCACGCAGAACAAGCCGGCCAGAGGCTGCGGCGGCGGGGCTCATTGGAAGAGTTTCCTTTCACGCTTGAGGAAAGCCGGGGTGTCGATGTCGTCGAAATCGAAAACGTCGTCGGCGGCCAGGGGTTCGGCGGGCGGCGCGGGCGGCGTGGTTGCAGGGCGGCCCGGGGCCGGCGGGGCTTGATCGACGAAATCGAGGTCGAAGACCGTTTCGCCGTGCGCGTCCGGCTGATCGATCGGCCGCAGCTCGCCGGGTTCAATGTCGAAAACCTCAACCGGCTGCACGGCGGATCCCGCGGACTCGTCATATTGGGGCGCCGAGGCGGCCGGTTCAGGCTCATCGTCGAACAGCGGGGCGGAGGGGAGCGCGCGCACGGCGGTGGGCTCGGAGGAGAACGCGCCGGGCATTGGTCTGCGGCCAGAGACGGCGGGCGCATCCACCTGGGGCAGATCCTTGCGCTCGAAGCCGGTGGCGATGACGGTGATTTTCACTTCGTCGCCGAGGTTTTCGTCGGGAACGAGTCCGAAGTTGATCTGGACATCGGGGTTTCCGGTAGCGGCGCGGATCAATTCGCAAGCGTCCTGCATTTCGTGCAAGCCGAGCGACGTCGAAGCGGTCATGTTGAGCAGCACGGCGCGCGCGCCCTTGAGGCCGCCCTCTTCGAGCAGCGGGCAGGCGATGGCCTTCCTGGCCGCTTCGAGCGCGGCGCCCTCGCCCGAGGCCGACGCCGTACCCATGACGGCGAAGCCCATGCCGAGCATGATGGCGCGGACGTCGGCGAAGTCGCGGTTGATGAGTCCGGGGGTGGTAATGATGTCGCTGATGCCCTGGACGCCCTGGCGCAGGACGTCGTCGGCCATGCGGAAAGCCTCGAAGAAACTGGTGCCGCGCGGGACGAGATCGACGAGCCGGTCGTTGGGGATGGAGATGACGGTATCGACGGTGGCGTGCAGTTCGGCCAGTCCGCGTTCGGCCTGGCGGAGGCGGCGCGGGCCTTCGAACTGGAAGGGGCGGGTGACGACGGCCACAGTAAGCGCGCCTAGTTCCTTGGCGAGTGCTGCGATCACGGGGGCGGCGCCGGTGCCGGTGCCTCCGCCGAGTCCGGCGGCGACAAAGACCATATCGGCGCCTTCGAGGATTTCGATGATGCGGTCGGTATCCTCGAGGGCGGCCTGGCGGCCGATTTCAGGATCGGACCCGGCGCCGAGTCCGTGGGTGATGCGGGCGCCGAGGGCGATCTTGTTGGGCACCTTGGACGCGCGCAGCGCCTGGGCGTCGGTGTTCAGGACGTAGAACTCGACGCCAGTGACGCCAAGGTCCATCATGCGGTTCACGGCATTGGAGCCGCCGCCGCCGACGCCGATCACCTTGATGCGGGTTCCGCCGAGGGCCTCGTCGGTCATTTCGAACTTCAATGAATCGAAAGCGTCCATGTTTTCCATTGTGCAACCTCTCAGCCGCGGTTGGAGAAAAGATTCAGAAACCGGGGGCCGGCGGAGCGGCCCTTTCGCTGCTGGAGCCTGGCCGAGTACATGGCAAGGCCGGCGGCGGTGGTCCACTCCGGCGTGTTCAGATTCTCGGGGACCTGATCGACTCCGCGGATGAAGCCCAGGCGCGCCTGGCAGCCGAGCACGCGTTCGGCGACCTCGACGATGCCGTCCATCCGGGAAGCGCCGCCGCAGAGGACAATGCCTTCGTGGACGCTGAGTCCGCGGGCGTAGTCGGCGCGGAAACGCTCGACGTATTGGAAAATCTGGGTGGCGCGGGCCTCGATGATTTCGATGAGGTCGCGGCGGCTCAGTTCGCGTCCGGGCCGGCCGGGCGAGGCGGGAAGCTCGATGACGATGTTGTCGGCGGTGAGGCCGAGCAGGGCACAGCCGTGTCTGATCTTGATGTCCTCCGACTCGTCGAGCGACATAGCCTTCACCTCGCTGATATCGCGGGTGAAGTGCTCGCCGGAGAAGGGCATGCCGATGGCGAACAGGGCCGAGTCGCCATCATAGAAAACGAGACCCGATGAGTGCGCGCCGATGTCGAGCACCGCAACGCCGCCGGCCCGTTCGTCAGCCAGCACGCAGGCATAGGCGGCGGCCATGGCCTCGAAGACGGTCTCCTGGACGTCGATCCTCGCCTGCTGGACGGCGCTGAGCAGGGTTTGATGTTCCTGGGCGCTGGCGGTGATGAGCAGGGTATGGGCCTCGAGGCGGAGGCACTCGACGTTGACAGGATGCAGAGTGGGCGGCTGGCCGTCGACGGTGAAGTCCTGCGGCAGAACCTGAAGCAGCGCGCGGTCGTCTTCGAGCGGCGCCAGCGCGGCGAGTTTGACGGTATAGGCGAGGTCCTCGCGGGCGATGCGCCGCGGGTGCCCGAAATCGTAGACGCCACGGCCCTGCTGGGAGCGGATTGCCGGCCCTCCGACGCCGACCACCGCCGACCCGATGTCGAAGCCGGAGGATTTCCTGGCCGCATCGACAGCCTCGCGGATCGAGCGGGCGACAGCGCCCTGATCCGATATCTGGCCCCGATGCCAGCCGCTGGACTGGGCGGCGCCGTGGCCGGCATAGCGCATCACGCCGCCCTCCACCGACAGTACGAAGACGCGGGTCCAGACGCTGCCGACATCCAGGCCGATGGCGATCTCGTTCTGCTTCCTCACTTCGCGTCGCCCTCCTCGGTCTTCGGCGGCTCAGGCAGGGACTTCAGAATCACCCTCTGGTCCATGGAGAGATCCAGCACTGCGCGGTCCTGAAGGACATGGCGGATGGATTCGGCGTTGCGGCTGAAGTAGTCCAGCCGCTCTCGCCAGGCGGTATCGCCGAGAAAGAGGTCGACGGTGACACCCTGGATCTCGTAGGCGATGCTCACCGCCGGCGCGGCCGAGACGTCGATCTCGGAGATGCGGCCGCGGTAGGGGGCGAGGTCGTGGATCAACCTGGCCATGAGCCTGACCCGCGCCCGCCGCAACTCGCGAGTGTCCTGGATCCGGACGCCCTTGAGCAGGGGCAGAGCCAGCGCCTGTTGTGATTTGATGCCGAGGATCTCGCCCTCATCGTCAATAAGCATCGGGCGGTAAGCGACCGGGTAGTGCATCGATCCGGTGACGCCCGCCGGCGCCTGGATGAAAGCCGCCGGCACACGTTCGACGATTTCGACGGCCACGCGGTTGGGCCAGATGCGTCTGACCGTGGCCGACTTCACCCACGGCAGCTCGTCGATCCGGGCTTTGCGCGCGGCGGGGTCGAGCTTGAACAGGCTGCGTCCGCGATCCTGATCGAAGATCTCCTGAATCCCGCGCAGGCTGGCGTTCCTGACGCCGCTGATCTCAACAGCGGCCGGTTCACCCGCGGCATCGTGCTGGGCGATCAAAAAGCGGCTGTCATTGGAGAGAAACTGCTCGCCGCTCCACAGCAGCCATGCGACCAGGAAGACAACCGCGACCACGGCCGACGTCAGCGCGGCGAATTTGAGCAGGCGGAAGGCGTCGATGCCGGGCAGAGTTTGGCCTGGTTTCCGCGTTTCGGCGGCGGCCTCGGGCTCTGTCTTCCTACGCCTTGCCACCGCGGGCCTCGCTTTCCCTGATTGATTCGAGCAAGCGCGGGCCGAGCGTGGTCACGCTGCCCGCGCCGAGCGTCAGCAAGAGGTCTCCCTCGCGCAGCACCGCCAGCAGCGCGGCGGGCGCATCGGCGAGCGAACCGGCATACCGCGCGCAGGGATGGCCGGCATGCTGGATCCGCTCGGCCAGCGCCTCGCCTGTGATACCTGCCACCGGCTGTTCGCTGGCCGCATAGATATCGAGGACGAAGACCAGATCGGCGGCGGCGAACGCGCCCGCGAATTCCTCCATCAGTTGAGCGGTCCGGGTGTAGCGGTGGGGTTGAAAAGCGACGATCAGCCGGCCGGGCTTCAACATCCGCAGGGCTTCGAGCGTCGCGCGGACTTCGGTTGGGTGGTGGCCGTAGTCATCGATCACGCCGATGCCGCGGGCGCTGCCGACGGTTTCCATCCGGCGGCCGGGTCCGCGGAACCGCGAGATGGCGTGCAGCGCGGCCTTGTCGCCGGCGCCCATGAGCGAGGCCGCGGTGAGCGCGGCAGCGGCGTTGAGCACGTTGTGGCGGCCGACGGCGGGAAGCCGGACATCGAGTTGACGCCCGGCCAGGCTGAGCGTGAAACGGCTGCCCGAGGCGTCACACGATTCCTGCGAGATGCGGGCGGCGGCGCTCTCGCCGCGTCCGTACCAGAGGATGCGCCGGCGCGAGGCGGCGAGCGTTTCCAACGTCGCCGGATCGTCGGCGCAGGCGATGACCGCGCCATCGTGCGGCACGTTGTTGCTGAACTGGAGGAACGCCGCGCGGACGGCTTCGAAGTTGCCGTAGTGGTCCAGATGTTCGCGATCGATGTTGGTGACGATGGCGATTTCGGGAGACAGATGGAGGAACGAACCGTCACTTTCGTCCGACTCGGCGACGAACCAGTCGCCCAGGCCCAGCCGCGCGTTGGACCCGCCGAAGGCGGGCACGGTGGAACCGATGGCGGCGGTTGGATCCAGTCCGGCATCGAGGGCGATGCAGGCAAGCATGGACGACGTTGTCGTCTTGCCGTGGCTGCCAGCCACGGCGGCGGCGCGCTTCGGACGCATCAGTTCGGCAAGCAGTTCTCCGCGGCGGACGATCGGCAGCCCGCGGCGCCGGGCCGCGGCGTATTCGGGATTGCTCTCGCCGACGGCCGAGGTGACAATCAGCGCCGCCGCGTCCGCGGGCAGGTTTTCGGCGGCGTGTCCGATGACGACACCGATGCCCAATGAGGCCAGACGCTCTGTCGACGGCGACCGCTTCGCATCCGAACCCGTCACCCTGCACCCCATGCGGTGCAGGATTTCGGCGAGGCCGCTCATCCCGATGCCGCCGGCGCCGGTGAAGTGAAAGGGCTGCGAAGGGCGAAACATTCGATTATCCTATTGTTCCGGCGGTTTCCGGACTCTGTCAATATTGCCGGCGCACTCCCGCAGCAGTCCCGCCGCCCTCCGGGCGGCGCCGGGCATCGCCAGCGACCGCGCCGCGGCGCCCATCGAGCGCGCCCGTTCCGGATCGGCGGCGAAATCGATGATGGCCCTGGCCAGCGAAGCTCCATCGAGATCGCGGTCCTCGATCATGACGGCCGCGCCGGCCCGCGCCATCGCCAGGGCGTTGTGTTTCTGGTGGCCGTCGGCGGCGAACGGAAACGGAACCAGAATCGACGGGCGGCCCGCGGCAGCGATCTCGCTCACCGCGCCGGCGCCCGACCGGCTCACAATCAGCGACGCCCGCGCATAGGCCGCCGGCATGCCGTCGAGAAACGCCGTCACCTCGCCATCGAGGCCCGATCCTTCGAACGCCGCCTTGAGTTCCGCCTCCTCGGACGGGCCGCATTGAAGGGTCATCGAAACCCGCGGCGCGCCTTCGCGCAGAACCGGCCACGCCTCCCGGGCCGCCTTGTTCAACGAACGGGCGCCGCGGCTGCCGCCGGTCACAAGCACGTGAAAAGGCGCATCCGGCGCTGGCGGCGCGATGCGGAAGAACTCCTCGCGGATCGGCAATCCGGCCCGCTCCGCACGGCCTGGCGGGAAATGACGGATCGTCTGGTCGAAGCTCACCAGCGCGTGGCGGACCCAGCGCGCGGTAAGGCGTGACACGATACCCGGAATGGCGTTCGGCTCCACGGCCACCACAGGAGTGCCCGTCAGGATGGCAGCGATCACCGTCGGTCCGGCGGCATACCCGCCCGTGCTGAAGACAGCCGCGGCCCGGTGTGATTTCAGAATGCGGCGCGCCCGCAGGACTGCGGCCGGCAACTGGAGGGCCGACCAGAGCATTTTCCTCAGCCCGGCGCGGTTGATCCCGCCAATTTCGATCCACTCGATCGGGAACCCATGCTTCGGCGCCAGCGCGGCTTCCATGCCGTTGCGCGTACCAATGAAGAGGCACTTCCCGCCCTGGCCGCGCAGTTCGGCGGCAACCGCGATGAGCGGCATCACGTGGCCGCCGGTGCCGCCGCCGGCCATGATGAAATGCCCGGGATCGCGTTGGACAGACAGAGCCGCCTCCTATTCCGCCGAGCGTTCGCTGACGCTCATGAGGAGTCCGAACGTGGCCATTGTGCAGATGAGCGCGCTGCCGCCATAGCTGACCAGCGGCAGAGGGATGCCCTTGGTCGGCAGCAGGCTGATCGCCATGCTCATGTTGAACAGAGCCTGCGCCGCGATGAGCGACACGCAACCGAGAGCAAGGTAGCGGCCGAAGAAGTCGGGCGCGAGCCAATACAGGCGGAATCCGCGCCAGAAGACGACCAGATAGCCGGCAATCAGCAGCGCGGCCCCGAACAGGCCGGTCTCCTCGGCGATGACGGCGTAGATGAAATCCGTATGAGCCTCGGGCAGGAATCCGAGTTTCTGCCCGCTTCGGCCAAGCCCGACGCCGGTGATGCCGCCGCTGCCGGATGCGATGCGCGCCTGGCGGGGCTGGTGATCGGCGTCGCGCGCGGCCTTGCTGGCGGCCAGATGCGGCTCGATCCACTTCAAATAGCTGGTGTTGTGGATGGTCTGCTCGGTGATGCCGGCGTAGGCCATCACGCGAAACAGCCGGTATGGCTTCTGGACGAGGAAGAAGATGGTGAGCACGAATCCAAGCAGCAGGGTGAGGTAGAAGTACTTACGTTCGATTCCGGCGACGAAGAAGACAACCGCCGCCGGCACGAGCACGATGGCCGCCGTGCCGAGGTCGCCCCAGGCGATCAGGCCCGTGATGCCGCCCACGACGCCGGCCGCGGGAAGAAGAGTATAGCGGTCGAACTCCTTGTTCTCGCGCCGCGAAACGAACCAGGCGAGGAACACGATGATGGCGGGCTTGGCGAGTTCGGAAGGCTGGAACTGCACGCCGGCGAAACGGAACCAGCGGTGGGCGACCGGGTCGGCGATGAGGACAAGGCCGAGCAGCACGAAGACGACGCCCACGGGAAGCCATATCCATAGAGGGTGCTGGAGGCGGGCGTAGTCCAGCCGTTTCAGCCACAGCATCACCGCGAGCCCCGCCAGCGCGAAGCCAAGCTGCTTGGCGGCATAGCTCCAGTTCTGCTTGCCGTGCATCACCTCGGCAACCACGCTTGATGCGCTATAGACCATCACCAGACCGAAGGCCATGATGAGCAGCGTGGCGCTGAACAGCGGCCAGTCTGTCCTGAGCTTTGCCGTCATAACCCCTCATCCCTCCAATGCGCGGACCAAGTCCCTGTAAACCCGGCCGCGGTGCTCGAAGCCGTCGAACTGATCGAAACTCGCGCAGGCCGGCGCCAGCAGGACGGTGTCGCCCGGCTTGGCATGTGCGCGGGCGAAAGCGACGGCGGCGTGTATGTCGCCGCACTGCTCGATGCGGACCGCGCCGGAAATCTGCGACTCGATTTTGGCCGCCGCCGCGCCAATCAGCAGCGCCGCGCGGGCGCGCGCGGCAAGCAGCGGCCGCAGAGGGCGGTAGTCGCTGTCCTTGTCCTTGCCGCCGAGGATCACCCAAAGCCCGCTGTCGAACGACTCCAGCGCCTTGATGGCCGCGTCGACGTTTGTCGCCTTCGAGTCGTTGAAGTAGTCCACCCGGTTCAGCGCGCGGACAAACTCGATGCGATGCTCGACGCCGGGGAAACCGGCCACGGCGGCGCGCATTCCAGCCAGCGGCGCGCCGGCCAGCGCGCAGGCGCATCCGGCGGCCAGTACGTTTTCCAGATTGTGACGGCCGCGCAGACCAATCTCCGAGGCAGGCATCCAGACCTCATCGCCGGACATCAGATCCGTCCCGTCGAGCCAGAATCCGCCGTCCGCGCGCCCGCCGCCGTTGAACCAGTGGACGCGGCCCGGCACGCGGCCGGCCCACGAGCGCGTGATTTCGTTCCCGGCGTTCAGCACGGCGTGGTCGCCGGGCATCTGGCCGGCGAACATGTTCAGCTTCGCGGCGGCGTATTTTTCCATCGTGTGATGGCGGTCGAGATGGTCGGGCGTGACGTTGAGCGCCAGTCCGATATGAACTCGTGTGCGGCGGAACATCTCGGTCTGGAAACTCGACAGCTCAAGAACGTTCCACTGATCGTCGCGCGAAGTTCCGATCATCGACGCCACGGCTTGATTGCCGATGTTGCCGCCCACCTGCACCGGGAATCCGCACTCCTTCAGCAGATGCCCGCACAGGGCCGTCACCGTCGTCTTGCCGTTGGAACCCGTGATGCCCATCACCGGACCGTGCAGGAAGCGGCAAGCGAGCTCGACATCGCCGGTGATCTGGACGCCGCGGCGCCGCGCTTCGTCGAAGATCTCCTGGTCGGGGCGGACGCCCGGGCTCAGCACCGCCATCTCCACGCCCGCCAGCGCCTGCGCTCCCTGCAGGGCGAACGCCGCGCCGTGTTCCCGAAGGACTTCGGCCACGCCCGGCAACTGTTCGAGCGGCTTCGAGTCGCAGGCGACCACCTCGGCGCCCTTGCGCGCCAGCAACTCCACCGTCGCCAGTCCCGACTTGGCGAGCCCGAATACCGCGATCCTCTTGCCTGCGAATTCCATCGTTATCTCAACTTCAACGTCGTCAGCGCGAACAGCGCCATCACCAGGCCCGCGATCCAGAACCGGGTGATCACCTTGGCCTCGTCCCAACCCATCTTTTCGAAATGGTGGTGCAGCGGCGCCATGCGGAATACCCGTTTCCCCGTCATTTTGAACGAAGCCACCTGGATGATCACGCTCAGCGCCTCGATCACATAGACGCCGCCGATGAAGATCAACAGGATCTCCTGCTTGATCAGCACCGCGATCACGCCCAGGCTGCCGCCCAGGGCCAGCGACCCCACGTCGCCCATGAACACTTCCGCCGGGTGGGCGTTGTACCAGAGGAACCCCAGGCTGGCGCCGGTCAGCGAGGCGGCGAAAATGGTCAGTTCGGCCGCGCCGGGCAGGCGCGCGATGTCGAGGTAGTCGGCAAACACCCTGTGGCCGCTGACGTAACACAGCACCGTCATCGCCCCGCCGGCGATGATCATCAACCCCGTAGCCAGCCCGTCCAGCCCGTCTGTCAGGTTCACGGCGTTCGAAGCCCCCACAACCACCAGCCAGAGGAACGCGAAGAAGAAGAAGAACGCCAGCGGGTAGGTCCATGGACTTGCCAGCAGAGACTCCATCAGCAGGCCAGGCCGCCAACTCTTGACGAACGGAACGTTCATCGCCGTCGAATACAGGCCCATCGAACGCAACACCAGCAGCCACACGCCCAGCAGCAGCACCAGCAACACCTGAAGCCCCATCTTCTGCCTGCCCGTGAGTCCCAGGTTCTTGCCCTTTTTCACCTTCGACCAGTCGTCGAGGAACCCGATCGCGCCGTAGCCGAGCAGCCCGAACAGCGCCACCCAGACATAGGGGTTCGCCAGATTGGTAAACAACAAGGTCGGGATCACCACGGCCGTGATGATCAGCAGCCCGCCCATGGTCGGCGTGCCGGCCTTCTTCTGATGCGATTCGGGACCCGCCTCGCGAATGTGCTGCCCGATCTGCAGATCGCGCAACTTGCGGATCATCCACGGACCCAGCAGCAGCGCCACCAGCAGCGCCGTCAGGCTGGCCGCCAGCGTGCGGAATGTGACATAGCCGAAAATCCGGAACGGCGTGAAGTGCGGATAAAGCTGCTCGAAGAAGAGCCAGTACAGCATGTCAGTCAGACTCCATGAAGGCCGCCAGCGCCTCTTCAACCTTCGTGCCGCGCGACCCTTTAAACAGGATCGCATCCCCTTCCAGAACCACGCCCTTCAACCACTGCCCGGCCTCGGCCGGCGAGTCGAAGAAAGCCGCCTCCGCCTTGTGCCCCGAGGCGTTCGCCGCCGCCTCCACAAGCGCCTCGGCCTGGCCTTTCACGCCCGCCACGATGTCGATGCCGCTCTCCGCCGCGTACTCGCCGACCTCGCGGTGGAGCGCCTCGGACCATCTCCCCAACTCCAGCATCTCGCCCAGCACGGCGATGCGCCGCCGCGCCGGCGTCTTCGCCAGCAGGTCGATCATCATCTTCGCCGCTTCCGGGTTCGAATTGTAGCAGTCGTTCCAGATCAGCGCCCCGCGCGCGTGCAGCCGCTCGAATCGCATCTTCGGCGGGGTGAGCGTTTCCAGGCCCTGCCTTGCTTCGATGAGCGGCACGTCCATCACCCGCGCCACCGCCAGCGCCGCCAGGCAGGCCATCACGCCTCCAAGCGCCGGCAGAGGGCAAGCCACCGTCTGGCCGTCGACATTGAAACGCGCCCCGTGCTCGGTATATTCGATCCCGGCCGCGCGGACCGTGGCGCCTTCGCCGGTACCGTAGGTCACCACGCGCCCGCCGTGCACGCCGGCGAAAGCACGCACCCGCGGATCGTCGGAGTTCAGCACCGCCACGCCGTCGGGCCGGAGCGATTCCACCAGTTCGCGTTTCGCCGCCGCGATGCCTTCGATCGATTCGAAGTTCTCGATGTGAGCCGTGCCGACGTTGGTCACCACGGCGATCTCCGGCCGCGCGATCGCCGCCAGTTCGCGGATCTCGCCCGCATGGTTCATCCCGATTTCGAGAACCGCCACGCCCGCCGTATCCGGCATGTTGAGGATCGACAGGGGAACGCCGATGCGGTTGTTGAAATTGCCCTGCGTCTTGCCGACTCGGAAGCGCGGTGCAAGCGCCGCGGCGATGGCGTCCTTGGTGGTGGTCTTGCCGGCGCTGCCCGTCACGGCCACCACGGCGCGGCCCCATGCCGCCCTGCGTCCGGCGGCTTCCCGCTGCAACCATTGAAGCGTGTCGGCGACGATCTCCTGCGCAATCGGCAGTTGCACGGGCCTCGCCAGCACCGCCGCCCGCGCGCCCCGCTCGATGGCCGCGCCGACAAAATCATGGCCGTCATGACGCTCGCCGGCCAGCGCCACATAGGCCTGGCCGGGCTCCAGCGTCCGCGTGTCGGTGCTCACCCCCTGGCAAGCGATGCCGGCGACATCGACTCTCATCGCCGCTCCCCGCCGCCGGCGTAGCCCATCGACGCCAGCGTCTGTTCGGCCACCTCGCGGTCGTCGAAGCGGATCGTCCCCTGGTTCAGCACCTGGTAGTCCTCGTGGCCCTTGCCCGCGAGGATCACCACGTCGCCGGGACGCGCCTCCGCGATCGCCCTCCGGATCGCTTCCCTCCGGTCGGGCAGGACGACATAGGGCGTTTCGCACTTCTGCACGCCCACCAGGATGTCGTTGATGATCAGCAGCGGGTCCTCGCTGCGCGGGTTGTCGCTGGTCACTACAACGTAGTCGCTCATCTCGGCCGCCGCCCGGCCCATCAGCGGACGTTTCTTGCGGTCGCGGTCGCCGCCGCAGCCGAACAGGATGATTACCCGCGCCGAAGTCAGTTTCCGCGCCGCCTGGATGACGTTGCGCAGCGCATCGTCTGTGTGTGCGTAGTCCACCGCCACCAGGAAAGGCTGGCCGCGATCCACCCGCTCGAACCGGCCCGGCGCTCCGGCACACTCGCTCAGAGCCTGCGCCGCATTCACCGCGTCCACATCCAGCGTGACCAGCGCGGCGAACGCCGCCGTCAGGTTGTAGACATTCATCAGGCCCGTCAGCTTGGATGCGACCGCGTAATCCTCCCCTCGCCAACTGATTTTGAAACTCAGCCCGCCGATGCCTGTCTCGACGTTCATCGCTCGGATCGAGACGCCCTCCTTGAGACCATAGGTCAGCGCTTCGCTGCCGGCGGCGACGGGAATCCTTGCGCCCCACTCATCGTCGGCGTTGATCGCCACGAAGCGCGGCGCAGCGCCGCCGGCGCCGGCGAACAGCATGCACTTGGCGGCGAAGTACTCTTCCATATCCGTGTGGAAATCCAGGTGGTCGCGCGTGAGGTTGCTGAAAACCGCCGTATGGAAATCCAGTCCGTGCACGCGGCCCAGGGCCAGCGCGTGCGAACTCACCTCCAGGACGCAATCGGTCCCGCCGCCCGCGGCCACTTCGGCGAAAATGCGCACCAGGTCGACCGACTCCGGCGTCGTATTCACCGCCGGCCTGACTTCATCGAGCACGCGGTACTCCACCGTGCCCACCATGCCCGTCTTTCGGCCCAGCGCGCGCAGGCTCTGATCGATCAGGTACGCCGTCGTCGTCTTGCCGTTGGTCCCGGTCACGCCGGCGAGGCGGATCTTTGTGTCCGGACAGTCGAAAAACCGCCGCGCCATCTCCGCCAGCGCCCGCCGTCCGTGCGGCACCTGGAGCCAGGGCGCCGGAAACGCGGCCGGCGCTTCGGACTCGCTCACCACCGCGACGGCGCCGCGTTCCACGGCCCGCGGCGCGAACGCGCGGCCGTCCTGGCTGCTTCCCTTGAATGCGAAGAAGACCGAGCCCGGCCCGGCCTTGCGCGAGTCGTATTCAAGGCCGCTCACCGGCAGCGCGCGGATATCCGCCGGCAGTGGCGGCGCGGGAAACAACTCGCCGAGCGTCTTCACGGCTTTGCGAACTCCACCCGCACGCGCCCGCCCGCCGGCATCACGCTGCCCGGCGGCGGGTTCTGACGCTGCGCCCTGCCCGATCCGACCACCTCCACCTCGACGCCAAGCGCCGAGGACCGCCTCAGCACGGCGACCAGCGGCAGCCCGCGGAAATCGGGCGCCCTCGGCCCGGCCAGCAGCGGCGAGGACGGCAGGGCGGGCGTCTCGGGCTCGGCCGCCGTCACCGGGTCCGGCGGCAGCACCTCGACTTTCTCCGGCCCCGACGCGATCACCTGTTCCGGCGTCTCCGGCACGCTTGTCTCGGGGGCGTCCATCGGCACCTGGAGGATCCGTAGCGCCGCCGAGGCCACCTTGGCAAACACCGGCGCCGCGGCCGCGCCGCCCTGTCGCGGCGTGTCGTTCAATGTCACCACCACCACCACTTTCGGGTTGGCCACCGGCGCGAAGCCGATGAACGACGAGTTGTGGCGGTTCACCCAGCCCTGGCCAGGAACAAACATTTCGGCCGAACCGGTTTTTCCGCCGGTGCTCCAGCCCGCCACTTTCGCCCGCTTGCCCGTTCCTTCGAGCACCACGCGCTGCATGATCTTCCGCAGTTGGATCGACGTGTCGCCGCCGATGGCGCGCTTCGGCTTCTCGCGCACCACCGGCAGATCCTCCATCGTGCCGTCGGCGCGCGGGCGCTGTTTTCTCGCCACCAGGTGCGGCTCCACCAGGTATCCGCCATTGGCGACCACGGCCGTCGCCCGCGCCAGTTGAACCGCCGTGGCGGCGATCTCATGGCCGAAAGAGATGTACTCGTGCGAATTCGGGCCCCAGCACCAGTGGTCGTTCGGCCCCTGGCATTCCAGCCGCCGCAGGATGCCTGCCGTTTCGCCCGGCAGTTCGATCCCGGTCTTCCTGCCCATGCCGAACTTCATCAGGTATTCCCACAGTGTCCTTGGACCGAGATCGATCGCCACCTTCGCCACGCCGATATTCGACGACTTGATCAGAACCATCGGCAGCGGGATCGTGCCGTATCCTTGGCGCAGATCCGTGATGGGCTTGCGGCCCGGACGCGGAAACCGGCCGTTCTCGCAGTTGATCAGCGAGTTCCCGGAGTACTCGCCCGTGTCCAGCCCCATGGTCACCGTGATCATCTTCATCACCGAACCCGGCTCGCAGGGTTCCTGCACGGCGATGTTGAGGCGGCGATGCAGGGCCGCTTTCCGCGCGCCCGGCTCTTCCGGAATCACTTCCGAAGGATCGAAAGTCGGGTAGTTCGCCAGCGCCAGCACCGCGCCGTCCTCCGGCCGCATCACCAGAACGGTCGCCTTCTTCGCCGCCGCCGCTTCCACTCCTTCGGCCAGCGCGCGTTCGGCCTCGTACTGGATGGCGCTGTCGAGCGTCAGCGTCAGGTTCGCGCCTTCGGTTGCGGGCTTTTCGATCCAGCTGATGTAGCGCTCCTGAAGCGAATCGGTCAGCACCCTCATCGTGCCCGGCGTGCCCTTCAGGTCCGCATTCAGCTTCTGCTCGATGCCCGCGTTGCCGTTGCCCTCGCGGTTCAGGCTGCCGAGGACATGCGACGCCAGCGTGGCGTTGGGGTACTCACGGCGGCTGTCGTGAACGATCTCGATGTAGGGAAACGGCTGGCGCTTGAGCCGCAGCGCTTCCTCGTCGCTCACATGGCGCTTCAGCACCATGTACGACCGGCCCGGCGCGCCTGCCGGGCGGAGTTTGCGCTCCTCGATCCCGGCTTCGATCTCCGGCGCGGGGATGCCCAGCACGGGCGCCACAGAGCCGGCAAAGAACTTCGTATCCACCACGCGCCGCGGGTTGATCACCGCCGACTGCGTCCTGATGCTGAGCGCCAGCGGGTGGCCCGTCCGGTCCACAATCTCGCCGCGCGTCGCCCTGACCGGAACGGTCCTCTCATGCTGGTTGCGGGCGATCACGACATATTCGTCGTGCATCACCACCTGCAGGTAGACCAGCTTGCCGAAGACCGCAAGCGCCCAGAAAACCGTCAGCCGGCCGATCCAAATCGCCCGGCGCGCCGACTTTCTCTCCACCTGGATTGCCATCTCGATCTCCGCCTCATCTGCCCGGCCATGTCCACCCGCATTCGCGCGCCGTCCCCCTCGCCCCGCGTTTCCTCGTTTACTCGCCGCCCGACAACTTCGCCACCGTCTCGCCGCCCGGAGCGGCATACAGAACCGCATTCGCCGCCGGAGCCACGAATTCCCTGCCTGCCCAATGCTCCACCTGCGCCGGGCTCTCCAGCCGCGCCCGATCCGCGCGCACGCTCCTCAGCGTGTTCACCAACTGCTCGCGCTCCTGCTTCAATGATTCGATCCTGTGGCTCACCACCAGCGAATACGTGCCCGGCAGCATCAGCGCGATCACCAGAACGCTGGCCGCGATCACGCCGCCCGCCATGCCCACGCTGGCCAGCGTCTCGCGCGTGTCCGCCACGCGCTCCACGCCCGTGTTGTCGATATCCTTCACATACAGCAGGATGTCCTCACGCGGCAGCGCGCGCAGACGGAAATCCGATTTCTCCCGCCGGGCCGGAGCCTTCGCCGCGCCCAGCCACTCCATCAAGCCGCCGAATGTCGCCATCGCCAATCCTCCATCTGCCTCGCTGCAATTGCTTCAATCCCGTTCACTCCGCCGCGCCTGTCATCTCCAGCGCCCTCAATACCGCGCTCCTGCTCGGCGGATTCGCGCGCGTCTCTTCCGCGCCTGGCCTGACCACATGCTTGGTCAGAATCGTCGCCCGCTTGTCCCGGGCCAGCGATTGAAATCTCCTCTTCACCTTCCTGTCGTCCAGCGACTGGAACGCGATCACCACCCATCTGCCGCCAGGCTTGATCCACTCCGGCGCCTGTTCCAGCAGTGCGTCCAACTCCCCTTCCTCGTCGTTCACCACCATCCGCAACGCCTGGAAGACCCTCGTCGCCGGATGCAGCTTTCCGGTCCGCGGCACGGCCGATGCGATCACTTCCGCAAGATGCAGGCTGTCCCGCACCGGCCGCGCCTTGACCGTGGCTCTGGCTATTCTTCTCGCGTGCCTCCTTTCCTCGCCATACTGGAAAATCCAGTTGGCTAGATCCGTTTCCGATGCCCTGTTCACCAGGTCGCCGGCCGTCAAATCCTGCCCGCGATCCATCCTCATGTCCAGGGGACCGGCATGCTGAAAGCTGAAACCCCGCTCGGGCGAAGTCAGTTGCCAGCGCGATACTCCAAGGTCCGATAAAATCCCGTCCGCCTTGCCCAGCCCCAGCGACGCCAGAGTCTCGCCCAATTGCGAAAACCGGCTGTGCCTGAAAACGATGCGCTCCGCGCAATCCAGCGTGTTCTGCCGCGCCTTGTCCAGCGTCTCGGCATCGCGGTCCAGCGATATCACCGTGCCCGACTTCAGTCGCCGCGCAATCAATCCCGTATGCCCGCCCAGCCCGGCGGTCGTATCCACATACACTCCCCCGTCCACCAACCGCAGATACGCGGCCGACTCTTCCGCCATGACGGGAAAGTGTTCCATACATCACACAAACCCCAACTCTTCGGCATCGGCCTTCACCGATTCGCGCGTGGCGTCGTTCCTGGCGCCCATCTTCGACCACTGATCTTCGGTGTACATCCAGATCACTTCGCCGTGGAACCGCATGTGCAGCGTCGTTTCTTCCACCGGCACTACATCCCTGACCTTCTGCGGCAGCGTCGCCCGGCCTTGCCCGTCCGGCGTCACATCCTGACCAAACCTGTCGCCGTCCTCCCAAACCGCCTTCTTCACCGCCGGCTTCGGATTGAGCTTCGAAAGTTCCTGCTCCCAGCTCGAACTGGTGTATCCTCGAATCATTCCGAAAACGACCGTCACGAAGATCGCTTTCTCGTCCAGACCGTCGAGGTACTCCTTGTATGCAGCCGGAAACTTCAACCTTCCAGTCGAGTCCACCTTCACCGGGTACTCGCCGCGGGGCGGTGATTTGCGGCCGGATTTCGTGGTGTCCTGGGACATGTCGGCTCAAATAGGAATAGATCGGACCATTTCGGCCCACGAATGAAGAGTACATCAGTCCCAGGACCGCCGCAAGTGGTTTTTCTTCCTACATTTAGCTTTCTCCCTTTATTCGCTGCACTTGCAGCACAGCGGCCTATCCCTGTTACTCTGGTCAGGAGTGCTCTTCACGAAACTGTATGATTTGGACCCCGGCCCCGAAGCCCCGGAACTGGTCCGCATGATCGTCGAGATCCCCAAAGGCTCGGTCAACAAGTACGAATATGACGGCGAACTCGGCCTGTTCCGGTTGGACCGCTCACTCTACTCGCCCGTCCACTACCCCGGCGACTACGGCTTCATCCCCGGCACCCTGGCCGAGGACCGCGATCCCCTCGACGTCCTCACCCTCGTCTCCGAGCCCAGCTTCACCGGCTGCCTCATCGAAGTCCGCCCGGTCGGCATCCTGAACATGATCGACCGCGACGAGCAGGACCAGAAGGTGATCGCCGTGCCCACGCGCAATCCCCGTTACGACCAGATCCACACCATGGACCAGGTGTTCGCCCACGTCCGCCGCGAACTCGAACACTTCTTCTCGATCTACAAGGAACTGGAGGGCAAGGTGACCGTCGCCCAGGGCTGGGGCGGCCCGCGCGAGGCGCGCAAGACGATCCTCGAATCCCGCGAACGCTATCTTGCCGCCAAAGCCACCGCCCATCCCCACGGCGACGGCATCTGACCCTGTCTCAGCCGGCGAACGCCGCTTTCAGCTTCCTGTATGTCTCGCTCAGATCCTCGGGCATCACGCGCGTCTCGCCGACCACGGTCATGAAGTTGGCGTCGCCCACCCATCGCGGCAGGATGTGCAGGTGCAGGTGGCCCGCCACGCCCGCTCCCGCGCATTCGCCCAGGTTCATCCCCACGTTCAGCCCGTGCGGCTTGTAGACCGCCTTCAAATGCGCCACCGCCTGCTGGGCCAGCGCCATCATCTCCATGGCGGCCTCTGGACTCAGACGGTCGAGTTCGGCTTCGTGGGCGAACGGGGCGATCATCAAGTGCCCGTTCGTGTAGGGGTAAAGATTCAGCAGAACGTAGCAGTACTGCCCGCGGTGGACGATCAGGTTCTCTTCGTCCAGCCCCTCGGCCGGCTTGTCGCAGAAGATGCAGCCTTCAGCGCCGCCGCAGGTGCTGACGTAGCGATACCGCCAAGGGCTCCACAACCTGTCCATGGGTCATCCCCGCCGGGGGCTGCGCAAGCCTCAGGCGCCTTCGCCGGGCGCGGGGCCGTTGCCCGCTTCCTGGTTCACCAGGTCCTTCAGCTCCTTGCTGGGCTTGAAGTAGGGGATGCGCTTGGCCGGCACGTCAACCCGCGCGCCGGTCTTCGGGTTCCGGCCTATGCGCGACTGCCGCTGCCGGGTCCGGAAGCTGCCGAATCCGCGTATCTCGATCTTGTCATTCGCGCGCAGCGCCTTCACCACGCTGTCGAAGATCGATTCGACTATCACTTCGGCGTCCTTGCGGGTGAACTCGACCACCCTGGATACTTCTTCGATCAGATCCGCTTTCGTCATTCCTGCTCACTCCCAGTTTCCGATTTCAATTCCGGCTCCGCCTGAGCTTCCGGCCCGGTGGCTCCCTTCAAACCGGCGCCCAACGCCTCCTCGAAGCTCATCCTCGCCTGTTCGGCCTGCTTCTGATAATCCTCGACCCTCTGCTTTTCAACCGAAACGCTCTGTGGCGCCACCGCCAACCCAATCCGCTTCTCCGCTTCGTTCATCTTGAGGATCTTGAAGCTCATCTCCTCGCCGATCGGCAGCGGCGGATTCAAGCCCTTCATCTCGGCCGGGATTTCGGAATTGTGGCACAGGCCCTCGACGCCCGGCAACAGTTCCACGAAAATGCCGAAGTTCACCGTGCGGCTCGGCGTCCCGCGCACGATATCGCCCACCACATGGCCGCGGAAGAAGGTCTCCCACGCATCCGGCTGCAACTGTTTGATGCCAAGCGACAAACGGCGATTCTGAGCGTCAATGTTCAGGATCACCGCCTGCACGATCTGGCCCTTCTTCAGCATCTCGGAAGGGTGCTGGATACGCTTGGTCCAGGACATGTCCGAGACATGCACCAGCCCGTCGATGCCTTCCTCGATCTCGATGAAGGCGCCGAAGTCGGTCAGTTTCCTCACCCGTCCTTCCACCACGCTGCCGATCGCATACCGCTGGTCGACCGTCGTCCACGGGTCGGCTTCCAGTTGCTTGATGCCCAGCGATACCCGGCGGTCGCCCGGCTTCACTTCCAGCACCACGCATTCCACCGGATCGCCCGCCTTCACCACCTTCGAGGGATGTTTCATGCGGCGCGACCAGGTCATCTCGGAGATGTGGATCAGCCCCTCGACTCCGGGCTCCAGTTCGATAAATGCGCCGTAATCGGTGACGCTCACCACCCGCCCGAGCACCCGCATCCCGCCCAGATACCGCTGCTGGACCGTCTCCCACGGGTCCGGCGCAATCTGCTTCAAACCCAGCGAAATCCGTTCCTTGGCCTTGTCCAGCTTCAGAACCTTCAACGTCAACTGCTGGCCGATCTGCACCATGTCCGACGGGTGGTTCACCCGGCCGTGGCTCATGTCCGAAACATGCAGCAATCCGTCGATGCCGCCCAGATCCACAAACGCGCCATACTCGGCCAGCGTCTTCACCACGCCTGTCACCAGCGTGCCCTCTTCAATATGGTCCAGCACCTGCGACTTGCGCGCCGTCAGATCCTCTTCGATCGCCGACTTGCGCGAGACGACCACATTATTTCGCCGCCGGTTGACCTTGATCACCTTGACCGCGATGTCCTGACCGATAAGCGAATCCACATGGTGTCCGGCCCGCAGGTCGCTCTGCGAACTCGGCATGAACGCCATCACGCCGACATCGACATTCAACCCGCCCTTCACCTTCTCCGTCACCCGGCCGCTGATCAGCAACCCCTCGCGATACGCCTTTTCCAGCGTCTCCCACGCCCTCACCTTGCTCGCCCGCTCATGCGAAAGCGAAATGTAGCCTTCATAATGCCGGCGCCGGTCCAGCATCACCTCGATCGCTTCGCCCACCCGCGCGCCGATATTGCCGTCGGCTTCCATCACCTGCTCCAGGGGTACGAAGCCCTCCTGTTTCAGGCCCACATCCACGATCACCCCCGTGTCGGTGATCTGCAGGACGTGGCCCTGCAACACCTCCCCGGCTTCAGCCTCGGGAAGAGGATTGCTGTACTCTTCGAGCAGTTCCTCGTAACTCTGCTCGCCGCCCTGCAACTCCAAGGGACGGTCTTCCTGGTTGCTGCTCATCCGCAGTCTCCCGGTTTCGCCCACGCCACCCATGTGTCATTCGCTTAGACGACGTGGACGGGAATTTCTTTCAACCGTCAGCGGCGCTGCACGTGCCCATCGCCGACAAACCGTTGAAAGTGCGACACTTCAGAACTATAACGGACCCCTCTCGCCTTGTCAACCGAACTCGTTCGGCCGCTTCGGCCGCTCAGCGCGCGCCCGCCGCCGCCGTTCGCACCGGAATCTCCACCCGCAGCGACCCCACCCGGCCCGTCACATGGTCGCAGAAGGCAATTTTCAACGTCCGCGTCTGCGGTTGAATTCGCAGGCGCTTTTGGTAGTTGAACCCCTCGCCGTGTGTTCGCTCGGCTTCGGCCAGCGCCAGGTTCAGGTTCACCTCATCGGTCGAATCGTCGACCACCTTTGATTCCACCGTCGCCTGCACCCACCGTATGTCCATCCGTCCTACATACCTGCCCCCGCTCTCGGCCAGCGTCACCGACCCCGGATCCAGCGTCAGCCGCAGCATCGACTCCTCCGATCCCTCGATAGGCGTCAACCGCGCCGTCACCCCAATCTCCACCGCCTCCAACGGACTGATAATGGCGTCGGCCAGCACCCGGTCACGCGCCTTCTCACCCAACGGCTCAATCGCCCTGGCGATGTAGCTCCGCCGGTGCCGGATCTCGATATCCTTCCGCCCTGGGATCTTCACCTCCAGATCCACCTTCCCGCCATCCCATTTCGTCCGCGCCGCCCGGTAGGCCAGCCTGTAGAACACCTGCGAATCGGCCAGCGATTCGTCCACCCCCTTCACCAGGTCGTTCGAATTCGCAAACCACCGTCCGCCCGTCTCGTCCGCCAGCGCGGCCATGATCTGCATGTCACCGATCGGACTGCCCAGCCCTCCTTTAAGGTTCACCGTCTTGCTCGCCCCAACGTCGGCCCGGAATCCCCGCGCCGTCCGCACGCCCTCGGAATCAATCGAATAGACCGCCACGTTGGCGTCGTTCAGCGTATCGAGGGTGAGAGGCCACAGCTGGGGCATCCGGTTGATGACCGAATTCAGCGGCAGCCCGGTGGTCAGCCAGACCAGGCTCTTGCGGCCTGGCAACGCGCTCAGGTGGCGGCCGATGTCGCGGATCGCGCCAAGAGTGATCCGGGCCCTGACATCCTCCTCGTGGGCACGGGCGCCCTCATGCGCTAGAAGGTCACCCATTCCAAATGGCCGCCAGTCGCCGGCCTCCGCGCCTAATCCGTCAACCGAATCGCCCGCCGACTTCAGCCGCCTCAACCGCTCCACCACGCTCTCGGTGTCGGTCGAATAGTCATGGATCACCCGCACCCCCCGCTGGCCCAGGAAGTAGATGCTCCACAACGCCCGTCTCTCCCGCGCCTCGATCACCTTCGCCGCCGCCTGCGCTGCATAATATTGGTCCTCGAACCGCGCATTGAAACCGTCGATCAGCACCGCGACCACCGGCGTCGCCTCGCCCGATTCGTCGCGCCGGTTCCTGAACACCAGCGGCTCGACCGCACCCCGCGTCCCCGTTCCCGCCGGCGCCTGGACCGAGCTGTTCACCTGATGAACGCCAAAAAACTCGACCTTCTGCCGCTTGCCTTCCTCTAGCAGGACAAAATCCTCGGCCTTCAGCCCCTCCACCGCCCGTCCCGTCTTCTTATCCCGCACCACCACCGGCACTTCCACCACCCGCGTCTCCACCCGGAAACTCGGCGTCTGGCCCTGAGCCGCGGGCACAGCCAGCGTGCCCGCCATCGCCAGCGCGGTGCACAATCCAACGGCCCAAACGGGCATGTTCGGCCGGGGGTTCAGGGTCATGGAATCAGACTCCATCATCTCAATTAGCGCGCTGGCGCTGGATTGTTCGACGGCAAACCCGCCACGCCGGTTACGCGCCCGCGGGAGATTCCGGACACCAGGTCCTGACACCACCCGGCCTGGCCGGCATAGGCCGCTTTGGCTCCGCCTCCCGCCTCCCTGGATCTGTCCACATGCCCCGCACCGTAGTAGAGTGAAGAAGGGTAGCGCACCTCCCGGCCCGCGCGCGTTCCTGGCACCGGCCGGACTGTTTTGACGCACCCGCAACACTGGAGGATCGGTTGAACATCGTCCACGGCGGCAATCTGTTCGCCATCGCACGCGACCGCGGCTGGGATTGGCGCGAGGTCCTCGACCTCAGCGCTTCGATTAACCCCCTGGGTCCCTCGCCCGCCGTCCGCCCGGCCATCATCGAGGAACTCGACCGCATCGCCCATTACCCCGGACAGGAACCCGTCGATCTCGAAGCCGCCCTCGCTGGCGCCTGGGATGTCCCGCCGTCGTCGGTCCTTGCCGGCAGCGGCGCCACCGAACTGGTCCATTATGTCGCCCGCTCCGGCTGGCGCGGACCCGTCTCCCTGGTCACCCCCGTGTGGAGCGAATTCTACCGGGCGTTTCCCCACGCCCTCCGAATCCCCCTCGACTCCCCCGAACAGTGGCCCAGCCGCGGACTGCTCGTCCTCGGCCAGCCCGTCAACCCCACCGGCGAAGCCATCCCAGAGGAGATTCTCCGCCGCGCCATTGCCGGCCGCGAGGGCCCGGTGCTGGTCGACGAGTCGTTCATCGAATTCACGTCCATGGAATCCGCGGTCCGCTGGTGCCACCTCCACCCCAACCTGCTCGTTCTGCGCACCCTTTCCAAGTTCCACGCCCTGCCCGGACTCCGCATCGGCGCCCTGGTCGGCTCCGGCGACTGGATGGCCAAGCTCCGCGGCCGCCGCGAACCCTGGCAGGTGAACGCCCTGGCCGCCGCCGCCGCCCGAGCCGCCCTCTCCGACACAGCTCATGCACAGCGCACCCGCTCCATCATCGACGGCGAACGCGCCTGGCTGCTCGAGCAGTTCGACTCCATCGACGGTCTCCGCTTCGCCCCCTGCGTCGCCAACTTTCTCTTCGCCCAAACCGACCGGGCATCGGCTGAAGTCTGCGACTGGTTCCTCGACCGCCAGATCATCCTCCGCGACTGCACCGGCCTGCCCGGCGTCTCGGGCGAAGCCGTCCGCTTCGCCGTCCGCGCCCGCGAGGAAAATCAACGTTTCGTCGACGCCGCACGGGAGTTCTTTTGCGGCGGCTGATCGCGTTGCTGGCCGTGCTTCTGCCCGCACTCCCCTTGCAGGCGCGGGCGCAGGCCCGGATCGTCTCCACCTCGCCGTCGATCACTGAAACCCTCTATGCCCTGGGACTCGGCCCGCAAGTCGTTGGCGTCACGACCTTTTGCTCCTTCCCCAAGGATGCGCTCTCGAAACCCAAAATCGGCACCTTCCTCGAACCCGATTACGAGCGTATCCTGCAACTCAGGCCCTCGCTCGTCCTGGTCATCAAGAACCCCGCCGGCGTCACCACACGCCTTCGCGCACTCGGCCTCCGGGCTGACGAACTGGATATGGATAACATCCAGACCGTCCTCGCCTCCATCGCCCGCATCGGCCAGTTGACCGGCGCTGAATCAACAGCCCGCCGCCTGGCCGAATCCCTCCGCCGCGACCTCGACGCGGTCCGCTCCGCCGCCGCTCGCAAGAACAGGACATCCGTCCTCTTCCTCGCCGGCCGTGCGCCGGGTACCCTTCAGAGTATGGTCGGAGCCGGACCAGGCACTTTCCTCGATGAACTGCTGCGACTCGCCGGCGGCGTCAACATGCTCGCCGCGTCCCCCATCCAATACCCCAAGGTCAGCCTCGAACAGATCCTCGCCGCCGACCCCGGCGTCATCATCGACATGGGCGACTACGCCCACGCCGCCGGCTCGGACGAACAGCGCCGCCGCGAGGAACTCGCCCTTTGGCGCGCCTATGGCCGGCTCAAGGCGGTCCGTTCGGGCCGCGTCCATGCCGTCACCAACTCCCATTTCGTCGTCCCAGGACCTCGAATGGCTGAAGCCGCCCGCGACTTCCTCGGCTACCTCCACCCCGAAACAGCGCACCCATCCTCCCCTCAACCGCCGCCGCAGCGAGCGGGTCCTCCTGAAACTCCCCGGCGGAACCCCAATCAATGACCCCGCTCTACAGCCTCGACTCCACTGGCTTCAGCTACGGCTCCTCGCGGGTGCTTTCGTCGGTCTCGCTCGAAATGTCGCTGGGCAGCCTGGTCGCACTCACCGGTCCCAACGGCGCCGGCAAATCCACCCTGCTCGGAATCATGGCCGGACTCCGCCAGCCCTACGAAGGAAGCTGCATGTTCGGCGGCAAGGAGGTCAGCGCCTGGAAACGCGCCGCCTTCGCCCGCTCGGTCAGCTTCGTCCCCCAGAGCCTGCGCCTCGAATTCCCCTTCACCGCCGAGCAGGTGGTCTTCATGGGCCGCACCCCCTACGCCGGCGGCCTTTTCGAATCGCCCGATGATATCGCCGCCGCCCGCCGCGCCATGGAACTCACCGACGTCGCCGCCTTCACCCACCGCGACTTCCGCTCTTTAAGCGGCGGCGAGCGCCAGCGTGTCGTGCTGGCCTCGGCCCTGGCCCAACAGCCGGAAGTCCTGCTGCTCGACGAACCCACCACGTTTCTCGACCTCGAACACCAGCTATCCATCTACAAACTCCTCCGCCGCCTCGCCGACGAAGGGCTGCTCGTGGTCTCGGTCACCCACGACCTCAACCTCGCCGCATCGTTTTCCGACCGCGTCATCGCCCTCAAGGCCGGACGCGTCGAAGCCGACGCCCCGCCCTGCGACGCCCTGTCGCCCGAGTCCATCCGGCGCATCTTCGCCGTCGACGCCGAGTGGCTGTCGCGCTCCACCGGGAAAGGCTGGATCGCTTATGGCGAGTGACCCTTCGCCCACCGGCGCCAACCCAGCCGGCCTCGCCCGCCGCCTGGCCCTCACTCTCATCGTCTCCGGCGCCCTGCTCGCCGCCGTGCTCGTTGTCGCCCCGCTGGTCGGCTCCACTCGTATCAGCCTGCCCGCCGCACTCGCCGGACAGTGGCCCGATGCGCAGGTCTTCTTCGGCGTACGCTGGCCCCGCACCATCCTTGCCGCACTCGCGGGCGGCGCGTTGGCGATCTCCGGCGCACTATTCCAGGCCCTGCTGCGCGACGCCCTGGCCACGCCGTACACCCTTGGCGTTTCCTCCGGAGCCTCGCTCGGCGCCGTGCTGGCCATCAGCTTCCGCTGGGGATCGGTCGCCGGCATCCCGGCCGTCTGGATCTGCGCCCTCATTGGCGCCATGCTCACCCTGGCGCTGGTTGCCGGAGTCGCCGCCGAGGGCCGCCGCATGTCGTCGTTCACCCTCCTGCTGGCCGGCGTCACCATCAATTCCATCGTCATGTCCATCATCATGGTGCTGCACAACCTGGCCTCGGTCGGCCAGTCGTTTGCCATCGTCCACTGGCTGATGGGCGGCATCGAACCGCTCCCGGCGCCGGTGCTGGCAATGGTGGCGGCCGTCGTCCTGCCCGTCTCGGCCGTCCTCTGCTGGAAAGCGCGCGAGTGGAACCTGATGGCCGTCGGCGAGGAGTGGGCCTCGGCCCGCGGCGCATCCCCCCGCCGCCTGATGCTGCTGGGCTACGTCGCCGGCAGCGTTCTGACGGCTACTGTCACATCCATTACCGGCCCCATCGGATTCGTCGGTCTCATCGTCCCGCACGCCCTGCGCCTGAAAACCGGCGCCGACCACCGGCTCCTGATGCCGGCCTCGTTCCTGGCCGGAGCGGCGTTCCTGGTCCTCTGTGACACCGCCGCCCGGACCCTGATGTCGGTGGAAATTCCGGTCAGCGTCGTCACGGCACTGGTCGGCGGGCCATTCTTTATTGCACTATTGAGAAGCAGGCGGAAAAGTCTATGGCTTTAGTCGTTGTTGGAGGAGGGCGCAGAAGCGGCAAGAGCCGCTATGCGCAGGCGATTGCCAGCGCCCACGGGCCCAAGCTGGCCTTTATCGGCACCATGCGTCCGGAGGATGACGAGGAGAATCCCGGCAAGATCGCCGCCGCGCGCGAGGAGCGCGGCTCGAGCTTCGTCACCTATGAGGAACCGCTCGACATCGTCAAGATCATCGAGGACCGGGCCGAGGTCTTTGACGCCATCGTCGTCGACGATCTCACCGTCTGGGTCTCGAACCTGGTCATGGCCGGAACCCGCGATCCCGAACAGGAGGCGGACCGTTTCCTCGATCTCGCGCCCCGTTGCGGCGCCGAAATCGTGGTCGTCACCAGCGATGTCGATTTCGGTTTCCCCGTCGACGGCATAGCCTCCCGCCAGATGCGCCGCGTCGCCGGCCTGATCAACCGCAAGGCCGCCAAACAGGCCTCGCGCCTGTACTGGATGGTCTTCGGCATCCCCAAGCGAATCCGCTGAAGCGGCCCCGCTGACGTGCTCCTGGAGTTGCAAGGAAATGATCTCGAATGAAGTGAAAGCGGCGCTGGACGCCGTCCACCCGCTGCTCGACCCCCATGTCGCCGGCGCCCTCACCCGCCGCCTCGACTCGCTCGACAAAGCCCCCGCCGCGCTGGGCCGCATCGAAGACCTCTACCTGCATTGCGGCATCGTTCAAGGCGCCGAATCGCCCTCCGCGCAGCGCAAGGGCCTCTTCGTCTTCTGCGGCGACCACGGCGTGATCGAGGAAGGCATCGCGCATACAACGGCGCACTCAGGCCGCCGCAGGGTTCGATTGGTTCTGCGCGGCGGCGATCCCGTCTCTTCGCTCTGCCGCAGGTACCAGATCGAGCCCGTCATGATCGACTGCGGACTCGCCGGCGGCCCGCTCAGCGGCCTGGAACGCCTCAACGCCGGCGCCGCCGCCGCCGCCAATATCACCCGCCTTCCCGCCTTGATGGTGGAAGACACCAACGCCGCCCTGCTCGCCGGCCTGAACCTGGCCCGCCATGCCTCCAGCCGCTTCGACTGCGTTGGCCTGGCCCATATCGGCGACGGGGCCATGACCGCCGCCGCCGCTCTACTCTGCGCCCTCACCGGCAGCGAGGCCGCCGCGGCCTGCCCGAAGACCGAAGACCAGCCCGAAGCCGCGCACCACCGCATGGTCGCCGCCGTCCGCACCGCCGTCGGGCGCCATTCGGCCGAATGCGTCAACCCCTTCGGCGCACTGCGCTGCCTCGGCGGCTGGGACATCTCCGCCATGACCGGGTTCCTCATCGGCGCCGCCAGCAAGCGCATGCCCGTCGCCATCGACGGCTTTGTCTCCGGCGTCGCCGCCCTGGCCGCCCGCGCACTCGCCCCCGATTCGCTCGACGCCGCCATCTTCGCCCATGAATCATCCTCGCCGGCCCACGAGTTGCTCCATGACGTCCTGCAGGTGGAAGCCTGTTACCACCTCCACATGCACCCCGATTCAGGCTGCGCCGCCCCCATGCTCCTCCATCTCATGGAAACCGCCATTCATCTGGTCAACGAAACCGCCCAGACCGGCTCGCCGGACACCTGGTCTGCGCAACAATAGAATTAGAGCTGAAAAAGGGAACGGTCCAGGAAGTGATCAACCGCCTTGTCATTGAAAATCTGAAGCACCGGCGGCTGCGCACCATGTTGAGCGCGCTGTCCATCGGCTTCCAGGTCACCATGATCCTCGCCGTCGTCGGCTTAAGCCGCGGCATGTTGCAGGACTCGCAGAATCGCGCCCGCGGCGCCGGCGCCGACATCTTCGTCAAACCGCCCGCCGCCAGCGCCATCTCCCTCGGCGGCGCCAACATGCCCGAGAAGATGATCGAGGCTTTCTTCATCAGACAGCCTCGCGTCGTCCGCGCCGCCGGCACTCTGGTCCAGCCCATCGGCGGCATCAGCACCGTCACCGGCGTCCAGTTCGACGACTTTGCCGCCATGAGCGGCATCCGCTTCCTCGAAGGCGGCCGGTTCAAGGACAAGTTCGATGTCGTCATCGACGAATACTACGCCGAACAGAACATGAAAGAGGTCGGCCACACGGTCAGGTTTCTGAACACCGACTGGCGCGTCACCGGCATCATCGAGGCCGGCAAACTGGCCCGCATCATCGCCCCGCTGGCCACCCTGCAGGAAATCACCAGCAATACCGGCAAGATCAGCCAGGTTCTCCTCAAACTCGATGACTCCAAGGCCACGCCGGCCGTCATCACGGCGCTGAAGAACACCCCCGGCCTCGAGGGCTACTCCATTTATTCGGTCGAGGAGTTCGTCTCCATGTTCTCCATCGACAACGTCCCTGGCCTCAAAGCATTCATCTACGTCATCATCGGCCTGTCCATCGTCATCGGTTTCCTGGTGGTCTGGCTCACCATGTACACCACCGTGCTCGAACGCACCCGCGAGATCGGCATCCTCAAGGCGCTCGGAGCCTCACCGGCCGATATCGTCAACATCCTGCTGCGCGAGACGCTGGTGCTGGCGCTGGTCGGCTGGGCCGCCGGCATCGGGCTGAGCTATGCCGCCAACGCCGCCATCAATACTCTGGTGAAGGCCTCCCTGCAATCGGTGATCGTCTACGACTGGTGGCCCATCGTCGCCGCCATCGCCATCTTCGCCTCCCTTCTCGGCGCCACCTGGCCGGGATTGCGAGCCGCCCGCCAGGACGCGATCGAGGCGCTGGCTTATGAATAACCCGATCATCGAGATCAGCGGTCTGGAGAAGATCTACCGCGTCGGCGACGTGGAAGTGCCCGCGTTGCGCGGCGTCGATCTCACTGTCGGCCGCGGCGAATTCCTTTCCGTTGTCGGACCCTCCGGATCCGGCAAGTCCACCCTGTTCCACATCGTCGGCGGACTCACCTCGCCCTCCTCCGGCGCCGTCATCGTCGACGGCCGGGACATGGCCAACCTCACCGACATCGAGCGCACCCGCCTGCGCCGCGGCAAAGTCGGCTTCATCTTCCAGAAATACAACCTGCTGCCCACTCTCACCGCCATGGACAACATCCTCATGGCCCGCCACTTCAGCGGAGCCAACGGGCAGCCGCTCAGCGAACAGTTCAACGACCTGCTCAAACTGCTCGGCATCCAGCACCGGCTCCACCACAAGCCGCGGGCGCTTTCCGGCGGCGAACAGCAGCGCGTCGCCATCGCCCGCGCCCTGGTCAACCACCCGGCCATCCTGCTGGCCGACGAGCCTACCGGCAACCTCGACACCCAAAACTCCGACCGTGTCCTTTCCATCCTGCGCGACCTCAATCAGAGACTCGGCCAGACCATCCTCATGATCACCCACAACCCCGAGGCCGCCGCCTACGGCCACCGCACCGTCACCATGCGCGACGGCCGCCTGCGCGAGGAATAATCAGCCGGCCAGAAAGACGAGGTTGGTGAACACCCCGCCCTCGCCCGACCAGACGAACTCCTTGCGCTCGCCCCGGCCATACGCCTCGGCGTCATAAGCCCTGTAGCCGAACGAACTCATCAGCGCCAACAGCCGCGCCGGAGCGTCCTTGGCGTACCCTTCCAGCGCGTAAGTGTTGAACTCGCAGAGCACCGCCGGACGGTCGCGCTCCAGAATCGACCGCGTCCCTTCCAGCGCCTCCGGCTCGAATCCCTCAACACCGATCTTGACGAAATCCACCTTCACATCCAGCGGCACCCGCACATCCACCCGCACCAGTTCCGCCTCCGCCGACGCCTGCTCGCCCTCGCACGCCACATGCACCGCCCCGTAGTTCGCCGTGCCCGGTTCGCATGCAATCGAAATCCGCCCCGCCTCGCTGCCGCACGCCGCCCGGTTCAGCGTCACGCGTCCGTCCAGCCCGTTCTCCCCGACGTTCTTCTCAAGCAGGTGAAAATTGAACGGGTCCGGCTCGAAAGCATACACCGCCGCCCCCAGCGAAGCCATCTTCACCGTGTAATAACCAAGATTCGCGCCGATATCCAGGCACACCGCCCCCGGCTTGGCAAACTGTTCAAACACCGGCTGCAACTCCCGCTCAAACACCCCGACCGCCACGGGAAACCCGACAAACGTGTCGCGGACACTGAACCAGATCCTCAGCTTGTCCCCGGTCTCGCACATCACCACGCAGTCGTGCGCCGGCCGTTCGACCTCGAGTTCGGTCAGCCTGGCCCTGAACGCCGGCGCTTCCATCATCGTTCGCGCCAGACGGTCCAGTCCGCCAGATTGCCCCTCCCGTTCAAACCTCAGCGCTTCGCCCGGCGACGGCCACCGCCCCCACAGCATCCGCGCCCCCCAGGCGAAATCCACCCAATCGGCCTTCGACCCATCCATCGCCCCCGCCGCCAGCCGCTTCTTCGCGGCTTCAAAATCGCGCTCCAGCGCCCCCGCCGGCACCCCAACCGAGACCGCTCTCGGCATCGGACGCGCCTGCCCAACGACCATGATTTCGTTTCGCAAGTGCGGCAGCGCCCGCAACAGATCCGCCCGCCACTTCGGCAGCCAGTTGTTCGGCCTGACGAACTGCTCCTCGGGGAATGAGTTGTACAGCACCTCCTCGTGCCGGACCTCGACGACATCGAAGCCCGCCGCATCGAGCAGCGTTTCCAGGTCCTGCCGCGAGTAGAACCTGACATGGCCGCGCCACTCATGGAACACCATCGCCGCCGTGCCTTCCACCGGCTCGTGCAGAAACCGCCCGCCTTCGAGGTAGTTCAGAAGCCCGCCCAGCATGAAGCTGTTGTCGGTGGTGATGACAAACTTCCCGCCCGGCTTCAACACCCGCCGCGTCTCCCGTAGGATGTCGAGCGGATGGTAAAGGTGCTCGATGACGTGGGCGAGAATCGCCAGGTCGGCTGAAGCATCGGGCATCGGCAGCCCGTCAGACATCCCCGGCAACGGGCCGGCCACTTTCACCAGCGGGTCAAGATTCGCCGGGATCGTCTCGATCCGCCGGTCAAGCAGCTCCCGCCGGGCCGCCTCGCCGATCTCCTGGTTCACCGTGGCGATCACGCGGCAGTCCCGTTGCAGGTACTCATTCAGGGCGATGCTCAGCGCAAACGGATAAGAACCCAGATCGAGCACCGTCTGGCCCGGCCGCGGCCCCATATGCCGGGCGATCAGGTCCAGAGTCACCCACGCCCGGTGGCTCTGCGCCAGCAGAAAAGTGGTCTGGTCTCCATACACCGCCGGATTGGAAGGCACTCCGTCAAACGGCAACCGCGGCCGCGTCCGGGCATAGTCCAGAAACGGCTCCGGCGGCAGGTTCAGCCACTCCATCCCCTGCGACCGCGCTGGAACAGGAGAAGAATCGGCGAAGACTTCCGCCAGCGGGACCGTCCTGAACAGATTCAGGAAACTCGCGAATACTCTGGCGTCATCGGCTTGCGATGCCTGGATGGCCTCGGGATCATGGGCGGGCGCGGGGGCGGAGTTCACCATCTCACCAAGACTAGTGCCTCCAGCCGGCCGAAGTTCTTGCATTTTCTGCTGATCGGCAAGAATTTCCGGCAGCCCGGCCGGGCCTGTCGGTAGATTTTTCCGGCGACGCCGAAGCCGTCTAAGTCATCCTCCTCTAAACTATTGAAAATAAAACCTCTTCTAGTTTGGCCGCCAGCGTGCTTTACAGATTACCGAGGATACTGTTCCAATGAACCCAACCACCGAATCAAACTCTCCTGAAAAACGAAGCGTCCCATGGCTGGGCGTGGTTCTGGCCGCGGGACTCGTGGCCGTCGGCGGGTTGGCCGCCCTGCAGCACTCCAACCTCGTCGGCCTCGAACTGGAACTCAAGCAGATGAGCCGCGAAGTGGCTTCATTGCGCGAATCGGCCGTTCAATCCGACCGCCAGATGCTTGAAACCCTGGAAGCGCTGAAGGGCCAGGTCGACACTTCCGCCAGGAAGAGCGAGGAATCGGTAGCCGCCGCCCGCTCCGCCCTGCGCCGCCAGACCGATCAGATCACCGCCCGCCTCGCCAAGCGCCAGGACGAGCAAACCCAGCAGGCCCAGCAGTTGGCCACCGAAATCAACCACATCAAGACCACCAGTGAGCAAACCAAAACCGCTCTCTCGGCCAAACTCACCGACGTCTCAACTGAAGTCTCCACCGTCCGCACCGACGTCGCCGCCGCCAGGTCCGACCTCGAAAGGACCATCGGCGAACTGCGCCGCACCACCGGCGACCTCGGCGTCATGAGCGGCCTCATCGCCACCAACTCGCGCGAACTCGCCGCGCTCAAGGAACTCGGCCAGCGCGACTACTACGAATTCACCCTCACTAAGAAGCAGAAACAGCAGCGCATCGGCGACATCATCCTCCAGGTCAAAAAGACCGACATCAGCCGCAACCGCTTCACCGTCGAAGTCGTCGCCGACGACAAGCGCATCGAGAAAAAGGACAAGACGGTCAACGAACCCGTCCAGTTCTATGTCTCCTCGAAGTCGCGGGTTCCCTATGAACTCGTGATCAATGAAGTCCGCAAGGACACGGTTGTCGGTTATCTCTCCATGCCAAAGGTCAAACTGACGGCGCAGAGATAGCTGGCACGGGTGGGCGGCTCGCGGTCCGGTGCGACTCGTGGGACGGCAAGCCGCCCAATCCGATTCGAGCTTCCGGTTGCTCGCCTGAGGCGCCACGCACAGAAATGGCGCGGGAGGAGCTGGCTGGCGGCAACCGGGGTGATGGACGGCCCTTGACGCTTGTTTCCGGCAGGGGGAACAGGCGTCAGGGCCGGACCAGCGATCTTTTGACGGGCTCGCGGAAATTGCCCAAACAATGACCGCGGGGTTCCTCCGTGGATGCAGCGAGAGACGCAAGGCTCTCTCATCGACTCCTTCCCTTGCGGCGCCCCATCGCCGCTCGCGAGGCGGACTCACCTCCGAGGGTCCGCCTCAATTTTTCTCTCCCCACGATCGCCCGCCTACCAGATCCCGAGCGGCGAGGCGAAGGCGACGATCAGCCCGGCAACCCCCAGAAACGAGCCGAACGGCAGTTCGTAGGTCGCCGCGTCCTGATGGCTCAACTTGATCCAGGCCAAACCTGTCACCGCCCCGATCAACGAGCCAAGCATCAGAGTCAGCAGCGCCTGCTCGAATCCCAGAAACGCGCCCATGAACCCCAGCATCTTGATGTCACCATAGCCCAGCCCTTCCACCCCGCGAATCTTCTGATAGACCATCGCCATCAGCCAAAGCCCTGCTGGCAGCACAGCCGACGCCAGAATCGAGTCCGCCAGCGAGATCAGCCCGGCGGCCTCCCCGCTCAGAAACAGCCCCACAATTCCGGGCTGGATCGGAGCTACCGGCGCCAGCAAGATCCCCAGCGCCCAGCCCGACTTGGTGAACTCGTCCGGCAGAATCCGCGTCTCGATGTCGGTGAAGATCAACGCCACCATCCAGGCGCCGAAAATCGACCACTTCAGCCCGGCCCATGTCGCCCCGTGCGCCGTCACGGCCAGGTAGAACAGCAGCCCGGTCAGCGCCTCCACCGCCGGGTAGCGCCACGAAATCGCCGCCTTGCAGGCCCGGCACCGCCCGCCAAGCAGGATGAAGCTCAGCAGCGGCACGTTGTCGTACCAGGCGATCCAGTTGCCGCAGCGCGGGCAGTGCGACCGCGGAATCACCACCGAATAGTCGTCGGGCAGCCTCGATATGCAGACGTTCAGGAAGCTGCCGAACAACAGCCCGAAGGCCGCCGCCAGCCAGCCCCAGCCCAGAGGTTGTGTGAGGATGTCGCTCATCGGGCGATCTCGCGATAGATCTCCAGGGTACGACGGACGATGCGCTCCGCGTGGCACTCCCCGGTCACCCACTCCCGCGCCCGGCGCCCCATCGCCCGCGCCCGTTCCGGGTCCTCGATCAGGCTCCGCAGCGCGTCATCGATCTCCTCCGTCCCGTTTCCGACGCAGAAACCGTGCTCGCCGTGCCGGACCACTTCCGGCAGTCCGCCCACCCGGCTCGCCACCACCGGCACCCCATACGCCATCGCCAGCAGCGCCGCCGACCCAAGCCCCTCCATCCGGCTCAGATAAAGGAAGACGCTCGCCGTCCGCAATCCGGCTTCCAGGTCGGTCGTCAGATTCACCGGCGTGCGGATGGATCGCAGCAGTTCCCCGCCCTTCAACGGATCGTCCATGTCCAGCGCCGTAACCCCCCCCGTGTAATCGCTGACCACTGCCGGCGGGACGATCGCATCGCGCACGACGTGGATTTTCGGCTTTCCCACCCCGGCCGCGATCAACTGCGCCGCCGCGTATTCCGATACCGCCAGATACGCCGCCGCACGCGAGTATTTCCACCGGTCCAGCCATCCCCGGCCCGGCGGGAACGCCACCCGCCGCGAAACCACGAACGGCCTTCGCGAACCGATCGCCGCCAGCGCATGCGACCGCCCGTCATGGCAATGAACAATCCCCACCCCGCCCGACCGTCGAAAAACCGCTGCCAGCGTAATTGGCCGCGCATCGAACCCTTCCGCCCCGGCAGCCTGAAGCAGCGGCCCGCCCGCGCGCGCCAGCAGCGTCTGTTCAACGCCCTGTTCGCGCAGCGCCCGCATCAGCAGCAGCACCTGCCGCTGCCCGCCCCGCAACTCCCGGCCCGTGTCCAGATGAAGAATCCGCATCAGCTCATGAACCGTGCCTTGGCGTATTTGACGAACGTATAGATCGCCGCCATATGGGCGATCGCCAGCCCTTCAATGCCGTCCTGGAATCCCCGCTGGACGAAGTACGATTTGAAAAACGTCCACGGCGGATCGAACAGCAGTTGCCGGTAACCGACCGGTTTCTTACGCGCCACGATCTCCTCGGCAGCCAGCGTCGTATAGCGGTCCATCGTCTTCAGGTGCTCGGAAAGCGACCCGCAGGTGTAGTGCAGCAGGTTGCCCTGCAGGTGGCCGGTCTTGCCCTTGCAGACCACGCTCTCGTGGACGTAATCGCCCTCCCAGTGCGCCTTGCGCCGGTCAAACAGGCGGATCTTGCGGTCCGGATACCAGCCCGAATGCAGGATCCACCGCCCCAGATACTGCGCCAGCCGCGGAAACGTGTAGGCGTCGCACTCCGAGCCGTTCTTCTTGAGGCTCCAGATCTCGCCTTCCAGGTCTTCGCTCAAAGCCTCGTCGGCGTCGATCGACAGCACCCAGTCGTGCGTGGCCTGGCTCGATGCGTAGTTCTTCTGCCCTGAGTAGCCCCGCCAGTTGGCCTCCAGCACCCGCGCCCCGTAGCGCAAGGCGATCTCCACCGTACGGTCGGTTGAACCCGAATCCACCACCACGACCTCGTCGCAGCAGCGCAGGCTCTCGATCGCCCTCGGCAGGTTCAACTCTTCGTTGCAGGTGATGATTGTGGCCGATATCTTCATTGGCCAAGGACGCTCCGAGGGCTATTGTACTGGACCGGAGCGGCGATAAACGAGATGGCGAAGATCGCCGCGGTCAGCGCAAACAGCGCCAGCCGTCCCTTGCCCAGCCCGGACCGGCCAAAGACATGGAAGTGCTTCCTGCCGACGAAGAACAGCACAACGGCCCAGAACCACCACGGCCAGTAAACAAAGCCCAGCGGAACCATCAGCAGGATCGCCGCCAGCGCCACTTTCGAGTGCCATTCCCCGGCCACGGCATACACCAGGTGCCCGCCGTCCAGTTGCCCCACCGGCAGCAGGTTCAGCGCCGTCGCCAGCAATCCCACCCACGCCGCCCGCGCCACCGGGTGCAGGCTGATGTCCACCGGGTCGACGCCAGGAAACACGAAAGCCTCGGCCCACCGCATCAGCAGCGGCGTGCCGAAGCTGATCTCACCCATATTGCCGATGCCCGGCACAACTCTGGACAAAGCCAACCCGATGCCCAGCGCCGGCAGCACGAAGACGAACCCGGCCAGCGGTCCGGCAATGCCTATATCGAACAGTTCGCGCCGGCCGGCGATGGCCGACCGGAACCGAATAAACGCCCCGAAGGTCCCGATGAAGGTCGGCGCGGGCAGGAAATACGGCAGGCTGGCGCGCACCCCGTGCCACACGCAGGCGAAGTAGTGGCCAAACTCGTGAGCCAGCAGGATGCCCAGCAGGCTGATCGAGTACGGCAGGCCATGGATGAGCAGCCGCGGCGTTCGCCAGATGTCATAGAACACCGACCAGTCGCGATCCAGGTCGAAGGCGGGCAGGTTCTGGTCAAAATTGGTTTGCAGGCGCGAACCCAGAGCTGTCGCCGTCACAAAGGTGGCGGCGAACAGCAGGATATGCAGCGGTAAGCGCTTGGCGGTGGACGTGGGAGTTGGCTCCGGCGGCGTTAGTCGAGCGCCTGCAACTCTTTGCCCGGCTTGAAGCGGACCGCCTTGCCGGGCGGGATGGCCACTTCATCGCCCGTGCGCGGGTTGCGGCCGATGCCGGTCTTGCGCGGGCGGACCGTGAAGATGCCAAAGCCGCGCAACTCGATCCGCTCGCTCTGGGCCAAGGCGCGCTTCATGGACTCGAAGACGGTTTCCACAGCCATCTCGGCCTTGGTTTTGGTGATGCCGGTCCGGTTAACGACCTCGTTGACGATGTCGAGCTTGATCAAGTCTGCCTCCCTGGGAGTTACCGGGTCGCCCGCCGGGCGCCGGTATGTTCGCAAAACTCATGATATGATTAGGTTTTTCGGCTTGTCAAGCCGGGACGTCAGGACCATTTCCACAAAACCAAGCGGAGACAGCAGTGGATCAGGAGAGTTTTAGACACGCGTGTGCCCGGTGGGCCACCGGTGTCTCCATCGCCACGGTCATGGGCACGGACCACCAGCCGCACGGGCTCACCGTCAGTTCTTTCACCATCGTCAGTTGGCATCCGCATCTCGTGTTGGTGTCCATCGACCACCGTTCGTCGTCATACCGCCACTTTGCCGTCGCTAACTCCTATACGATTCATGTACTTGGAGACGACCAGGAAGACATCTCGATGCGCTTCGCCCGGCCCGGCGAAGACCGTTTCTCCGGCCTTGCCTGGACCCCCGGCGCCACCGGCGCGCCCCTCATCCCCGGCGCCCTGGCCGATTTCGACTGCGCCATCGTCGACCGCGTCAACGCCGGCGACCACACTCTCTTCATCGGTGAAGTGAAAAGGGCGGCCTCGCGTGAGGGCCGCCCCTTGGTTTATTTCAATCGCGCCTATCGCAGAATATCCGGCTAACCGGCCAATTCCCGCGCTTTCGCCAGCGCCGTCCCGTAATCCGGATGGTCGGCGACTTCAGGCACATACTCCGCATACTGGATCACGTTGTTCTGATCCACCACGAACAGCGCCCGCGACTCAATCCGCCAGTCCTTGATCAACGTGCCGTAGTTCTCGCCGAAGCTGGCGAACTTGTGGTCCGAGATCATCTTCACGTTGTCGACGCCGAAACTTGTGCACCAGCGGTTCTGCGCGAACGGCAGATCCACGCTCACCGTGTAGAAGTCGATGTTCGTGCTCTTCGCCGCTTCTTCATTGAATCGCTTGGTCTGGGCGTCGCACACCGGCGTGTCGAGCGACGGCACCACGCTGAACACGCGCACCTTGTTGCCCGTCGTAGCCAGCGTCACGGACTGCAACCCCTTATCGACGGCCTGGAATTCAGGCGCCGCGTCGCCGGCCGTCAACCCGGGTCCGGCCAACTCCAGCGGCCCGCCCTTGAATGTGGTCTGTCTTGACATGAAAGCTCCTCTGAATGACCGATTTAAACCCTCGCCCCAGGCGTCGCGCCGGGAGCGTCTGACGTCCCCTAGTTTAGCAACTTCGCCAATTCGTCCGGCGTCGTCACCGGCGCCAGGCATGCGAAATCGCGGCAGACATAGGCGCAGGAATTGCCCGCCACCGGAGCCATCGCCGCTACCTCCGGGATCCACTTCGCCAGCGCCTCCCGGCATCCTCCATCCACCGCCGCCAGCAACGTTGCCTCCGGCAGAAACCGCCTTGCCGTGGCCGCCGCCAGGGTGTCCAACGCCTCGTCCCTGGTTTCGGCCGAAAACACCACCTGCGTCTTCGGCTCCAGATAGTGAATCCACGCCGACATCAACGCCGGCAACGCCGGACCCTGGTCGTTCAACCTCGACGCGAACGACTGCAACGCCCGCTCGGCCGCCTCCTGCAACTGCGCGTCACGCGTGTAATTGCCTAACCGCAGCAGCGCCATCACCAGCGACGAATTGCCCGCCGGTTCCGCCCCGTCATAGTCGTCCTTCATGCGGATGATCACGTCCGGTGAGCGCCCTGATGTCGAGTAAAACCCGCCATTCTCCCGGTCCTCGAACTGCGCCACCGCCCGGCGCGCCAGATCCAACGCCGTCTCCAGATGCGACGGATCAAAGGTCGCCTCGTAGAGATCGATGAACGCCAGCGACACCAGCGCATGGTCGTCCAGAAACGCCGGCACCGCCGCCGACCCATCTCTCCACCGCCGCAACAAACCGCCCGTCCCCGCCTCCCTCAGATTCGCCTCCATGAACGCCGCCGCGCGGGTGGCCGATTCCAGATACTTTTTCGCCAGCCCCGCGTCCACCGATTGAAACACCCTCGCCGCCAGCGCGAACGCCGAGATCATCATCCCGTTCCAGCCCGCCAGGATCTTATCGTCCAGGTGCGGCCGCGGCCGCTTGCCGCGCAACTCCAGCAGCTTTGCCGCCGATTCAGCCAGCACCTGCTCCACCTCTGCCCGCGACGCCCCGCGACGCCTCGCGATCTCTTCCACCTCCACCGCCTCGAACAGGATATTGCGCCCAGTAAACTCGCCGTGCGGATCCTCCACCGCGTTGCCCTGGTCGCGGCACCCATGGCGCTCCATGAACCACGCCGCCGCCGGCTCGCCCAACGCCTCCCTGATCTCCGCCGCGGACCAAATGTAAAACGCACCCTCGCTCTTATCGTTCGGACGCGCCGCATCGGCCGCCGAATCGGCATCCTCGGCCGAATAGAATCCGCCTTCGGGATGTGTCAGCTCGCGCTGCACGTAGCCGAGAATCCGCGCTGCCACACCCGAATACAGCCTGTCTCCAGTGATCTGATAGGCCTCAAGATAGGCCACGGCGAGCTGGGCCTGATCGTAGAGCATCTTCTCGAAATGCGGAACGTGCCACCGTTCGTCCACCGAATAGCGGTGAAATCCCCCGCCCAGATGGTCGTTCATGCCGCCCTTGGCCATCTCCCGAAGCGTGTGCAGCGCCATGTCCAGCGCCTCACCGTCGCCGATCCGCCGGTGATACCGGAACAGGAACTGAAAGACCGACGGTCGCGGGAACTTCGGCGCATGGCCAAACCCACCGAATCGCGCGTCGTACGTTCGCCGGAAATAGGCGTACGACCGCTCCAGAGCCGAGGTGTCCAGCACGTGGTTGCGATTCTCCACCGCCGCCGCCGACTCCAAATGCGCCGCCGCTCGCACGCCGGTTTCCATCAGGTCCTGACGCCTGGTGCTCCACGCCTCGGCGATCTGATCCAGAAGGTAGCCGAAGCCGGGCCGCCCATACCGGTTATCGGGCGGAAAATACGTCCCGCCATAGAACGGTTTCAGCTCCGGCGTCAGGAACACCGACATCGGCCAGCCGCCGCTGCCCGTCGTCGCCTGCACGAATGCCATATACACCCGGTCGATGTCCGGCCGCTCCTCCCGGTCCAGTTTCACCGAGACGAAATGTTCGTTCAAAATCCGCGCCGTTGCTTCGCTTTCGAACGATTCGCGCTCCATCACGTGGCACCAATGGCACGTCGAATAGCCGATCGAAAGGAAAATCGGCTTGTCCTCGGCACGCGCTTTCTTGAAAGCCTCCTCGCCCCACGCATACCAGTCCACCGGATTGTGGGCGTGCTGCAACAGATAGGGGCTGTTCTCGTGGATCAGGCGATTGGTGTGCGCAGGGCGTGACTGAGGCAGTGACATGATAAGAAGGATCGCGGCCTTGCGGCCGGGACAAGCTTAAGGAGGTTTGATTCATGCCGGCGAGCGAAGGCTTCAAAAACAGGGCGCTTGAGGAATTGATCGAGTGGTTGCGCATCCCCAGCGTCTCTTCCCTGCCCGAACACAAGGCGGACGTCGAACGTGCGGCCGAATTCGTTCGCGCCGCCCTCGACAAGGCCGGCATGACGGCGACCGGACTCATCCGCCGCGGCGACGGCCACCCCATGGTCTATGGCGAATGGCTAGGCGCGCCAGACAAACCCACCGTCCTGTTCTACGGCCACTACGACGTCCAGCCCACTGACCCGCTCGACGAATGGAAGTCGCCCCCCTTTGAACCCGAAATCCGCGGCGACGACATCTTCGGACGCGGCACGTCCGACGACAAGGGCCAGACCTGGATCCTCGTCAAAGCCGTTCAGTGGATGATCGAGCGCGACGGCCGCCTGCCCGTCAACGTCAAGTTCATCCTTGAAGGCGAAGAGGAAGCCGGCGGCGAAGCCATCACCGCCTATGTCGGCGAAAAGCCCGCCCAACTCGCCGCCGACGCCGTCGTCATCTGCGACACCGAAATGTTCGCCCCCGGGATGCCCACCATCTGCACCGGCCTGCGCGGCATCGTCTATGGCGAAATCCACGTCGAAGGCCCCCGGCAGGACCTCCACTCCGGCGTCTACGGCGGCGCCGCCCCCAACCCGCTGATGGCCGTCGCCGAGATCCTCACCGCACTCAAGGACCGCGACGGCCGCATCCTGATCCCCGGCTTCTACGGCCGCGTCGTCAAACCCTCGGCCGACGAACAGGCCGCCTGGGACTCTCTGCCCTTCAACGAGGCCGAATACCTCGAAAAGGAGGTAGGCTCCACATCACTGACTGGCGAGCCCGGCTTTTCGGTCTTTGAACGCACCTGGGCCCGCCCGACTTTCGAGGTCCACGGCATCAAGGGCGGCTTCACCGGCGAAGGCGCCAAGACCGTCATCCCGGCCCGCGCCGTCGCCAAGGTCAGCATGCGCCTGGTGGCCGATCAGTGCCCCGATGAGGCCGTCCGCCAGGCCGCCGCCGCCGTCGAGGCCGCCTGCCCCAAGGGCGTGAAAGCGAAGTTCGTTTTGCTCCACGGCGCCGGGCCTTCGCTGGTCGATACTTCGAACCGCTTCGTCCAGGCCTCTTCCTCGGCCATGGAAGAGGTCTTCGGGCGGAAAACCGTCTATATGCGGTCGGGCGGTTCAATCCCGATCGTCGGGACGTTCCTGGACAACATGGGCATCCCCAGCGTCCTGATGGGCTTCGGCCTGCCGGACGATAACATCCACTCGCCCAACGAGAAGTTCCATCTGCCGAACTTCTTCCGCGGCATCGACGCCGTCGCCCGCTTTCTCGAAAGACTGGGCTGAGCCTAAAGTTCGAGCAGCACGCCGCGTTTGCCCGCGCTGTAGCCTTCGGTCTGCCCAAGCATCGTTTTGCGGCCGGCGGCTTCGTGGATGTGGCCGCTCACGAAATAGCGCGGCTGCTTGCGTTCGATGTACGCCGCGACGCTCGCCGATCCCAGATGCCGCCCCGGCGCGGCTTCGTCCAAAGCCGTGCCCAGCGGCGGGCAGTGGCAGACCAGGATGAGCGGCTTCAGCCCGGCGAAGGCTTCGAGCTTTGTCGCGATCTCGGCCTCGGAATACTCGCCCGGCGTGTTGAACGGAGTGGGGTTGGAATAGCCGAGGCCGGCGACCTGATAGCCGCCGGCCTCAAAGTTGCGTTCGTGGAGCGCGTTCAATCCGTGCGCTTCGCATGCTGCTTCAATCTGCGTCGCGCTTTCGTGATTGCCTGGCAGCACCCAGACCTTGCCGGCCCGCCGTGCCAGGATCGCGCACATCGCATCCAGGCCTCGCGCGAAGGTGCAAAGATCGCCCGCCGCAATGTAGTGGTCGGCCCCGATCTCCATCAGCCGTTCCAGTGCAGCCCCATCGCCGTGGATATCGGAGAACACAAGCAGCCGCATTCTCCGATTATCGCCTCACGGGATCCCGTCTACCAGACGTAGCTGAGAGAGAACATCGGCGCGAACGAGAAATACCACCCGCCCAGACTGCTCATCACCGGCGTGATGACCTGGGTGGGAGTCTCCGTGCCCTGGACCAGAAGTTCGGCCCGGAAGTGCGAACTCTCGCCCGCTTTCACGCGAACGCCAACGCCCGTCGTCAACATCGGCTTCCACTCGCTGGTGTTCGTCAACACGGCCGTGCGGAGGAACGGAGGCAACCCCGTGTAGTTGCCCGTGCCGGTGTACTGCTTCATGCCGCCCCCGGCGAGGACGTAGCCGCGCGTCTTGGAGTCTTTTCCATTGGTGTATATCAACAGGTTGTAGCCGATCGACTGGCTGCGCCCGCTCATTGAAGTGCTGGCGCTGCCGCCCGAAAGCTCCATGCTGTTGAACATCATCGTGTAGCGGATTTCGCCGCCCACACGGTCGCCGATCTGGCCCATGTAGGCCGTGAACCCTGCGCCGGGCTTGAACTTCGCGTTCACCTGCCCGTCGGGTCCGGAAACCTGTTTGGAAGTGTAGAACGAGGCGCCTCCGCCAACGCCCACCTCCCACTTCTGCGCCATTGCCGGCGCGGCGCACAGCACGAATGCCAGCACCATCAATGACCAGTTGCGAATGCTCATAATTGTCCTGTCTGGCCCGTTGGAGCGCTCCCGCGCTCCAACGCCAATTGTCTTTGACCCTGTGTCTGGTTTGCGCCCGCGCTATTGCACGACGCGAACCGGGACTGTTGTCGAGAAGCCACCCTGTTCTATCGTCAGAGCCTGGCTCATGCCTTTAGGGGTGTTCTTCGGAATGTAGACCCGGATCTCGTTCACGCCGATCTGGCCCGGCGTCAACAAGCTGTGCACCAGAGGCAGTTGCCTGCCGGCAAGCGTCACCACCGGCTCGGTCAGCGGCACCACAGGCGCGCCGCCGGGCACCGGTTGCCCCGCGGGAACCTCCGGATAGGTCATGCCCATGCCCGTCAGGTAGATGATCACTTCCTCTTCCCATCGCACCGGGTTGGCTGGCGTCACCACCTGCCCGTTCGACGCCCGCACCACCATCGGCACGGCGTAGTCAGGCTGCAGTTCCTGCAGGAACACGCTGGGCGCGGTGGGCAGAACCGTCAGGTTGTAGTTGTCGCTCACGCCGCCCGGCGTCCTCAGCAGCATAGTCACGTTGCCTTCCGCCTGGAACGGCAATTGGGCGTTGATCTGAGTACTCGACACCATCAGCATCGGAACGGCCATGCCGTTCACGGTAAGACAGCTGTTGGCAATCGCCGAGCCCAACGGCATTTCCGCGGAGGCAGCGTTCACCGCACTCAGATTGCGGCCCCGAACCACAATCAGTCCGCCTGGCGCAACGGCTTCGGTTCCGTCGGCGGCGTTGGTGACCGTCTCGATCTGCGGCATGGCAACCGACGCATCATAGTTCCAGGGCACAACAGTGAAGCCCGATGTCGTCAGGTTGATGATCGCGCTCCGGTTCGGCAGCATCGCCGCCGACCTGGTGAAAGCCATGCCCTCGTTACCGGAGACAGGCGCCTCGGCCAGCCGGGTAGACTTCAGGCCGGCGCCGGTATTCAGATCGACGCGTTGGATGACACCTGTTCCGCCACCTGACTGGGTGCCCGTCCGAAATCCAGTCTGATCGACAAAAACAAACCCGGAGGATGCCTTGATCGTTGTGTCGAAGATCGCCATCGGAACCAGGGATGCGTTGTAGAGCGTGTCGCCAACGACAAACTGATCGAAGTTGGACGCCGCAACCGCGCCGCCCAGTTCATCTTCGTCCTTGC
Organism: Candidatus Solibacter sp.; assembly: GCA_013822245.1. Classification (GTDB taxonomy): domain Bacteria; phylum Acidobacteriota; class Terriglobia; order Bryobacterales; family Bryobacteraceae; genus PNKE01. Next base: position 45,727 of record PNKE01000077.1, read on the forward strand.
GAGAGATCGTGAACGTATCGGCGCTCGCGTTGTACAACAGCAGCTTGCCGTCGGCCTGGGCCGCCATGATCGAATTCCCGTTCGGCGCCGCGACCAGGGCCGTGTTGATATCGATCGTATTCTCGTAAACACCAAGGCTCGGCAACTCCGTAGCCGTCCGCGTCCAGAAGTCGACACTGTCGATCTTGTGCACTGGACCGGCGACCCTCGTGGCCGCCAGGATCGCGTTGCCCGAGGCGGCCAGCCACCGCGGGTAGTGCCCAAAGGGGAACCGGATCGGCTCGGTCGGATCGAGAGTCTCGAGATCGTAGACGTTCGCATACTGCGAGTTGTCGTTGCCAACCATCAGGTACCGGCGGTCAAAGGTGAACGCCATCGAGGTCGGCGTATTGCCGGTCCGCAACGACGCGATGTGTTCGTAGGTGGATCCGTCAAACACCAGGACTTCGTTCGTGCTCTGCCGCAGGATGAAGAACCGGTTCCGCCGGGGATCGCTCACCAGATCGACGAGTGTGCCCGGAACATTAAAGGATGTCCCGCGCTGGTCGGGATCCTGAAGGTTGATCAGTACTCGAACAGGGTCGATGAAGTTCACCGCCGTGGTGGAAGTGATGTCGAGTTGCGCCACCGTCGTTCCACGCGTGTTCTGGAATGTGCTCGGATCGACCGTCACGACGATGGTCGCCGGCGTGTTGCCCGAAGTCTGGCTCAACCGGATGCCGTTCGTCGAAGCTTTGATCCTGAACGGAACGCTCTTGCCGCCGGGATTGTAGACATCAACATACTGGGTCACGGTCCCGCTGCCGCAGCCGCTGCCGCGGAAGACGATATCCTGCTGGGCCGCTTTCGCCATCGGCTGGCCTTTAAGGTCACCCACGGGCAGAATCGTCAGGCCGCTCTCCGAGAGGGCATACATTGTGTTGCCGTCGGCAGACAGAACCGCCTTGCCCGACAGGTTCTCCCTAAGACGAAGGCGCTCCCTCACGCGCAGGTTGTCGGCGTCCACCACCTTCAACTCAGGGATGCCGCCCTTCACATTCGAGCCTCCCGATTCCTCTGTTTGAGTCACCTGTGCGTAAATTGTGTTGCGCTCGCTGTCAATGGCGTGCGACCCGAGATTCAGTTCGCCCGATGGATCGGCAAACTGCGCAACCGCGCCTCGGTCGTCGAAAATCGCCCAGCCGGCAAGCCAGCGGTCGCCTGTCCGCGATACGCTGATCGTCCTTGGGCCCAACTCCGGTTCCGCGACGTAGCCGTAGGACTTCACCTCCCGGCGCACGACATCATAGGAAAACAGAATTGTGTCCGTGACGCCGGCGATCATCCGCCCGTCGCCAGATGCGGCCACCGAGGCCGCGACGATCTGTGTCGGGAAGTTCGCCGGTGGCTGGGGAAGTGTCTTCGCCGTTACCCCGGCGACAGTATCGATTACCAGCATCGAGCCGTTGAAGGGATCAAACAGGATGAATTGCGCCGTGGTGACAACCAGCGCGCGGCCGTCGACGCCGAAGGCGACGCCCAGCGGCGGATCGGCCAAGGCGAACGTCTGGCGGCCGTTTGTCGACAGATCAATCACAGTGAGCGCGTTGCGCGGCGACTCCGGCGTCGCCCAATTGCCGTAGTGCGCCGTCACCAGATGCCGCCCGCCCGGGCTGAGCGAGATCGCGCTGGGCTGGGATGCGACGTTCATCGACTTGGTCACCTTCTGGGTGGAAAGCGAGACAACATCGATCCTGTTGGCGGTGAAATTCGCCACATAGGCGACACCCCGCGCTTCATCCAGCGCCAGGTCCGAAGTGTGGCCGCCAAGCGCAACAACACGCCCGAAATACTGCCCATAGCAGACCGTGGTGAGCAGCAGCGCCGGGGCCGCAAGTTTCCAACTGAGCATTTTCGTCTTCATCTCTCTCTCCTGACCAAAAACGAATCCCACTTTAGACACGACAGGTCATGGCCGGACGGTCCGGGCGGCGCCCGCCCGGCCAGATTCCTGATCAAGCGCCTTTGCCGAAGTTAGTCTTCAACGTTTCGGCTCTTGCGCCGGAGAATGATCGCACCCAGCAGGACGACTGCCAGCAGTGTGCAGACCACGCGAACGAGTGTGTTGGTTTCCATGGTTTTGACTCCTTGTGTTTCCCGCGTATTCTCAATCGAGTTGACTTTGTCCTCAGGGAACCCCTGGCCCAGGCCTCAGATCCCCTGCATCATCGGGATCAACTCCCGCATGATCTTAACCGCCACCGGGCCCACCGTCACTACGAACAGCGTGGGCAAAATGAAGAAGAAGATCGGGAAGACGAGCTTCACTCCAAGCTTCGCCGCCTTCTCCTCCGCAACTTGACGAGCCTGTACGCGCATGAAATCGGCATGCGCCCGCAGGCTCTGCGCCACACCGGTGCCGAACCGGTCGGCCTGAATCAGCACGGCGACCAACTTCCTCAGGTCTTCGACCGAGGTGCGGTCGGCCAGGTTCCGCAACGCCTCCGCGCGCCGCTTGCCGGCCTTCAGTTCAAGGTTCACCAGCGCGAACTCCTCGCTGATCTCCGGATGGGCGTGCTCAAGCTCCTTGGCCACCTGCAGAATCGCCTGGTCCAGCCCCAGGCCGGACTCCACGCACACCACCATCAGGTCCAGCGCGTTCGGCAACCCCCGCGCCATCTGCTTCTGACGCCGCTTCGACATCAGCGACACGTACTCGTTCGGAGCGAAAAACCCGAATCCGGCGGCCGCGAGAATCGCCATCGTCTTATTAGATGCGTCGGCCGACGAGCCGACCGTCGCCAGCGTCATCACCGCCGGCAAGGCTATGCCCAGCGCGACCTTCGAACCATACAGCATCTTCAGCGCATTCGGCCCCCTCAGCCCCGCCCGGATCAGCCGCTTCTGCATCACCGTGACGTCCTTGGGCGACGTCGGCAGTCTCTCGCCCAGCCGGTTGAGCAACTCGCGGAACGCCAGGCTCGGATGAACCGGCGTGGTCTCCTCGAATTCCATGCCCGCACCGGTGGCGGTCACGCGCTCGATCGCCTCCTTGGGCTTGGCCCATAGCTTCAGTCCCAGGATCGTCCCCACCGCGGTAATGGCGAGGAACAGCACGGCGGCAAGTAGAATCGAACTCATTCGCGTTCCTCTCTCATACCTCGATCGCCACGATCTTCCTGATCGTCAGATAGCCCAGGATCTGCAACCCAAGCGCAGCCAGCGCCATGTAGTTGCCGATCTCTTCGGTGATGAAGAATGTCACATAGTCACGGTTGACAAGGAACATCATGGCCCCGACGCCCACCGGGATCATCGACAGCGCCGTGCCCGTGATCTTGCCGTGCGCGCTGATGGCTCTGATCTTGCCTCGCAACTTGAACCGCTCACGGATCACCGACGCCAGTTTGTCGAGAATCTCGGCCAGGTTGCCGCCGGTGCGCTTCTGCAACAGAACCGCCGACACAAAGAAATGCACATCGAGCAGCGGTACCCGCTTTGCCAGCTTCAGCAGCGCGGCGTCGAGCGGCAACCCAAGGTTGTGCTCCTCGAAGGCCCTTCGGAACTCGCCCGATAGCGGCTCCTGGAACTCCCTGTGCAGCATCTCCAGCGAAACCGAGAACGCATGGCCCGCTCTCATCGACCGGGCAATGAACTCCAGGCTCTCCGGAAACTGGGACTCAAACTTCCACAGCCTCGCCGAACGCTTGCGAACCACATGGAGAATCGGCAGCACCCCGACGATCAGTCCAGGGATGAACGCCAGCAACTGCAGGTTCACGGGCAGCAGCAGCCAGCCAATCGAGTACGCGCCCAGAAACATCGCCAGGCACATGTGAACCAGCCGCGCCACATTCCATTTCAGCCCGGCCTGCTCAAGCAGCGTCTTCAGCTTGGTCTGCAGGTCGAAGCGCTTCAGCAGGCTTAGAACCACCTTGCCGCGCGAGGTGTCCTCCTCGCTGAGCAGTGGCGCGTTGCCCCCGCCCGCCCCCGATCCGCCTTTCCGCGACTTCGAGCTGCGCTGCGTACCGAGCAGCCGCGCCCGGATCTTGTCGGCGTCGGCGCTCTGGAACGATCTCCTTACGATCATGTAGCCGCCGACCGCCATCGCCCAGAACAACAGAAATACGATCAGGAAGTTCATGGCTTCAGATCTCCACCACCTCGTCGAACAGGTCCGGACGCAGCCTGATGCCAGCCGCGAGCAGCTTCTCGTAGAACTTCGGCCGGATTCCGGTGGCCGCAAACCGGCCCACCACCTTGCCGTCGGCGTTCAGCCCGCGCTTCTCGAAAACGAATATGTCCTGCAGCGTGACGATCTCGCCCTCCATGCCAGTCACTTCCGTGATGCTGGTCACCCGGCGCGACCCGTCGCTGAGCCTGGCAGCCTGTACCAGCAGGTTCACCGCGCTGGCGATCTGCTGGCGGATCGAGATCAGCTGCATGCTCGAGTTGGCCAGCGACACCATGACCTCAAGGCGGGAGATCCCGTCTCGCGGCGAATTGGCGTGGATCGTCGTCAGCGATCCGTCATGGCCCGTGTTCATCGCCTGCAACATGTCCAGAGCCTCGGCGCCGCGCACCTCGCCCACCACGATGCGGTCCGGCCGCATGCGAAGGCTGTTGATCAGCAACTCGCGCTGCCGCACCGCGCCGTGACCTTCCAGGTTGGGCGGGCGTGTTTCAAGTCGCGCCACGTGCGGCTGCTTGAGCTGCAACTCGGCTGCGTCCTCGATCGTGATGATGCGCTCTTTCGGGTTGATGAACAGCGACAGCGCGTTAAGGAGCGTCGTCTTGCCGGCGCCCGTACCGCCAATAATGATGATGTTCAGGTGCGCCTTGACCGCCGCCTCGAGCAGTTCCATCATGCCCGCGGTCAGCGCCCGCTTCTCCACCAGGTCGGCAGGCATCAGCTTGTCCTGCGAGAATCGGCGGATGGAGACCAGCGGCCCGTCGAGCGAAAGCGGCGGGATGATGGCGTTCACGCGCGAACCGTCGGAAAGCCGGGCGTCCACCATCGGGGTGGACTCGTCGATGCGGCGGCCCACCTGGCTCACAATCTTGTCGATGATCCGGATCAGGTGCGAGTCGTCGCGGAACGTGACGCTGGTCAACTCCAGCAGGCCGCGCCTCTCCACATAGACCTGCCGGCATCCGTTGACCAGGATGTCGGAGATCGTCGGATCCTGAAGCAGCGGCTCGAGCGGCCCCAATCCAAATACCTCATCCAGGACTTCGTCGCAAATCTGCTGCTTTTCGAGCGAACTGAGCAACGTCGGTTCGGATTCGATCAATGTGACCAGCGCCTGCCGGACTTCTCCCCGGACGCGCTGGTTGTCGATGGTCGCCAGCGCCTCGAGGTTGATCTTGTCCAGCAGCTTGCGATGAAGCGTGAACTTCAGCTCCTGGTACTCGGGCTTCAGCGACGACTTGGGCTTGCCGGCGTTCTTCAACAGCCTCTGTTCCCAGGTGAGCTGCTGCGCCGGCCTTTGATCCATCGTCGGTATCATCGATTCATCTCTTCTTCCGCCCCGGTTTCCGGGACCAGACCACGTATCTGTACATTCATCGGCCCGTCAGCACAAAAACTTGAGCCCATCACGACTCCGAAAGCGCCGGCTTGGAACCAAGCAGCGTCCTTCCGCCCTTGCGCTCAGCCGCCGCCAGGTTCGCCGCCTTGGCGCCAAAGCGCTCCAGCGCCTTGCCCAACTCGGTCTCCGTGCCCAGCGGTTCGGCCCGCGTCACCACCTTGTGCAGGGCAAAATAATCGTTCGGAAACGCCGAATAGACCGGACAGGTGAAAATCTTCTCCATGTCGGCCGGGGCGATCTCTTCCTTCTTCGAGAGCCGGTTCACCACCATCCGCACCCGCTCCTTCTCAAATCCCAGCTGCGCGAGCATCCCGGAAGCGCGCCTCCCCAGATGCAGGCTGGCAAGTTCCGGCGTGGAGACCAGATAGACCTGGTCGGCCTCCGACATCATGAACAGGCTCAACTGATGGAATACCGTCGGCAGATCGACGAGCACCCAGTCGTAGAACATCCGCGCATACTCGATCACCTCATGCACCCGGCTGGATTCGGGCACATCGGTCGTCGGCGAGTCCGGCGCGGCCAGGATGTCGATCCCGTGGCAGTTGCTGACGAACGAACTCCACAGAGCAGGATTCAGCCGGTCCGACTGCGCCAGACAGTCCAGCACCGAATACACCGGCGCAAGCTTCAGCGAGAACGCCACGGACCCGGAGATGAGGTCGAAATCCACAAGCAGAACGCGCTTGCCTGTCAGCCGGCGCAGCGCGAAGGCCGACTGCATCGCCAAGGTCGACGAACCGGATCCGGGCTTGGTCGCCGAGAACGCGATCAACTGGCCCTGCTCGCGCTGCGGCGGCTCCTCCGCCTGCCTCAGGCGCCGGATCCGAACCGCCGCCTCCTGCTGAGCCACCTGCTGGAATGGCGCATGCAGGAAATCGCCGGCCCCCGCGCGCAACCCGTCCAGGATCAGGGACGCATCGTTGGTCATGCCCAGACCGACGGCCGGAAGCGGCGGCCGCATCGCCGCGATCGTCCGCAGCAGGCCCTGCGCTGCTTCCCTGTCCGAAGCAAGGTCGATCAGAACCACGTCAGGTTGCGCCTGCCGGATCCGGATCTCCGCGGTCTGCGGCGGAGGGTAGCTGCGAAGCTCGGAGACGATCTCGAACACCTTCGCCTCGGCGATCGCCCTCTGCGCGGCCGCGGCAAGCTCCCGGTCCGGCGAAATCAGGATCGCCGGCAGCGCCGACTCCCGGCTCATGCTTGAGTGAATCATTCCGTCGGCTCCCCAGTGAATCCCCAGCAGTGGAGCTATTTCCTGGACTTCGAGGCCGGCTTATTCGAAAGGTCCTTTCGCTCGATCTTCAGGGGCGCGGGTTCGGATTTCGAAGCCGTCGACCCAGGCACGCCGCCGGGCAGGAGCACGGCAGGCATCTTGTCGTGGAGGATGCCCACCCGCAGGCGCGGATCGCCGGCGGCCATCGGCTCCACCAGTTCCGGCGTCACCATCACGAGCAGTTCCGTCTTCGTCCGGGTCTCATTGCGGCTCTTGAACAGCTCACCCAGAAGCGGTATGCTTGACAGCCCGGGAATGCGGGCGAAGGTCTCGTTGGTGCGGTCGTCGATCAACCCGCCGATGACGAAGCTCTGGCCCTCGCCGAGTTCGATGTTGGATTCGATCCGCCGCGTCGCCAGCGCCGGGATGGTGAACCCGCTCACCGTCACCGCGTTGGCCAGGTCGATGGTGGAAACCTCCGGCTTGACGTGCATCTTCAGCGTTCCGTTCTCGGTCAGCTTCGGCGTGAATGTCAACCGGATCCCGAATTCGCGGAACTGAATCGTCACCGCCCCCGCGTTGGCGCCGCCCTGCAGCACCGGCACCGGGAATTCGCCGCCCACCAGGAAACTGGCTTCCTTGCCGTTGGTCGCAACCAGATTGGGTTCGGCCAGAATCTGGAGCAGGCCTTCCTGCTGCAGCGCCTTGATGGTGGCGGCCAGGTTGAGGTCGGGACGGAAGGCGAAGATGTTCAGCGCGTCGGACAGCGAGAACTCAGAACTTGTGCCGCTGGTCCGCCCGCCGATGACTCCGGCCAGTTCCGACGGCCGCGGAGCGCTGAACTGGCCCGTCGAAATGGCCCCGGGCGTGTTCGTCGCGCCCGTGGAGATCAGGTTGAATCCAAACTGCTTCGATGCGTTGCGATTGATCTCGGCGAATTTCACCCTCAGCAGGATCTGCTTGTCCACCGGCGCGGGCTTGATGGCCATGTTGTTGACAACGCTCTTGGCCAGCGGCTTGACGAGTTCGTTCAGCCGGTCAGCCACGGCCGCCGAGGACGCGATGCCGGAAATGGTGATCGAGTCGCGCGCCGCCTGCACCCGGATCTCTTCGTTCGGGAAGGAGTCCTTGATCAGCTTCCGGATCGGCTCCAGGTTCTGCTCCACCGAGATGTTGTAGAAATTGCGCTGGCCCGACTTCGCCCACACCACGAGCGTCGCCGCACCCAAGCCCTTGGCGTGCAGCAGGATCTCGCGCGAGGAGACGGGCACGTAGTCGACAACTTCCGGGTTCGAGGTCGAGATTCTCGAGACATCCTCCGGATAGTCGATGACGATGCTCTTGCCGAGCGTTACGCGGATCTCATCCGAGGAGGTCTGCGCCGTTGACCATGGCGAGGCGGCAAGCGCCAGAGCGGCCGCCAATGCGGCGCTCATGCAGCGGTTCTGGAATCGCATGGGTTTCCTTCCCCTATTCGTTGTTCTTGATCGACACGGTTTCGACCTTCCGGTCTGTTCCGCGAATGGTGATGATCTGTTCGACCACCGGAGCCGGCGGCGCCACTGGCGGAGGCGGCGCAAATGCCACGACCGGCCGCGGCCTGGGTCTCGGTTTCTCGTCCGGCAGATCCGGATTATCGCGGTCCACAAAGGTCCCGTCGGGCCGGAATTTGCCGCCATAGAGATGGGTCAGGTTGGTCCCGCCCGTCTTTTCGATAATCTGGTCGCCGCCGTTTCTGAGCACCAACTGGATGCGGCCGGTGTTGCCCGCCAGAGTCAGCACTTCAGCCTGTCCGGGCGTCGCGAGCACAGTCACGCTGGGCGCGTCCACCGGCTTGCCAGTCGCGTCGACCTGGATGTTCTTGCCCGCCGACAGCACAAGGATGTTCTGCAGCACCGTCCGGGTAATCCGCTGCGACGTCCCCGGCGGATCGCCCGTGATCAGCACATCCACTCTCATGCCCGGCAGCACGAATCCAGCCACGCCCACCACATCGTTCACCCGCAGCGTCACCGCCCTCATGCCGACCGGAATGATCGGCGCCAGGCCCGCGCCCGACCCCCTCTGCGCCAACCGGCCGTCCACCACCGGCTCCTCCACCAGGATCGAACTCATCACCGGCCTGTCCACCACGTCCTCAGGCTTGCTGAAGGCGCCCTTCGGGAAAGCCGAGGCCGCGATCTTGACCACTCTTATGTCTTCGGCCCTCACCGTCGTGCCGATATCCAGCGCCTTGGCGGCTACCACGACATCCTTCACGTCGCTGGATTCGGCCTTCTTGGGTCCGCTGCCAGCCCGCGACGTCAACTGGTAGAAAATGCTGCTGACCACCAGCGCGAAAACAAGGCTGACGCCCAACACTGTCAGCAATTTGCGATCCATACGTTCGGCCTCCTGATCATCTGCCTGCCGCTGCCTTCGTGGCGCCAATCCCGCCGGCCGGCCTCATCGGGCATGGCACGCGGGTCTTGTTCGAACACTGGCGCCTGAATCTCGAATGTTGCCGTCATTCAGACTCTCCACCGTTAACTTCGGCAGTTCCGTTCGCGGCCATTAGGGTCATGGCGGCATTTTCGGGGCGGCTGCCTCTCAACACGAACAGGTTCTCGGCGCCGGAGTCGGCCACCAGCCTCCACTCCGGCGACGATTTCAACAGACTCGCCAGGGCCGTGCCCGGCGGTACCATGACGGCATCGATCTCATGCTTTTTCAGTAACTTGTCCCAGTCGTAATAGCCCGTCATCATGCGCAGGAACTCGCGCCCTAACCGCTCCCCGTAGAAGTCGCTCCGGCCGTCGAAAAATACGCGCTGCCTCGGGTAGTTGCGGTACAGCAGATAATCCGCCCATTCGTCGGGGGCGAACAGCCGCGCCGGCTCGATAATGGCGGCGTGACGCGCCACAAACTCGATCGGGAACGTGCCCGATGGGAAATCCGACGGCCAGCGCACCGGCGCCAGCGGCGTCAGCAGGAACAGCATCGGCACAACCGACCACACGCCCGGCTTCACCAGCGACGGCTGCATGTCGCGGCCAATAGAGTTCAGAATCCCCGCAATCGACCTGCCGCCGAAGCCCCCCATTGTCCGGTTCCAAAGCCACGCCAACCCGCCGGCCAGCACCGGCAGCGCGACAATCGCCAGGATCGGAGCATGACGCACGCTGGTCAGCGATGCATGCGTCCAGAACAGCAGCAGAAACGGCATGATGAACCGCCTGCGCCGCATCTGCACGCCCGCCGCCAGGACCGCGCCCAGCAGGATCATTTCGAAAAACCTCTGGCCTTCCGAGCGGAACTTCGGCGCCTGAAACTCCTCCACCGCGTCGTGAATCCACTTCGAATCGAGGTAGGCGAACATATGGCGGTGCAGTTCCCAGCCGTAAGGGTTCGCCAGCGACGCCAGCCCGCACGCCGCGGCAAGCCACGCGTAGCGCTTCGCCGCTTGCCAATCCCGCCTCCCGGCCAGCGCTTCAGCCGCCGCCCCAACCGAAACAATGCCCAGAATCGCCACCAGCGCCGCCCAGCCGCCGTGCAGGTTCACCCATAGCGCCGTCAACGGCACTAGCGCCCAGATCCACCGCGTCGGCTTCTTTAAGTCTCTTTCAATCAACCAGATAGCTATCGCGACGAACAGCAGCGTGAACATGTGTGGACGCGCCAGCAGGTGAATCCGGATCACCCCAATGCCCACCATCGTCAGAGGAACGGCCAGAAACACGTTGGCCCCCGCGCGGCCCACCCGCAAGAGCATTATGCCCGCCAACCCCATGAACAGCGCCGCCGTCAACCACACCATCCCCTTCAATCCCATCCATCCATGCAGGACGGCATAGATTACGTCGCTCAACCACTCCCAGGCGAACCACGCCTCACCCGGTTTCGAGAACGAGAAGAAATCCTGCGTCGGCACCCGCCCGTGTTCCAGGACCCACTGCCCCACCCTCATATGCCAGCCCGAGTCGCCGTCGGTCAGCATCTGGCTCCAGCCCAGATCCTTGGCGCTGCTAAGGAATGTCCACACCAGCACCGCCAACAAGAACAGGTCAAACAGGCTCGGTGAGAGGCGCGCGGCCCAGGATGGCGCCGCGATTCGCGCCGGCAGTTTTGCCGCGCCCGGGAGTTGGTTTGTACTGGTCGCCATGACGGTTCGAACGTGATCCCTCGACAGGGGACAACACCCCTCTGTAGAGACCTATCGGCCGTTGGCGGACTTTTCGATAGGAGCGCCGTGCCGGACCCGGCCGCCGGCGCCTCCCGCGGCTCTATTCAACAACAGGCGAATCGGGGCCGGCGACGATCTGCCGCGCCAGCGCCGCTATCGCCAGCAGCCCGGCGTTGTCCTCGCCATAGTCGACGTCCTTCATGCCGTCCACCGTGATCGCCAGCGCAATCCGGCCCTTCGGCGTCGTCACCAGAGCCACATCCGACCTCAACGCGTCCAGCGCCCCCGACTTGCTCGCCACCTTGAATTCGCCCAACTTCCGCCCGATCCCGTCCTTATACCGCTGCCGCTCCATCGTCGCCAGAATCTCACGGCTCGCCGACGCCGACACCACCTTGCCTCCGGCCAGCATCTCCATCAACCGCACCATCTCGCGCGGCGTCGACACCCCCAGCCCGAACCGCCGGTTCTCTTCCATCAACCCCGCCTTGCTCCACCCCGCCGCCTCCTTCAATTGCGTCCCGCCGCCCCTCACTTTCCTCATCGACCGCGTCCGCCGCAATCCCAGCCGGTCCATCGACTCATTCACGGCGTCCGCCGAAATCCGGTCCAGAATCAGGTTCGTGGCCGTGTTGTCGCTCACCACAATCATCAGGTTCGCCACATCGCGCGCCGCCAGCCTCGCCCCGCCCGTCAACTCCTGCAACACCCCAGACCCCGACACCTTGTCGGCCTCCCTCACCACCAGCATCTCCTCCCAGTTCACCTCGCCCCGCGCCACTTTTTCGTACAACGCACACAGCACAGGCAGCTTGATCGTGCTCGCCGTCCTTACCCTCTCATCGGCTCGCCACCCGAACTCCGCCCCCGTATCCAGGTTCTTCGCGAACAAATAGACGTCGGCCCCGATCCGCGCCGACACCCGCCGGATCTCGGCGGCCACCGGCGGTTCGGCCGCCGTCTGGGCGTAGGCGGCGATGGCAAGCAGGAATGCAGCGGCAAGTCTCATGGTTTCAGCCTTTCAGTGCAGTCTAACCCGCTAGGGGTCCGCCGTGGCTTATGCTCACTCATGAGGGAGCCGCGCATGAGGGCAATCTATCTTGAACAGGGCGAACCCGCCTCGCTGGCCGAGGTCACCGCCCCCGCCGCGTCCGGCGGCGACGTTCTGGTCCGCATCGAGTACTCTTCGCTGAACTACAAAGACGCCCTGGCCATCACCGGTAAAGCGCCCATTGTCCGCAAATACCCGATGGTCGCCGGCATCGACTTCGCCGGCGCCGTCGACGAGAGCGGCGACGCCCGCTTCCAGCCCGGCGACCGCGTCCTGGCCAACGGCCACGGACTCGGCGAAGACCACTGGGGCGGCCTCGCCTCCCACGTCCGTGTTCCCGCCGATTGGCTGCAAGCCGTGCCCGATCCGTTTTCCACCCGCGACGCCATGTGCGCCGGCACCGCCGGATACACCGCCGCCCTGGCCGTCCAGGCTCTGATCAAACACGGCCTGAAGCGCGACGCTGGCCCCATCCTGGTCACCGGCGCCTCCGGCGGCGTCGGCGGATTCGCCGTCATGCTGCTCTCGGCACTGGGTTTCGACGTGGCTGCATCCACCGGCAGGGCGGAAGAGACAAGCTATCTGAAGAGTCTCGGCGCATCCGCCATCGTCCCCCGTGACGAACTCTCCGCCCCCCACAAACCCCTCGCCAAAGCCCGCTGGGCCGGCGTCATCGACAGCGCCGGCGGCATCATCCTCGCCAACGCCGTCGCCGCCGTCACCCCGCGCGGCGCTGTGGCCTCATGCGGCAATGCTGGAGGCATGGATTTCCCCGTCACCGTCGCCCCCTTCATCCTCCGCGGCGTCACCCTCCATGGAATCGACTCCAACCACGCCCCCATGAGCGAACGCGAAACCGCGTGGGGCCTCCTCGCCGCCCACATCCCGCCCCTCCGCATGCACGTGATGGCGCGCGAGATCGGCCTCGCCGGCGTTATCAGCGCCGCCGGTGAACTCCTCGCCGGACACATCCGCGGCCGCATCGTCGTCGACGTCCGCCTCTGACGGATCTTCCCCCTCAACCGGGCAGCATTATCGCGTCTAAGTGTAAGATGCCGTGAAGGTTACGGCTCGCTGCCAGTCGTCTTCCGCCTGACTACATCCT
>PNKE01000070.1 GCA_013822245.1 Candidatus Solibacter sp.
GGTGGGGGCGGATGTGGCCTCCCATGGCAACGATATCAGCCGGGGACAATGGCTCCGGGCGGTGCCGGAGACGAAAACCGGCGATTGATTGGGCTTTTTGAGGGAAAAAGAAATTTCTTGCTGCTGTGATCGCGGGTAGGCGCGGGCGGGGTGCAGGGGGTGAGTGCTCGGCTAATCTACGAAGTAGAAGCGGGGGCGAAGATCGGTGGGGTTGATGTAACGGCAGGCCTGGCGAAAGATGGAAACCAGAGTTCCCTTGTCGATTTCAGCGTGAGCGGGAACGAGTAGGGTTTGTATTTCACCGTTGGGGGCAACGCGGCGGAGTTTGATGTGGCTGCCGCGCTGGTCGTGAACGGAGAAGCCGAAGGATTGAAAGATGGAGATGAATTCGCGGTAGGAGAGGGGGCGGAGCCGGCCCATCAGGCGGCGGCCTCGAGTTCGAGCGTGGCGAGGACGACGGGAGAGGGGGCCAGTCCGAATTCGGCCGGGTCTTCACCTTGGAGGAAGAGGGCGACGGCTTCGGAGATGTTGGCGGCGAGCAGGTCGAGGGAGGGGGCCTGGGTGACGATTGGGAGTTCGAGGCACTCGGCGACGTATTGGGTCTCGCCGCGGCGGATGGAAAACTGGATGGTGCGTTTCATTGATGCAGCTCCATAGGCGGGGCTTGGCAGAAGCCCGACAATTCAAGAATAGACCAAGTGTACAGTTGCGGGCGAAGAGGGGGTGCCGGTTAGAGGCATGTGGCGATGGTGACCGCATCTCATGAGTAGTCAAAAATCGTCGAGATGCTCTTGAAACAGCTCGGACGGGCAGTCTGGCGGGCGTCACTACCCGGCTCACTGCGTTCGCGGAGCAGAGGAAGAATAGCATCACCCGGCTCACTGCGTTCGCGGAGCAGAGGAAGAAGAGCGTCACTCGACTCACTGCGTTCGCGGCCTATGGCCGTGGGAGTAGAATGAAGACATGTTAATGGGCCATGCCCAAGCGGCGATGCGGCGGGGCGATGTTGGAAGGGTGACGGGAGAAGTTACAGAGCGCGACGCACCCACAGAGGAGACACTTCCATGAACAAAGTGACGCCGTTTCTGATGTTCAACGACCAGCTTGAAGCAGCGATCGAGTTCTACACGGCGACGTTTCCGGGCTCCGAAGTGCGCAACGTCGCCCACACGGGCAAGGACGGCCCGGTGAGTTCCGCCGAGTTCGTCGTGGGCGGTCAGGCCTTCATGGGCTACAACGGGGGGCCGTACTTCAGCTTCTCCGAGGGGGTCTCGTTGTACGTGGACTGCGCGGACCAGGCTGAAGTGGATGAATACTGGGACAAGCTCGTGAAGGCAGGAGCGACGCCCACGCAATGCGGTTGGATCAAAGACCCCTTCGGCCTATCCTGGCAGATTGTCCCGAGACGGTTCACCGAGCTGATCGGCGATAGGGACCCCAAAAAGGTGAAGGCGGTGATGGAAGCCATGATGACGATGGTGAAGCTCGACGTGGCTGAGCTGGAGAGAGCCTACAACGGGGCGTAGCCGTGCCCGCCCGGTCAGATGCCCGGGGTTTCCATGCATGACGCCCGCTGACGCAGGCGGATCGGAAGGAGGCGCGAAGGGGACGCAGCGCTTCGACGTGTTGGCGAATACGCGGAATTTTGTGCGGCGGTAAGCGGTTTGTTTTCAACGTGCGCTCAGGTTGATGGTGGGCGGGGGCGTGGTTGGGCAGGATCGGGCAGAGGCGTGCACGCGAGCAAGTTGTGTGGTATCAGTAAGTTGCAGGTGGGCGACGGCTTCTGCTCAAATTCGCCAAGTGCTTGATGTGGGCTGTCCCCTTCGCGTCAAAAGAAAAGTCGCCACCCGTCATCCTAAGTCGGCCACCGCTCGACTGCTAGCTCCTCAACGAGCGGGGTGCTCACGCCAACAGAACGAACTGACCGGTACCGGGCAGTTCGCGGTAGCAAGACAAACACCTTCCGATCGCGAAGCTCAACCGCATTCAGAGCGAGAATAACAGGGACACAACTAATCCGTGGGCCAAGCGGAGCGATGTAGACAGGTCCATCAGCGAGTGCAGTAATTGCGGTCACAAGCTGGCTGGTAGCCATCACAATCTCATCTTGAGGGAGCAACTCACAGCTGTCAGTTCCAACAAGATATAAATTTTGCTCCAGCGCCCTCTCGTACAACTGATATCGATCACGTCCAACTGGAAAAAGCCATCTTGTGGGAAACTGTTGCCTGTTATTCCGCAGTCGGACGTACATCATCATCAAAGTACAAAACTCGCTATCGAAGCCGGGAATTATAATGAGCCCAGTCTTACCTGCAGCTGAAGCACCGGCGCTCTCCACTTCATACACGTCACCAGCTGGATCCTGAAGGGTACCAGGCAAATACGTTTTAGGATACGAGTAACTGACAAATAATCGAATACCGTTGCTGCACGCGCGAATCAACTTCGGCAATAGTCTAAACATTAAGTGCCTTGGCATGCATGACAAATCCACGCAACAACTACGGTAATTAGAAATACTCTCGATAATTCCACGAATCGCATCCTCGATATCATGCTTGAAGTCCACGGCCAACAGCTGATTCAACTCATTTCTGTTTTCCTCTCTAATACTTTCCAGATAACTGCTGACGCCATTGTCGCCAGGATCTATGCACATAATCTTTTGGACTACTCCGCTCACTGCAGCACCTCGCAGCTCCCTGGCATAACCAAGGCAGCGTTCCTCCCAGCCGAGACAAAGGATGTGAAGTGAAGGCTCACCCAATGCCGCGCGTCTAAACGCGTCATGATCTAAGAAATTTCTCATAGAAGCCTCTCAAATATGACCTCAAATTGTGATTGGAGTCTCTCTTTGTGATCTCGATATGATCGGCGAGGCGATCAGATCGCTCTGAAAAATGTTCAAGTCTTCGCTCTACTCTCGAAAACAGAGCGATGAACTGCGAATTATCAGACTCGCTGTGCGGATACCACAGCAGCGGCATAGAGTTGTTGGGACAATTGGAGTATGTTGCAATTGCGTAACCTCCATTTTTGTAGCCGTAAAGTACATCTTTCTTATTGATAGCGTTGCGCGTGGCAATAGCCGTTTCCGACTCCCAGTACTTATAAGCATAGGTGTCGTGGAAGTACTCAAGTGTCTTGTAGACTCGCTCCGACAAAGACACGTTAGTTGGTACAACGGCCTGCAGGGGCTGCAGAGCCTCTGGGAGGCCGGCCTCAAAACTATCTCTTTCGCGCAGAAAAGTGTGACCCACAATCGGTGGAACAGGAAAGTACGATTGTTCCGAGATTGACAAGCGGTCTGCAATGGTTTTTACAGCAGATGCCGTGGCGACAGGCATAAGGAGATACATCTTGGGGAGGTTGTAGCCGGCAGTTTTTAACTGCGGCAAAAAAGAAGTAAACATGACATCTGTCAATTGATGAAGTCGATGCAAATCGCTTGTCGCAGTTGTGCCGGAGTAGCTGTTGTCTTCGACAATCATTAAAAAATTGTCTAATAGTGTGTTTACGATTAACTTCACGGCCGATTCGGAGACGTCTGGGTAAGGTGTGTGTTCGCCATGATCTGCGATGGAGCGAAGCTCTTGGAAGCTGTTAAATACGAACGTTTGGAGTGTTTCTGCAGGCCTACAGTTTGTATCAGCTGTTCCGCTGATATTGGCGCGTCTAATGAAGTCCGGAAACTGCGCAAACTCCGATAGTGGAATGATTCGAATGCGTTGTTTGATGTGTTTTGGTAGTAGGTGATAACTTCCGTGTCGAGACGTCTGTGCGACACCTTCAACCTGCTCGATAAATTGTGAAAGGACAATATCTAGCAATTGTCCTATCTCAAGATGCGTGATATACGACAGACCCAGTGCAGCAGTTAGAGCACCGAGACGGAATTCGTCGGGGAATTGACGGAGCCATTCATGGATCGCACGGGTAGGATTATGATTTAGATGTAGTCGATCTTCTCGCTGCCTTGGAAGATATGGAGAAGTTGTGAGCTTGAACTGGAGCTTCTGTAGCTTGGTGTCGACGAATTGAAAGACGTTGTTTCGAGTAGTTTCAGTGAGATCGTTGTATTCTGGCAAGAGTTGAAGAACTTGGTGAGGTGTTATCATATAGATGATGCGAGATTGTTGAAGCTGCTTCGAGATTCAAAGAAGGTTGAGGTATCTAATCACTCCGTGCGTCTTCTTGTAGTACATGGAGAGAAGAGAGAAGGCGTTGGATCTTGAGGACGCTTTTGGGCTTGATGAGGCGTCCGTTTAGGGGTAAACGCCACTCCAGGGAGGACTCGACATCTATTGCGTAGGGCTTGACGGTAATACAGGCCTCGACTGCGTTTGCCTCATTGAGACCACCGGCGAGGATTATGGGCGTAGTGGTGGAGGACACAAGCTTGCGTGCATTCTGCCAATTTGTAGTGGCGCCAGTACCGCCATACCAGCCTTTATCAAGTAGAAAGGCGTCGACTGTACTTTCGGTAGTATGGACATACCTTAGCGCTGAGGTGAGGTCTTGATCGGCGGGGACGGGCAAGGTCTTCACGAGTTTGACGCCGAGTTCCTTCGCCGCGCTGGCAACCTCTGCGAGTTGCTGGTCGGAGGTTTGGCCCTGCAGTTGTATGGCCGTGCAGCGGAGTCGGTGAACGAGAGAGGCAAGGATCTCGGGCCTTCTCGCATCTGTGAGAAGGAAGACGCTTAGCTGCTCTGGAACTGCAGGAATCCAATCCTCACAAGAGAGAACGGTACTCCACTTGGGCCCGAGGGCATGCAACCCTATCGCATCGACGCCCAGCTCGTGGCAGGCATATGCTACTTCCAGTGTCCGCACGCCGCAGACTTTCAACTTTACTTGATTCCCGGGACTCCAGAACCGGCCTGTGGGCAGCTCGACGCGACGCAGGGCCGAACTTAGCGGGACAGTATCGGTCTTTTTATAGCCAGGGCTCTGTATTTCGAAAACACGCGCGGTGGCCAGCCCTTCATTGACCAGGCGGTGATCCTCAGCAACGTCGACCACGACTATGTCGCCCGCTTCGAGAACAGTCTTCTGGCCCGCTAAGGACGACTCCAGCACTATCGGACCGGCTTCAACAAAGAGAATGGATTCGGTTCTTAGATGGACATGCTGGCTCGTGCTGCGACCGGGTAGAACTACAATCACTTTCAGGTCGACGTTGCACGTCTTTGCCGCATTAGAAGTGCCTGCCGCTAGGAGTTCGATCGTCCCGTAGAGGCGTTCGTAATGCTCGTGAGTGCTGGCCCGTTTAATCTGCATGGTAGAACAGAGATCAGAGTATCATATGCGACTTTGGCGGGAATCACTTTGTTCTGCACCTGAGTAGCAGCCGACACGTTGGGCCTATGGTCTCATCTGAGCATTCGCCACGAGAACGCGGGCGTCGGACGATTCGAAAGGGCTTACAGGAGTTTCGTCACGCCGGGGGTGAAGACGGGGTAGGTGCCGTCGGGGCCGGGGCGGACGGGGGGTTCCATGCCGATGCGGACGTTTTCGGGGCTGGGGGCGTAGAAGAAGTCAGAGGCGTTGAGCTGGTCCCAGGTGACTTCCTTGCCGGTGTAGCAGGAGAACTGGCCCATGAGGGTGATGAGCGTGGAGCGGACCATGTAGTCGCCGTTGTTGATGGGTTTCGACTGGCGGATGGCGTTGAACAGGGCGACGTGTTCGAGGTCGTAGGGATTGTTCTTTGAGAACGTCAGGGAGGACTGCCAGTTGGTTTCGCCTTCGATGCGGAGGCGCAGCAGGTCGCAGCGGCCCTTGGCGCCCATGATGAAGCTGGAGTTTTCGTTGTAGCAGTTGTCGATGGTGCGGCAGTAGGCGTAGACGCGGATGGGGCCGGGGAAGTCGTAGACGACGGCGTGGTGGTCGAAGACGTTGCCGTAGATCTCGCCTTTAAGGGTTGACCGGCCGCCCATGCCGTAGGCGCGCGTGGGGGCGGCGTTGCCGAGGGCCCAACTGGAGCGGTCGAGGTTGTGGATGAGGGTTTGGGGGACGTCGTCGCCGCAGAGCCAGTTGAAGTGGTACTGGTTGCTGCCCTGGTAGGTGATTTCGTCCATGCCGGGGCGGCGGGGGTAGAGGACATAGGGCGGGCGGAGCCAGGTTTCCTGAATGGCGACGATGGAGCCGATGGCGCCGGAATGGACCTTCTCCATGGTCTCGATGTAGCCGGGGTGGTAGCGGCTCTGGAGTCCGGAGACGACGCAAAGGCCCTTCTGTTTGGCGAGGTCGCAGGCGGCGCGGAGCATTTTGATGCCGGCGGGGTCGACGGCGTGGGGCTTTTCGAGGAAGACATGCTTGCCGGCGCGGACGGCGGCCATGAGATGGAAGGGATGGAACTTGGCGGCGTTGGCGATGATGACGACGTCGGAGGCGTCGATCACGGCTTTGTAGGCGTCGAAGCCGCCGAAGCAGCGGGAGTCGGGGACATCGACCTGGTTGGGGAACTTGAGTTTGATGGCGGTGCGCTTTTCCTGGGCGCGGTCGAGCAGGAGGTCGCCCATGGCGACGATGCGGACGTCGGGTCCGGCCTTCATGGCGTTGGTGGCGGCTTCGGCGCCGCGGCCGCCGCAGCCGATGACGCCGACACGGATGGCGGCGGTGGACTGGGCGAAGACGCCGGCGGCGGGTGTCATCAACATGGCGCGGCGGGAGATGGGGTTCATGGCGGGGTTCCTTGTAGTGCTAATTGGCGCGGTTGGCGGCCCAGCGGACGGCGTTTGAGACGAGGCGCTGGAAGCCGGGATGGTTGAAGGTGTGGGCGGAGTGGCCGAGCCGGATATGGATGGCGCGGGCGGAGGGGTTGGGGCCGGTGTAGACGACGGGCGGGTCGGAGTCGGGGTGGTCGGTGGTCATGAGGACGTCGATTTTGTCCGAATGCCACATACCTTTGTAGAGTTCGTCGTTGACGTGGAGGGGTCCGACGCCGGCCAGCACCGGGTGGCGCTGCTTGCCGGGGGCGGGGGTGACGAGGAAGTCGAGGTCCTCTTTGTAGGAGCTTGCGGGGTGGGCGGGGGTGGCTTTGGTGAAGTATTTGCCGCCGATCACGTGTTCGTACCACCAGGGCCAGTCTGTGTAGTCGACGATGGCGTGGTGGAGGGAGATGACGCCCTTGCCGGCATCGACAAACGACTTCAGGCGAGCGCGGGCGGATTCGGATGTGGTTTCGCGCATGTCGTGGAGCAGGACGGCGTCGTAGCGGTCTTGGAGGGGGCGGGAGAAGGCTTCCTGCTCGGTGGCGGCGTGGGTCCAGACGACGCCGGGGAGGCGGTTGAGCATGGAGTAGAACTCCTGCGGGTAGGCGTGGCCGCCGGTGACGGCGAGGAGGCGGATGGGGTTGGGTCCGCGGTCGGATTTGTGCCAGTCGATGGCGGGCGAGGTGACGCGGCCGGTGGAGGCCCATTCGATGCCGCGGGCGATGAGGTTGCGCATGCCGGGCTGGTAGAAGGCCATGGTGTCGTGGCCGAGGGTGGTGTAGAAGACGCGGCCGCGGCCGTAGGAGCGGGTCCAGGCGAGGGGTTCACGGTTGCCGGTGCCGCCGATGGCGGGCGGGCTGAAGGCGTCGGCGACGGGATGGGAACCGGGCAGGAGGGTGAATTTGTGATAAAGCTCGTCGTTGGCGATCCAGGAGGGGAGGCCGAGGGTGATGGGGTGGGCGGGATCGGGGTGGTCGACGGTGAAGGTCCAGCGGCGGGCGTGTCCGATGTTCTCGGGGGCCCAGGACATGCCGATCATTTTGGGGTATTCGGTCCAGCCGGGGGTGGGGCCGGATTGCCACTTGTTGGCGCGGAACTCCATGCCGAACCATTCGCCGTAGCTGCAGAGGTGGAAGGCGAACAGTCCGCCGCCGGCGGAGACATAGGCTTCGAGGGCCTTTTCGGTTTCCGCGCTGAGGCGGGGTCCGTTGTAGTTGATGAGGACGGCGTCGTAGCCGGTGAAGGATGCGGCGGTGAGGGTGCGGGGCTCTTCGACGACGCGGGTATCGAAGCGGCCGGTGCGGGCGAGGATTTCGAGGATGGCGGAGGTGGTTGAGCGCCAGTCGTGATACTGGCCGTCGGAAGCGCCGGTGAGGACGAGGAGTTTCGTCGTGGCGGGCTGCGCGGGGGCGGGCAGAGCGGCGGCGAGAAGAAGAGCTAGGAGAGCGCGTTTCGGACCCATTCGAGGCTCCTTTCAATCGTTGGGCCGCCCTGGTCTTCGCATTCGATGCAGCGGGGCGGGTGGGCGCGGACCCGTTCGCGGCATTGGGGGAAGGCCCGGCAGGCGGAGTTGAGGGCGACGGCGCGGCAGCCGGTGCGGGACATGATGACAGACAGCATATGACGTTGGGGTGGCGGGAGGCAAAGGCGGAGGGGAGTGGGCACCCGCTCGCCGCGCTCGCGGCCTCGGTCTACCCGCTCGCGGGCGGACACGAATCGGCGCATACCGGCGAGGGCGCCGGCGGAGGACCAGCGAACCGCCCTACGCGGCATTCGAAAATGGAAACGGCGGCGGACCGGGCCGGTCGCGCCGCCGCGGGGTCGGGGAACCGGATTAGCCGAGGCTGGTGGTGGGCATGCGGTCTTCCATGGGGATGAAGTGGCGCTCGCCGTAGCCGGTGTAGACCTGGCGGGGACGGGCGATTTTCTGTTCCTTGTCGGTGATCATCTCCTCCCACTGGGCGAGCCAGCCGACGACGCGCGGGATGGCGAACAGGACGGTGAACAGGTCGGGGCGGAAGCCCATGGCCTGATAGATGATGCCGGAGTAGAAATCGACGTTGGGGTAGAGCTTGCGGCCGACGAAGTATTCGTCCTGCAAGGCGATGCGTTCGAGTTCGAGGGCGATCTCGATGCGGTGGTTGACGCCGGTGATCCTGAAGACTTCGCCGGCGGCCCATTTGATGATGCGGGCGCGGGGATCGTAGTTCTTATAGACGCGGTGGCCGAAGCCCATGAGTTTGACTTCGCCCTTTTTCACCTTCTCGATGTAGGAAGCTACGTTGGCCTTGGAGCCGATCTCGTCGAGCATGATGAGGACGGCTTCGTTGGCTCCGCCGTGCAGGGGGCCGGAGAGGGCGGCGGCGGCGGCGGCGACCGAGAGATAAGGATCGGCCTGGGAGCTGCCGACCTGGCGCATTGTAGATGTCGAACAGTTCTGTTCGTGGTCGGCGTGAAGGATGAACAGGATGTCGAGGACGCGGGCGATGGTGGGGTCGTCGATGAACTTGGGCTCGACCATGGACCACAGCATGTGCATGAAGTTGGCGGTGAACGACTTGGTCTTATCGGGGTAGATATAGGGCAGGCCGAAGGCGTGGCGGTAGGAGTAGGCCGCGATGGTGGGCATCTTGGCGAGGAGGCGGACGGCCTGGCGTTCGCGGTTAACGGGGTCGTGGATGTCCTTGGCTTCGGGGTAGACGGTGGACAGGGCGGCGGTGGTGGAGATGAGCATGGTCATCGGGTGGGCGTTATAGCGGAAGCCCTCGAGGAACTTTTTGTTCGTCTCGTGGATCATGCAGTGGCGCATGACGCGCTGTTCCCAGCATTCGAGTTCGACCTTGGTGGGCAGTTCGCCGCGCATGAGGAGCCAGGCGACTTCGAGGAAGCTGCATTTCTCGGCAAGCTCTTCGATGGGGTAGCCGCGGTAGCGGAGGATGCCGATATCCCCGTCGATAAAGGTGATGGCGCTGCGGCAGGAGGCCGTGTTGAGGTACGCCGGATCGTAGGTCATCATGCCAAACTCATCCGGGGTGACCTTGATCTTGCGGAGATCCGTGGCACGGATGTTGCCGTCGACAATGGGAACCTCGTATTGGGCCCCGGTGCGGTGATCAGTAATAGTAAGCCGGTTATCGGACATGAGACCTCCAGATCGTACTGTACCAAACCCTAGTATTAGAACCTGTTTCTCTGATGAGAGCAAAGTGTTTGATATGACAAAAACTTCACCACCGGCCCGGAGGCAGGCGCGACCCCTCTGAGGACGCATCCCATCGACCTCCATATCTTACGAAAAAGGGAGGGTTGGATGGGGTGTCAGGATGGCGGGGCGAACAGGACGCCGCGGCCGAGCAGCCAGGCGGGGTCGAGGCGGCGTTTGACGTCGCGCATGGCGTCGATTTGGGGTTCGGAGAATTCGATGGCGAGCAGATTGCGCTTCTTGCGGCCGAGGCCGTGTTCGGCGCTGACGGTGCCGCCGAGCGAGACGGCGTGGCGGGCGAACTCGATGGTGAGCGGAAGGCCTGTGTCGAAATCGGCCTGGGATTCGGGGAGCATGTTGACGTGGACATGGGCGTCGCCGATGTGGCCGAAGATGGCGTAGCGGCCGGGGAGTTCGGCCTCGAGGCGGCTGACGTAATTGTCGAGCATGGCCTGCGAGGCTTCGATGGGGACGGCGTAGTCTGTATTGAGTTTGGGGAAGCCGTTGCGGTGGACGCGCTGGTTGACCACTTCGGGCAGGCTATGGCGCAGGGCGCGGAAGCGTTCGCGGTCGTGGGCGGTCTGGCCGAACCAGGACTGCTCGGCGAGGGCATTGGCGGCGTCGAGGCGGTCGATCCACAGGCCGATGGGGTCGCCGGGGAGCGCGTCGAGCTGCTGTTCGATGAGCAGTGCGGATTGGGCGGCGGCGGGGATGCCGTTGTAGGCGGCGGAGAGGATGCGGAGGGAGGAGTTGTCGAGGTATTCGAGCATCCGGAGTTGGGGGATGGGGCGCCAGGAATCGACGGCCGAGAGGGCGGCGTGCGGGGAGGGGAAGAAGACGACGCCGGAGAGCAAGGCGGCTGGTTGGGGCAACAAAGAGAGTTCGGCTTCGACGACGGCGGCGAGCGTGCCTTCGGAGCCGCAGAGCAGGTCGATCCAATCCATGGACTCGCGCAGGGGGTAGCCGGCGGTGTGTTTACGGGCGAGTGGGGCGGGCAGGGGGGAGATGGGGAAATCGACCCGATCGCCGCGGCGGAAGGCGCGGATGGAGCCGTCGATGAAGACGGCGGTGAGCGAGCGGATCCATTTGCGGGTAGAGCCGTAGAGGAACGACCGGGAGCCGGAGGCGTTGGTGGCGATCGTGCCGCCAACCGATGCGGTCCATTCGGTGGGGTCGGGCGGATAGAACTGGCCTGAGGCCTGGGCGGCGGTGTGGAGTTCCTTGAGCGAGATGCCGGCGCCGGCGATGGCATGGCCGGGGCGGATTTCGAGGCGCTGGAAGCGTTCGAGGCTGACGATCATGCCGCCGTCGCCGATGCGGCCTCCGACAAGGCCGGTGCCGGCTCCGGCGAAGGTGACGGGCATCAACCGGCGGCGGCAGTCAGCGAGGATGGCGGCGAGTTCCCCGGCCGTCGAGGGGGCGGCGAACTGGGAGGCGTGTCCGGTGAGGCCGGAGGCGTCTTCGAGGTAGGCTTGCGGGACTTCGGCCACGGGGCGGCTAGACCTCGAGGATGACGGGCAGGATGAGCGGGCGCCGGGAGGTTTGTTTGTTGAGGAAGCGTTTGAGGTCGGCGCGGATTTTCTCCTGCATGACGCCCCAATCGGTACGTTCCTCCTGGGAGGAGTTATCGAGGGTTTTGGAGACGATGGCGCGGGCCTGGGCGAGCAGGTCTGAGCGTTCCTCGAAGGAGACGAAACCGCGGGAGACGATTTCAGGCAGGCCCTCGCACTTGCCGGTGTGTTTGCCGATGGTGATGATGGGGATGACGAAGCCGTCCTCGGAGAGGTGGCGGCGGTCGCGGATGATGATGTCCTCGACGACGTCGTCGATGGAGCCGGAGTCGATGCAGACGCGGCCGACGGTGACTTTGGGTCCGCGGCGGGCGCCGCGGCGGTCGAGTTCGAGGGTCTGGCCGGTTTCGAGGATGAAGACCTCCTCGAGGCCGAGTCCCTGGAGGTGGGAGGCGAGGGCGGCGTGTTTTGACATCTGCCAGTATTCGCCGTGGACGGGGACGAAGTAGCGTGGGCGGACGAGGTTGAGGACGAGTCTAAGCTCTTCCTGGGAGGCGTGGCCGGAGACGTGGATGGGCGGGTTCATCGAGCCGGCGACGACTTCTGCGCCGCGGCGGGCGATGTGGTTCATCATGCGGCCGATGGCCTTCTCATTGCCGGGGATGATGCGGGCGGAGTGGATGAAGAGGTCGCCGTTTTCGAGGGAGAGCTGTTTGTGGTTATCGACGGCGATGCGGCTCATGGCCGACATGGGTTCGCCCTGGGTGCCGGAGACGACGGCGACGACCTTTGAGGGCAGGGCCTGCATGATGTCCTGGGGGCGGAGCAGGAGGCCGTCGGGGATGCGGAGCAGCCCGTGGGAATGGGCGATTTCGGTGGCCGAGAGCATGGAGCGGCCGATGAGGCCGACTTTGCGGCCGGATGCGGCGGCGATGTCGAGGATCTGCTGGAGGCGGTGGATGGAAGAGGAGAAGCAGGAGACGACAATGCGGCGGCTGGCGCGGTTGAAGAGTTCCTCGAGGCGGGGCAGGACGGCGCGTTCGCTGAGGGTGTAGCCGGCGCGGTCGACGTTGGTGGAGTCGGAAAGCAGCAGCAGGACGCCGCGTTTGCCGTATTCGGCGAGGGTATGGAGGTCGAAGGGGGTGTTGTCGGTGGGGGTGGGATCGACTTTGAAATCGCCGGTATGGATGATGACGCCGAGCGGGGTGGTGATGGCCAGGGCGACACAGGAGACGATGGAGTGGGTGACGTGGATGAACTCGATCTTGAAGGGACCGATCTCGACGATGTCGCGGGGTTTGACGGGTTTGAGCTTGGCGTCCTTGCGGAGTTCGTGCTCTTCGAGCCGGCGTTCGACGAGGGCGAGGGTGAATTTGGTTCCGTAGACGGGGATGTTGAGTTGGGAGAGCAGGAAAGGGACGCCGCCGATGTGGTCTTCGTGGCCGTGGGTGAGGATGAGGGCGCGGACGTGTTCGCGGTTCTCTTCAAGGAAGGTAAAGTCGGGGGTGACGATATCGACGCCGAGGAGTTCGGCTTCGGGGAACATCATGCCGCAGTCGAGCACGATGATGTCATCCCCGTAGCGGAGGGCCATGCAGTTCATTCCGAACTCGCCGAGGCCCCCGAGGGGGATCAATTGCAGTTTCTTGTCTGGCATCGGGTTGAACCATCAGGCTAACACAAGCGAAAAGGCCCGCCGGAGCAGGCCTTCTCACTCGTCCCGGAGCGTCCGGGCTGATGTTTGTGGGAGAAACAGATCAACGATCACGCAGACCGAAAACCTGTCTGATGATTTGAGGGTAAGGGCTGAAGGAAGGCAAGTCAAGAAAAAATCCGGGGGAGTGAAAAATGACAGTAAATGATTGAAGGTAAAGGAGTTAAAAGTTCTTGACAGAGACAATTCGGTCTGTTCCAGGGGCAGGGAAAAGGGCGCTGGGAGGGCAGGTTTTGGCTCTAAGAGACACGTGGCAGGGAAGTTATCGAAGCCGCGGGTTACTTGGAGAGGTCGAGGAAGGTCATGGGGGATTCGTTGTGGCGGGCGGCGCGATCACGGGCGCGGCCCATGTAGAAGAGGCCGGCGAGGGCGCAGCCGCCGCCGATACAAATCACTAATAACAAACCGGTTAGCTCGAAGATGGCGATCAACATACCGCCCACGTCGGGCATGGGAGGGGGCTTGGTGGCCTCGTTCCACATGAAGTTGACGTCCCACTGGATGGGGTCGAGGACGGCGGCGGCGGCTTTGGGGTCAACCTGTTGAGGAATAACGGCGATCAGTGTGCCGGAGCGTTTGAAGGCCCAGCCTGGCTGGCGTTCGAAGCCGGAGACGGCCTGGCGGGCGAGTTGGGGGGTGGGGTAGTCGAAAACGGTGACCTGGAGGTCGCCGGCGGGGCTGCGATAGGCGACCGAGACGGCTTCGGCGCCGTTCTCGAACCCTACCAACATTGGGGAGATTCGGGATTCGAAGCGGGCGAGGGACTCGACGCCGATGATGTAGCGTTCGGAGTTGCGGACGCGGTTGCGGTCGGGCAGGTAGGCGGGGAGTTTTGGGAGTCCGCCGCCGGAGCGCATATCGGGGAGGATCTTTTCGAGTTCGAGGAGTTCACGGTCCAGTGGACGCCAGCCCTCGAAGAGGAAGACGTAGTTTTTGAGCGCCAGGGCGGCGAGTCCTGGGGTGGTGCAACTGGTGTGGGTATTTCGGACGGGGGTGCAGTTGGCCGGGCGGGTGAAATAATACCAGGCGAGGGCGGAGGTGGAGTCGCGCAGACGCCAGGCGGTGGCGCGGAAGGGGCCGATGGGGCTGCGGAACAGGGCTTTTTCGGCGGCCTCGCCTTCGAATTCGGCCCACAGGCCGGCGTCGGGGATGGCGGCGGGTTCGGCCTTGGCGCGGGTATGTTCGGCCCATTTTTCGGGCCATATGGCGGCCTGGGCGAGCGAGGGGCCGAGGCAGAGAGCCAGGACGGCGGGTGTTAGGAGTTGACGCCGCAACATTTCTTATATTTCTTACCGCTTCCGCAGGGGCAGAGATCGTTCCTGCCTACTTTGACACCTTTGATGACGGTTTGTTTCGGAGCGGCGGAAGAATCTCCGCCGGTGAACTGGAGGGCCTCCATTTCGCGGTCCTTCTTACGCTGGATGTTGCGGGTGAGGTCGACGAGGGAGTCCTTGGCTTCGCGGCGGTCCGGGCCGGAGGGCGGATCCTGGCCCCAATCGGATTCGGACTCGTCATGGAAGGCGCGCTGGCCGGAGGAGGGCTGGAGGAAGAACAGGAAGCGGGCGGTTTCGTCCTCGATGCGGTCCATCATGTCCTGGAAGATGGCGAAGGCTTCCTTTTTGTACTCGATGAGGGGGTCTTTCTGACCGTAGGCGCGCATGCCGATGCCCTCCTTGAGGTGGTCCATGGAGAGGAGATTGTCCTTCCACTGGGCATCGATGACGCTGAGCATGATCCAGCGTTCGGTATCGCGCATGACGTCGGCGCCGACGAGCGCCTCTTTTTCGTCGTAGCGGCGTTTGAGTTTGTCGAAGACGTGGGCTTCGATTTCGACCTTGGTGAGATCGGCGAGTTCCCTGGGATCGACGCGGAGGCCGAACTGGGAGTTGATGTCGGTCTGGAGACCGAGCGTGTCCCAGGTGGAGAAGTGGGCGCCGTCGGGGCAGCGGATATCGACGGCGGTGGCGACGATGCCATCGACGATTTCGAAGATGCGCTCCTTCATGTCCTGGCCGGAGAGCAGTTGCTGGCGAAGGCCGTAGACGGCCTTGCGCTGCTTGTTCATGACGTCGTCGTATTCGAGCAGGTGTTTACGGGAGGCGAAGTGTTGGGCCTCGACGGCTTTTTGGGCGGCCTCGATGCGCTTGGAGATCATGCGCGATTCGATGGGGACATCCTCTTCCATGCCGAGGCGGAGCATGAGATTCTGGATGCGGTCGCCGCCGAAGATGCGGAGCAGGTCGTCCTGGAGGGAGAGGAAGAAGCGGGAGCCGCCGGGGTCGCCCTGGCGTCCGGCGCGACCGCGGAGCTGGTTGTCGATGCGGCGGGATTCGTGGCGTTCGGTGCCGATGATGAGCAGACCGCCGGCGGCGATGACTTCGGCGTGTTCGGCGTCGCATTCGGCCTTATGGCGGTTATAGATTCCGTTCCACTTATCGATGGCGACGCGGTAGTGGAGTTCACCGCGCTGGAACCAATAATAATGAGTGTCGGCGACGAGCGAGGCCTGATCCTCGGGGATGGTTTCGACGGCCTTGATCTTGAGGACCTCTTCCTGGGTGAGGAACTCGGGGTTGCCGCCGAGCAGGATGTCGGTGCCGCGGCCGGCCATGTTGGTGGAGACGGTGACGGCGCCCTTGCGTCCGGCCTGGGCGACGATAAAGGCTTCGCGCTCGTGGTTTTTAGCGTTGAGGACCTCGTGGCGGACGCCCATCTTCTTCAGGATGGCGCTGAGTTTTTCGGACTTGGCGACCGAGATGGTGCCGACCAGGACGGGCTGGCCGGTGGCGTGGCGCCCGGCGATGTCCTTGGCGGCGTTGCGCCACTTTTCATCCTCGGTGCGGTAGACGACGTCGTTTTCGTCGGTGCGGCCGGAGGCCTTGTTGGTGGGGACGACGACGACGTCGAGGTTGTAGGTTTTGGAGAACTCGGGGGCTTCGGTATCGGCCGTGCCGGTCATGCCGGCCAGCTTCTTGTACATGCGGAAGTAGTTCTGGAAGGTGACGGTGGCGAGGGTTTGGTTTTCCTTCTCGATCTTGACGCCTTCCTTGGCCTCGACGGCCTGATGGAGGCCGTCTGACCAGCGGCGGCCGGGCATGAGGCGGCCGGTGAATTCGTCGACGATGATGACCTCGCCTTCCTTGACCAGGTAATCGCGGTCGCGCTGGTAGAGGACGTGGGCGCGGAGGCCCTGCTGGACGTGGTGGTTGAGTTCGATGAACTCGGGGTCGTAGAGATTGGGGACGCCGAGGAGTTTTTCGACCTTGGAGACGCCTTCCTCGGTGAGGGCGGCGGAGCGGTGTTTTTCATCGACTGTATAGTCGCCGGTGGTGTACTTTTCGCCGGACTCCTTGCCTTCGATGACTTCGCCGCGGACCAGGCGGGGGATGATGGCGTTGACGCGGTAGTACTTATCGGTGGACTCCTCGGACGGGCCTGAGATGATGAGCGGGGTGCGGGCTTCGTCGATGAGGATGGAGTCGACTTCGTCGACGATGGCGTAGTTGAAGGGCCGTTGGACGCAGTCGTCGAGGCGGAACTTCATGTTGTCGCGGAGGTAGTCGAAGCCGAATTCGTTATTGGTTCCGTAGGTGACGTCGCAGGCGTAGGCGTGGCGGCGTTCGCCGTCGTCGAGGCCGTGGACGACGAGGCCGACCGAGAGGCCGAGGAACTTGTAGATGCGGCCCATCCATTCCGAGTCGCGGCGGGCGAGGTAGTCGTTGACGGTGACGACGTGGACGCCCCTGCTTTCGAGGGCGTTGAGGTAGACGGGCAGGGTGGCGACGAGCGTCTTGCCTTCGCCGGTTTTCATTTCGGCGATTTTTCCGTGGTGCAGGACCATGCCGCCGATCAACTGGACGTCGAAGTGGCGCATGTGGACGGTGCGGCGGGCGGCTTCGCGGCAGACGGCGAAGGCGTCGAGCATGATGTCGTCGAGGGTTTCGCCCTGGGCGAGGCGCTGGCGGAATTCGGCGGTCCGGGCGGCGAGTTCGGCGTCGGAGAGCTTTGCAACCTGCTCTTCGCGGCTGTTGATCTCGGCGACGAGCGGGATGAGCTTTTTGACCTCGCGCTCGTGTTTGGTGCCAAAGACCTTGGCTAGGAGGGTGTCGAACATAAAAGTGCTAAATACCAGTTTAGCGCACAGGGGGTGTCAAGCCCGTGTAAACCGGGCTGGCGCGGAGGTTACTTGACGGCGAGCCAGGCGAGGAAGAGGCCGTCGGGCGGGACGTCTTCCCAGTAGCTCACCGGGCGGGCTTCGGCAGAGCGGCAGTGGCGGCGGAGGAGCGAGAGGAGTTCGTCGCGGTGGAACCACTTTTCCCAGGCGGGGGTTTCAAGGCGGCCCCAGTGTTCGGCGTTCTTGTCGATGATGACGAGGCGGCCGCCGGGTTTGAGCACGCGGCAGAGTTCGGCGACGGCGCGCTCGATATCGACAGCGTGTTCAAGGGATTCGGTAGCGTAGACGGCGTCGAACGAGGAGTTGGCGTAGGGCAGGTCGAGCAGGGAGCCGGCGGTGCGGGCGAGGCCGCGATCGGCGTAGCCGAGCATGGAGACGGCGAGGTCCATGGCGGCGACCGTGGCGGCGGGGTTGTGTTG
The DNA here is from genome assembly GCA_013822245.1 of Candidatus Solibacter sp. Taxonomy (GTDB): domain Bacteria; phylum Acidobacteriota; class Terriglobia; order Bryobacterales; family Bryobacteraceae; genus PNKE01. The sequence goes on from PNKE01000070.1 coordinate 17,737, forward strand.
CTTGACGATGCGGGCATAGCGGCCCTTGCCGCAACCGGCGTCGAGCGCGCGGCCGGAGCCGAGCGGGCCGATGTGTTCAACGACAACTTTGACGTGGTAGATGCGGGGATCGATGGTGGAAGGGAAGTGCTGCTCGTCGGCCGAGGCGGACTCAAACGAACGCCGGATCTCTGAGGCGAGATCCGGCGTCAGTTCAGCAGCTTTCGGCTTGCGGGGCGCGAAGATGCGATTCAGAAAGCGCATCAGGCGCGGGTGAGGAAGATGGGCAGGCCGCGTTTGCCGTCGTAGTTGGGGCGGAAACGCTGGGTGTTGTACATGGACGTGAGATCGACCCTGCGGGGTCCGAGTTTGGGATCGGGGATCTCGACCATGTCGTAGCAGCCGTTGACGATGCCGGTCATCATGCCGCTCTGGCCCTGGCTGATGGCGTCCATGGCCATGTTGCCGAAGGTGCAGGCGACGAGTTTGTCGGTGAAGTCGGGGTCGCCGGAGCGCAGATCGTAGGTGAGATCGCTGACGATGGTCTCTTCCTTGGCGCGGGCCTTGATTTCGGTGGCGAGGTCGTCGCCGACGTTGGCTTTTTTCTGGTGGCCGTAGGCGTCGGCTTCGCCGTAGTGGCGGACCTGGTAGCCCTGCCATTCGGCGCCCTCGGAGAGGATGACGAGCGAGTAGTTCGAGGGGTTGGCTTTCTTGTCGTCGACGAGCACCTTGATGACCTGGTCGAGGTCGGGCTTGTACTCGGGGATGAGGCAGCGGATGTTGGTGACGTAGGCGGTATAGAGCGCGGTATAGCCGGCGTCGCGGCCGAAGATGCGGAACACGCCGATGCGTTCGTGGGAGCCGACGGTGGTGCGCTGGCGCTGGATGGCGCTTTCGGCGCGGGTGATGGCGGTGGAAAAGCCGACGCAGTATTCGGTGTGCTGGACGTCGTTGTCCATGGTCTTGGGGATGGCGATGACCTTGACGCCTTCGTCGTGCAGGCGGCGGGCGTAGCTGAGGGTATCGTCACCGCCGATGGCGACGACGTAATCGGCGCCGAGCGATTCGAGGTTCTTGAGGACCGAGGCGGTGACGTCGAAGACGGTGGAGGTTTTGCCGTCCTTGGTGATTTCGCGGGTGGGGAAGGTCTGGCCGTCGAGGTGCGGCGGCAGCGACTTCATCTTGGCCGGGTTGGTACGGCTGGAGTGGAGGAAAGTGCCGCCGGAGCGGTCGATGGTGCGGGTGTTGAGCTGGTTCAGAGGCAGGACATAGCGCGACTTGGAGTCGGGGTCGTCGAAGTTGAGGTGGGTAAGTCCTTCCCATCCGCGGCGGACGCCGAGGACTTCGAAGTCCATGCCGAGTCCGCGGTAGGTCACCTGCTTAATGACGGCGTTCAAGCCGGGGACGTCGCCCCCGCCTGTCAGGATGACGATCTTCTTGGGCATTCTCTCTCCTGGGATCTGGTGTAGAAACGAATAAGGGCCAAATTAAGTATATCCGGTCTGGTTTGTTAGCGGCGTGGCTCGCGGGCGAGGGCACCAATCGCCTGGATGATGATGGGCGCGGCCTCGGGACCGACCGAATTCACTTCACCATACCACTGTTTCGCGGCGCCGAACGTGTACGGCGGCTGCCGGTCCCACTGGGCTTTGGGGATGATGTAGCCGATCTCGTCGTTGGCGAGTCCGACGACGATGCGGATGGGCGCGGTGAGGATGTCTGGCTTGATGCCGGGTTCGAGCGGGGCATCGGGGAAGTCGGCGTTGGGGTCGCGCGAAATCTGGCCGAGGCTGAGTTCGGGGAAGAGTTCGCCGGGGATCATGGCGGCCTGGACGGCGGGCTTGCCGTTGGCGGAGATTGTGAAGAGGCCGACGGGGGTGCGGGTGACCGGCGGGTCGCCGCCCATGGGTTTGCGGCCCTTGAAGATGCCGGCGGCGGAGGCCATGAGGTAGTTCTTGTTGGCGACGGGGATAGCGACTTCCGTTTCGCGGTAGAGGAGAGCGTCGGCGTTAATGGGTTTGGCGGATCTCAGTGCGGCGAGGGCGATGCGGGCGGCCGGGCGGCCGACGGATTCGGCGAACCGGAAAGTGTCTTTGGGCGCGGGCTGGCCGGTTTCGAAGTCCTTGACGGCCGCGCCGAGCGGAGACATCATGCCGCCGATGGCGCCGTTCAGGAAAACGCATGTCGCGCCGCCGGAGCGTTCGACTTCGTCGCGGAGGAAGTGGACGTAGTCGGATGTGATCAGAGTGTTCTTGCTGCCGAGGGATTCGGGGTGGTTGGTCCAGTGGATCAGCGTGGCGATGCGGGCGCCTTTGGGGGTTTCAAGGGCGATGGCGGTGATGGCGGAGTCGATGACAAAGGGCGGGCGGGAGTCGTCGTAGAACTGCTTGAGGGAGGGCGGGTCGGCCTGGGCGGCGCGGATGCGGGCGGGTTGGAGCGAGTGCAGGGCGTCGATGGCGGCATCGGCGGTGTTGCGGACCACCAGCGCGTTGTACTCCTCATTGATGCCGGAGACGCCGCTCTGGCTGCCCCAGAGGCCCATGGTGTCGGGCGTTTCGTGCGAGTGGGTGACGGCGACGACGACCTGAGCGGCGGGGTACCTGGTTTTGACCAACTGGCGGATTTTGACGACATCGTCGAAGAAGAGACCAATGGAATCGACGCCGCACAGCACCACCTGATTGCCGGCTTCAAGGGCGACGCAACGGGCCCAGAGATCGTCATGGACGCCGGTGGCGGCGCGGCCGTTGCCGAAGCCGGCGATGTAGGCGGGTGCGGATTTGAGGCCGGGCGTGACGGTGCGTTTGGCGGCGCCGGCCTTGAAGGCTCCGAAGGCGCAGAGGGGTGTCAGTAACAGGGCGAGCAGATGGTTGAGGTGCATCCTAAAGTCAGGTTACACCGCGGCGACGGGTTCCCAACGGGCCGATTGCGCGGCGCGGAACAGGGCGTCCATCGCGAGGGCGTTGCCGAGGGAGTCTTCGAGGGTGACGGCCTGGGGTTCGAGGCCGCGGATGGCGCGGGCGAAGCGCCGGGCCTGGACGGTGTATTGGTCGCAGACGGGGAATTGCTCTTCGACCATGGATTCGCCCTGGAGAGCGGAGCCGGTGTCGGTCCAGAGGCGGCAGGGGCGGTCTTTGAGGGCGTTGAAGGGGACTTCGATTTCGACGCGGCCTTTCGTGCCGAAAGCGATGACGCGCTGGTAGGGGACGAGTTGGGTGGAGACGTGGAAGTGGGCCTGGCCGGAGGGGAATTCCAGAAGGCCGGAGGAGAGGCGATCGACTTGGAATTCGGGGTCGATTTCCATGACCGCAGCGGCGCGGATGGGTTCTTCGCCGAACAAAAGGCGGGCGGAATAGACGGCGTAACAGCCGATATCGTAGGTCGCTCCGCCGCCGATGCCGGGCATGTTGCGGACGTTGGATGGGTCGCGATTGAAGTAGGAAAAGGCGGCCGAGACCATGCGGATTTCGCCGAGCGCGCCGGAGCGGGCGATTTCGATGGCGCGTTCCCATTGCGGGTGGGTGCGGATCATAAAGGCCTCGGCGCAGAGCTTTCCCGCGGCGTCGCGGGCGGCGATGAGGGAGCGGATTTCGGCGGCGTTGAGTCCGGCGGGTTTTTCGCAGAGGACGTGCTTGCCGGCGTAGAGGGCGCGGATGGCGCAGGGGGTGTGGAGATGGTTGGGCAGGGGGATGTAGACGGCTTCGATGGAGTCGTCGGCGAGCAGGTCGTGATAGGAGCCGTAGGCCTTGGGGATGGCGAGGATGGAGGCGGCGTCACAGGCGCGTTCGAAGTCGCGCGAGGCGATGGCGGCGAGTTCACAGCCTGGGGCGAGTGCGAGGGCCGGCAGGAGTTTGTTCATGGCGAAGGCCGAGACGCCGAGGACGCCGAAACGGACGGAGTGGGCGGCGAGGTCTTGTTGACCGGGGGTCATGCAGATGAGAGTAACGCATAGGTACAGCAGGGGGTCTGCGTATCGGCGAAAATAGAGGTTTATGGAACTTGTCACTCCGGGTTCGAGAGGGTCGCGCAGGGAGACGCTGGCGGCGGCGCAACTGGCAGGGCAGGAGCTGCGGGAGCGGCACATACGGGGGTCGGAGCGGATTGCGCGGGCGATGCTGGAGTTGCAGAGCGAAGCGGGGTACTGGTGCGGCGAACTGACGGCGGATTCGACGCTGGAGTCCGATTACATCCTGTTGCAGATGTGGCTGTATCCGCCGGAGCCGGATCAGGAGTGGATGCCGCCGTCGCGCAGGCGGGTGGACAGGGCGGTGACGGCGATTCTGGAGCGCCAGCAGCCCGATGGCGGGTGGTGGATCTATCGGGGAGGCGGGGCGGAGATCAACGCCACGGCGCGGGCGTACACGATGCTGAAGATGTGCGGCATGGATACCGATGCCGAGCCGATGCGGAAGGCGCGGGAGAAGGTGCTGGAACTGGGCGGGTTGCAGGCCTGCAACAGCTACACGAAGATCAACTTCAGCCTGTTTGACCTGTATCCGCGGAAGTATGTCCCCAGCGTGCCGCCGGAGATCGTGCTGGCGCCGGGCGATCTGATTTATGAGATGTCGTCGTGGACGCGGGCGATCATCGTGCCGTTGTCGATCGTGCAGGCGGTGGGCAAGCATAAGCCGACGCCGATGGGGCGAAGGGTGGACGAATTGCTGGCGCCGCACAAGAAGCTGTCGCTGCCCAAGCGCGACGCGGTGAGCCTGATTTTCACGCAGGTGGACAGGGCGGTGAAGATCTGGGAGCGGCGCAACCTGCGCAACGTGAGGGCGAAGGCGATCCGCGAGGCCGAGCGCTGGATGCTGGAGCGGACGCGGTACAGCGACGGGCTGGGGGCGATTTATCCGTCGATGATGTATCTGATCATGGCGCTGGAGTCGATGGGCTATGCCAGCGACCAGCCGGACCTGGTGGAGGGCATCAGGCAGTTTGAGAACCTGCTGATCGAGACCGGGGAGCGGTTTCAATTTCAGCCGTGCGTGTCGCCGGTGTGGGACACGGCGATCTGCGCGTATGCGCTGGGCGAATTGGAGGCGAAGCGGCCTGGGGCGGCCGATCAGGCGAAGATGACGCGGGCGGCGGACTGGCTGCTGACGAAAGAGGTGAGGCGGAAGGGGGACTGGTCAGTGAAGCGGCCCGACCTGGAGCCGTCGGGGTGGGCGTTCGAGTTCGCCAACGAGTATTATCCGGATATCGACGACACGGCGATGGTGTTGCTGGCGCTGCGTCATGCGAAGGCGTCGGATGCCGGGCGGCAGGCGAGGGTGGAGAAGCGGGCGGTGAACTGGCTGCTGGGGATGCAGGGCAGCGACGGCGGCTGGGCGGCATTTGACGTGGACAACAACTGGAGCCTGCTGAACAAAGTGCCGTTCGCGGACCACAATGCGATGCTGGATCCGGCGTGTCCGGACATCACGGGGCGGGTGCTGGATGCGCTGTCGAAGATGGGTCTGGGGCCGGAGCATCCGGCGGTGGCGCGGGGCGTGGAGTTTCTGCTGCGGAATCAGGAGCGGGACGGAAGCTGGTATGGGCGTTGGGGCGTGAACTACATCTATGGGACGTTTCTGGCGCTGAGGGGATTGAGGGCGTCGGGTGTGCCGGGGACGCGGACGGCGGTGGAGCGGGCGTCGGAGTGGTTACGGTCGATACAGAATCCGGACGGCGGTTGGGGCGAGAGTTGTCTGGGCTACAAGACGCACGGCTACGTGCAGGCTCCGAGCACGCCGTCACAGACGGCGTGGGCGATGCTGGGTCTGGAAGCGGCGGGGTTGGCTCAGTTGCCGGCGGTGAAGCGGGGCGTGAGGTGGCTGCTGGAACGGCAGAAGGCGGACGGGCGTTGGGACGAGGACCTGATGACGGGGACGGGATTCCCGAACGTTTTCTACCTGAGCTATCACCTGTACCGGGATTATTTTCCGCTGCTGGCGCTGGCGACGCTGTGTCCTTCGGCCGTCAAGGCGGAGTAGCGGGGCCGGGGCCGGGTTCGGCAGGGGCGGGCGCGGCGAATTCGTAGCCGCCGTAGACGATGCGGGTGGTGCTGCGGCCGAAGACCTTGATGTCGGAGTCAGATTGATTCAGCAGCGGCAGCCAGTGGCCTTCAACCTCTGAATACTGGTGGACGAAGCCGGTGCGGGAGACCCAGAAAGAAGGATTCCTGGCCGGTTTGCCATCGATCCTGACAACCACCCAGCGGGCTGCATCGATCCAGACGCGGCCCCGGAACAGCAGCGGGTTGGCGGACTTCGGGGTGGCCTCCAGGACGTAGCTCTCGCGGCCGTCCAGCGTGGCGGTCTCGACGAAGCTGAACGAATAGTTGTCGCGGCAGATGCGTGTCGCTTTCTGGCCTTCCGGGGACGATGCCTGGGCTTCGGTGTCCAGCATTCTGCGGAAGACCAGTTTGCGGACGGCGCCGGGACCGCTGGCGCTCAGCGCCGTGAAACGCTTCCGGCCCAGCGCGTCGGCGTCGACCTGGACTTTCATGCTCGCTTTGACGCGGAAACGCGTGTTCACGACGCTGTATTCACGGATGGAGGTGTAGGCGGGCATGGCCTTGCGGCGGGCCAGATCGGCCGCTTCATATTTGTCCATCACTTCGTCGATCGACGGCGCTTCGCCGATCGACGGCACAGCGTCAATCGACGGCTTCGGCCGCGGAGGCGGATCCGCCGCCAGCGGCAGCAGCGCGGCGATGAAGAGTAAGGGCGCCGAGGACGGTGGCATCATCAGTTCCCCTTGCCGGCCGCCCCAAGCCGAACGACCACCGGACCGAACGGTAGGCCCAGTAGTAGACATTGGAGCGCGTGAAATAGTGTCTGGATTCCAGTATGACTCTGCGGGCCAGGCGCGCGGGAAACGGGCGCCGGGGGCCGCGGTGGAGTCTGGAATAGTCATCGCCGGCATCGCAGGGTTGCAGCCGGATGAGGGCGAGGGCGCCATCGGTCACCACCACGGCGGCGGGCGGCGGGATGCCGGAATCGGGCCGCTGGAGGAGCCGATGCCAGACGGTGCAACCGGCGCTGATGAGGTCGTTCAGAACGATGCTCCGCTCGCGGTCGATGTCGGCGTCGATACGGTGGGTGAAGCTCATTCGATTGAACTCGAAGGCAATGGCGACGTCGTGCGTCGCCGCCCCGAGCCAGACCTCGACCCCTTGCACGCTGGCCAGCCAGAGGCGGATGTGATGGCGCTGGGCGATGGAGTTCAGCGACTTCTGGAAGACCAGATCAGGAAGCCGGCCCTGGTAGAAGAGGGCTGACACGGGAGCCGTCGGGTAGCCGCTCATCGAGGTGGCGGCGCGGTAGGTGCGGGTGAAGGACCCGGGGGTGAGCGGGTCGGCGGTGTGCCATCCGGCCACGGCGAAGGCGTTTTCGAGATCGGCGCGGGAGCCGAGAAAGGCGAAGTTGATGATGTCGCCGGCCGGGTTGCCGCCGGCCTTGGTCACCGTTTCAGGCTGGGCGCGCAAGTCATCCAAGAACGGCTCAAGGGGCATGCCGGGTTCATCGCCGTCAAGCGGTTGATGGCTGAGGCCGGGCTGGGCTTCAATGGACAGGAAGACGGTGGCGCCGGGCGGGATTTCGATTTCCGGTTCAGGCATTCCAAACAGCGCCAGCCTCGATCCCACGATCGCCAGGGCCGACACCGGATCGCCCGTCATCCGGGCGTGGACCATTCCCGCCGCGCCGGTGAGTCCGGCCGGCGCCTTGCCGAACAACATGGGCGCCGGCCGGTACCAGACGCCGCTGAGCCAGCTATGCGGGTGGCTGGCGGCCAGAATCCCCTGAATGTGATTGGGCCGGATGACGCGTTCGCGGGCGTTGTCGATCGCGGTGAGCACGGCGGTGCAAGGCAGGTCTGTTGCGCCGGGCAGAGTACAGGAGGTGAACTCGACCTCGATGGAAGCGCGTTCCCTGGCCAGACCGAGACCCACCGGACGGGCGCGCTTGATGATGCCGGAGACCACCGTGCCGCGCGGCAGTTGCGGACCGTCCGCCGCATCCAGCGGGCCGGTCAGAAGCGCCGTGAGCGGTGTTCCGGAGCGCAAGTAGCTGGCCAGAGGGGTCTGAAGCTGGGCCTGGTAGAGCCGCGGGGGCGCCTGGGCGGCAAGCAGTTGGCAGCAGCCGGAGAGCAGGATGACGGTTCTAAACCTCATGCGGGTACAACTTCCGGCAGGCCGCGGCGGGCGTCCGGGCCGGCGCTGGATAGGCCTGTGGTACAGCAACCGCCTGTTTGCGTGGACGGAACATATCACTTCGTGGAATATTGGGCAGCGGCCCCGCGCAGATTCGCGCCAGGGGTCGAAAAAGATCAGGAGGACACCTCGCTCCAGCCTCGCTTCCGCGGGCGGCTGACCATGTGGCGGTGTCCGCCGCGCAAAAAGAGGTCGAGATGTTACTACGAAGCATATCATGAGACTTGGGCCATGACGCAATAATCCTGGGCGCCGGAGCGGCGGGGCTGTTCTGCGCCTTGACCGCCGGGCGGCGTGGACGGCGGGTGCTGGTGATCGAGCACACGCGGCAGGCCGGGGCGAAGATCCTGATTTCGGGCGGCGGGCGGTGCAATTTCACGAACCGGACGGTGACGGCGGCGAACTTTCTGTCGGCGAATCCGCATTTCGCCAAGAGCGCGCTGGCGCGGTACACGCCCGACGATTTCGTGGCGATGGTGAGGAGGCACCGCATCCGGTACCACGAGAAGACGCTGGGGCAGTTGTTCTGCGACGATTCGGCGACGCGGATTCTGGAGATGCTGCTGGAGGAGTGCAAGGCGGCTGGAGTGGAGATCAGGACGGCATGCAAGGTGAACGGGGTGAGGCGGGATACGCGGTTTGTCGTGGAGACGGGGGAGGGCGATTTCGACGCCGCGGCGGTGGTGGCGGCCACCGGCGGGCTGTCGATTCCGAAGATGGGGGCGACGGATTTCGGATACAGGCTGGCGCGGCAGTTCGGGTTGAAGGTGGTTCAGCCGTATCCGGCGCTGGTTCCGCTGGTGTTTGATGGCGAGGACCGGAAGCGGTGGGGCGAGATGGCGGGAGTATCCTTGCCGGTGAGGGCTGGATGTGGAAAGGCGGACTTCGAAGAGAAGCTGCTTTTTACGCACAGGGGGGTGAGCGGCCCGGCGGTGTTGCAGGTGTCGTCGTATTGGCGGCCGGGCGCGGAGGTGGCGGTGGATCTGCTGCCGGCGAGGACGTTTGCACCAGTGGCGCATCAGGCGCGCAAGGAACTGGGGATGGCGCTGCCGCAGAGGCTGGCCGAGCGGTGGCTGGAGGTGGAGGGTTTCACTCAGCCGGTGCTGCCGGTGCAGGCGGTGGACAGAAGGCTGCACGGCTGGCGGTTGCGGCCGTCGGGGACCGAAGGGTTTGAAAAAGCGGAGGTGACGGGCGGCGGGGTGGCGACGGGCGAGTTGTCGTCGAAGACGATGGAAGTGCGAAACGTGGCGGGGTTGTTCTTCGTCGGAGAAGTGGTGGATGTGACAGGCTGGCTGGGAGGCTACAATTTTCAGTGGGCCTGGGCTTCGGCACATGCCGCCGGGGAGGCGATATGAAAATGCAGGTAATCGCGGTACTGCTGGCGGCCGCCTGGCCGCTGACCGCTCAAACGCAACTGCCGGCGGGCGCGGCCGAGGACAGCCGTGCGCGGATCGAGGCAAAGCTGCTGCTGACGCGCGATCAGATGAAAGCCGCGCTGGGGGCGGATCCGGGCGAGGGCGTGGTGATGGTCGAGGTGAAGTACACGCCGAAGAAAGACGGCAAGTATTACCTGGACCACGACCAGTTCCTGCTCAGGACCGACAACGACGGCCAGCGGGCGACTCCAATGTATCCAAGCCAGTTGGCCGGTGCGGCGGTGATGGTGGTCAGTTCGCGCGGCGGTACGCAGGGCCAGGTGGGCGCGCAGCAGCGGCGGGCGCCCTACGGCGTGCCGGGGATTCCGGGCAGAGGCGGGCCGCCGATGACGCTGCCGGGCCAGCAACCGCCGGTTGTAGGCTCCGCGACGGCCGACAATTCGGAGGCGCAGGCGTCGATCGAGGACGACAAGTCGACGCCGGAGCAGCGGGCGCTGCTGAAACAGCTTCATGCGAAGAGGTTGCCGGAGGGCGAAGTGGAAGGCGAGGTGAGCGGGTTGCTCTACTTCACGTTGGATGGCAAGCACAAGGTGAAGCACTTCGAATTCGTCCACCGGAAGGCCCCGCCACGGCTGTCGGTGCGATTCATCGAGCCAAAGAAGAAGTGATCATGCTCATCTCCGAACTGGATACCCCAGCCCTACTCATTGACCTCGACATCATGGAGCGGAACCTTGCGAAGGTGGCCGCGTACGCGAAAAAACACGACCTGCGGCTGCGGCCGCACACCAAGACGCACAAGATCCCCGCGCTGGCACGGCGGCAGTTGGAACTCGGCGCGGCGGGCATCACCGTGGCCAAGACGACCGAGGCCGAGGTGATGCTGAAGGCCGGGCCGGCGGATCTGTTGATCGCGTATCCGGTGGTGGGCGCGGCGAAGCTGGAACGGCTGCGGGCGCTTGCGGAGAAGACGCATGTGACCGTGGCGTTGGATTCCCTGGAAGCGGCAAGGATGATTGCCGATGCGGGGATCCGGGCGGGGATTCTGGTGGAGGTGGATGTCGGGCTGGGACGGATGGGCGTGACGCCGGACCAGGCGACGCTGCTGGTGGAGGAGATCATCAGACTGCCGCGTGTCGAGTGGCGGGGCGTGGCGTTTTATCCGGGCCATGTGAAGGATCCGAACAATGAACAGGAGATCGCGCAGTTGCAGACGGCGATTCTTGAACTGGTGGACCGGTTTGTCGCCATGCGGATTCCCGCGCCCATCGTCAGTGGCGGATCGACGCCGCTGCTGTGGCATTCGCACCGGTTCGACGGCTTGAACGAGATCCGGCCGGGGACCTATATCTTCAACGACCGCAATACGTGGGCCGGCGGGGCGTGCGCACGGCAAGACTGCGCGGCGACGATGATGGCGACGGTGGTGAGCGTGCAGGGCGGAAGGATGATGATCGACGGCGGGTCGAAGACGTTTTCGTCGGACAAGCTGTCCACGGGCGGGCCGGGCTTTGGCGAGATCGTGGGCGCGCCGGGGGCGTTGTTCCACAAGATGAACGAGGAGCACGGCTACGTCGATATCAGCAAGGCCGAGCGAGGGTTTGCCGTGGGCGACCGGGTGAGCGTGCTGATGAACCACGTCTGCACGGCGGTGAACATGCAGGAGCGGATCTACGGGATCAGAGGCGACGAGGTGGTGGAGACGTGGGTGGTCGAGGGGCGAGGAAAATTGCAGTAGCGCCGAGCTACCTGTCGGTCCACTTCAATTCGGCGTCGGAGCGGCGGACGTAGTTGGCGTCGAGCGAGGCGGGGTCGCTCCATTGGCGCGTCGCGAGCAAGGCGATGGCCGAGGCGAGGGCGCGGGGCACGGGGCGCGATGCGACGGGGAAGGCTTCGGGATTCAGCGTAAGAAGTTCGGCGCCTGGGGGCAGGGTGGCGACCCAGGTTTCCAGAGGCGCGACCATTTCAGCGGCGAGCGGGTTCAATTCGGCGTCATAGAGGCCGCCGTAGATTTCGTTGCGGCGGGCGTCGAAAAACGGCGCGCGGACCGGTCCGGTCCCGTGGACCGCGATGGCTTGCAGGTTCGAAATGGCGGCCGCCTTGACGCCGGTGACTTCGGCGAGACCCTTGACGGCGGAGAGGCCGACGCGCACGCCGGTGAACGATCCAGGCCCTGATGCGGCGGCGAAGCCGTGGACCGAATCATACGTCCAGCCGTGGCGGTTCATCAACGCGTTGAGTTCGACGAACAGGACGTGTCCGAAGCCGTCGGGCGAGTGAATTTCGATCTCTTCGACCAGGGCGCCGTCTTCGACCAGGGCGATGGAGCCGTATTCGGCGGTGGTGTCGAGGGCGACGATGCGATGGCCGGGGCGGGGAACTTGCACTGCTCCCATTATGGCTTTGCGGCGGGCGCCGGGTTTTCGCGGAAGTTCCCGATGCGGTGGAAGGTCATGAAGTTGGCGTCGCGGGCGCGTTTGGCGCCGCCTTTATCGCCGTCGAAGGCGGTGCGGGAGACGGCCGGGAGGCATTGGGTGGACTTCGGGCCGAAGAAGCCGCGGGAGGCGGCGTAGTGGCCGGTCTCGGCGGAGATGTAAGCGATCACGGCGCCGGGGGGCGCGGCGGGGCGGAGCGCGGCTGACGCCGCAAGAAGCGCAATGAGTCTGATCCGGTTACTCCGTGTGCCGGACTACGCCAGGTCGAGGTCTTCCCACGTGGCGCGGCGGTTGTCGCGGTAAGCGGCGTTGACAAGATGGGCGGCGGAGGCGGCGTTGTGGCCCTCCTCGGCGGATTCGGGGCTTTTCCTGCCGTTCACCAGGGCGTCGATGAACAGGGCGTTATGCGTGGGTCCGCGTTCGACCTTGATGACCTGCTCGGGGCGGGTCTGGGTTTCGGGCTTGCCGTCGAACGACTTCAGGTAAGCGTCGCGCATGGCCTTGGGCATGTAGTCGCTGCCATAGAACTGCTTGTCGGAGAAGAGGGGTTCGGGGTAGACGGTGACGGCCTCGCCGGTCATTTGCAGCGTGCCTTCGCTGCCCATCACCCAGATCCCGCGGCCGCGGCTGCTGCCGTTGGCCAGGTTGACGTAGAGATCGACGATGAAGCCTTCGGGATATTGCAGGACAGACTGCATGACGTCGGGCACCGTGCGTCCGTCGTTCCACTTCATGATGCCGCCGAACGATGCGGCCGAGGCCGGGCGCTGGACGGCGAGCATCTCGTGCAGGGTGGTGAACTGGTGGACGAAGAGGTCAGTTGCGACGCCGCCGGAGTATTCCCACCAGCAGCGCCAGCGGAAGAAGACTTTCGCGTCGAAGGGCTTCATGGGGGAGTTGCCGATGAAGCGTGGCCAGTCGATGGTCTTTTCGCTGGCGTCGGGCGGGACGGGGTAGATCCAGGCGCCTTCGGCGTTGTTGCGGTGCTCTGACAGCCGGACCATGTTGACCTTGCCCAGCTTGCCGGAGGTGATGATCTCGCGGGCCTTGGCGACGAGCGTGGTGGTCTTGCCCTGGCTGCCGACCTGGAGGAGCTTGCCGGACTTGTTCACGGCTTCGATGATCTTCCTGCCCTCGGAGTGGGTCCAGGTGAGGGGTTTTTCGCAGTAGACGTGCTTGCCGGCAGAGAGGGCGTCGAGGACCATTTGCAGGTGGAGGTGGTCGGGCGTGGCGATGACGACGGCCTGGATGTCCTTGTTGTCGAGGACCCGGCGGTAGTCCCTGGTGGTCTGGATGGAGGGGCCGAGTTGTTCCTTGGCGCGCTGGAGGCAGCCGTCGTATATGTCGGCGACCATGATGCCGCGGACGCCGGGGACCTCCTTGAACTCGTCGATGAGGCCTTTGCCGCGGATGCCGCTGCCGATGAAACCGAGAGCGACACCGGCTTTGGTCTGGGCGTGGGCGGGACGGCCGGCGGCGCGGTAGACGACGGCGCCGGCGGCGGCGCGGGCAAGCAGGGAGCGGCGGGAGATACGAGTCGGCATATCGGAATCAGGATACCGCTAATGGGATCGCCGCCGGAGGTGAAAATCTGTTTACTTTGGTCAGGATTCGGCCTATGCTTGCAGAACCCGTCCAAAGGAGGACATAAGGGATGCAACTCACTCAGATAGCGCGCGGGCTTGCCCTGCCGTTGATCGCCGCCGGCGCGCTGATGGCGCAGCCGGTTCAGAAACCGCAGCCGGTCACGATGATGTCACACTTCAAGGTTCCGGCCGACAAAGTCGAGGCCTTCACCGCCAAGGGCAAGCAGTTCGTTCCTGTGCTCGATGCGTTGTTCAACGCCGGGACCATCTTCGCCTATGCCATCGACGCCGACCATCTACACTCGCCGGGCGGAACGAACGTCACTTTCTGGTACACCGCTGAGAACATGGCCCAGCTCGGCAAGGCCGATGCCGCGCTCAACGACTTCGCCTCGAAGAACCCGCAGTTGATGGCCGATTTGAGCTCGCTGAGCGACATGAACCAGCACCGCGACGTCATTGTCCGGTCGCCGGTGATCTCGATGAGTTCTTCTTCGGCGTGCGCGGCGAAGTTCGGCAGTTCGACCACCGAAAAGGTGAAGGCGGGCAAGGTTGGCGACGATGTGGCCCTGTTCAACAAATACTGGAAGAGCCAGATGGACGAGCTTGTAAAATCAGGGGTTATCTGTGCTTACGGCTACGACGTCGAGTCGTTCCATACGATGTCCCCGGGCATGACGTTCCGCTGGGTGCTGATGCCCGACTTCGGCGCGTTCGACAAGTTGCGCGAGGCGTCACGGGCGGCCTGGGCGAAGTTGCCTGAACCGGAGCAGAAGCTGCTGGAAGCGTTCGACGAGGCCAACTACGACGCTTCGGCCCACCGCGACAACCTGTCTGCGCTGGTTGTCTACAAGTCCAAGTAAGACGTGAACATAACAAAACGGGCCGCCCTTTGGGGACGGCCCGTTCTGCATTCGAATCCGCTCCAACGAGCGGAGCAGGTCAGATCTTGGTTTCTTTGTAGTCGACGTGCTTGCGGATCTTGGGGTCGAACTTCTTGATGAGCATCTTTTCGGTCTTGGTCTTCGCGTTCTTCGTGGTGGTGTAGAAGTGGCCGGTGCCGGCGGTGGAAACGAGGCGGATGAGGATGCGGGGCATGGTTGAATCTCCTTAGAACTTCACGCCGTTCTTTTTCATCTCGGTGAGCACGGTGTCGATGCCGCGCTTGTCGATGATCCGAAGGCCGGCGGCGCTCAGCTTGAGCCGGACGAAGCGGCCCAGCCCAGGCGACCAGATGCGCTTGGCGTGTATATTCGGCTCGAAGACGCGCTTCGTCTTATTGTGGGCGTGAGAAACCCTGTTTCCACTGATAGGACGCTTACCGGTGACAGGGCATACTTTCGACATATCGAACTCCAAACGGGAATGTGTCGGGGAACGCAGGGAATCCCTTCCACTGAGTATAGCCTAACCGGGCGCTTTGCGCCACACCGGTTGCGCAGCCAAGTGGTTGAAGCGTCTGACCGATCGGCCCCGCGGGCCGGAGCCGGCCTGCCGCGCCACGCACGCTCGGCACTCTGATAAAGTGCCAGAAGCCATGCCTACCCGCCGAGATATGTTCAAATCGATGGCTCTGGCCGCCGCGCCCGTTGCCGCTGCGCCGGCAGGCAAGATCCGCCACATCGACATCATCCACCACTCGCATACCGACGTGGGCTATACCGATCTGCCGAGCGTCACGCGCGAGTTGCAGGTGCGGTTTCTGGATGCCGCGATCGAGGCCTGCCTGATGAATGCGCGGTTCCGCTGGACGTGCGAGGTGACCATGACGATCGCCGACTTCTGGCGGCAGGCGCCGGCGGCGCGGCGGGCGCAGTTTGTCGAACTGGTCAGGAAGGGCCAAATGGACGTGATGGCTCTGGCCTTCAACCAGGCGCCGTTCCTCAACGGACGGCAGTGGCCGCTGATGTTCGACTGGCTTCCGGCCAACCTGTTGAAACAGTTGAACCCGCGGGTGGCGATGCAGAACGACGTGAATGGTTTTCCGCGCGCCGGGGCGATGCTGTGCCTGGACCGCGGCATCCGCCACCTGATGATGGGCATCAACGCCGACATGGGCGGTCCGCCGTTCCGGCGGCCGTCGGCGTTTCACTGGAAGATGCCAGACGGGCGCAAGATGTTTGTCTGGAACGGCGACCATTACGGCACGGCGTATTCGTTCTTCGAACCGAAGAACTGGCAGCGGGGCCAGGCCAAAGGCGCCACCACGACGCTGCGGCCGCCCTATGCGGGTGACCATTTGAAAACAGATGAGGCGAGCCTTCGCGCCAGTCACACGCACTTGCTCGGCCGTCTGGCCAAGCTTGAAGCCGGGGGGTATGACTATCCGCGGCTGCTGATCTCCTATACAAATCAATGGCGATACGACAACGATCCGCCGTTTCCGCCGCTGGAACCGTTCATTGCGGCGTGGAACCGGCTGGGGTTGCAGCCGCCGCTGCGGCTGGTGACCGCCACCGAGGCGGTGATGGATATGGAGAAGGCGGTGGGCGGGGTGATCCCCACCTACGAGGGGGAATGGACCGACTGGTGGGCCAACGGCGACGCATCGGGTCCGAGGGAGGTGGCCGCGTCGAGGTTGGCGAAACGAAATATCGAGGCGGCTGTTTCACCCGTTTGGGGACCATCGAACGCGCGGATCAAGGGCCGGGTTGACGAGATGCTGCGCGATCTGTGCCTGTTCGACGAGCATACGTGGGGGGCGAACGTGTCGGTTTCGCAGCCCGATTCGCTCGATACGATCGGGCAGTACACGGAGAAGAGCCTGACGGCTTACCGTCCGATGGGGCACTCGGAGTGGCTGTTGGGGCAGCGGGCGCGGATGCACTTTGCGGGCAAGCCGGAGGGCGTCTATGTGGTGAACACGGCGCCGAAGCAATACACGGGGTGGGTGAAAAGGCCGGGGACGGGGGAGCCGCCGGTGTGGGTGGAGAAGATGCAGGCGAGGTCGGCGAGGCTGCTTGGGGGGGCGCCGAAAGCTCGACCAAACGAACTCCAGGTGGATGTTGACGGGGCCGGGTGGCCTGTTTCGGCGGCCTGGCCTGGGATGGCTAAGCCGTTGTTTACGCAGGGGATCGGCGATTTCCTGTCGGTCTGGATTGCGCCGCCGGCGCGGCGGTCGTCGCAGATGCGGCCGGAGAATCTGAAGCGCACCGCGGCCACCTACGGCGAGACGAAACGAATTGTCAGGGGGAACTCCACGGAGGATTCAACGGAGAATTCCGCGGAGAATCGTGCGGGGAATCTGACGGGACATTCAACGGAGTATTCTCAGACGATCGAGCATCCGAGCCTGGAGTCGGGTGAGCGGCGGCTGGAGTTGCACCATGGCGAGCCGAGAGCGTCGCTGACCGTTCGTTTGGTCAGGAAGTCGAACAACGCGGCCGAGGCGTTTTTCGTGCAGTGCCCGTTCCCGGCGCCGGGGGTGCTGCCGGAGTTTACCAACGGCGGCGTCAAGTTTGTGCCGTTCGACGACCAGTTGCCGGGCGCGTGCAGGGATTATGTCGTCGTCGATGGGTGGGGCAGGTATACGACCACCTCAGGCCAATGGCTGTGGGTGACACGCGATGCGCCGCTGGTGTCGGTGGGTGGCCCGCATACGTGGCAGCGGGTCAAGCAGAAGCCGGCGGATCCGGAACGGCTGTGGACGCTGGTGTTCGACAACTTCTGGCATACGAACTTCGTCGCCAACTCGAACGGGCTGATGGAGTTCAGGTGGGAACTGGCCTGGGCCGAGAAGTTCGACGATCCGGCGGCGGTGGCCGAGACGCTGGTGTCGGAGCCGGTGATTGTGGTGCAACCGGGGGTGAAAGAGTCACCGGAACTGATGAAGAGCCTGTTTGCGCCGTAGGGGGCAGACCAGGAGTAAGGTCGGGAGTATTCCATTGGGGGTAGGAGGGGTATAGCCGCGCGTTCCGGCGGAAGAACCGCCTGCACGCGAGCCTGCGGCAGCAAGGTTGAAGAGACTAATCCTTTTGATGGCCGTCGTGGGGATTTGAGGGCAACGGCGTTGGGGAGGGGAGGTTTGCTTGAAGATGCTACGGCGGAGGAACCGCCTGCGCATCCGCCTGCGGCAGCAAGGAAGAACACCTTTTTTGATTGCCGGGGTGGGGTGAGAGCATGGCGTGGGAACTGGTGGGAGAACGAGTATGAGAAAAAGCAATGTTGCGCTGAGACTTCAGTCGTCGCTGCCGGGCGAGGCGCGCCGGGTGGCGGAAAAGCTCTCCGCGCCGCGGACCGAGGACTACTTCGGTGAACGCGCGGCGAGGGCGAGCGCCGAGAAGGCCAAGGGCGTGTCGAATCAGGGTTTGACGGGCTGGCCGGTCCAGCAGGGGTGGGCGCTATGGCCGAGGAGGGCGGCGATGGTGGGGGCGGTGTCCGCTGTTGAGACGACACTGGTGAGTTCGCGGTTGGCGGGGATGGCGGGGCCGGAGAGGATCCAGGGGATGAGGATGTCGGAGTCGGCGGCGTGGCCGTGTTTTTTGTCGGCCTGGCCGCCGTGGTCGCCGGTGAGCAGGATGTAGGCGGGGCCGGTGGAGCGGGCGGCGGAGACGATGCGGGCGACCATGGCGTCGATCACGTACAGTTCCTCCCTATACCCGGTGGTCCACCAGCCGTGCTGATGGCCGGCGTGGTCGAGGCCGTCGAGTTGGATGAAGAGAAGATCGGGCTTGCGGGTTTTGAGGTATTCGATGGCGGCATCGGTGGTGGCGGGGCTGCCTTTGTAGTGTTGGATAGAGCGGACCGAGGCGGGGTCGAGGAGGTTGGCGAAGCCCTGCCAGTCGTGGATGAGGGCGGTGTGGAGATTGGGGGCGCGCTGCTTGAGATGGTCGAAGACGGTGGGGAACGACCCGCGGGGGGCGCGGCAGGCGGGGGTGATGGCGTATTTGTCGAAGCGCCAGTCGTTGGAATCGACGCCGTGGATTTCGGGGGTTGCGCCCATGATCATGGAGGCCCAGTTGGGGGAGCTGACGGTGGGCATGACGGCGCGGGCGTTGAGGGTCCAGATGCCGGATTTCATGAGTTGGGCGATGGCCGGGGGTTGGGATTGGCGCAGGGCGGCGGCGCCGAGGCCGTCGATGCCGATGACGATGACGGGGGCCTTGGTCTGGGCGGCGCAGATGAGGGCGGAGGCGGCGAGGATGGCGGCGAGAGCGGGCTTCATGGTGTACACGCGATCTTAGCGTGAATGGGGCGGGCGGAGTGTTTCCATACGACAGCCGGGAGGGCATCCGGGTTTGTAAGACCCGCGGCTGGTCCGGATCGGATAGAATCGGCTCAAATGAAACACTGGCACTTGTTCGCGCTCCTGATCATGCTGGCCGTCCCGGCGATGGCCCAGACCGACCTGATTCTTCACAACGGAAAAGTGGTGACGGTGGACAAGGCGTTTTCGATCCGCCAGGCGGTGGCGGTGAAAGGCAATACGATTCAGGCGGTGGGGACGGATAAGGAGATTCTGGCGCTGCGCGGTCCGGAGACGCAGGTGATCGACTTGAAGGGCAGGACGCTGCTGCCAGGGTTGATCGACGCGCACGTTCATGCGATCGGGGGCGGGGTGAGCGAATTGAAGGAGAAGCTGCCGATCTTCGATTCGATCGCCACGATTCAGAAGTGGGTGGCGGAGAAAGCGAGGACGACGCCGAAGGGCGAGTGGATCATCGTGCCCAGGACGCTGCCGCCGCGGCTGAAAGAGATGCGGTTTCCGAACCGCGCCGATCTGGACGTGGTGACGACGCATCCGGTGGCGTTTGACGGCAGCTATGTGTGGGGCGCGAACACGCTGGCGCTGAAGGTGAGCGGCATCACGAAGGAGACGCCGAATCCGGCGGGGGGCGAGGTGGTGAAAGGCGAAGACGGCGAGCCGAATGGGATTCTGAGGAACGCCGCAAGCCTGTTGAAGCTGCCGCGGAGGGCGGCGCCGGTGACCGAGGCGGAGAAACTGGCGGGGCTTGAGAAGATGCTGGACCTGTATCTGGCGGCGGGGTTGACGACGGTGGGCGAGCGGGCGGTGAACGCGGAGGATGTGGGGGTTTTCCGGAAGCTGAGGGCGACGAAGGGGCTGGGGACAAGGGTGGTGATGACGTGGCTGATCAATTCGAACAGGCCTGTCGAGGAGATAGAGAAGGAGATCAAGGGATCGGCGTGGAGGTCGAATCAGGGCGATGAATGGCTGAAGTTCGGGACGTTCAAGGTGACGCTGGACGGCGGGCAGAGCGTGGGCACGGCGTATCAGCGGATGCCGTACGGGCCGTTCGGGCGGCAGTTGTACGGGCAGACCAATCCCGAAGCGCGGGGCTTCCTGTTCATCGAGCCGGACAAGCTGTTGAGGATCTACAGGGCGGCGTACGGGATGGGCTGGCAGTTGACGGCGCATGTGCAGGGCGGCGCGGCGATCGACAACCTGCTGGACGCATTCGAGGCGCTGAACAAGGAGAAGCCGATCGCGGCGACGCGGTCGCATATCATGCACGGCAGTTTCATGAGCCGCGAGGCGATCGACCGTGCGGCGAAGATGGGCATCGTCTATGACGGGCAGGCGGACTGGCTGCATTTCGACGTGCCGGCGCTCGAACAGGTGTTCGGCTACCAGAATATGCGGTACTTCTATCCGCTGCGCAGCATTATCGACGCGGGGATTCCGGTGGCGGGCGGATCGGACCACATGATGGGTCACGACAAGCGGACGGCGGTGAATCCGTACGACCCGTTCTACAACATGTGGATGGCGATCACGCGCAAGACGACGCAGGGCAAGGTGATTTATCCGGAAGAGAGGATCACGCGCGAGGAGGCGTTGAAGACGTATACGGTTTGGGCGGCGTATATGCAGTTCAGCGAGAAGACGAAGGGGTCAATTGAAGCGGGCAAGCTGGCCGATCTGGTGGTGATCGACCGGGATTACCTGACGTGTCCCGAGGACGAGATCAAGAAGATTGATCCGGTGATGGTGGTGCTGGACGGCAAGGTGAGGAAGGGCGGGATTCGTTAGCTGGAAGCGGGGTCGCGGAAGCGGCGGTGAGGATCGGCCATGAAGGCGGAGTAGGCGGCGGCGACGCCGTGGACGGGGCCGTCCTGGACGATTGCGCCGCGGTGGAGCCAGATGGCGCGGGAGCAGATCTGATTGAGCGCATCGATGGCGTGGGTGACATAGACGATCAGTGCGCCGGAGGCGCGCAGCTTTTTGACATGCTCGATGCACTTGTGGGCGAAGGCGGCGTCGCCGACGGCGAGGACTTCGTCGATCATGACGACGGGGCATTCGACGTGCGCGGCGACGCTGAAGGCGAGGCGGAGGCGCATGCCGGCGGAGTAATTTTTCAGCGGTTCGTCGATGAAGCCGCCGAGTTCGCTGAAATCGAGGATTTCGTCGAAGCGGGCGGTGACTTCGGCGCGGCTGAGGCCCATGAGGGCGGCGTAGAGGACGATGTTTTCGCGGCCGGAGAGATCGGGGTGGAAGCCGGCGCCGAGTTCAAGAAGGGCGCCGACGCGGCCAGAGACAAGGACCGAGCCGCTGTCGGGTTGAAGGACGCCGGCCATGACGCTGAGCAGGGTGGATTTGCCGGCGCCGTTCTGTCCGAGGATGGCGATGGCTTCGCCGGCGTGGGCCTGGAAGCTGATGTTGTTGAGGGCGAGGAAGCCGCTGGAATGGTCAGGGGCGAAGAGGTTGCGGATGCGCTGGCGGAGCAGGAGGGTATGGCGGTGGGGTTGGAAGCGGACGGTGACGTTTTCGACGCTGGCGGCGATCATGGGCGGCTCACAGATAGGAATAGAAGCGCGGCTGGAGGCGGCGGAAGATGGCCAGGCCGCAGACGAAGCTGACGATGGAGACGAAGGCGAGTTTCCAGACGAGGGATTCGGGCGGATGGCGGTGTTCGAGGATGACGAGGCGCGAGGCGAGCACGAGGGCCGAGACGGGGTTGAACTGGTAGAGTTCCTTGAAGCGGTCCGGCACCATGGCGAAGGTGTAGAAGATGGGCACGAGCCAGAACATGACGGTGTTGATGGATTCGACGACGTAGCGGATGTCGCGGATGACGACGTGGAGGGCGGCGGTGGCGAGGCCGAGGCCCATGATGCAGATGAGTTCCAAGCCCCAGAGGACGGGGAGCCAGAGCCAGTACCAGTTGGGGTAGACGCCGTAGAACAGGCCGATGACGACGAGCAGGGAGAGTTGAACGCCGAGGTGGAGGACGTTGGCCAGGACGACGGCGATAGGGATCATTTCGCAGCGGATGGGGATGCGTTTGAACAGGGAGGCGTTGTCGATGAGCGAGGTGGTGGAGGTGGACCAGGCGAGGGTGAAGAAGTTGAACGGGATGAGGCCGGTGAGGATGACGAGCGGGTAGTTGGGGATTTTGCTGACGAAGACCTGGGTGAAGATGAAGGTCAGCAGAACGATCATGACCATGGGGTTGAGGACAGACCAGAAGACGCCGAGCGACATGTTGCGGTAGCGGATGCGGAAGTCCTTGAGGACGATCTGGGAGAGGAGAAAGCGGGTATCGCCGACCCAATGGGGGGCGGAGAGTTTCGGGGGCGGCGAGTGGGTGTCGGTTGGCGCCATCGTGCTGATCCTATTGTGACGAATGTGAGGGGCGCGGCGCGGCGGTTATTCGAAGGGCGAGAAGACGGCCTTGACGCCAGCCGGGCCGGCGAAGACGCAGACGGCGGAGTGGCCGCAGCCGGGGGCGATGCCGAGCTTGTGATTGGCCGGGATCTGCCGGGTGACGTGGTTGAAGAAGTTGAGGCCACGTTCGCGGCGGTTGGGGCCCTGGGATTGGGCGGGGCAGGATTTGTCGAGAGTTGGATCGGCGGTGTTGGTGTCGAGTTCGCCGACCAGATAGTAGACGCGCCGGGCAGGGAATTGAGCGCGGATGCGCTGGGCGCCGGCGAGGGCGGCGAAGCCGGTGAGGCGGTCGAGGCCGAAGCGGTAGTGGTTGTAGGTGGTGCAGTTTTGGGCGTCGGAGTAGGGGATGAACTTGCCTGTGCAGCCGCCTGCTTCAGAGCATGCGCCGCCGGGGCTGAGGCGGAGTTCGTTCATGTAGAGGTAGCTGGAGGGGTTGGCGACGACGTAGCGGATTTTGATGTTGGCGATGGGGTCGATGAGATTGGTGGCGGCGTAACGCTGGACGTACTGTCCGCCGGCGGAGTGGCCGGCGACGACGATCTCTTCGAGGTTGGGGAAGCGGGTGCGGTCGGCAACTGCGCGGACGATGGAGTTCATGGCGTCGTAGGAGAATTCGGCGCCGTTCGAGGCCGTCTCGCCGGTTTTCCAGGCTTCGTTGGTCCAGAAGAGTTCGCCAGGGTTGACGGGGTCGCCGCCGGCGGCGGTGCGGGCTTTGAAGTGCGGGGCAACGACGGCGGTTGAGTGGAGTTTGGCGGCGGCGGCGGTGGAGGCCAGGGTCCAGGCGAAATATTCGCTGGCGTTGCGGTTGGTGCCGTGGACCATGATGTAGGCGAGTTTGATTTCGGGGGCGGCGCCGATGGCGAGCGGATGGGTGCGGTAGACGGTGACGTGACCCGTGCCGACGGCGAGGCGTTCGGAGCAGAGTTCGCCTGGTTGGAGGCAGGGCGCGGCGAAGGCGACCGAGGCGGTGAGGATGAGCAGGATGGCGGGTTTCATGGCAGATGGACTTGACGGAATTTTCTCATGAGTTCATAGGCGACGATGCCGCCGGCGGTGGCGACATTGAGGGAGTTTTTCGTGCCGAGCATGGGCAGGCGGACGTGGGCGCCGCAGGCGGAAAGAAGGTCTGGGGCGAGGCCGTCGACTTCGTTGCCGAAGACGACGCAGACGGGGAAGCGTGGGCGCCAGTCGAAGAGGTCGATGGCATCGGGGCCGGTTTCGATGGCGGCGATCTCGTAGCCGCGGGCCTTGTAGATGCGGATGGGGATGAGGCTGTCGACGAAGTACTCCCAGGGGACGGACTGTTCGGCGCCGAGGGCGGTTTTCGAGACGCCGGGCTGGGGCGGGTGGGCGGTGATGCCGCAGAGGCAGAGCTTCTCGATGGCGGCGGCGTCGGCGGTGCGGAAGAAGGCGCCGGCATTGTACATGCTGCGAACGTGGTCGAGCACGATGACGGCCGGAAGTGACGCTTGCATTGCCAAACGACTAGGATAGCCTGTAGCCATGGTGACCCTGGACGGACAGTCGTTGACGCTGGAGCAGATGGCCGCGGTTGCGCGGCAGGGGGATGAGGCCGAACTGGACGCGGCGGCGGCGAGCCGGATGCGGAGGTCGCGGGAAGTGGTGGAGCGGATGGCGGCGGGCGGCGAGGCGGTTTATGCGGTGAATACCGGGGTGGGGTATCTGTCGGATCAACGGGTGGAGGCGGCCGAGATCGAGCAGTTGCAGAGGAATGTCGTCAGGTCCCATGCGTGCGGTGTGGGGGAGCCGTTACCGGGCGAGGTTGTGCGGGCGATGATGCTGGTGAGGGCGAACGTGCTGGCGAAGGGCTTGTCGGGGATCAGGCCGGTGGTGGCGAGGCGGCTGTGTGGGCTGTTGAACAAGGGCGTGACGCCGGTGGTCCCGTCGCGGGGGAGCGTGGGGGCGTCGGGCGATCTGGCGCCGCTGGCGCACATGGCGCTGGTGCTGATGGGGGAGGGCGAGGCGGAGTTCGATGGACGGCGGATGGCGGGCGGCGAGGCGATGGCGGGGGCGGAGATCGATCCGATCAGGTTGCAGGCGAAAGAGGGGATCTCGCTGGTGAACGGGACGCAGGCGATGGTGGCGTGCGGCGGGTTGGCGCTGGTGGACGCCGAGGAGTTGACCGGGATTGCCGATGCGGCGTGCGCGTTTTCGCTTGATGCGTTGAGAGGGACGCCGCGGGCGTTTGACGCGCGGATCCACGAGGCGCGGCCGCATCCGGGGCAGCTGGCGAGCGCGCGGTTCATGGAGCGGCTGCTTGCGGGCAGCGAGATCAGGGATTCGCACCGGACGTGCAGGCATGTGCAGGATGCGTATTCGCTGCGGTGCGCGCCGCAGGTGCATGGGGCGGTGCGGGACGCTCTGGCCGAGATGCGGCGGGTGTTCACGATCGAGTTGAATTCGGCGACCGACAATCCGCTGGTGTTCGACGATGAGATTCTGTCGGGCGGCAATTTTCACGGGCAGCATCTGGCGCTGGCGATGGACTCGGCGGCGATTGCGTTGACGGCGCTGGCCGGGATCAGCGAACGGCGGATTGACCGGCTGGTGAATCCGATGTTGAGCGAGGGGCTGCCGGCGTTTCTGGCAGGGCACGCGGGGCTGGAGTCGGGCTACATGATGCTGCAGGTGACGGCGGCGTCGCTGGTGGCGGAATTGAGGGTGCTGGCGTCGCCGGCGTCGACGGGGTCGATCACGACGAGCGGGAACAAGGAAGACTTCGTGAGCATGGGGATGACGTCGGCGTTGAAGCTGGCCGAGGCGGTGAAGCTGGTGCGGCTGGTGCTGGCGATCGAGTTGATGACGGCGGCGCGGGCGCTGGAGTTCCTGCACCCACTGAAGACGAGTCCGATGCTGGAAGGGTTGAGGGCGGCGGTGGAGGGGGTGTGTCCGAGGCGGACGGAGGACGCGCCGTTTTCGAAGTCGATCGAGGCGGTAGGCGAATGGCTGCGGGGGTGGAGGGATTGGCGGGGGGCGAACTGGACAGGGATCTGAGGCGGCGGTCTTGCTGGAGGCAGGCGACTGCTGGTATTCTCCGAATACGTTCGAGTGACGAATTGCACTGGGAGGTTTCATGCGAATCCTGACCGCGATGGCGGTGTTTGGGTTGGCGGCCGGCGCGCTGATGGCGCAGACGGCTCCGCCGAAGACACATTTGAAAGTGGGCGACGCGGCGCCGGACTTCAGTGTCCGGTCCACCGCGGGCGGCACGTTCAAGCTCTCCGATTACAAGGGCAAGCAGACGGTGGTTGTCGCCTTCTTCCCGGCCGCCTTCACAGGTGGTTGAACGAAGGAGATGACGGCGTACCAGTCTGGTCTCGCCAAATTTACTGAATCCGGCGCGCAGGTGATCGGGATTTCGACCGACAACTCGCCGTCGCAGGGACATTGGGCCAAGGAGGTTCTGAAGCTGGAGTTCCCGTTGGGGAGCGATTTCCAGCGGACGGTGTCGAAGGCGTATGGAGTGTTGATCGAGCAGTCAGGGATCGCGAACCGGGCGACGTTTGTCGTCGATGCGGATGGGATCATCCAGCACATCGAGGAAGGCAAGACGGCGGTTGATCCGGAGGGCGCGGCGGTGGCTTGCGCGAGGATCAAGAAGAAATAGCTGTCATGGTTTGGGGCCCGGCGTGAGAGAGCGCCGGGCCCGGCATGGTCAATGGCATTTTGTGTAACGCGCTGATTGCGGCGCGCGGGGTTGCGCGAGAGGTCAGGAATCGTCCTGCGCAGCCGCTGTAAATTCTCCCGCCTCAAACCAGGCCATCCGGCCGGTTGGTGTTAGCATCAATTCATAAACCTTATGCGACTGATTCACAGACACTTCACAGCTTCAATGGTTCGATGCGCGCTGGCATTGCTGGTGCTGGCGGCGATGGCGATGCCGGCCGCGGCGCAGGCTCTGCCCGCGGGCGTGACAAAGGTGACCAACGTCGAGGGGATCTCGGAGTACAGGCTGGCCAACGGACTGAGGGTGATCCTGTTCCCGGATCCGACGAAATCGAACATCACTGTGAACGCTACTTATATGGTGGGTTCGCGGCATGAGGGCTATGGCGAGACGGGTATGGCGCACCTGCTCGAGCACCTGTTGTTCATGGGCACGGAGCGGCATCCGGACATCAAGAAAGAGCTGACCGACCACGGCGCGCGGCCGAATGGATCGACGTGGTATGACCGGACGAACTACTTCGAGACGTTCCAGGCGACGGAAGAGAATCTGCGGTGGGCGCTGGATATGGAAGCCGACCGGATGATGAATTCGCGTGTTGAGAAGAAGTATCTGGACAGCGAGATGACGGTGGTGCGGAACGAGTTTGAGATGGGCGAGAACGATCCGGGCGGGGTGCTGATGGAGCGCGTGATATCGACGGCGTATCTGTGGCACAACTACGGCAAGTCGACCATCGGGGCGCGGGCCGACATTGAGCGGGTTCCGATCGACAGGTTGCAGGCGTTCTACCGCCGCTATTACAGGCCGGACAACGCGATTCTGGTTGTGGCGGGCAAGATCGACGAAGCCAAGACGCTACAGATGGTGCATCAGTATTTCGGCGTGCTGAAGAATCCGGCCGAGCCGGTGCCGCAGACCTACACGGTTGAGCCGACGCAGGACGGCGAGCGTCATGTAACGCTGCGCCGGGTGGGCGACACGCAGATGCTGGCGGCGGTGTATCACATCGCGGCGGGTTCGCATGACGATTTCGCGCCGATGCAGATTGCGACGCGGATCCTGAGCGACGCGCCGTCGGGGCGATTGTACAAAGCGATGGTGGAGAGCAAGAAGGCGGCGAGCGTGATGGCGATGCCGTTCCAGTTGAAGGACCCGGGCATACTGCTGATCATGTCGGAGGTTCGGACCGAGAGCGATCTGAACGTGGCGAAGACGGCGTTGACGTCGACGATGGACGGGTTGCCGAAGACGCCGTTCACGCAGGAAGAAGTTGAGCGGGCGAAGACGCAGATCCTGAAGGGCATCGACCTGATGATGAACAACAGCGAGCAGGTGGCGATGTCGCTGAGCGAATGGCAGTCGATGGGCGACTGGCGGCTGCTGTTCCTGCACCGGGACCGGGTGAGGAAAGTGACGGCGGCGGATGTAAACAGAGTTGCTGGCAAGTACCTGGTGGCGTCGAACCGGACGCTGGGTGAATTTATTCCGGAGAAGTCGCCGGTGCGGGCCGAGATTCCCGAAGCGCCGGATGTAGCGGCGCTGGTGAAGGATTACAAGGGCGACGCACAGGTGTCGATGGGCGAGGCGTTTGACGCATCGCCGTCGAATATCGACAAGCGGACGATCCGAGGGGATTTGAAGGGCGGGTTGAAGCTGTCGTTCATCAACAAGAAGACGCGCGGCGAACAGGTGACGGCGACGATTGCGCTGCACTTTGGCGACGAGAAGTCGCTGATGAACCGCACGGCGGCGGGCGAACTGGCGGGGGCGATGCTGATGCGCGGGACGGCGAAACGGACGAGGCAGGAGTTGAAGGACGAGTTTGACAAGCTGAAGGCGCAGGTGTCGATCGGAGGGTCGGCGACGGGCGCGTCGGCGTCGATCCAGACGACGAAGGAGAACCTGCCGAAGGTGCTGGACCTGGTGGCGGAAGTGCTGAAAGAGCCGGCGTTCCCGGAGAACGAGTTTGAGAATCTGCGGCAGGCTCAACTGGCTGCAATGGAAGGCCAGAAGAGCGAACCGCAAGCGCTGGCGATGATCGAATTGCAGCGCAAGATGGCGCCGTACGCGAAGGGCGACGTGAGGTATGTGGATACGATCGACGAGTCGATCGCCGATCTGAAGGCGGCGAAGCTGGACGATTTGAAGGCTTTCTACAAGGACTTCTATGGCGCGTCGAACGGCGAGGCTGTGATCATCGGCGACTTCGAGCCGGAAGCCACGCAGCAGCAGCTTTCGCGGCTGTTCAACGAGTGGAAAAGCCCGAAGCCGTACACGCGCGTGGCCAAGAGCTTCAAGGCGATTCCGGCCGAGGCCAAGGCGATTGAGACGCCGGACAAGGCGAATGCAATGTGGGTGGCGGGGCTGCCGGTGCAGTTGAAGGACACCGACGCGGAGTATCCGGCGCTGGTGCTGGGCAACTACATCCTGGGCTCGTCGGGCATGGGATCGAGGCTGTTCGGGCGCATCCGGAACAAAGAAGGGCTGAGCTACGGCGTGGGCAGCGCGTTTTCGGGCACTCCGACCGAGGACCTGCAAATGCTGTTCGCGTACGCGATTTGCGCGCCCGAGAACGCGCCGAAGGTGGAGGCGTCGTTCAAGGACGAACTGGCTCAGATCATCACCAAGGGGTACACGCAGGAAGAGGTGGACGCGGCGAAGAAGAGCTGGATGCAGTCGCGGCAGGTGTCGCGGGCGCAGGACAGGGAACTGGCCGGGCGGATGCAGTCGCAGCGGTTCTTTGGCCGGACGATGGCGTTCGACTCGGAGATGGAAGCCAAGGTGATGGCGGTGACGCCGGCGCAGATCCAGGCGGCGATGAAGAAGCATTTCGACGCGGCGAAGATGTCGTTCTACCGCGCCGGGGACTTCAAGCGCGTCAACGTGGCCTGGTAAGGCCTGATAATAGGGGGGCGGGACCGGAGCAGTCCGGTTGCCGCCCCTTTTCTTTTTATGCTCACCGACTTAGTTCAGATCAGCCGTCTCGGCGAACAGAAGCGCGACGAGAACCAGAAGTTCCGGCGGTGGCTGAAGGCGCATAACTTCGTCGAGCGGAAGTTCAAGGCGATTGCGAAGGACGTGGAGAACGCGATCGACTGCACCGAGTGCGGCAACTGCTGCCGGGTGGCGACGGCGAAGGTGAACGACCGCGATATCGCCAAGCTGGCGAAGTTCATCGGCATGGGGTTTCAGAAGTTCGTGCGCGACTGCACGCAGGAGGACGCCGAGGACGGGCGGGTGTTGAAGCGGGATGACGAGAAGGGGTGCGTGTTCCTGGCCGGCAACGAGTGCACGGTGTACGAGGCGCGGCCGGCGAGTTGCGAGCATTTCCCGCATGTGGTGAAGGGGGAGGGGTCGCTGGTGAGCCGGATGTGGCAGTTTGTGGACCGGGCGACGTATTGTCCGATTGTGTACAACACGCTGGAGGCTTGGAAGGAAGAGACGGAGTTCAAGCCTTTTGCGAGGTGAGGGGGATGGATATGAACCGAACTGCACCAGAGACGGTTGAGGAGAAGAGGCGACGGACGGATGCGGAGATCGTGGCCTACGCGACTGCTGTTGCCGGGACGGAGGAGGATCTGGATCCGGCGCTGGAAGCCGCCGGCGTGGAGTTCTGGATCTCTTCGAGTGAGTGCGAGTGTGGAGTCGGCCAGGCTGACGACTCGGCTACTTCAGCTTCTCGGTGAGGGTGACCGGCTGTTTGAGTTTGAAGGTGAGGCGGGTTTCGTTTTCGATTTCGGCCTGGCCTCCGCGGCTGGTCATGACGGTTCCGGCGCCTGCTGCGCCGCCGACACCGGCACCGATGGCAGCGCCTTTGCCTCCGCCGGCGATGGCTCCGATGGCGGCGCCGATGCCGGCGAGAACGCCCACTTTGGCGGCGTCCTTGCCGGCGGTGGAAGCGGCTTCATGGGTGAAGGTTTCGGAGTTGACCTCGACGGTCTGGCCGTCGGCGGTGCGGAGTTGGGCCAGTTCGAGGGCGATGGCGGCGCGTCCTTTAACTTTGCCTGGGGGGGCGGCGCTGACCACTTTGGCGAGCTGGCGTGAGCCGCGTTCGGCAATCACCATGCCGTTGACGATGAGCGGTGCGTCGAGCGTGAGTTGGACGGTGTCGCCCTGGTAGTGGGTGGCGGTGCTCACCTTTTCATTCAGGCGGACGGCGACGAGTGTGCCGGCGGGGATTGTGGCTGAGCGCGGTTCGGGGGGCTTGGGCGGGGCGATGCGTTCATGAGTGGGCGGCGGGGGCAGGGACGGTTTCGACAGCTCGGCGGTGATGGGGCGGGGTTCGGGTTTGGGCTCGGCGGGGGCCGTGGCCGCTGGTTCAGCGGGTGCGGCGGGTTCGGGCGTCTTTGCAGGCTGAGCCGCTGGCGCGGTTGACCGGCGCGGGGCCGACGCGGCGGGGACGGCGCGCCAGGGTTTACGGGCCGGGGCGGGCTTGGCGGCAACGGGTTCAGGTTTCTCCGCCTCGACCGGCAAGGCGACGGTAGCCTCAACGGAGGCAGGGTCCAAGGCGGCCGGTGCGCTGGCCTGAACGGCGGGTTGGGGCGGGGCCTCCTGTTTGGGCATCAAGAGCCACATGCCGAATGCTCCGGCGAAAACCAATGCCGCACCTGCCAAGATCTGTGTAGGTTTCATCACCAACCTCTTCATTGATATAAACGCGCCGGAGGGCCCGCGCGTTTCGGTGGGAGAGATCACAGCTTGATGACCGGGCGCGTCTCGGCGGCGGGTGGTCCCGTTACAATAGGGAGAGATGATCCCTTTTCCCACCGGTTACAGCATGGGAGGTGTGCGCATTGAACCAGCCACGGTTCTGGCGCCGATGGCCGGCGTTACAGATACGGTTTTCCGGCGGCTGATCCGCAACCAGGGCGGCTGCGGATTGATCATGACCGAGTTCACGTCGTCGCACGGCGTGGTGGCGACGACGAAGGGGAGGACGAAGCGCTCGGTGACGGCGCATTATCTGCATTTCGAGCCCGAGGAGCATCCGATATCGGCGCAGTTGTTCGGGTCGGACCCGGAGGTGATGGCGGATGCGGCGAAGGTGTGCGAGGAGCTGGGGTTCGACGCCGTGGACATCAACTTCGGCTGTCCGGTGAAGAAGGTGGTCAGGTGCAACGGCGGGTCGGGGTTGTTGCGCGACATACCGCTGGTGGACAGGCTGTTGAAGCGGTGCAGGGAGGCGATCGGGATTCCGCTGACGATGAAGTTCCGGTCGGGCTGGAGCGACAAGGAGTACGTCTACATTCAGATGGCGCGGATGGCCGAGGACAACGGGTTGCAGGCGATTGCGCTGCATCCGCGGACGAGGGAGCAGGGCTACTCGGGGCGGTCGAACTGGGCGCATATCGCCGAGGTGAAGGCGGCGGTGAAGATCCCGGTGATCGGCAACGGCGACGTCAACTCGCCGGAGGACGCGGTGCGGATGATTCAGGAGACGGGCTGCGACGCGGTGATGGTGGGGCGGGCGGCGTCGTCGAATCCGTGGATCTTCCGGCAGATCTCGGAGTATCTGGCGGCGGGCGGCTACTTCAGGCCGTCGGAACAGGACCGCTATGAAATGATGCGGACCTATTACAGGATGCTGGTGGAGAAGGGCGGGCTGGACATTGTGGGCAAGATGAAGCAGTTTGCGACGTACTTCACGCATGGCGTGCGGAACGGCGCGAAGCTGCGGGTGGCGGTGTATCATGCGCGGACGGCGGAGGATATTCAAGCGTTGGTGGAGAGACATTTCGAGGTGGAACTGAACGCGGAGACGGCGGCGTGAAGCGGGTGCAGGTGATCACGGACGGGTCGTGTCTGGGCAATCCGGGGCGCGGCGGGTGGGCGGTGGTGTTGCGCTACGGCGCGAAGACGAAGGAACTGACCGGGGGCGAGCCGCACACGACGAACAACCGGATGGAGTTGACGGCGGCGATCGAGGCGCTGGCGGCATTGAAGGAGGCGTGCGAGGTGGAGGTGGTGACCGACTCCGAGTATGTGAAGAACGGCATTGAGCAGTGGATGAAGAACTGGAAGCGGAACGGGTGGCAGACATCGGCGAAGAAACCGGTGATGAACCAGGATTTGTGGATGAGGCTGGACGAGCAGGTGGCGCGGCACAAGACGAAATGGGTGTGGACGAAGGGCCACGCCGACCACGCCGATAACAACCGTTGCGACGAACTGGCGAGGGCGGCGGCCGAGAAACAGTAGGGGGCATTCATTCGCCGGTTGCGGGAGCGCGCCGGGACAGGCAACCGGGGGCGAGTTGGGATAGAGTGTGCACAGATGAAACTCACGGCGATTTTCCTTGTTCTGAGTCTGCCTGTGGCGGCGCAGCGGTTTCCGAAGCCCGAACCCGACAGGGCGTTCGCGGAGATGAAGGTGTATGAGAATGGGTCGGCTGTGCGGGCGGCGCGAGAGGATTGGGATGGCGCGCGGGCGCGGGTGAAGGCGGATGCGGAGTGGGCGGCGTGGTTGGCCAAGAGCCGTGCGGAGACCGATGAATGGATCTCGGCGCCGCGCGACAAGGTGGAGTATGTCGCGGGGTGGTGGCACGATTTCGTGAACGAGAAGGACGGCGGGTTTTTGAATTGGACGCCGATGCCGCCGGGTGGAGTGACGGCGAAGGTGTTTGGCGGGTGGGTGTTCGGGTTGAGGTCGCGCAACGGCGACAGGATGGTGGAGGCGGCGAGGCTGTGGAGGTTGACGGGCGAGCGGAAGTATCTGGACTGGGCGGCGTCGCAGTTGGATTTCTACGCGGAGAACCTGATGAAGTGGCCGGCGCAGGGCGGGGGTAATGCGCGGCTGATGTACCAGAGTCTGGACGACGCCAACATGCTGGTGCGGTTTGTGCAGACGGCGAGGATTATCGGCGATGACGCGGATGCGGCGCGGCGGCGGGCGTGGATTGAGAAGCTGATGCGGCCGATGGCGGAGTTGCTGGGCAAGTCGCTGCAGCGGGTTCACAACATCGCCTGCTGGCAGCGGGCGGCGATGGCGATGGCGGCGATGTATGCGAAGGACGACGAATTGTGGAAGCTGTCGGTGGATGGAGAGTACGGCATCAGGCGGCAGGTGAGGGACGGGATCACGAGCGATTATCTATGGGTGGAGCAGTCACTGCTCTACAACAGTTATGTTGTTTCGTCGTTTCTGACGTTCCTTGAGTACGCGGGCATGGCGGGACGGTTGGATGAGTTGAAACAGGAGGCGGCGGCGATCGAGAATCTGATGCTGGCGCCGATCTATCTGCGCTTCCCGGACGGCAAGTTGCCGACGCCGGCGGATTCGACGGCGGGGTTCAGGCGGGCGCCGGAGATGGGCATTCTGGCGAGAGCGAGAAGGGTGTTTCCGACGACTCTGGGCATCGGCGCAGCGTCGGCGCAGAAGAGTTGGGACACGCTGCTGGATCCGGCGCCGGCGGTGAAGCCGGCTCCGTTGCCGGAGATTGTCAGCCGCAATTTCGAGTCGAGCCGGATGGCGCTGCTCAAGAAGGGTCCGTGGCAGGTGTTCTTCCATTACGGGCAGCTTGATCCGTCGCACGCGCAGGCCGAGGCGTTGAACTATGAGGCGTATTTTGAGTTGATCGACGTGACGCATGACGCAGGCACGGTGGGGTATGGATCGCCGTTGCACAAGGGATTTTTCCAGACCGGCGCGGCGCACAACACGGTGCTGATCGATGGGCAAGGGCAGGCGAAGTGGAACCCCGGGACGCTGATCGGATTTGATGGCGCGGCGGGGATGGCGGTGGCGCGACAGGACGAGTTCCGGCCGGGAGTGGCTGTCACGCGCAAGATTGAGATCGATGGCAAGAAGTTGATTGAGAAGACGGAAGTACGGTGCGCGGGGGAGATGGCGAGGCGCATCGGGCTTGTCTTGCAGGTGCAAGGCAAGGTGCAAGTGCCGGCGGGGGCGACGCCGGCGGCTGACGTTGAACTGCCGTACTGGCGCGAGGCACGCAGTTGGGATGGAGGGCGGAAAGTGGAGCTGACGTTCACGGCGGGAGGGCGGCAGTTTGCGTTGACGATCGAATCAGGAGATCCGTTGAGGGTGACACATGCGGTGACGCCGGATGCGCCTCCGAAGACGAGGGAGAGCCTGTATCTGGAGACGACGGGGCAGTCGGCCGCGTTCCGGACGACGTGGCAGCCGCGTTAACGCCGGACCATGTAAACGGCGATTTCGGCGAACAGGTTGGGCATGAAGCCGATCTGTGAATGGCCGGCGAGGAAGCGGCGTTTCTCGACGACGAGTTTCTGTTCGGCGATGGATTCCTCGAAGTCGAGGACGGTGAGGAAGTGGATGTTGGGCGAGCTGTGCCAGGCGTAGGGGAACGTCGGCGTGCGCGGGGAACGGCCCGAGGTGAGGTGGTTCAAGCGGACGCGCCAGTGGCCGAAGTTGGGGAAAGCGACGATGGCGTGGCGGCCGATGCGGAGCATTTCGTCGAGGACGCGCAAGGGCTGGCGGGTTTCCTGGAGCGTTTGCGAGAGGATGACGTAATCGAAGGCCTGCTCGGGGTATTCGCGGACCGACTCGTCGATGTCGCCCTGATAGACGGTGACGCCGCGGGCGACGGCCTTCTGGACGAGTTCGCGTTTGAGTTCGACGCCGCGGGCCTCGACCTGTTTGTTTTCGCGCAGCCAGGCCAGCAGTGCGCCGTCGCCGCAGCCGAGGTCGAGGACGCGCGCGCCGGGGGGGATGAGGTCAGAGATGAGTGCGAAGTCGCCTCGTCCAAGGATGTCGCGAACCTTCAATCGATTGTCTCCGGGAACGGAACAAAGCCAAGGTGGCGGAAGCTCGTGGGGGTCGAACCCACCGGCGCTCGCATCCGCGGCGCCCACTGGTTTTGAAGACCAGGCCCGGCACCGGCCGAAATGAGCTTCCGTGCCCTCCTTCGAGATTAGCGCATGGGCAAGTGAAGCTGGCGATGGTCGGCGTATTGCGTCCGGAAGCTAACGTTTGAGCTTGTAGAGCCGCAGTTCGGCGGTGGCCGAGCCGATGCAGACGAGTTCGAGCCGGCCGTCGGCGTCGAGGTCCACGGCCTCGCAGGACGCGGCGGTGAGCGAACGGTCGACGGGCGTTTTCACCCAGCCGGCTTCAGTCCGTTTGTGCATGTTGACAACGCCGCCGCCGCCGCGGGCGCCGGAGATGATTTCGTCGATGCCGTCGTTGTCGAAGTCGGCGGCAAGGACGGTGTGGCCGTCGACGAGCGTTGAGTCGAGGATTTCGCGCACCCAGGCGCCGCGCTGGCGTGTGTAGACGGCGAGTTCATTGCCGTGCCAGGGTTCGATGGAAGCGATGAAGGTCTCCCTGCCGAGGCGGCCGATGGCGATGTCGCTCGAACCGCTCCTGGGCCAGGGCAGGGGACTGCCCGAGGCGACCTTTTCGCGCTTCCAGGAGTTGCCTGAACGCTGGATGCGATGGATGCCGGCGAAGCTGGCGGCGAGGATCGAGCAGGGTTTGTCGCGTTCGACGAAGATGCCGTGCATGACGCCCTGGCCGGCGTCTTCAACGCGCTCGGGCTTCCACGCGCCGGGCCGGTAGAAGATGAGCGGGACCGGGCCGAGGAAGTCTGGCGGCACGGCCTTGGTGTCAGTGAGAGGCGCGTTGACGAAAGCGCCGTCGCAGACGCGGATGCGGTGGGACGTGGGCACGCGGTCGATTTCAGTCACCGACCACGGCAGCCGCGGATCGCCCTGCGAGCGAAGCAGCGACACCGTGCCGATGCTTTTGGCGGCGATGTTCGAGAACTCGTGGGCGAGAAGCAGCTCGGGGATGCGGTCGCCGTCCAAGTCCATCGCAGCGACGTTGATCATCTGGCGGAAGCCGGTGGCGATGACGTGGCGCGTCCACGAAGGATTTTCGTACCAGACCAGTTCAGGGATGGACGAGGCAAGGGCGATGAGGTCTTTGCGGCCGTCGCGGTTGAGGTCGACGGCGAGCACCTGGTAGCCGCCCTTGAGGCCGGTGGCGATGGTTGTCGTTTCGAACTGTCCGTGGGCGGCCAGCGCGCTGAACAGCAGTGCGGCGGCGAGTTTCATGATTTGAGGATGGAGCCTTTGCGGTCGATGCCGCGTTCGCCGATGGGGAGAGGGACGAAGAAGTCAGTCCATTTGAGGTCGAGCGCCTTCACCATTTCGAGGCCGTATTCGCAGCGGCCGAGATTGGCGTCGGTGTTGTTGGTGCCGAAGGCGAACTTGAGGCCCTCGGCCTTGGCGGCCTGCAGGAAGCGCAGGCCGGGGAGTCTGTAGCGGTTGTTGATTTCGATTGCGACGCCGCCTGTTTTCGCGGCGCGGACCACCTTGGTGATGCGCTCGCCGGTCCAGAGTTTGTCGTAGTCTTTGGCGATGACGGCCGGGATGAAGGTGGGGTTGACGTAGATGTCGATGGGTTCGCGTTCGAGGATGCCGGTGGCGCGGCTGACGAGGGTTTCCATGAACTCCTGCGGGTTGGCGATGGAGCCGACTTCGTTGGGGAGCCATGTCCTCATGCGGCGGCCGCGGTTGTCGGTCCAGGTCATCGAATCGGTGAAGACGTAGTCGAAAAGGCCGACCGTGCGGCGGTCGAACATATCCACCCATTCGCGGCCTTCGGCCTGCATGGCGGCGAAGACGGGCGCGCCTTCGAGCGACTGGAAGAACGTGCGGGCGCCGGCTTCGTTTTCGACCGTAAAGCCTTTACCGCAGTTGACGGCGATGCCGTGGAAGATGCCGGTGTGGCGGGACATGGCCAGGGCGCGCTGGAGGTCGAGATCGCCCTTGAGGTGGACGTGGTAGTCGACCATGGGATAGTTGCGGGCGGCGAGGTTGAGGATCTCCGTGGCGACGGCGTCGGTGGATGCGGCGGGCGTGGCGGGTTGCGCAACGTTGTCGGGCAGCGGGCGGACGCGGATGTTGCGGTAACGGGCTTTCGAGCCGGGGTCGTGGCCCTGCAAGGCGAACGTGCCTGAGCCGATGGCGCGGTCGCGGCCTTCGGGATAGGCGGGCGCGGGCGTAGGCTCGGTGTAGTCGACGGCGAGCATCCCGTTCAGCCGGACCTGCACGTTTTTCCGGCGGACGGCGATGTGGAGCTTGAACCACTCGCCATCGTTGACCATGGCCTTGTAGATGTTGCGGACGCCATAGAGCGAGCCGGTTTTCTTGCGCTCGCGATAGGTTCCCTCGCCGGTGGCGGAGTTGTTCACCTGGATCTCGAAACCCTTCGCGGGCCAGCCTTTTTCCTGATAGGCGGTGTGGAAGTAGATGCCGGAGTTGGCCAGCGGCTGGCTCATCACCTCGGCTTCGAATTCGAAGTTGCGGAAGCCGGCGCCGCTGACAGGGCCCTCGTAGAACAGGTGCGAGCGCGGCCCGCCGGCGGCCAGGCAGCCGTCGATCACCTTCCACGACGCCTTGTTCTCGCTTGCACGCCAGCCGTTGAGACTGTGGCCGTCGAACAGGCTGACCCAGCCTTCATCGGCCGCGCTCAACGCCGGCGCGGCTGCCGCCAGCGCGCTCATCATGGCGGCGAAGCGGCGGCGCGATATCTCCTGAATGCTGTCCATGGTTTGCTCCGTGTTCATCCTACTACTTCGGGCGGCGGCGGCAATGAAAACGCCGGGCGGAGCATCAAGCCCGCGCCCGGCGCGTTGAGTGGATGGTGGTTGCCGCGCCTATGCGCCCTGGAGCTTTTTGGCGTTGGCCAGGCAGCGCTCGACGGTCTCAAACGGGGGCAGGTCGTAGCCTTCCTGTTCGATGAGGTAGAACTCGACGCCGCCGGTGCTTTCGGCGGCCTTCATGATCTGCTTCCAGGGAGCGTCGCCTTCGCCGAACAGGACGCGGTAGCCTTTCTCCTTGGAGTAATCCTTGCAGTGGACGCAGGTGATGCGGCCGGGATTGTCGTTGATCCACTTGACGGGGTCCTGGCCAGCTTCGAGGCAGGTGCCGACGTCGAGCTGCATCATGACTTCCCTGGGCGTGTTCCTGGCGATGACGGCGAGCGGCAGTTCGCCGTCGATGGCCTTGAACTCGGTGGCGTGGTTGTGGTAGCCCACCTTCAGTTGAGCCGCCTTGGTCTTGTCGTAGGCAGCGACCAGCCTATCGGCGACGCCCTTCCAGCCGTCGAGGCCGGTGACGCGGCCGGCGCTGGCCTGGACGATGTAGTTCGAGCCGAGAATGGTGTTGATCTCGATCGCCTTGCCGATGCCCTCGGGGGTGAAGACGTTGGCGCCGTTATGGGTGGAGTAGCACTTGACGTTGAGATCGTCGAGGACCTTGCGGACTTCCCTGGCGAAGTCCGTGGTCCAGGAGACATAGTTACCGTAGAACTCAAAGCCGGGGTAGCCCATCCTGGCGCAGGTCTTCACGGAGTGAATGACGTCCTTGGCCATTTCGGTCCGGACAGAATAGAGTTCCAGGCCAAAGGGGATCTTCCTGGCTCCAAACGCAGGCAGCGCGGCCGCCGCGGTGGCCGCGGAGAGAAAAGATCGACGGGAGAATTGGCGTGTCATCGCTTGAAAGATATCACATCCCGCGCGGCTTCTCGCAGCCTCCCGTTCGATAGCCCTCCGGCCGCGGAAAACATCACCCATGCATCCGGGCGCGCATCCTGATATCTTGCTTAGGACGCGGCGCGGGCGACCGGCGCCGGCAAGAGAACGTGCTGGAGGATCAGATGAGCAAGCGCACATCCATTGGTTCATGGGCCTATACCATCGGCCCGTATGCTTCGAACCCGATCGATTTTGACACCGTCTGCACGAAGCTGAAGGAACTCGGTTTCGACGGCGTAGAACTCGGCGCCTTCCCGCCGCACCCCAATCCCGGCAACCCTGCGGGCGACGACCCGGCCTGGCCGGGCGCCATGCCCGACACCGCACAGCGCGCGGAGCTAAAGGCCAGGATGGCCGAACGCGGCATGGGCTTCAGCGGCATCGCCGCCAACCTGTGGGGCGAGAAACTGATCAACACCGACGATCAGACCAAGTACATCTCCGAGTTCAAGAAGAACGCGCAATTTGCCGCCGACCTGGGCATCCCGTCGGTCCGCGTCGATTGCGTCCAGCCGCCGGCGATCATCCGCGAAGTGGACTATGCCACGGCGCTCGGGCGCGTCGTCAACACCTGGAAGGAATGCGCCATCATCGCCGCCGGCCATGGCCTGCATGTCACCTGGGAGTTCGAACCGGGCTTTGCGTTCAACAAGCCTTCGGATATTCTGCGCGTTCATGACGGCGTGGGCAAGGACAACTTCGGCCTGATGTACGACACCTGCCACGGGCAGATGGTGGGCGTGAACGGCTCGCGTCAGGAAGGCGGGAAGGAGACGTTTGCGTCCCAGGTCGAATTCATCGCCACGCTCGATGGCCGCATCAACCACATCCACGTGATCGATTCCGACAACTCGTGCCACAAGGACGCCAACGGCGACGACGAGACCTCGGCCCATCCGCCGTTCGGCCTGGGCGTGATCGACTTCGACGCCGTGATGCCGGCGCTTGTAAAGGCCGCGCGCGTGCCCCACGACTTCTGGACCATCGACCTCTGCTTCTGGCCCGACGCCTGGCAGGCGACGGCCGATTGCAAGAAGAAGCTCGATGAACTGATCGCCGTTTACGGATGAGGAGCGAGCGATGTCAAAACAATTGAGAGTTGGAATGATCGGTTACGGGTTCATGGCCCGTACGCACTCGAACGCGCACAAGCGGGTGAATGACTTCTTCCCGCTGGAGCACAAGGTGGTGCTGAAGGCCGTCACGGGCCTGGAGAAGGACAAGCGCGAGGCGTTCGCCGCCAACTGGGGCTACGAACGCGCCGAGGACGACTGGAGGAAGATCGTCGAGGCGCCGGATATCGACATGATCGATATCTGCACGCCCAACAACACGCACGCCGAGATCTCCATCGCGGCGGCCAAGGCGGGCAAGATCGTCTTCTGCGAGAAGCCGCTGGCCCGGTCTGTGGAAGAGGCGCAGGGGATGGTGGATGCGGTTGAGCAGGCGGGCGTGCCCAACATGGTGTCGTTCAACTACCGCCGCGTGCCGGCTATCACGCTGGCCAAGCAAATGATCGACGCCGGACGGATCGGCCGCCCGTTTCATTTCCGGGCGAACTTTTTGCAGGACTGGACGATTTCGCCCGACGTTCCGCAGGGCGGCGACGCGCTGTGGCGGCTGGACGTGAAGGCGGCCGGCTCAGGCGTGACCGGCGACCTGCTGGCCCACAACATCGATGTCGCCATGTGGCTGAATGGTCCGATCACGCGCGTGACGGCGAAGACCGAGACGTTTGTCAAACAGCGCATGCACAACATCACGGGCAAGATGGAGCCGGTGGGCATCGACGATGCCTGCGTGTTTATCTGCGAGTTTGCCAACGGCTCGCTGGGCGTGTTCGAATCCACCCGCTACGCCCGCGGCCACAAGGCTCTGAAGACCTTCGAAATGAACGGCGAGCACGGCTCGCTGGCCTTCAACCTGGAAGAGATGGAGTATCTCGATTTCTTCGAATACAAGGGCACGGACGCCGATACGCGCGGCTGGCGGCGCATCCACGTCACCAACGGCGAGCACCCCTACATGAACCGTTACTGGGTGCCGGGCCTGGTGATCGGCTACGAGCACACGTTCATCAATGCCCTGGCCGACTTTATCGGCGGGCTGGAATCGGGCGTGCCGGCGCAGCCGACATTCCGCACCGGGTTGCAGACGCAAAAGGTGTGCGAGGCGGTGATCAAGTCGGGCAAGTCCAGGGCCTGGGAAGAGACCGGCGTCGAGTTGTAATCGGCTCAGCCGCGCAATCGGGAGGGAGCGTCCTGTTGGGCGCTCCCTTTTTACTGGTGTGCCGGGG
>PNKE01000053.1 GCA_013822245.1 Candidatus Solibacter sp.
TTGCAGAAGCGCCTCGACGAGCGCATCGGCATGAACATGATCGGCAACATGCAGCAGTACACGCAGTTCCAGGCCGCCCAGGCGCTGCCCATCGCGGCTGCCAACGAGGGCGGCGGCGGTATGGCCGGTCTCGGCGTCGGTCTCGGTGCAGGTGTCGGACTCGGCCAGGTGATGGCCCAGGCCTTGACCGGCGGCCAGACGCCGCCTCCCGCGCCCCAGCCCGGCGCGCCCGTGCCGCCTCCGCAAGCGCCCATCGCTCCGGCCGCAGCCGCTGGCGTCGCCGGCGGAGTCGCCGGCGCTGCCGCCGCCTCCGAGACGAAGTTTTGCATGGAGTGCGGCGCAAAGATCGCCCGCGCGGCGAAATTCTGCCCCGAATGCGGCAAGCCGCAGGCCGGATAACAGGCTTACAATAAGTCAGATCAGGCCATGATTCGAGGTTCCGAGTGGGTGGTGGACGCTGCCGGCTGTGATGCCGCGCCGCTGGCATCCACCCCTCACATCACCAGTCTTCTCGACGACATCGTGCATGCCCTCGACCTGCATCCAGTCGCCCCTCCGGTCATCCATCAGTTTCCCTCGCCCGGCGGCATCACTGCCATGGTGGCGCTCGCCGAGTCCCATCTCACAGTCCATACATTCCCCGAATACGGCACGCTCTGCCTCAACCTGTTCTGCTGCAGCCCCCGTCCCGAATGGGACTTCACCCTGCAACTCAAACACCGCTTCGGCGCCTCCGATGTCGAGATTCGCGTAATGGAGCGGGCCACTTCATGAGTGTTCAAGCCAACTGCCCCGCCTGCGGCGCGCCCGTCACCTTCATGTGGTCGTCAGCCGTCCAGACCGCCTGCCCCTACTGCAAGGCCATCCTCGTCCGCCACGACGTCAACATCGAAAACGTCGGTGAAGTCGCCGACCTGCCCCGCGACGCCTCGCCCATCCAGATCCTCACCGAAGGCATCTTCGACAACCGCCGCTTCATGGTCATCGGCCGCCTCGTTTACCAATGGGAACAGGGCGGCTGGAACGAATGGCACATCGCCTTCGACGACGGCCGCTCCGCCTGGCTCTCCGACGCCCAGGCCGAATACGCCGTCTCATTCCACGTCGCGCCGCAAGCTCCTCTGCCCTCCATCGAACAGGCCCGCCGCGGACTCGCCATCCAGTGGGGCGGGTTGAACTACATCATCACCCACCGCACCGAAGCCGCCTACGTCGGTTTCGAAGGCGAACTCCCCTTCCGCACCACCAGCCGCTCCCGCATGGTCTTCGCCGACCTCCGCACGCCGGACGCCCGCTTCGGTACCATCGACTATTCCGAAACCCCGCCCCTGCTCTACATGGGCCGCCAGGTCGATTTCGATGAACTCAAGTTGCGCAACCTGCGCATGTTCGAGGGTTGGTAGCCATGGCAACGCCTGCTCCGGTCGTCAAATCCCGGTCGCTGAACTGCCCCAACTGCGGCGGCGTCGTCGAACTGCGCGGCTTTGAACACTCCCGCTCCGCCGTCTGCGTCCAGTGCTGCACCATCATCGATCCCTCGACGCCCGAACTCAAAATCATCCAGCGCTTCAGCGAAAAGCTCCGCGTCCGCCCGCTCATCCCCTTGGGCACTCGCGGCAACTGGCACGGCGCTCCACACGAGGCTATCGGTTTCCAGGTCCGCTGCATCAACGTCGAGGGGACCGAATACTGCTGGCACGAGTACCTCCTGTTCAACCCCTACAAGGGCTTCCGCTACCTCTCGCAGTACGACGGCCACTGGAACGACATCACCACCATCCGCGGCCTGCCCACCTTCACCCAGGTGAGCGGACGCAAAGCCGTCGAATTCGGCGGCCGCACATTCCGCCACTTCCAGCACGCCGAGGCGCAAACCAAATTCGTCATGGGCGAGTTTCCCTGGGCCGTCCGCGTCGGCGAGAAGAACGTCGTCGACGACTATGTCGCCCCGCCCTACTCTCTCTCCGCCGAAATGGCCGGCGGCGAAATCAACTGGTCCCAGGGAACCTACGTCACCGGCGCCGAAATCTGGCAGGCGTTCAAAATCAAAGGAACACCGCCCACCGCCCGCGGCGTCTATTCCAGCCAGCCCTCGCCCTTCACCGGCAAGCCCGGACAAGCCTGGCGCATGGCGCTTCTCCTGCTCTGCGGTTGGGCCGCCTTGCTGTTCTTCTTCGTCATCAGCGCCGGCAACGATCTCGCTTTCTCCGCCAACCACCACTTCAGCCCCGCCCAGGGCGAGCAGAGCTTCGTCACCCCGGTCTTCGAACTCGACGGCGGCAACAAGAACGTCGAAGTCGAACTCCGCACCGATCTCGACAACAGTTGGGCTTACTTCAATCTCGCACTCATCAATGAATCAACCGGCCAGGGTTTTGACTTCGGCCGCGAGGTCAGCTACTACCACGGAGTCGATTCCGATGGCTCCTGGTCCGAGGGCTCCCGCAGCGACTCCGCCACCATCCCCCGCGTTGCCGGCGGCCGTTACTACCTCCGCATCGAACCCGAAATGGAAGCCACCGCCTCCACCTTCGGCCAGACCCCTCGCGGCTTCAACTACACCGTCAACGTGAAGCGCGATGTCCCGTCCACCTGGCTGTTCTGGCTCATCCTGCCGTTCCTTATCATCCCGCCCATCATCACTTCCATCCGCGCCGCTTCCTTCGAAGGCCGGCGCTGGGCGGAATCCGACTACGCACCGTCAGGAGGCGGCGACGACGAATGAAACTCTTCACCTATCCCGTTTACGGCCTTCTCCTGCTCGGCGGTCTCACCGCCGGCCAGTGGTACGGCCTCTCCGCCACCTCCTACTCCGAGGTGAAAAACGTTCCCAAATCCGTCCGTGAGAACCCCGGCGTCTACCGCTCGCATTACGGTTTCCTGCCGCGCTGGTTCGGAGGAAAATAGACTGCCATGAACATCACATTTCAGTTGAGCGCTTTTATCAACGCGGTCGTC
Source organism: Candidatus Solibacter sp. (assembly GCA_013822245.1). Taxonomy (GTDB): domain Bacteria; phylum Acidobacteriota; class Terriglobia; order Bryobacterales; family Bryobacteraceae; genus PNKE01. Next base: position 2,959 of record PNKE01000053.1, read on the forward strand.
TACGCCGTCCTCGGCGTAGTCATCCTCGTTGTCTCCTTCACCATCTGGGACAAGATATCCCCGTACGAACTGTGGAAGGAGATCGTCGAGAAACACAATATGGCCCTTGCCATATTCGCCGGCCTGATGGCCCTCGGCATCGCCATCATCATCGCCTCGGCCGTCCACTAGGCTCTACCGCGGGGCTCCGCCGCGCCATGCTCCTCCGGCGTGGCGGACCCCGCACTCCGCCATGGCGTTCGTTCTCTTCCTCTCCGTCTTCCTGATCGCCGCCAGCGGCCTGATCTATGAACTCATCGCCGGCGCCCTGGCCAGCTATCTGCTCGGCGACTCCGTCCTCCAGTTCTCCACCATCATCGGCGCCTACCTGTTCGCCATGGGCATCGGCAGCTATCTGTCGCGCTTCATCGAACGCGCCCTCATCGCCCGTTTCATCTCCATCGAACTGATGGTCGGCCTGCTCGGCGGCTTCTCCTCCACCATCCTCTTCCTCGCCTTCACCTGGACCACCAGCTTCCGCCTTCTGCTCTACGGCTTGGTACTCGCCATCGGCATCCTCGTCGGACTCGAAATCCCCCTGCTCATGCGCATCCTCAGGGAGCGCTTCCAACTCAAGGATCTCGTCGCCAACGTTCTCACCTTCGACTACCTCGGCGCCCTCGGCGCATCCCTTCTATTCCCCCTCCTCCTGGTCCCCCACCTCGGTCTTGTCCGCAGCGCCATGCTCTTCGGTCTCATCAACGCCCTGGTCGCCCTCTGGTCCACCTTCCTGTTCCGCGACCAACTTCCCCGCGCCATGGCCCAGCGCATCGGCAGCATCGCCGTCATCGCCCTGCTCACCGCCGGCATGTTCTTCGGCCAGCAGATCACCGACACCGCCGATGCAGCCCTCTACTCCGACGACGTCGTCCTCACCCGCACCACCCCCTACCAGCGCATCGCGCTCACCCGCTGGAAAGACGACTACCGCCTCTATCTCAACGGCCACCTCCAGTTCTCCTCCCGCGACGAATACCGCTACCACGAATCGCTCGTCCATCCCGCCATGGCCTCCCGCCCCGGCGCCCGCCGCGCTCTCGTCCTCGGCGGCGGCGACGGCCTCGCCGTCCGTGAACTCCTTAAATACCCCGGCCTTGAATCCATCACCCTCGTCGATCTCGACCCCGAGATGACCCGCCTCTTCAAGACCCACCCCCTTCTCCGAGGCTTGAACAAAGACGCCCTCAGCTCGCCAAAGCTCCGCATCGTCAACGCCGACGCCTTCCCCTGGCTCCAGGCCTCCCGCGACCTCTACGACGTCGCCTTCGTCGACTTCCCCGATCCCAACAACTACTCCCTCGGCAAGCTCTATTCCTCCGCCTTTTATCGCCTGCTGTCCCGCTCGCTCACCGAAGGCGGCCTGGCCGTCGTCCAGTCCACCTCGCCCATGTTCGCCCGCCAAAGCTATTGGTGCATCGTCGAAACCCTCAAAGCCGCCGGCCTCAAAACCTATCCCTACCACGCCTACGTCCCGTCGTTCGGCGAATGGGGCTTTGTCCTCGCCACCCGCACCGACTGGTCTCCCGGCGGGCAACTCCCCGAAGGACTGCGCTTCATCACCACCGCCCAGATGCACGCCCTGTTCGAGTTCCCGCCCGACCTCGCGCCCGTCCCCGCCGAGGTCAACCGCCTGAACGACCAGGTGCTGGTCCGCTATTACGACCGCGAGTGGAGGGAGATCGTCCGTTGAAATTGACCCGCCGCCAGGTGGCTCCGGCTCTCATCGGCCTCACCCTCAAGGCCGATCAGCCACTCAAGGGCGGCTTCGCCCTCGAAGCCCAGGACCGCGGCCACCAGATCCGTGACCGCGCCGCCACCCCCGCAACCAAACGGACCATCCGCATCCCAGCCGTTATCGTCGGCGGCGGCATCTCCGGTCTCTCCGCCGCCTGGTGGTTCCGCCGCGCCCGATTCACAGACTTTGTCCTCCTCGAAATGGAATCCGAAACCGGCGGCAACGCCCGTGCCGGTGAAAACGAAATCACCCCCTTCCCCTGGGCCGCCCACTACCTCCCCCTGCCCGCCAATGACTCCATTTACGTCCGCCTCCTTTGCGAGGAGTTCGGCCTGCTCAAAGATGGCGTCTGGGACGAACGCTGGCTCTGCCATTCTCCCCAGGAACGTCTCTTTCTCCACGGCCGCTGGCAGGAGGGCATCGAACCTCACATCGGCCTCACCAAAGAGGACGCCGCCCAGTTCGACCGCTTCTTCTCGCGCGTCGCCGAACTCCGCCACTCCGGCGCCTTCACCCTGCCCATGGACCCCGGCCTGCGCCGTTCCAAGCCCGCCCACCTTGCCCTCGACCGCCTGACGCTTTCCGGCTGGATGCGCAAAGAGGGTCTTTATTCGCCCTACCTTCGCTGGCTGGTCGATTATTCCACCCGCGACGACTACGCCACCGGCGCCGATGCCGTCAGCGCCTGGGCCGGTCTCCACTATTTCGCCGCCCGCGACTCCGAAGAGCACGGGCCGCTCACCTGGCCCGAAGGCAACGCCTGGATCGCCCGCCGCCTTACGCAGACCGTCTCCTCTCACATCCGCACCGGCGCCATGGTCTCCCGCGTCGAACGCACCGGCTCGTTCTGGCGCGTCCACGCCGGCGATACGCTCTACGAAACCGATTACGTCATCTGGGCCGCACCCACCTGGCTCGCCCGCTGGACCGTCTCGCCGCCGCCCCGCGCCCTGCCCATGGAGTCCGCCCCCTGGCTGGTCGCCAACCTCACCATGAGCCGCTGGCCCGCCGAAAAAGGCCTCCCGCCAGCCTGGGACAACGTTATTTACGGGTCGCCGGCCTTGGGTTACGTCGTCGCAACCCACCAGTCGCTCAAGACCCACATCCCGCGCACCGTCTGGACTTACTACTGGGCCATGAGCCAGGGCGCCGCTCTCGACCAGCGCCGTATCCTGCTCGGCGGCGACTGGCGCTACTGGTGCGAACGCATCTTCGCCGACCTCCAGCGCGCCCACCCCGATATCCGCTCCTGCGTCGAACGCATCGACATCTTCCGCATCGGACACGCCATGCCCCGTCCCGCGCCAGGTTTCCTCACCCACCCCGACCGCCTCGCCCTGTTGAAGCCATCCAACAACCTCGCCTTCGCCAATACCGACCTGAGCGGGCTGTCTCTCTTCGAGGAAGCCCAATACCGCGGCGTCGAAGCCGCCCGCGCCGCACTCTCCACTCTCGGCCGCTAAACCTGAATTCCGAAGTTGACCTGCTCTGAGAGGTTTCGGGGCCATGCATGGCACCGCGAAGCCTGCCGGGTTCACTCCTCAGCGCATGGCTGGGATCAACTTCGGCGAAGGCGGTTTCACGATAACCCGCCAAACCGGCTGTCGCGGCTTCTACCGGTCCCGGACTCCAATCGGCCCGAAAGTCATACAATGACCCGAGGAGCATCCGATGGCAAGCATCCAACAGACCCTGCGGCAGCTCGGCATCCAGGCGTCCAATCCCGGCGCCTGCGGCAAGATCTGGCGCGACGCCTCAGCCGGCGGTGAACTGGTCTCGCTGAACCCGGCGACCGGCGAGCCCATCGCCTCGGTTCGCATGGCCTCGGAGGACGACTACGATCACGTGGCGGCCGAGACCCACGAGACGTTCCTCAAGTGGCGGCTTCTGCCCGCGCCCAAGCGCGGCGAGATCGTCCGGCAGATCGGCGAGGAGCTTCGCGCCAACAGGGAGGCGCTGGCTGCCTTGGTCACGCTGGAAATGGGCAAGATCATCGCCGAGGGCCGCGGCGAGGTGCAGGAGATGATCGACATCGCCGACTTCTCGGTGGGCCTTTCGCGCCAGCTCTACGGGCTTTCCATGCACAGCGAGCGCGCCGAACACCGGATGTACGAACAGTGGCACCCGCTGGGCATCGCCGGCGTGATTTCGGCATTCAACTTCCCTGTCGCCGTCTGGAGTTGGAATGCGATGATCGCGGCGGTTTGCGGTGACTGTGTCCTCTGGAAACCTTCATCGGACACGCCGCTCACCGCCATCGCCGTGCAGAACATCTGTAACCGCGTCCTCGAACGCCACGGCTGGCAGGGCGTCTTCACGCTGGTGATCGGCAAGGGCCGAACGGTCGGAGAGAGGATGCTCCACGACAAGCGGGTCCCGCTGGTATCGGCCACGGGCAGTTGCACGATGGGTTATCGCGTCGCCGAAGTTGTCGGGCGCCGGCTAGGCCGGACCATCCTCGAACTCGGCGGCAACAACGGCATCATCATCACGGAATCAGCCAACCTTGATCTGGCGCTGCGCGCGGTGCTGTTCGGCGCCGTGGGCACATCGGGCCAGCGCTGCACCACGATCCGTCGCATCTTCCTCCAGAAGAGCATCGCCGCCGGGTTCATCGAACGGCTTCGAGCGGCTTATGCGCAGATCCGCATCGGCGACCCGCTGGACGAAGCAACGGTGATGGGTCCGCTGGTGAACAAGGCGGCGGTTGACGAGATGATGGAGGGCATCGCGAAGGCGAAATCGCAGGGCGCGGAAGTGATTTCAGGCGGCAACACGATCGAGCGCGGCGGCGGTTTCTTCGTCGAGCCCACTTTGATCCGCGCCTGGCCGCACATGCCCGTCGTGGCGGAGGAACTATTCGCGCCGGTGCTGTACCTGATGGAATACGAGACGCTCGACCAGGCCATCGAGTGGCACAACGCCGTTCCTCAGGGCCTGTCTTCCGCCATCTTCACCGACAGTCTCATGGCCGCGGAGACTTTCCTCAGCACCCGCGGCAGCGACTGCGGCATTGCCAACGTCAACATCGGAACCAGCGGCGCCGAAGTCGGCGGAGCCTTCGGCGGGGAAAAGGAGACCGGCGGCGGACGCGAAGCCGGCAGCGATAGCTGGAGACAGTACATGCGCCGCCAGACCGTGACCATCAACTGGTCCAAGGATCTGCCGCTGGCCCAGGGAATCGAGTTCAACATATGAAACAACTCCTGTTTATTCTGGCCGCCGCGTCGTTGCTGGCGCAGCAACCCGTTCGCCGTGTTCTCGACCCAGGCGTCGTCACCACTCGCCAGGAGATCACTCCCGCGGGCGTGCCGGCCGTATTTGAGGGGCGCGTTTTCGGCGTCGCCTTTGGCCGCGACTCGAACGAACTCTATGTGCTCGCCGCCAGCGGACTCTACCGTTACGACTGGGCGAAGAACAAAGTCCTGCAACGTCTCGACGCCGGACGGCGGCCTGCGTTGCAGGGCGTGGCGTTTGACCCCGTCGCCGGTCAGGCGCTGTTTGCCGGAGTGGACCGCGCGCCCGGAGTCTGGCTGGCGCGGGTGGCGGCGTCGAAGTCGATCGTCGCCGAGAAGCTGGGTGCAAGCCATGCCGGCGCGCCGGTGGTGGCGCAGCGCGGCTGTAACGGCGGAGCCAGACTGGCCGCGCTGCCGCTGATCTTCAACAACCAGGTCGCGCTCGTCGATCTGGACGGGTCCAAGCCGCCAGTGCATGTCGCCGTTTCCACCGCGCCCGCGTCGGTTGCCATCTCCGAAGACGGATGCACGGCATGGGTTTCTCACTGGGGAGGGCGCAAACCGAGGCCGGGCGAAAAGACCGCCCCCACGGGACTTTCGAAGACCGCCGACCAGGTGCCGATCGATGCCCGCGGCGTGGCCGCTTCAGGAACCGTTTCCCGCATCGACACACAGACGGGCAAGGTCACCCACGAGATCGAAACCGGCCTCGCGCCGACGTCACTGGCCTGGGATCAGCAGCGCAACCGGCTCTATGTCGCCAACAGCAACGCCGATTCCGTATCCGTGGTCGATACGTCAACCAACAAACTCGCCGGGACCTGGGCCATCGACCCCTTCGACGAACGTGCCCCAGGCGTCGCCCCAACCGCGCTCGCCTTGGACGCCAAGTCGCAGCGCCTCTATGTCGCCCTGGGCGGCATCAACGCCGTCGCAGTTTTTGAAACCGTCACGGGAAGGCTGGCCGGCATGATCCCGACCGCCTGGTACCCGTCGTCGCTCTCGCTCAGCAGCGACGGCAAGCGCCTGGCCGTGGGCGCTCTGCTTGGCGCGGGGTCGGGATGGCGCGATACGCCGAATCAACGTTTCGTCCACAGCTACCGCGGCGCGGCGTCGGTCATCGATATCCCCGATGCCGCTCAACTGGCCAACTTCAGTACAGCAGTCGCTGAGAACACGCATCTCACGCTGAAAGGCCGCTCCGCCCGGCAGCCCGTTGCCCGTGGCCCCAAACCCGCTCCCAAGGCCATTCCGGCCCGCTCCGGCGATCCTTCTCTGATCGCCCACGTCGTCTACATCGTCAAGGAAAACCGCACCTACGACCAGCTCTTCGGCGACCTCGCGGAAGGCGACGGCGAGCCGTCGCTGGTGATGTTCGGCGAAGACGTTACGCCGAATCAGCGCGCCCTCGTCCGCCGCTACGTATTGATGGATCGCTTCTTCGCCACCGGCGGCAACAGCGCCAACGGCCATCAATGGGCGACCCAGGGCAATGAGGTCCCCTACACGCTTTGGCCCGGCTATGAGGGCCGCAGCTATCCTTACGACGGCACCGATCCCATCGCTTACTCCCGCAACGGCTTCCTTTGGGACGCCGCGTTGAAGGCAGGCAAGACTGTCCGCGTCTATGGCGAGTACGCGCCCAGGCTCAGCGAGGCCAAGCCGCCTCAACGCGCCGGCTACCTGGCCCGCTGGCGCAAGGGCGATGATTTCTCGAAGGACTTCAACGTCTCATCGCCGATCCCGCCCCTCGACGCCCTGCTCGCACGCCACTACCCGACTTACACCAACGCCGTACCCGACGTCGTCCGGGCCTCCATCTTTCTGAAGGACCTGGCCGCCTGGACCAAAGACGGCAGGATGCCCAACCTCGTCATCCTGCAACTGCCCAGCGACCATACCTTCGGGGCCACGCCCAATGCGTCCTCGCCCAAGGCGATGGTGGCCGACAACGACCTGGCGCTCGGCCAGATCGTCGAGGGCCTTTCGAACTCGCCCTTCTGGGCGAAGATGGCGATCTTCGTCGTCGAGGACGACGCGCAGAACGGCGTCGATCATGTCGACGGCCACCGCACAGTGGCCACCGTCGCCAGCCCTTACGCTCGCCGCGGCGCTATCGATTCCACCTTTTATTCCAACCAGAGCATCCTCAAGACGATCGAACTGATTCTCGGCCTGCCGGCGCTGTCGCTATTCGACCTCATCGCCAACGACATGCGCGCCTGCTTCCAGGACACGCCTGACCTGGAACCGTTCAAGGCCATCACGCCGCGCCAATCGCTCGACGACGTGAACCCGCCCGTCCAGGCCCTGCGCGGCAAAGCCCGCCAGGCGGCCATCGATTCGGCGAAGATGCGCTGGGATGTGCCCGACGCGGCACCCACTGAGCGGCTGAACCGTATTGTCTGGGGCATGATCCGCGGCTGGGACAAGCCCTACCCGCAGCCGCCGCGGAACGTCTTCGCCCCGCTTTCGCTCGACATTGACGACGACGACAGGTGAGATTTTTCGCTCGCGGCGGGCACTAACGAGTTGTCATGCGGAAACGTGCCTGCCTCGCCGCCCTTTGTCTGCTCGTCTTGCTGCCCGTCCAGGGGGATCCCCCGGCGGCGGTGAGCGAGGAACTGCAAGTGACCGAACGCTCGCTGACGGAGCTTCAATCGATGAAGTCGGAGTTGCAGGCGATTGAAACGCGGTTGGACGCGCTGATCGCCGCGCTGAGCGAGCGTCGAGGACAGTTGCAGAACGCGAAGCCGGCTCCGTTTGGCGGCATCGTCTCACCTGTCTCCTCCGCTCCGGACCGTCCGGATGCCAAACCGGCCACGGTGCGCTGCGCGGCGCTGACCAAAGAGGGGCTACGCTGCACGCGCGCGGCCCTGCCGGGACAGCGCTACTGCCGCCAGCACGCTCTGGCCAAGCAGAAGTAACCCTATGCCGGCAGTTCGAAGCCCTTGCGGCGGGGCCGCGTGAGCAGCGCGTTCGCTTGAGCGTCGCCCTCAAACCGCTCTTCTCGCGGATTCCATCTCAGTTTGCGGTTCAACTCGCGCGTGATGTTGGCCAGATGCGAGACGGTGACGGAGCGGTGGCCGATCTCCGGGCCGGCGAGCGGAGTGCCGCGTGTGCGGATGGCGTCGAGCCAGTTCTGCATGTGGTAGCGGGCCTGCCACAGCGCCCTGTCCCACTTGGCCACCTCTTCCTTTGGCGGCAACTCGACCTCCTTCATCAGTGCCGGCGGATCCAGCCGGAAGCCGTTGCGGACGATCTCCATGCGGCCGCGCTTGCCGGCGAAAACCGCGCCGCCGTTCAGGTCGCCCATCGGCAGTTCCAACCGGACCGGGACGCCGTTCGCATAGCGGAACGCCACCGCGCCGGGCGCTGAATCGGCCAGCGGCCACAGTTCGACCGGACCCGTCCCGTCCATGCCCAGCGCCGATTGGATCTGGTCCAGCCCGTGCGCGCCCCAGTTGGTCATCTCGCCGCCTGAGTAATCGCGCCAGCCCACCCAGCCGCGGTACAGTTGCTCGTGATACGGCCGTTCGGCCGCCTGGCCTTGCCACTGATTCCAGTCCATGCCATCGGGCACAGGCTGCCCCGGTTGGGCGTTCCAGATCTTCGCCGACGGGTAGTTGCAGCCCTGGACGAAATGGATGGCCCCGAGCCCGCCGTCGCGGATGAACTTGCAGCCGATCTGGTTCATCGCCATCGAACGCTGCTGGCTGCCCACCTGGAAAACGCGCTTGTATCGCTCCGCTGCCTTCACGATCGCCCGGCCCTCGGCGACATAGAGCGTGAGAGGTTTCTCGGCATAAACGTCTTTTCCTGCCTGGCAACTGTGTATGCAGAGCAGCGCGCGGGCGTGGTCGGTGGCGCCGATGATGACGGCGTCCAGATCCTTACGGTCGAGAAGCCGCCGGTAATCCTGGAAGATGAGCCAACTCGCCTTGCGCTTGGACGCCAGCTCTTCAGCCTTTTTCACATAACAGTCGGCGATGGCGGCAACCTCGGCGTCCTCGGGCAACTGGTCGATCAACAGCCCGCTGCGGTTGCCGGCGCCGATGACGCCAACCCGGATCCGGTCATTCGCACCCCTAGCGCGGGCCGGCAGGATCATCGGCGCCACGGCCAGCAATGTCCGCCGGGTGATTGGCTTCATCTTTCCTCCGTCTGGTTGATCAGCGTGCCGAATCGCTTGCCGATGGCCAGAGCCGGGTCGAGCGGGACTTCGACTGCCTGGCAGTCCTTCGGGATCGAGATGGCGGGCCTGGCGGCGACTCGTTTGCCCGCGAATCCGGGAAGCCATTCGCGCTGCGACTCCAGCATCTCGGAACACATGCGCCGGATCTCGTCGAGCGTGCAGACGGCCGACGACAGCGGATCCAGCGCCGCGGCCTGCACGGCCAGTTCGGCATCGCCCTGGAGCGCCGCCTCGGCGGCCAGGATCTGCACGTTGACGTTGGTCATGCACAGCGCGGCGCACTGCGGCGGCAACGCTCCGATGACTGTCGGGTGCAGGCCCGTGTCGTCGGCGAATGTCGGAACTTCCACGCAGCAGCCCCGCGGAAGGTTGGTAATGTAACCGTCGTTGCGGACGTTGCCCATGAAGCGGAAGGGCCGCCCGGTGGCAACGGCCTCCATGATCCAGGAGCAGTATTCGACACTGCGCGTTTCCAGGCGCGTCGACTCAAACTGAAGCGGGTCGTGCTTCGCGTAGAAGCCGGCGACGGTCTGGCACCAGGAGTAGTAGGCGCCTGTTTCGCCGCCGAATCCCGGCTCGTCGCAGTAGGCGTCCAGCGCGGCGCGCGTCTTACGGAACCACGGGACGTATTCGCTCAGGTGGCCTGTGGATTCGGTCATGAAGTAGCCGAAGTGGCGGAAGACCTCGCCGCGGACCTTCTCGTTCTTATAGAACTCCGGCCGCTCGAAGACCTCGCGCAGTTGGGGATAAAGGTCGCGGCCCTTGTGTTCCAACCGCAGGAACCAGTCCATGTGGTTGATACCGCCGCAGCTGTAAGTGATCTCGTCCTTGGCAACGCCGCAGTAGCGTGAGATGAGATCGAGCGTGGTCTGGACACCGTGGCACAGCCCGGCAAAGGGAACCGGCGACGCCTTGCCCAGCGCCAGGCAGTTGGCCGCCATCGGGTTGGCGTATTGCAGCATGATTGCGCCGGGCTTGGCCACCTCCTCCATGTCGCGCGCGATGTCGATAAGCAGAGGGATCGATCTCAGTGCCCGGAAGATGCCGCCGGGGCCGAGCGTGTCGGCGATGCACTGGTCAATGCCATATTTAAGCGGGATCTTGTAGTCGGTTTCGAACGCCTCGACACCGCCTACCTGCACCATGACGACGACGAAATCGGCGTCCCGGATCGCCTCGCGCCTGTCGAGCGTGGCCCAGACCTTGGCGGGCAGTCCGTTGTCGCTCACCATGCGGCGGGCGAAGTCCTCCATCGAGCGCAGTTTCGGCTCGGTGCGCGACATCAGCGCGATCTCGGAATCGGCAAGCGCCGGGGTGGATAGGACGTCGTTCAGCAGCGTGCGGCAGAAAACGATGCTGCCCGCACCGATCATCGCGATCTTCTTGGCCACGGTAAACCTCCTGCGGTGATGACGTAAGCATCATAATCCCGCGGGAGGCCTCGTTGGGCGGCGGCCCGGAATCTCAGAACGTGAAACCGATCAGGAACTCGGCCTGGTTCTTGACCGTCCTGAGCGTGATGGGCGCGGCGCCTTCAAAGACGTCGTTGTTCCAGCGCGTGTAACGGACCTCCGGCGACAGCTTGACGAGCTTGAAGTCGAACATGAGGCCCGCGCCGACGGCAAGGCCCTTGGAACTGCCGCGATCCAGGCGGGCCATGTCGCCGATGCTGCGGAAGACATAGCCGCCGGCGACATACGGGCGCAAAACTTCCCCAGGAAACCGGTACTTGAGCAGCAGGGGGAACTCCCACGACGGCGCGTCATGGCTCTCCGCCGGGGTTGTCCCCGTGGCATTCAGTGTATAGCCGGTCTTCTTATAAAGTGCGTTGACCTCCACGCCGAGGCCCCCGGCCAGCAGGATATCGACCATCGGCCCGAAAGTGAAATGCTTGAAGTCGGACTTGAAGTCCCCGGCTGCTTCAATGGCGTCGTTGAGCGGCAGTCCGCCCTTGACGCCGAAATGCACCGATTGAGCCTGGAGCCCAAGCGCGAAGACCGCCAGCAGGATCAGTGTTCTCATATGTATTTAAGGACGCGCCATACGCCCGCGCGTTCCACGTCAGCTAATGGTCATCAGGTCCGCGGCCAGCTTCGCTTTCCGTCCCTCGAACATGGCGATATTGGCCAAATGTGGGCCGGCGACGGCGGCCTGCGCGACCTCGACAGTGCAATTGGGTTGTTTGCGGCTCTTGATGCAATCCAGAAAGTTCTGGATATGCGGCTCCATCGGGACGGGCGCGATCATTTCGACGATGGGCTTGCGGTTCTGGTGCCATGGCTCTTTCCAGACGGTGACGCCGGCATCGTCGAGCCGCATCGTTGCTTCGTCGCCCATCAGCAGGATCTGCCAGCCGTTTTCGTAGGCGTTGGCGTAGTCCAGCGTCCAGGTTGTCAGCATGTCGCCGTGGTCGAAGACGGCGCTGAAGACGTCGGGGTGTTCGGCGCCGGTCATCTTGGCGATGTAGCCCTGCGCCACGGCCGATTTCGGCACGCTCTTGCCGGTGAACCACAGCACGACGTCCATCAGATGGGTCCCCTGGTCGGTCATGTTGCCGCCGGCGTAATCCTTGAACACGCGCCAGGACCGCCACCGCATCGGCTCAACCGCCCGCTTCGGCGCCGAGCCGAGGAACCGGTTCCAATGAAGGTCGCCCTGGAGCGGTGAATTGTTCAGCGGCTTCGAGGTGTTCCAGTTCCACTGGGCCTTTGCCATGGTGATGCGGCCGAGCGTGCCCTTGTCGATGATCGCCTTGGCTTCATGCAAGGACGGCGCGCTCCGCCGTTGCATACCCACCTGGACCACCTTTCCGCTCGCCTTCACTGCCTTCACCACCTGCGCTCCCTCCGCCAGTGTGCGGGCCAGTGGCTTTTCCGTGTAGACGTCCTTGCCGGCCTTGATTGAGTCGAGCAGGTGGGGCATATGCCAGTGGTCGGGTCCGGCGCAAACCGTGAAGTCGATGCCGGGATGGGCCAGCAGGGCTTCGTGCTCGATGAACTTCCTGGCCCCGGGGGTGTCTTTCAGGGCCAGTTCCATGTTCGGCTCATAGGCATCGCAGACGGCGACGCACTGAGCGCCAAGTTGAGCGAAGACACGGCTGAGATACCGTCCGCGCCCGCCCGCGGCGATCAGGCCATAGGTGAGCTTGTCGTTCGCGCTGAGCTTGCGGGCGGATGCGAGACCGGCGGCGCCGGCGAGGAACTGTCGTCGATCGGATGTCATCTGAACTGGAAACCTCCGCAGACTACTCTATCCCAAACGATGCGTTCCGGGCAGCGCGTTTGTTATAATTCAATCGTCGCCATTGGGAGGTCGTCTAATGGTAAGACTGCAGACTCTGGATCTGCGTATCGGGGTTCGAGTCCCTGCCTCCCAGCCACCCCTCCGCCAACTGGCTCCACGGGCTTCTAAGCCTATAATAGGGGGCACCCCGGTCTCCAGAACAATCTACGCGCATAAGACCTTCACCCGCATTCTGTAGTCAAGAAATCGGGCGGTAAGTCCCTGTGGGGAAACGACTCCGCGACTTGTTTACACGAGCGGTGGGAGGCGGCCAAGAGGCGCCGGGAGTCTGTTGGGCCGGCTCCTTCGGAAGCTCTCGAAGCGCGCTAGTGTAGCGTCTCGCAATCAGCTTGCAGTAACTGATTGGCCCACAAGTAGTTGCAGCATCGGCGTTGAAACCCTTGGCTTTCAGCCTTCTCGGCACGATCTGAACCTGATACCGTCTGGCGCGCGCCCAGCCCCGATTGAATCTCTACAGCCCGGCGCGCTTCCACATCTCGTCCACCCGCCGTTTCACTTCCTCCGGCATCGTGATCACGTCCGGCCAGCGCCGCGTGAATCCTTCCCCCGCCCACTTCTTCGTCGCGTCGATGCCCATTTTTGACCCGTAATCCGGCAGTCGCGAGGCATGGTCCAGCGTATCCACCGGCCCGTGCACGAACTCGATATCCCTCTCCGGGTCGATATTGCCCAGCGCCCGCCACGCCACCTCGGAGAAGTTCTGCACGTCCACGTCTTCATCCACCACCACAATCGCCTTGGTGAACATCGCCTGTCCCAGCCCCCAGATCGCGTGCATCACCTTGCGCGCCTGCCCCGCGTACGACTTCCGGATCGAGACCAGCATCAGGTTATGCACCACGCCCTCAGCCGGCATCGCGATATCCCGGATCTCCGGTATCTGCATCCGCATCAGCGGCAGGAAGATCCGCTCGATCGCCCGGCCCATGTAGTAATCCTCCATCGGCGGCCGGCCCACGATCGTCGCCGGATAGATAGGATCCTTCCTCGTCGTCATGCAGGTGACATGGAACACCGGGAAATCGTCGTCCAGCGAATAGAACCCCGTGTGGTCGCCGAACGGACCCTCGCGCCTCGTCTCGCCGATGTTCACATAACCCTCAAGAACGATCTCGGCCTGCGCCGGCACTTCCAGGTCGCACGTCTCGCACTTCACCATCTCCACAGGCCTGTTCCGCAGAAACCCGGCGATCATCATCTCGTCCAGGTCCGGCGGCAGCGGCAGAATCGCCGAATACATCGTCGCCGGGTCGCAGCCCAGCGCCACCGCCACCGGCATCCGCGCTTCTTTCCCCTCCTGCTGGAGCCTCCGGTAGTGCTCGGCCCCCTGCTTGTGCGTCTGCCAGTGCATGCCGGTCGTGCGGTCGTCATAGACCTGCATCCGGTACATCCCGCAGTTGCGCTTGCCCGTCACCGGGTTGCGCGTGAACACCATCGGCAGGGTGATGAACGGTCCTCCGTCGCCCGGCCAGCACGTCAGCACCGGCAACTCGGAAAGCGAAAACCCGTCGTGCCGGATCCGCTCCTTGCATGGCCCCGACGAGACCATCTTCGGGAAGAAATTCGCCATGTCGGCCAGCTTCGGCAGCATTCTGAGCTTGTTGATCAGTCCCTGCGGCATCCGCATCTCCAGCATCTCGGTGATCCGCGCGGCGACTTCATTGACCGAATCCACCTCCAGCGAGATCTCCATCCTGCGCATGGACGCAAACAGGTTCATCACCACCGGCATCGTCCCGCAACCCGGCTTTTCGAACAACAGCGCCGGACCGCCCGTTTTTACTGACCGGTCGGCGAACTCCGTCATCTCCAGCCGCGTGTCCACAGGGAACGGGACCCGCTTCAGCTCCCCATTCTTTTCAAGAGCTTGCAGAAATTCCCGCAGATCGTTGTATGCCATGTCGAGCGTCCTACCCCTTCCATTTACTATGATGAAGTCTGAAATCGAAAAGGAGCAAGCACTCAGCATGTTTCATCGTGTCGCCCTGGTCACCGGAGCCAGCCGCGGAATCGGCCGCGAAATCGCCCAGTCGCTCTGCAAATCGAACTACGACATCATCGTCGCCTCGCCCGAAGTCGAAAACAACGAAGCCGTCGCCGAGTCCATCCGCGCCTGCGGCGGCCGCGCCATGACGCTCAATCTCGATGTCAGCTCCCAGGATTCGGTAAAGGAAGGCGTCTCGGCCGCACTCAAGGAAATGGGCCGCATCGACGTGCTGGTGAATAACGCCGGCATCACCCGCGACGCCCTCGCCATGCGCATGAAACCCGCCGACTGGAACCTCGTGCTCCAGATCAACCTCACCGGCGCCTTCTATGTCGCCCAGGCCGTCATGCCCGCCATGATGAAGGAACGCTGGGGCCGCATCATCAATATCACCTCCGTCGTCGGCGAAATGGGCAACCCCGGACAGGCCAACTACGTCGCCTCGAAAGCCGGCCTGATCGGACTCACCAAGTGCCTGGCCAAGGAACTCGCCAGCCGCAACATCACCGTTAACGCCATCGCCCCCGGCTTCATCGAAACCGATATGACCGCCGTGCTGCCCCAGGACGTCAAGGACCAGATGTTGGCCACCATCCCGCTGAAACGCTTCGGCAGGCCCTCCGACATCGCCAACGCCGTCAAATTCCTCGCCAGCGAAGACGCCAACTACATCACCGGTACCGTCATCAAGGTCAACGGCGGCATGTATATGTGACCGTGCGGTTTAGTCGTTTGCGGCGCTGTAGCGGCCCGGCAGAATAGACAGGTAATCCACCAGTCTCCGTGTCTTCGGAGACTCCGTCTCTCGTGTCGCACGGTCCAGGATCGTGCTCGAAAACGCCGTGAACTGCCGTCCAAGCTCGCTGCCCGGCTCCACGCACCGGCCCGTCTGCAACGCCCTGTGCACCCCCTGGTAGTCGTTCGACAGGCACGTCATCACCGGCACCCCAAGCAGGTTCTCCACCTGCTCTGGCGATATCACCGCCCGCTTGTGGTTGCGGTTCAACACCACCGATACCCGGTCGCCAAGATCAATGTTACTGAGATACTTCAGCTTCTCGCGCGCCAGATGCAGCGTCGGGATCTCCGGCGTCACCACCATGAAAATCCTCTTCGACTCGTGCATGATCTCAATCGAGTAGCGCTCCATGTTGCCCGACAGGTCCACGCAAATCGCCGAATGGTGCCGCCGCGCAAACTCGATCAGATACCGGATCTGCGTGCTGTCCACCCTGAACTCCGGATTCAGCCCGCCGCTCGGCAGCACCCAGATCGGACCCTTCCTGGTCACCAGCTGCGGCCACAACGATTCGTCCAGGCTGTGCGCGTTCTGCGCCGCATCCACAATCGACCGCATCGGGTTGATCTTCAGCATGAAGCCCTGGATGCCCGACGTCAGGTCCATGTCAATCAGCAGCGTCGAGGTGTCCTTGTGCGAACCCAGCGCCCAGGCCGTGTTCACCGCCACCGTCGATGCCCCAACCCCCTGCTTGGCCGGCAGAAATGCGTAAAGCTGATCCGTGATGCTCAACTGCGGCGGGTTCTTGTCGATCATCTCCTCCACCCGCGTCAACGCATGGAACACCGCTTCACGATCAAACGGCAACGGCAGGAACTCGCGGATGCCCGCCCGCATCAGCTCCAGCAACAAAGCCGGTTCACTGGTGCGCCCGATCGCCACCACCTGGATCCCGCGCGCGTTGGCCTCCATGGTCTTCATGATTTCGTAGAGCTTGGTAAGCGATTCCGAACTCGCAAACAGCACCTGCGGAGCGTGCGCCATCACCATCCGCATCAGTTCAACGTCCGCCGGATATCGGTCCACCTCCTTGACCAACGCGATCTGCTTGGTCTCCTCAAGAGCAAGGACTAGCGCTTCGGAAAGCTCGGTATCCGGACAGATCAGCAATCCCCGTAACATCGCATTCCTCCACCCTCAATGTAGAGAAAGTTGCTCAGTCCATCAATCCGTAAAACAACTTAGAACTACCGGAGATCGACAGCACCCCTTCAGTTCTTCCATAGGGCTTTCTAAGGTGTCTCCCCTACCCCAAATGGGCGGCTATACGCCACGCCGGTCGTCATAGATCTCAACATGCAGCCGCGGACAGTACCGGAAACCATGCGCCTTGCAGAGCTCCACCAGCCAAATCGCCCGCTCCCGCAGCACCGCCGCCGTCCGCCCCTCCGGCATCAGAAGCACGCGCTCCGGCGCCGCCCCGCACATCTGGATAACCTGCCTGATTTCTTCCAGATCCCCTGGCTCGCCAACCACAAACTTCAACTGATACTCGTAGCGCCCCAGCAGTTTCCGCAGTACCTCCCCGTTGATCCTGAGCCGCTCGTGCGCCGAGGCCCACCGCCCGCCATCCATCCGCCAAGGCGTCGAATTGGCCAGTTTCGGGCTGATGCTCATCAGGTCGCACCTCAGGTCCACATCGACGGTCCCCGCCGTCTCCACCGTGATATGAAATCCCAAATCACCCAATCGCCGGGCGAGATCCGGCAGTTCGGGCTGGATCATCGGCTCGCCGCCCGTCAGCACGGCATGACGGTATCCCGTCTGGCCCTGCACCCACTCCACGATCCGGCCAATCGCCCACTCCTCCCCTTCGGGAGCCCACGATGTATACGGCGTGTCGCACCAGTGGCAGCGCAGGTTGCAGCCGCTTGTGCGAATAAACAGCGAAGGAACCCCCGCCAGTATCCCCTCCCCCTGGATGCTCGCAAACACCTCGCTGATCTTCATGGCTTCGTTTGGTAGCTCAGCGGATCTTCAATCCCGGCCTCGGCAAACCCGGCCAGCCGCAACAGGCAGGAGTCACACCGCCTGCAAGCCCGCCCGTCCTCGTCCGGGTCATAGCACGAATGCGTCAGCCCGTAGTCCACGCCCAGCGACACCCCTAGCCGGATAATCTCCGCCTTCGACATAGCGATCAGCGGCGTGTGTATCCTCAGATCCATCGCCCCCTCCACGCCCGCCTTGGTCGCCAGGTTCGCCATCTTCCGGAACGCGTCGATATACTCCGGCCGGCAGTCAGGGTATCCGGAGTAGTCCACCGCGTTCACACCCAGATAGATGTCCGACGCCCCCAGCACCTCGGCCCACGCCAGCGCGAACGAAAGGAAGATCGTGTTCCGCGCCGGGACGTACGTGATCGGGATCCCATGCGACATCTCGCCCGTATCGCGTCCCTTCGGCACGTCCAAGTCCGCGGTCAGCGCCGACCCGCCGAACAGCCGCAGATCGATCCGCGTCACCTCGTGACGCCCGGCTCCAAGCGCCTCGGCTACCCGCTTCGCCGCTTCCAATTCCACGCGGTGTCTTTGCCCGTAATCAAATGACAACGCGTAGGTTATAAATCCATCCCGGCGGGCGCAGGCCAGGCTCGTCGCCGAATCCAGCCCGCCGCTCAGCAGGCAAACCGCCCGTCTCATCGCACCGTCTCCCGCGGGATCCGGCTCGGCGCCCAAAGCCCCGGCAGCGGAAAGACCAGCGGCAACCGCGGCGCAAATCCAAGCGGAGTCTGGTCAGAGATCCAGCCCGTCAATGGGATGAACACCATCCCCGCTGTGCCCCAGGCGAACCCCATCATTAGAGCCGAAACAACGCCTGCTTGAGACGGCACAAACTCCGGCCTAACAACAACGCTCAGTGGAAGGGCAAACAAAAGGACGAATCCGCCAAGCGCCAGCACGGCGTAGGACAACAACCCGCCCGGATGGAAAAACGCCGACATGTTCACCCGCCGCGCCCCAAACCGGTCCGCCATTGGCCCGCGAATGCATCCGCCCGGCGCACCTGCACGGAGTTCTTCGAACAGTTGGGCGAATGAAAGGAGAAACAGCGTACTCGCGCCGCTGCTCATCCCCAGAACGTTTCCGCGGGTCAAAACGGCGCTGCTCGCTGTGTCGGATGTCATTGGTTTCGCCGGACTTCCCTCCATTATAGACTTCGGCCCCCGCCTGCTAGACTGTTCATCGATGAAGCATCTCCGCACGGCGGCCGTCATCCTGGCCGTCGCCGTCCTGTTCTGGATCGCCAACCGCGGCGCCTACAAAGGCTACTTCTCCTCCGACGACCTCAACAACCTCTTCTGGACCTCCCACTCCAGCCCCCTCGACCATCTCAGGGGCCTCATCTCGCCCTGGTACTCCGACTCAAACTACCGCCCCACCGGCCACTTCATCTTCCAACTCATGGGCCGCACCTTCGGCCTCAATTTCCCGCCCTACGTCTGGCTCATCCAATTCCTCCATTTGACGAATGTCTTCCTCCTGTGGCGTGTCACAGTTCGTTTGGGCGCCGAACCCCGCCCCGCCGCCTTCGCCGCCCTCGCCTGGTCGTTCCACATGGCCCTGTTCGACGCATTCTGGAAACCGATGTTCGTCTTCGACCTCCTGGTCTGCCTCTTCTCCCTCCTCACCCTTCTCCTTTACACCTCCCGCTACTGGTTCGCCGCCCTCCTCACCTTCTGGCTCGCCTACAAGTCCAAGGAGATGGCCGTCGCCCTGCCCGCCTTCCTTGTCCTCTACGAATACTGGTCCGGCAACCGACGCTGGCGCCGCCTCGCCCCCTTCGCCGCCATCTCCATCTGGTTCACCGCCCAGGCCCTGATCTGGGGACAGAACTACTATGCCCTCGTCTTTACGCCGCAAGCCATCTGGCAAACCATCCGCTTCTACTCCTCCGAGGTCCTCTTCCTCCCCTACGCCGGCCTTCTCCTGATCCCCGCCTTCTTCCTCACGAAGGACAATCGCGTCCGCCTCGGCCTCGCCGGAGCCGTCATTCTCATGGGACCGCTCTGGTTTCTCCCCGGCCGGCTTTTCAGCGTCTACCTCTACCTGCCCACGGCCGCTCTCGCCATCGCCCTGACTTTTGTTTCGCAAAAGCGCCGCGCCTGGGTCCTGGCCGCCGCCCTGGCTCTCTGGATCCCCGCTAACTACATGATTATGCGGGACAAGCGCAAAGCCACACTCGCCGCCGCCGAAGTCGTAAAACCATACGTCGAAGCCGCAGGCCGCTTCCATGTCTCCAACCCTGCCGTCCTCAACGTGGTCTCGGAATCCCGCCCCGAACAGCTCGAATCCTGGGGCGTCGAAGCGGCCTTCCAGTGGTTCTACCGCAGCCCCGGCTTCAAAATCAGCCACGCCGACCTGCCCGACGGCAAAGCGCTCCTGCTCGAACCCAACCTCGCCATCGCCAACTGGAAACCGTTTGAAAAGCAACTGCTGATGACCGTCCGCGACCCCGCCACCCCCTTCCCCAGCCATCTCGCCTTCGGCGGCGGCGCACCCATCTGGGCCCTCCGCGGCGGTTTTCTCTGGTCCGGCGGACATTTTTGGTGGACAGGCGTCGAAGCGTCGGCCATCCTCCACCGCCCGCCCGGCGCCCGCTTCTTCGAAGTCACGATCAACGTCAGCCCCCGCCAGTTAGCCGACCAGGGCAGCGTCCAGTTCGAAGCCATCATCGACGGCAAACCCCTCGGCATCCGCCGCTTCACCACCAACGGCTGGCTCACCCACCGCTGGACCCTCAAGCCCTCGCATGCCGGAGATGTCCCCATCGAAATCCGCTTCCCCGTCCCCTACCGCCCCCAGGGCCACCACGGCGAGCCCCTCGGCGCACCCATCGCCGGCTTTGGGTTCGTCGAATAGCCCCGATCCGTAGGATGATATTAGGAATGAGCCTCAGCCAGAGTTTGCGCGCCATGGGCGTGGTCGGCGCGGGCGGCGCGGGATTCCCCACAGCGGTCAAAGCCGATTCCAAAGTCGAGTACCTGCTCGCCAACGGCGCCGAGTGCGAACCCCTTCTTCATAAAGACTACGAGTTGATGAAGAACTTCCCGGCCCCCATCATCGAGGGCATGAAGGCCATGCGCGCATCCACCGAGGCCCGCACCGCCCTGTTCGGCATC
Source organism: Candidatus Solibacter sp. (assembly GCA_013822245.1). GTDB lineage: Bacteria > Acidobacteriota > Terriglobia > Bryobacterales > Bryobacteraceae > PNKE01. The sequence continues at coordinate 23,372 of PNKE01000053.1, forward strand.
AAGGACAAAAACAAGGGGGCGGTCGACGCCATCGAACCGCTCGCCACCGCCGCCGGCATCGGCATGACGTACCTCGGAGACTTCTACCCCTCCGGCGACGAATACGAACTCGTCTACACCGCCACCGGCCGCCTGATCCCCGCCGGCGGCATCCCGCTTCACGTCGGCTGCGTCGTCAACAACGTCGAAACGTTCTACAACGTCCATGAAGCCGTCGAAGGCCGTGCCGTCACCCGCAAGTTCGTTTCGATCAACGGCGCCGTCCGCCGCCCGTCCAGCTTCTGGGTCCCCGTCGGCACGCCCTTCAAGGACCTGATCGAAATGGCCGGCGGCATGACGGTCGACGACGCCGGCCTGTTCGTCTCCGGCCTCATGATGGGCACTCTCAGCTTCGACTGGAACCAGCCCGTCACCAAGACCACCGGCGGCCTCATCGTCCTGCCCGCCGATCACATGCTGGTCGAACGCCGCTCGCGCACGAACGAAGCCAAGGCCCACATCGGCAAATCCGCCTGCGACCAGTGCAGCTACTGCACCGAGTTCTGCCCGCGCTACCTGCTCGGCTACGACGTTCAACCGCACAAAGTCATGCGCACCCTCGGCTTCACCCTCGCCGGCGCCGACAACTGGAACCAGTGGGGCCAGCTCTGCTGCGCCTGCGGCCTCTGCACCCTCTACGCCTGCCCCGAAGACCTCTTCCCCAAGGAAGCCTGCGACCAGTCCAAAGTCGACCTCCGCGCCGCCGGCATCAAGTTTGTCCAGGAAAAACCAGTCAAGGTCCACCCGATGAAGGAATACCGCCGCGTGCCGCTCGCCCAACTGCGCCAGCGCCTGAACGTCGAGCGTTACGAAGCGCCCACGCCGTTCACCGCCAAGGAGCCCGAGCCGGAGCGGGTCCGCATCCTCACGCTCCAACACACCGGCAAGCCGGCCACCGTTGTCGTGAAGACGGGTGAGAAAGTGAAGCGCGGCCAGAGCGTGGCCCGCATGAACGAAGGCGAACTCGGCGCCGACGTCCACTCGAGCATCGATGGAACAGTGACCGCGGCCACCGCCGAATTTGTGGAGATTTCCAGATGAGCTACTCAATCGGACTGATCGAACTGTCCAGCATCGCCGCCGGCTTCGAGGTCTGCGACGCCATGCTGAAGGAGTCCGATGTCTCGCTCGTCCTGTCACGGACTATTTGCAGCGGCAAGTACATGGTGATGGTCAAGGGCGACGTGGCGGCAGTGGAATCCGCCGTCACCGCCGGACGCACACGCAACGAGTTCAGCGTCATCGACACCTTCGTCATCCCCAACGTCGACGACTCGCTGTTTCCCGCCATCGCCGGCACGCTCAAGATCGGCACGATGGAAGCCATCGGCATCGTCGAATCGTTCTCCGTCGCCAGCCTCATCGAGGCCGCCGACCAGATGGTGAAATCGGCCAACGTTCAATTGATGGAAGTTCGCTTGGCCATGGCCCTGGGCGGCAAGGCCTTCGCCGTCGTCACCGGCAGCGTCTCGGCCGTGCGCAGCGCTGTCGAGGCCGGCGCTCAGGTGATCGGCCGCAAGGGCCTGCTGGTGAACAAAGTCGTCATCCCCAACCCGCGCCCGGAACTGCTCTCGGAGCTGATTTGACAGGCCAAACAGGCTAATCGTCGCCGGATGATCCTGACCGGAACAGGCTGGGCTGAGTGGACTTTGACTTCCGCTCCGCCTTTGCGAAGGTAACCTCCCGGTAGGGAGGAAACTCCAACTTCTTGCCGGCGAGGAGTTCCGCGATCGTTCTGATCTGGATTCTCGGAAACCTGCCCGGCAATTCCGGCGGCTGATAGAACCCTGCCGCGGCAGCCTCCTTCTTCATCGGGGGAGTCGGCTCCTCCAAGGTCAAAAAAGCGCCGATGACGGCTTGCTCCCGTTCCATGGTCCCAATCAGATCTCGAATTTGATGGACTCCAACGTGCCCGCTCTTCACTTGTACGATCAACTTCTTGGCCTGACCTGATTGATCGTCGAAGAAATAGATATAGCCGTCGACGCCGCTATCCGACCCACGCTTCCGATCCTTGGCGGGACGAGCGTTGACTAGATCCACCACCCACCACTCGAATTGGAATGGATCGAGATTCTTCAAGGCAATCGCGTTGGCGAGATCGGTAGGAGCGCCATGTACGACGTAGGGGGTAAGGTCACCACGGTAGTTGTCACGCAGGCGCCGCTGCACTAGGTTGATCGCCAGATAGGTGATGTCAATTCCGATCCAGCGGCGTTTTGAGCGCTCGGCCACGGCCACCGCCGTGCCGCACCCGCAGAAGGGATCCATAACCACATCCCCTTCGTTGCTGCTGGTCTGAATTATGCGCTCCAACAGCGCCTCAGGCTTCTGGGTCGGGTAGCCGAGACGCTCCTGGGCCTGGGAATTGATCGGGAATATGTCGTCCCAGACGCTTTGAACAGGCATTCCCTTCATCTCATCGAGGTACCGTTTGTAACGCGGGACCGCTCCCGGACTGGGCTGGACAACACGTCCCTCCGCAATAAGCCCAGCCATTCTCTCGCGGCTGAAACGCCAATGCTTCGTGACACCCATCACCTCATACGCCGGATTCCCTTTCGCTGCCCCCCCAGGTCCAGTCAAATTGTCGAGTTGGTACCGGCGGCCGTCTGGGTCCACGGAGGAGTACTTCTTCAAGTACTTTTTGTCGTAGGGGAGGAACATGTGATTGAAGGTGTGGCGATCCAAGCCACCGCACTTTGTATAGAAGAACAGGATGTCCGAGACCTTGCCAAAAGCCTTTCGGCCCTGCTTTGCGTCGCTATGTGCCGTTGTCCTCTTCCATGTGATCTCGTTTCTGTAATTTTCCACACCAAAGACGGCATCCATCACCAACTTCAGGTAATGGCTCGCCGTGGGGTCGCAATGGAGGTAGATACTCCCCGTGGACTTCAGCACTCGGTGCATCTCGACGAGCCGGGCCGCCATCATGACGAGGTACGCCATCACGTCGTTGTGTCCAAGGAAAGACAACATCGCTTGAAGCAGGTCCGCCAATTTGCGTGGGCCAGCCGTCACTAAGTCTTGGTAAACGGCTGCGCTCTCGTGGGTCCAGTGCCAGGTGTCGTCGAACGCTCTGACTTGAGCCGCGGAACCCTCCCCGGTCTTCTCCTTGAACAAGACGTTGTAGTTGGCGTTGGAATTGAACGGCGGGTCGAGGTAGATCAAGTCTACCGATTCGGCGGCGATCTCCTCGCGCAAGATCTTCAGGTTGTCGCCGAAGTAAAGCTGGTTCTTCCACGTGGGCATTGAAAGCCATTCTACCGATTAAGTAGACTCGGCAGAAGCTGCGCTGGGGCCATCCGTCAGGCCAGCATCGGCATCGACATCGTCCGCTTGCCGGTCAACGAGAATATCGCCGCAGCCAGCGCCGGCGCGGTCAGAGTGATCCCCGCCTCGCCTGCCCCGGCGGGGGTGATCTCGCGACGGTCCACAATGTGGACGTCCATCACTGGGACATCTGTGAACCTTGGCACCCTGTAGTTCGTCAGGCGGGTGGTCAACTGCTTTGTCGAGTCGAACTCCAACCGCTCCCACAGCGCCCCGCCGATGCCCATGATGATCGCGCCCTGCACCTGATTCTGCAAGTTCGATGGATTCAGCGCCGCCCCGAAATCGGCCACGCACGTCATGCGCAGGATGCGGAACGGCTCCATGGCGCATTCGACAAACAGCGCCATCCGGCCGTCCTTTTCCAAGTTGCAGGCCAGCCCGACGCCCGCCTTGCGACCCTTGTAGCCGAACCGTTGGGCGGCCATCTCCAACGCCGACTTCAGCCGCGGGTCGGCAATGTGCGCCAGGCGGTATTCAAGCGGATCGCGGTTCAGTGCCGCGGCCCATTCATCGATGGTCGATTCACGCGCGAAGTTGTTGCCCGTCGCCGCCAGTGACCTGTACGACCCCTGCCGCAGCGGCGCGCGTGTGGCCCAGAACTCGTTCGAGTGATCGGCAAAATCATACGGCGGCCGCAAACCCGGCGCGCCAGCGTTGTAGTTCCTCTGCCGCCAGGAAGCGATCTTGCCCGAGGCGTCCACGCCCGTCTCGGTCTCGATCAGCGCCGCCGGCCGCGCATAAGACCAAACGAACTCCTCGGTGCGAGACCATTCGACGCGCACCGCCTTGCCCGAAGCCTTCGCCAGCCTCGCCGCTTCCACCTCGACATCCGAGCGCTGCTTGCACCCGAACCCGCCTCCCGGCATATCCACGATGATGCGGACGTCGCTCTCCTTCATCCCCATCGCCTTGGCTACCTCGGCCCGCACCACAAACGGCGCCTGCTTGCCGCAGCGGATGGTCAACCGCCCGTCATCGCCGAAACTGGCAATCGCTGAGCGCGGCTCCAGCGCGGCATGGGCGATCGGCGCCAGCGTGAACGTGAGCGACTTCCGTTGCGCAGCCGTCGCCAGCGCCTTCTCCGCATCGCCGCGCCGGATCAGCGGCGGATATCGAACCTGGTTGTTCTCAACCGGCGGCTTGCCCTCGGCCTTGAACGCAGCAATCATCTTGTCGAGCGCGGGCAACGGCTCGTGCGCCCATTCGGCCTTGGCCTTGCCGGCGAGCGCGCGGGCCTCGGCCAACGTCGGCGCGCAGACGCCCGCGAAATCGCCCTCCCGTACAACGCCCTGCCCATCAGCAGAAACCAGCTTGGCCCGGTATTCGGCAGGCCGCAGCACCACGCCGTGCCACATGCCGTCCACCTTCACATCGCTGTTGTACGTGTACGCCCCGGTGACAATATCCCGCCCGTTCAGATTCGGTTGCGGCTTGCCAAGCGCCGTCCACTCCTTCGGCTCTCTGAGCGGCCCGCCCCGCACCGCGGCGGCATCTTTGCGCACCGCCGGAACCGTTTCAGGCGTGGTCAACGACGCCCACGTCCCGCCGTCGTCCGGCGTCAGGTCAGTGTCGCCCATGACCAAACGAACTTCCTCTACCGGAACGCCGAGTTCATTGGCGACACACTGCGAAAGCAGCGTCCGCAGCCCCTGCCCCATATCGATCTTGCCCGTGAAAGCGTCGATCCTGCCGTCCGCGGCGCGCCGCACATGAACGCGCGTCTCGGCGCCCTGCAACTCAACCGGAACGGCGAGCGACGCCCCCGATGCCAGCACCTTCAGGAATTCGCGGCGCTTGTATTCCACCAGCAACGTCAGGTCAGCCACGGCGCATCACCTCCGCCGCGGCCCGCACCGCCTGGACAATCCTCGGCTGCGACCCGCACCTACACAGGTGTCCATCAAGCGCCTGCCTGACGGCCTGCTCGCCCGGCGACGCGTTGCGCGCAATCAGCCCCGCCGCGCCCAGGATCATCCCCGGCGTGCAGTAGCCGCACTGATACGCCTCTTGGTCGAGAAACGCCTGCTGCAGCGGATGCAGCTTCGCCCCCGTTGCCAGGCCCTCGATCGTCGTCACGCGCTTGCCCGCCACGCCCGCCGCCGGTGTGATGCACGTCCTCACCGCACGCCCGTCAACAAGCACCGTGCAACTGCCACAAGTCCCCTCTCTGCATCCTGGCTTGGTCCCGGTCAATCCCAATCCATCGCGCAGCACATCGATCAACCGCGCCCCCGCGGCGGCGTCCACGGTCCGCCGTGTCCCGTTGACTGTGAATGTCAGTTTCGCCATGGTGTTCGTCTAGACCACCCACTTCGCTGCGTCCAGCACCGTCCTGTCGCCCATCGCCGTCAACTGCGCCTGCAACTCCGATTTCATCTTCGCCACCAGTTTCGGCTGCTTCTCCGCCAGGTTCGTCATCTCCCATGGGTCCTTCTTCACGTTGAACAACTGCGCCGTCTTCACGCCGTTCACGTTATAAAGAATCAGCTTCCACTCATCGGTGCGCAGCGCCCGCTGGCAGTCTTTGTACGGCGCTACAATTGACTTCCGCACGGCCCGCTTCTCATCCCGAAGCGCCAGTTCCAACCCCTGCGCCTCGATCCCCTCTGGCGGCGCAATGCCCGCAAACCGGCAGATCGTCGGGCAAAGGTCCATGATGTGACACATCGAATCGCACCTTCGCCCACCCTCGGCGAACGGGCTCGAAACGATCATCGGCACACGCCATGAATGGTCATACAGGCTCTGCTTGCCCATCAGCCCGTGCTGGCCCACCGCCAGTCCGTTATCGCCGGCCATGACAATATACGTGTTCTTCCCACTGGGCGAACGATCCACGGCATCGATGATCCTGCCGATCTGGTGATCCACCTCCGACACCATCCCGTAATACGCCGCGATATGCTTGCGCACCTCGGCTTCGGTCCGCGGATGCGCGGCCAGCATCTCGTCGCGCACCTTCATCTCGCCGTTATCAAACGGATGCGACGCCATGAAATTCGGCGGCATCTCCACCCGCGCCGGATCGTACATACCGGCGAACCGGCCCGGAGCCATCCGCGGATCGTGCGGCGACGTGAACGCCGTGTAGAGCAGATACGGCTTGGCCTCGCGCCCGCGTCCATTGATGAAATCCACCGCCGCGCTGGCAAACAGCTCGCTCGAAAAACCCTTCGCGATCTCCACCCGCTCCTTGCCGTACCGGCCCTCCGCGTCGTACGCATGCACCGGCACTTTGTCGTGGTCGCTCATGCCGCCAAGGAAGATCGGCCCGCCACTGGAAAACGACCGCTGATACAGCGCCGGCTGATTGTGCCATTTGCCTATACCATGCGTCTCGTACCCCGCCGCGCGCAGCAGTTCCGGAAACGTCTTCACCGCCGGGTCCGGCCCGCCCTTACGGCTCATCACAAACTCATTGGCCCGGAACACGCTCCGGCCGGTCATCAACTGCGCCCGCGTCGGCACGCAGATCGCCCCGTGCGGCCCGCCCTGGGTGCAAGCATGGGTAAACGTGACGCCGCGCTTCATCAGCCGGTCCAGGTTCGGCGTCTTCACGTCCGGGTGGCCGAGCCCCGAAAGCATGTCGAAGCGATGGTCGTCGGTGAACAGGACAACGATGTTCGACGGCGCGGGCCGCTGAACGAGAGCGGCTCCGCCAAGCGATGAGAGAAACGCGCGGCGGTCCTGCAACATGCGAACAGCATACATCGGGACCACACTGATATGCTGTTCAGCTATGAGTGCACCCGCCGGGGCCAGGCCAACGCCCAAACGCGTCCTCTCCATCGACGCCTTCCGCGGCTTCGTCATGACGCTCATGCTGGCCGAGGTGATGCGCCTGCCCATGCTGCCGCGCGCGTTGCCAGACTCCTGGATCGCCGGCGTCCTCGCCTTCCATCAATCGCATGTCGTCTGGGCCTGGGGCTCGCTCCACGACATGATCCAGCCCGGCTTCACGTTCCTGGTCGGCGCCGCGTTGCCCTACTCCATCGCCGCCCGCATGGCCAAGGGCCAGAGTTTCCGAACAATGTGCGGCCACGCCGCTTGGCGCGCCGTGCTGCTCTGTGCCCTGGGCATCTTCCTGCGCTCCGACGGCCGGCCCATGACCAACTACACCTTCGAGGACACCCTCACCCAGATCGGCCTCGGCTACTTCATCCTCTTCCTGCTCGGCTTCGTCTCGGTGAAAAAGCAGATCGCCGCACTGGCCGTCATCCTCGTCGTTTGCTGGGCGGCCTTCGCGCTGTTCCCCGCCCCCTCGCCAGATTTCGACTACGCCAAGGTCGGCGTCAAGCAGAACTGGGAGCACCACTACACCGGCTTCATGAGCCACTGGAACAAGAACTCGAACCTCGCCTGGTCCTTCGACACCTGGTTCATGAACCTGTTCCCCCGCGTCAGGCCCTTCGAATACAACGGCGGCGGCTACTCCACGCTCAGCTTCATCCCCACCCTCGGCACCATGATCCTCGGCCTGCTCGCCGGCGGCTGGCTGAAATCCGAACGCTCCCCCATCGAGAAACTGCACGGCATGGCCATCGCCGGCGCAGCCCTCATCGCCGCCGGTGCGCTGCTGCACGCCGCGGGCATCTGTCCGGTGGTCAAACGCATCTGGACCCCGGCCTTCACGCTCTGGAGCGGCGGTATCGTCATCCTGATGCTGGCCGCCTTCTATGCTCTGATGGAAGTCCATGGCCGGGTGAAATGGGCCTTCCCTCTTATGGTGGTTGGCATGAACTCCATCGCCGCCTACATCATGGCCCACACCATGGAGGGCTACATCCTGTCGGCCTTCAAGACACACCTCGGCACGGGCTTCTTCTCCATCTTCGGCGAACCCCTCGTGCCCGTCATGATGGGCGCGGGCGTGCTGGCCGTCTTCTGGCTGATGCTCTACTGGATGGCGAAAAACCGCATCCTCATCCGCATCTGACCGCTCACCGCGCCTTGGCCCGCGTGAACGTGATCGTGCCGCTGACGGCCTTCGCGTCCAGGCCGTACGCGCGCATGAACTCCAGCACCACCGGCGTCGCCGACGTGATCACCGGCTTTCCATCGGCAACGACGAATGCCAGTTTCTCCGACCGCACAACCCGCTCCCGCAGCCACTCCGAATCCAGCCAGTGCAGCTTCAATTCATTGCCCTGCTTCTCGACAAGCATGAAGAAGTGGCCCGCCACGCCCATCTCCGGCCGCTCGGCCTTCACCAGGTCGAACACCAGTTTGTCGCCGATCCGCACCAGCCGCCCCTGCAACCGCAGCGCTTCCTCATCGGCCTCCGGAGGAATCCACAGGATGTCATAGACCCGCGCCTGCGCCGTCGAAGCGCGGATCAACGCCGTCGCCGTGCCGTCCTCATCCACGTTCACCCACTCGCCGATCAGCGTTGCCTCGAACGCCAAGTCGCCGGGCAGCGACAGCGGATGGACCGACAATAGATCCGTGCAGCCCGTCAACAACACAGCCCATGCCAACACCAGCCATCGGATAAATCTCAACATCGTCGCCTCCTGCCACGGCGGGCCGCCTGTCAACCGCCAGAGATCAGTATGCGCCCGCAACCGCCCCGGCGCCAATCGTCCCACGTCATCTCCCCTGCTTGCCTCCGCCGCCCCGGCGATGTAGTCTCCAAATAGAATGGCCTCGAAGAACAAACCCGCCGTCTCGCCGGCCGCCCTGGTCTCCGCCATCCGCGCCTATTGCCAGGCCAACGCCCAACCCGAACAGGCTGACAAGTGGGCCCGCTACTTCTCCGAAGGCTACGACTCCTGGGGCCTGCTCGACCGCGGCCACCCCATCTTCACCACTCAACAGGAAGCCTGGTCCGCCCAGTTCGCCGCGCTTGGCCTCGACGGCTTCATTCATGCAGGCTGCGAACTCTTCAAGAGCGGCAAGTACGAGGAAGGCGCCCTCGCCATACGGTTCCTGAAGCCCTTCAGCGGCCAGATCGACGAAGCGCGTGTCGCCGCCCTTGCCGCATGGTTCGACGGCGGCATCCGCAACTGGGCCCATGTCGACGTGCTCTGCGGCGAACTCCTGTCGCCGCTGGTCGAATCGGGCCAATTGAAACCGTCCGCGTTCGACGCCTGGCGGACATCGCCCCACCGCTTCCAACGCCGGGCTGCGGCTGTCGCCATGCTCGGCCTCATCAAGACCAAAGGCGGTCCGGCCAAGGCGCTGGCTTTCGTCGAGACCATGCTTCAGGAGCGTGAGAAAGCGGCCCAACAGGGCCTCGGCTGGCTCATCAAGGAAGCCTGGAAACTCGATCCCGCCACCGCCGAGAGCTTCCTCGCCAAACACAAGGACACCGCCTCGCGCCCCATCATCACCATCGCCTGCGAGAAGATGCCGCCCGCGAAAAAGGCCCTGTTCAAGGCGGCGAAGAAGAAAGCCTGAGACACGCCTCGACGCCGATCACGGGGATCACTCCTTGCTCAGCAGCCCCGTTCGATACACCCGCTCGCCCTTGAGGAACACGGCCACGATGTGCTCCGTCGCGGCGATATCTTCCAGCGGGTTGCCGTCCACCAGCACCATCGTCGCGTCCAGTCCCGGCGCGATCCGCCCCACCGGCTTGCCCAGCGCCCGAGCCGCCCCACCCGTCACTTGCATCAATGCGTCGGCCGGCGATAGCCCGGATTTCACCATCAACTGCAACTGCCTGTGCAGTGACGGCCCGTGCGGCAGACCCGCGCGCCCGGCCATCGAATACGGCGTCGCCGCGCCGGCATCCTGGCCGCCCTGGCCGATGCCCGCCGGCCCCGGATTCAGTGCCAACACCTGTTGCGCCAGTGATCCGGCCAGCAGCCCCGGGGATCTTCCCGATCCCACATCCCTCATCCACTCGCTCAACACCATCGGCCTCGCCGCAGGCGTCTCCAGGTTCACCGCCAGCACGCTCGACGCCAGCAACGCGCCCGATTCCAACCGCCCCATCACCGCCACCGCCGCAACCGGCGCCCGCGGCCCGACCGCCACCACGCCCGTCACGCCCGCATACAAGTGCGACCGCAACGCCTCCTCGGTCCGCTGCTGGTTGCCCTCCGGCAAAACAACAGCCTGGTCGATCAATCCCGGCAGCAGCGTCCGCCCCGCCGCGTCCAAGATCTCGGCGTTCTGGCCATCACCATCCGCCGCCAGCCCTTCCGTCACGCTCACAATCACGCCCCGCCTCACCAGCACTGACCCGCTTTCGATCACCCGCCCTTCGCCGGTGACAATCCTCGGCCCCCGGATCAGCCACGTCATCGCCCGGTTCTGCCGCCGTTCGAGGATTCGCGTCTTCTCCAGGTTCTCCATCGTCACCGCCTGCCACGCGCCCAGCAGCAGAAACGGTCCCAACGCCGCCGCCACCCACAGCTTGGCCGAGGTCTTCAGCCGGTCTTCCTTTTCCCACCGGAACAGCTTCAAGGATATGAACAGCGCCACCGCCGCCGCCGCCGCCAGCGCCCCCGCCGCCGCCAGGTTCTTCGTCAACCCCTCGCCGTCGAGCAGCATCCCCTGCAACCCCAGATACAGATGCGTCGCCGGCAGAAACTGAGCCACCACCTGAAGCCAGTCCGGCATCGTCGACAGCGGGATCGTCGCCCCGCTCAGCAGCAGCATCGGAAAATACAGCAACTGAACCAGCACCTGGCTCTCGCCCATCGTGTTCACCACCGAGGCGATGATTAGCCCCATCGCCCGGAACGCGATGATGCCCAGCGACAACAGGATGGCGATCGAAACGGGGTTTTCCGGCGCCGGCATCCGATACCGCCAGTGCGCCAGCAGGAAGAACGCCACCACCGCCGGCATGTAAATCACCCAGCCCGTCACGATCGACGAAACCAGAATCGGCCCCGCCGAGATCGGAGCCACCTTGAACCGCCGCAGTATGCCCGTCTCGCGTTCCAGCACCGCCCTGATGCCCCCGCCGAAAAAGCCGTTGCCCAGCACGCCCAGCACCAGCACCATCGACACCACCTGCGCCGCATTGCCCGCCGATTTCGCCGCGTCGAACCCCTCGCCAAAGGCGAAGAAGAAGATCACGGGGAACAGGTAGCTGAAAAACAGCACCACGCGGTCGCGCATCGTCAGCCGCAACGTCGCCAGCGTATAGGCCCGGTATGGCGTCAGCTTAATCACGCAGCCGTTTCCCCGTCAGTTCGATGAATACGTCCTCCAGCGTCGGACGCCGGATCTGCAGGTCGTCCAGTCCCGCGCCGTTCGAGTCGATCCACTTCACCAGTTCCAGCACCGCCTTGGCCGGTTTCGGATGCGCCACCCACAGCCGCTTCCGGTCGTCGCTGAAATGAATCGGATTGTCCGCGGGCCAGCCCGCCGGCAACGTCTCCGGCGCCGGCGTCTCGCACGCGATCTCCACCCGCGAATGGCCCAGCACCCGCTGCTGCAACTCCTGTGGAGCCCCCATGGCGACAATTCGGCCCTCATCCACAATCGCCACACGGTCGCACAACCGCTCGGCCTCTTCGATGTAATGCGTCGTCAGCAGGATGGTCGTCCGCGCCGCCTTCAACTCAAGAATCAGGTTGTGGATCTCCAGCCTCACCTGCGGGTCCAGCCCTGTCGTCGGCTCGTCCAGAAACACGATCGACGGCTCGTTTACCAGCGCCAGCGCCAGCGCCAATCGCTGCTTCTGCCCGCCCGACAGCGTGTAATAATACGCCGTCCGCTTCTCCCACAACTGGAAACGCTTCAGCAGCGGTTCAAGCCTTGCCCGCCGGCTGTAGAACGATGCAAACAGTTCCACCGCCTCGAACACCGTCATTTTGTCAGGCAGATTCGTCGCCTGCAGCGACACGCCCACGCGGTCCTTCACCGCCGGCGCTTCCTGCGCCGGGTCCAGGCCCAGCACCAGCACCTCGCCCGAGGTGCGCGGCCTCAGCCCTTCGAGGATTTCGACCGTCGTCGTCTTGCCCGCCCCGTTCGGGCCCAGCAGTCCGAACACTTCGCCCCCGGCCACTTCAAAGTCGATCCCGCGGACCGCTTCAAAGCCGCCGTAACTTTTGCGAAGGCTGCGAACCAGAATCGCCGGCTCGGCCATAGCGGCTACTTCTGCGCGGCAAGCACTGCGATGCAGGCGCGCATGAACGCCGGCAGGTCGGCCGGTTTGCGCGACGTAACCAGGTTGCGGTCCACCACCACCTCGGCGTCTTCCCAGATGCCGCCGGCGTGTTCCACATCGTCCTTGATGGCGAAAAACGACGTGCACTTGCGGTCCTTCAGTATCTTCGCCGAACACAGGCACCACGGCCCGTGGCAGATGGCCGCCGCCAGCTTGCCCTGCCTGTCGAAGTCCGCCACAAACGAGTTGGCCTTCTCATGCCGGCGGATGAAGTCCGGCGCGAACCCGCCGGGGCACACGATGCCGTCGTATTCCGCCGCGCTCACCTCGTCGTACGCTCTGTCCGCCACCGCCGGGTAGCCCACCTTCGACGGATAGGTCCTGCCCTTCTCCGCCCCGATCAAATGGACCCCGGCGCCCGCCTCCACAAGCCGGTAATACGGGTACCAGACTTCCATCTCCTGATACTGCTGATCGACCAGTACGGCCACCTTCCTGCCTGTCAGTTCCATGCAGACCAGTTTAGCCCCTCGTCCCGCCTCACCTCACCCTGTGGCCGTAGGCGTTCACCCGCGCCAGCCGCTCGAAGTGGTCAAACGCGATCCCCGCCGCCCTCAACACCGGGTTCGAGGCGCCCTCGGCCAGCGCCGTCCCCGCCGCGGCAAAAACAAACGGCCGCCCCTCCAGATACACGATCGCCGTCTCGGTTTGAACGCCCGGAATGCCGCCCGGCTTCGACGCCACCTCGACACGCGCCGGCACGGCCTGCCGCACCGCCGCTTTCACCGTCTTCAAGATGCTGACAATCTCGCCCGCCCCCGCCACCTCGCCGCGGTAGATCATTGCCGCCAGCCGCGCCATCTCCAGCGGCGTCGACGCATTCTCATCGCCCCGCAACGCCGCCGGAGCGTCCATCATCACCCGTCTGAGCCGCGTCGACTTCATCCCCAGCTCCGTCATCAGCGCGTTCACCCGTTCCATGCCCACCTTGGCGATCAGCGCATTGGTCGCCGTGTTGTCCGAATCCCGGATCATCAGCAACGCCAACTCACGCAGCGTCAGCGTCTGGCTCGCCGTCTTGAGCTTGTCCCGCAATCCGCCCGAGCCGCCCACGGCGTCGCCGGCCGTCAGCGTCACCGCGCCGTCCAGCTTCAGCCGCCCCTGCGATACGTCCCGGAACAGCGCCACCAGGATCGGGATCTTGATCGCCGACGCCTGGGCAAAGATCGTGTCGCCGTTCTTGGAGACCGTCCGGCCCGTCGACAGGTCGATCGCCGCATAGCCGAACGCGCCGTCCACCTCTGAGGCGTAGGCCGACATGCGCTGCTCAAAGCGGATCCACAGCAGATCCTCCACCGTGGTCTGGGCTTGGGCGGCGCACGCCAGCAGGGCGAAGGCCGGAATGGATAGAGCGGCGGCGATTCCCGGTTTCACATCTGCAAGGATAGCCGAGGTCGGCCCGCCCTGGCGGCCCGGTAGTGGTCCGCCATCCGATTGAAACCCGTATCGCCGCCAGCGCCGATCATTCGCTCTAAGGCTGGAGGCGCAGCCTGCCGATAGATGCCAGAGGCACTATGAACTCTCGAACCGTCCTTTGCGTCCTGCTGATCGCCGCCGCGGTCCTCGCATTCTGTCCTGGGGTCCAGGCCGCTCAGCCATCCGGCGCCGGCAAACCGGCCACCGCCGCCGAAGCCGCGGCCGAACTCTGGACATTCATGCTCCCTGACGCCAAAATCGTCGCCGGCATCGACTGGCAGCGCGCCAAGTCCTCGCCCGCCGGCCAGATGATCAGCAAACGCCTGGTCAACGCGCCGGCAACCAGGGGCAAAGTCGCATCCGCCGGCCTCGATTTCGTGGATGGCTTTGACCGGCTGCTGATGTCGGCCCCCGCGCCGGCGCCGGGACAGCCGGGCACGCAGCAGATGCTGCTGGCGCTTTCGGGCCGGTTCGACCGCGCCAGGCTGAAGAAATCGATGCCCGCCGGCACGGCCATCGAGCGCTTCCAGGGCATCGACCTCTTCATCCCGCCCTCGTCGAAGACCGACGAAATGGTGGCCGGCTTCGTCAGCGATCGATTGCTGCTGCTGGGCGACAAGGCTTCCATTGCCGGCGCGCTCCAGACGCGTTCGGGCCTGTCCGACGCGGCCCTGCTCGATCGCGCCAAACAGATGGAAGCCAGCCACGAGATCTGGATGATCGCCGACTCGATCCCCGAAATGCCAGCCGCCTCCGGCGCCTCCCCAATACAGGGCATGGAGGATATCCGCGCCGCCGAAATCGGCATCGCCCTGCGCTCCGGCATGGACATGACGGCCATTCTTACCTTCACCGACGCCGAAAAGGCCCAGGGCATGGCCATGTTCGCCCAGATGCTCGCCGCCATGCCCGCCGGCAACAACCCGGCCTCCCGCGAAATGGCCGCCATGGCCAGGAACCTCAGCGTCAAGGCCGAAGGCGCCTCGGTCAAAGCCACTCTCAGCCTGTCGATGGCCCAACTGGCATCGGCCGCCGTCCAGATGCGCGGCGGCATCGAACAAGCCTCGCGAAAGACCCTGGAATCGCTGGTCGGCGTGGGCTCTCAGACCGGACCGATCCCAGGATTGCGTCCAGCCGCCCGCGCCACGCCGAGCCAGCCGCTGGCCTCCGCGCCGCGCATCGCCCCTCCACGCCCAGCCCAGCCGGTGAAGAAAACCATTCGCATCGTCGGCCTGGATGACGGCGACAAGGAGATCTCTTACTCCTCCCCCGGCGGACGCCACTAAACTGGTTCTTCTGTCCGCGCCCGATGCGCGGCTGGTGCGGGAAGCGCCTCGACGCGAGGCGCGCGGCCGGGACGCGCTTCAGGCGTTCTTCGTCGGTACGCCGGGCTCGACGGCCGGTCTTGAACAAGGTGGACGCGCGCTTACCGCAGGCCACGCCGGGCGCTGGCTGGAAATGCGGGTCAACTGAAGAACCGCACCGCCAGCACGCCCAGCATTCCGAGCGCCAGCCGCAGCGTGACCAGCCCCATCGGTACCGCCAGCCATCCGCTGCCGCCCTTCAGCGCCATCAGCGCCAGCGGTCCGGTGAGCAGGCTGAAGGCGCGGGCCGTGCTGCACTCGTCGCGCAGAAACACCGGGTGCGCGGCGACGACCGCCAACGATGCCGCCGCCAGGGCCAGCCATTCAAGCTCGCCATCACGGTTCCGCCACCAGCACCAGACCGCCGCCGCCGCCGCCGCCGCCAGTCCAAGCATCGATGCCGCGTCGGCGGCCTGCAGGATCAGGTTCGCCGCCCTCATCCCGGTGTATTGGACCGGCTCCGCAATCCGTTCGAAATAGCCCGTCAAGGCGTGCTGCCCCAGCCACCCGTGGAGGGCGGCTCCGTCTCCCGGCCTGCCCTGTATCGAGTTGACCCCCCACCAGGCAATCGCCGGCACTGCCGCCGTCGCCCATAGCGCCCCCAGGCTCCAACGCCGCCGCCACACCGCCT
Source organism: Candidatus Solibacter sp. (assembly GCA_013822245.1). Lineage (GTDB taxonomy): Bacteria > Acidobacteriota > Terriglobia > Bryobacterales > Bryobacteraceae > PNKE01. Next base: position 39,288 of record PNKE01000053.1, read on the forward strand.
GGCCCGCCGCGGCGGCGACCAGCAGAAGGCCGAGTTCCCGGTTCAGGCACGCGAACGCCAGCATTGCCCAGGCCCACCACCGGCGCTCCCGCCGCCACAGCAGATACCCGCAGATTGAAACGCCCAACCCGAGGTCCGGCATCAGCCGGGCCACCCCGCTGAGGCTGGCAGGGTACAGCAGAAACGCCATCCCCCATCCAGGATGCCGCCCGTAGCTCTCCGCCAACCGCCCGAGCAGCAGCACGCCCGCCGCGATCAGCAGATGGATGGTGGCAATGTAGGATATGTCGATCAGCCGCGGCTGTCCCATGCCCAGCGCCCAGGCGATTGCCGGAACCGCGATCCGCCGCCTCCGGTAACTCTCGGCGTCGAAGTGTTGTGTCCAGCGCTTCAGCCCCAGTGGATCATGCGCCACCATCCGGTAGAACTGGCCGTCGTAGCCCGCCGATCCGCCGTGACGGTATGTGCCTGCCTCCAGTTCCGCCGGCACGCTGAACAGCTCACCCGAGTAGTACAGCGACGTCCAGTTCCCGCCGAACCGCGTGTGCACCGCCGCCGCCTGCCACAGCAGCGCCGCCAGCACCGCCAGCCCGGCCCAACTCCACCTGTTTTGGAAGACCCTCGGCAATTGCACAGTCCTTCCTGCCGGCAGATCCAGCCTGCCTCAACCTCCGGCCCTTTGTCCTCCGGTCTTTACCCGCTGCCGCCCCTGTCCGGGCAGCATGTGCCACGCCAGGCCGATCGCAAACCCGGCGCAGCTGTATATGAAATACAGCCAGTGCACTGGAATGGCGCGCAACGCGAACCCGATTCCCTGGTTCGACGCCAGGTAGGCGTAGAAGCGCCGGTTCCTGGCCAGATACGCTCCGCTCACGGCCAGCCAGCCCGCCAGGTGGTTCCACGACAGAAACGCCGTCGGCGCCATCACCAGCGACAACAGCGCCAGCACGGCGTTCAGGCGCTGGCTGCGGCGCAGGTTCAGGTCGTTTGGCATGTGGCGCTCGCTCAGGATCAGCCGGGTCCAGGGCACCGCCCGGTCCAGGATGTCGGTCCTGACCATCTGCAGGAAACTCCAGGACTTGTGGTGGCAGATCCTGGCCTGGCGGTCGAGAACCAGTTTGCGGCCCTCTTTGATGAGCCGGCAACCCAGTTCGATGTCCTCGATCGACGGCCGCGCATAGGCTTCCGAAAAGCCCCCAGCCGCCAGAAACACCTCGCGCCGGATGGCCCCGCAGGCGCCCCAGAACGTCGAGGCATCCCGGGCCGCGTTCTGATGCACCCAGGCGTGCAGCAGGTTCCGGTACCGGGACAGGAAGCCCTGATGCGACGGTTGATCGTCATAGGACCCAATCACGCCGTCCACTCGATCATCGGCCTCAAGCCTGCCGGCCAGCCGGCCCACCGTGTCCGGGTGCACGCTCACATCGGCGTCGAAGAAAAGGATGATCCCGCCCTTCGATGCCGCCACCCCGCGGTTGCGCGCCACCGCCGGACCCAACGCGACCTCGTTGCGGATGTACTGCGCTCCGTAGCGCCGGGCCAGCGGCTCGATCGAACTCCGGGAACCGTCGTCGACGACGATAACTTCATCCACGGGCCGCTCGGACGCGGCGAGCGATGCCAGCAGTGTCCCCAACGTCGAAGAGGCGTCACGGGCGGCGATGACGACAGACAATAGCATTACAGATCAGAGGCGAATCCCTAGAATAGCCGATCCGCATCGGCCGGTTGGTCGCCCCGGCGCGCCGGCCCCCCATGCAACCCCGCCGCGCTGGTGTCAACGCGGCGTGATCAGCCCGCCGAGTTTGTCCGCTTCGCCTCCCGCCGTGCGCGGAAACAGCGTCGAATACGCCTCCAGATACTTCAGTCCCGCGCCGGTGTTATAGACCAGGATCTCCTCCTCCTGGCCCACAACCCCCGTCTCCACCAGCTTCTCCAGGGCCGCGAAGCACGCCGCCCCTTCCGGCGCCGCGAAGATCCCGTCCAGCCGGGCCAGCTTCGCGCCCGCTTCAAGCGACGCGCGGTCGGTCACCGCCACGCATGTGCCGCCGCTCTGCCTGACCGCCTTCAGGATCAGCGCATCCCCCAGCGGTTTCGGGACCCGCAGCCCGGCCGATACCGTCGCCGCCTTCTCCCAGAACTCGCACCGGTCCTTGCCCTGCTCGAAGGCCCGGACCACGGGCGCGCAGCCGTCCGCCTGCACCACGATCATCCTCGGCCGTTCAACTCCGATCCAGCCCAGCGCTTCCATCTCCTCGAACGCCTTCCACATCCCGATCAGTCCGACGCCGCCGCCGGTCGGGTACAGTATCGCCTTTGGAAGCCGCCAGCGGAACTGCTCGGCCACCTCGTAGCCCATCGTTTTCTTGCCCTCGATGCGGTACGGCTCCTTCAGCGTGTTGATCTCGAACCACCCCCCGGCAGCCTTGCCCTCGGCCACCATCCTCCCGCAGTCGGAGATCAGCCCGTCCACCAGCGTCACGCGCGCGCCGAAACTCATGCATTCGATGTAGTTGGCCTGCGGGACGTCGCTCGGCATGAAAATGTGCGCCTCGATGCCCGCCGCGGCGGCATAGGCCGCCGTGGCCGACGCCGCGTTACCCGCCGAGCCCAGCGCCACCTTGCCGATCCTCAGCTCCTTGCACATCGAGATGGCGCAGGCCAGTCCGCGGGCCTTGAACGAGCCTGTCGGATTGATGCCCTCGTCCTTCACCCAAAGATTCGGCAGTCCGGCCGCGGCGCCGTAGTTGCGCGCCTTGATGAGCGGCGTCCAGCCCTCGCCGAGCGTGACCAGGGCGCTGGGCTGCGAAACGGGCAGAACGGGGGCGTAGCGCCACATCGACGACGGCCCCGACGCCAGCCACTCGCGCGACCAGCCCTGGCGGGCGGCGGCCAGGTCGTAGCGGACCAGCAGCGGGCCCCCGCACTGGCACAGGTTCCATGCTTTGCCTGCCTCGTAACTCTTCAGACAGTCGCTGCATTCGAGATGGGTCAACGTGGTCATGGGCTTTCGAGTCTCATTCTCCCATGCGGCGTCCGTGGCTGGGCCTGAGGATTGGCCGGCCGGTCATCCCCGGTGTTTCGTTTGGTCAATGCCCGGACCGCCCCGCCGCGCCGGTCTTACCTCGCCGCCGGAGCCGCCGCCAACCCGGTCTGCGACATCAGAAACGCCAGCACGTCCACGCCGTCGTCGATCTCCTTGGTCACCGGCAACCCCGTCGAGTGCCCCACCTTGGTGTCGTAATGCAGCAGCACCGGCCGTCCCGGCGCCGCGGCCTGCTGCATCAGCGCCGCCATCTTCCTTGCATGCAGCGGCGCCACCCGCGTGTCGGCGTCGCCGGTCTTGAACATCACCGCCGGGTAGTTCACCCCCGCCTTGAAGTTCTGATACGGCGAGTACTTCCGGATGTATTCAAACTGCGCCGCATCGGCCGCCGACCCATACTCGGGCGTCCACAGCGGCCCCAGCAGAAACTTGTGATACCGCAGCATGTCCAACAACGGCACCGCGCACAGCACCGCCCGGTACAGTTCCGGCCGCTGCATCATCGCCGCCCCCACCAGCAGCCCGCCATTCGAGCCGCCCTGAATCGCCAGCCGGTCAGCCGACGTGTACCTGTTCGCGATCAGCCATTCCGCCGCGGCGATGAAGTCGTCAAACACGTTCTGCTTGTTCGCAAGCATCCCGGCCTTGTGCCAGGCTTCGCCAAACTCGGCGCCGCCGCGCAGATTCGTCACCGCCAGCACCCCGCCGTTCTCGATCCATGCCGCCCAGGTGGCGGAAAACAAAGGCTGCACGCTCACCGAAAACCCGCCATAGCCATAAATCAGCGCCGGCGTGCCGCCGTCCTGCGCCAGCCCCTTCTTCGCCGCCACGAACATCGGCACTTTCGTTCCGTCCTTCGAGGTGTACCAGACCTGCTTCACTTCGACGCCCGAGTCGTCGAACGGCACGGTCTCCTTGGCCCACGCGGTCAACTTGCCCGTCCGCGTGTCCAGCCGGTGGAACTCGGACGGCGCGGTAAACGACACGAAGGAGACATAGATCTCCTTCTCGCCCCAGTCCGAGCCGCCCAGTCCGGCGCTGCCATACGGCTTCAAGCCCACCTCGGCAACATTGCCGCCGTCGCGGTCCACCGTCCGCACCACCGACCATGCGTCCCGGATGTAGGCCAGCACCAGCCGCCCGCCGGCCGGCGTGTAGTTCTCCAGCGCGTCGCGGCTCTCGGGGACAATCAGCTTCCAGAAGTGCCGCTGCGGTTTCGTGCAGTCGACCCGGAAGATCCGCCCCTTCGGCGCATTCCAGCTCGTCTTCAGGAACAGTTCGCCGCGGCCGGCCTTGGCCTCGGTCACCGCATCCAGTTCGCGCCCCAGCACGGCCCACTCGCCGCGCGTCAGATCCAGCAGATGGACCCAGCCCCGCGTCCAGCCCTCCGAGACGTTCACCACCAGGTAGCGGCCGTCCGCGGTGAGGTCGATCTCGGCCGAGTACTTGTCGCCGAACTCCTGCCCGAAAAGCTGCTCCGGCTGCGCCTGAGCGTCCTTGAGCGGCCGCCGGAACACCCGCGGCCCGGTGTTGGGCAGGTCAGTGTAATAGACCAGGTCGCGCGACGCCGCGATCCTCATGCTGGTGTAGCGGCTCGCAGGCAGTTCCGCCGCCAGGTGCTGCCCCGTGTCCAGGTTCATGAACCGGACCACGCGCTCGTCGGCGCCGCCGGCCCGGATGCCGTAGGCCAACAGCCTGCCGTCGGGCGAAACGGCTTCGATCGACACCGACGACATCTCGTCCCTGGTCACCACCTCCGGATCGACAAGCACCTGTTCCGGCCCGCCGGCGCTGTCGCGGTAGCAGATCGACCAGCGCGTTGCCGCCGAGGTCCGCTTCGTGTAGAACAGCCGTCCGCCATGCACCCTGGGCGCGGTCAGTTTGTCGGTCCGCATCAGCTCGTTAAGCCGCTTGCGCAGAGCGTCGCGGCCGGCGATCGGGTCAAGCTGCGAGCGCGTGTATTCGATCTGGGCGTCCACCCAGGCGCGGGTTTCGGCGCTGTTCTGATCCTCCAGCCAGCGATAGGGATCGGTGAACGAAACCCCGTGCAGGGTCTCCGTGACGGGCTTCCGCGGCGAGGGCGGATAACTCTGGGCGTGCATCATAGCTGTGGCGAGGGCGAGGAATACTGCTCTTGTGGTCATGACTCAAGTCCAACCTCTATAGTGTGCCATGTGACATAATCATGGCTTCGAGGCACACGATGGCGAACCCAACCCCTGAAGCCGTTGAACGGGAACTCCCCCAGGCGGTCGATCTTGGCGAACTCTCCGACGGAACCAGAATCCGCCGCCGCGCACCGCGCATGAGGGCGTGCAGCCTGAAGGACGCCAAGGGCAAACTCTGCGCCGGCCACCTGAAACGCTACTACTTCTTTGGCGAGGAGTTGCAGCGGAAATTCGGCGCCGAGGCCGAAATCTATCGCTGCGAGAAGTGCAAAACCATCTACCTGCCGAGCGAGGACGAGTCTCCGCGTTCGCGGATCCTCAGTTTCTGAGGGCGCGCCCCTGTTTGCGCCGGTTTGCGGCAATGTTTGCAAGGGGAAAAGAAAAGCCGCATTGGACGTTCTCCAGAGAGGAGCGACTCGAGTTGGAGACGAGTCCAATGCGGCCAGCCCTGAAAGGGCTTGGCTGCGGCGACAACTCACTTCCGGGACGGCGAAGCCTGTGTTCCCTACTTCCTTCTGGCGAAGACCGCGTTCCAACAACCCTTCACCAAACCGCCCGGCCTGTGGCCGATTCCCGCAACCGTTGGGGAGATGAAACCTTGTCGATGAGCCTCAGTCACTCTGAAACCCTAAAAAAAGGACCCTCTGCTATCACATGCAGACGGTGGAACGAGTGGAAGAAAAATCTAACACCGGCTCCCGCAAGCACGACGTTCGTAACTCCATTCGTTCCCGTCGCCTACCTGTCACAGCAGAGGGCAGGTTCAAAGAGAACTCATCAATTCGCTTATGAGTGTAGCAAATCGAGTGCCAGTGTTGCCGAGAAAACAAGTGCTTTGTTATCAACACTCGTGGCGGCATTCAGCGTGCCGGCCGGGTTGTCTCGCCCAACTGGGTGTGTCCCTGTGACACGGTTGGCCGCCGTGCTGCTGGCAGCCGTCTCATTTTGGTGCCCTATTCCGGTTTCGGCACAGGAAATAGAGTATACCGTCTATACCGACAGCCCGCGAATCTTCCTCGGCGAGCGCCGCCTCAGGTTGCTGAAGCGAGAGCGTGAGCGCCAGTCGATGCGCTGGCAGCAGTTCGACGCCCTGATTTCGGGCAAGGCCAGGATGGACGAACCGGGCTTTGCGTACGCCCTCTATGGGGCGGTCAGCGGCGAGCCGGGCGCCTGCCGGACCGCGGCGGATTGGGTGATCGGCTCGGCCAATCCCAATGATCCGGACCAATTGCGCCAGTCGGCGCTGGTCTACGACTGGTGCCAACCCACGCTCGGCGAGGCGCGTTCCAACCAGATCGCCCGCAAACTGACGCCGGCTCTCTCCAGCCGCCCCACCTCGCCCCAGGCCGTCCGTTCGGCCGTATTCGCGGCGCTGGCCGCCGCCGACCTCGAACCCAGGGCCTCGGCCGCCCTGCTTCAGTATTCGGTGGAAGGCTGGTGGCGGAAACAGGTCCAGCCACAGCTCAGTGCCGGCCGCAACCCGTTCGAACGAAAAGCCGACCTGATGGCGGCTGTCGAGTTTCTCCACACCATCCGCGACAACCTGCGCGCCGACCTGCGCGATGGCTCGATGAAATGGTTCGAGCAACTGCCGCCCATGCTGGTGCTCTCCTACTACCCCGCCCCCTGGCCGGCGGCCGAAAACGAATACCGCATCCCGATGTACGACGGCGCGGGTGAGCCTGACCTGAGGCAATCCGCCCTCGGGCGCGCCGCCGAACTGGCGCTGGTGGCCTACGACACCAACGCCCAGCCCAATCAGTTCCTCCAGGGTTGGCTGATCCAGGACCGTTTCCTGATGCGCGGAGCGTTCGGCATCACCCACGAGTTCCTTTGGGCGAATCCGTATCTGCCCGGCCTGAGCTACACCTATATGCCCGACCAGGCGCATACCGGCGGAGTGCTGCTGGCGCGCTCGGATTGGGACGAAGACGCCACCTGGTTCGGCTACCGGGACGGTAAGGCGCAAGTGTTCCGCAATGGAACACGGATGCAGATGCGCCTGGATGGCGAAGTGGCCCCGCTCACCCTCGGCGCCACGCGTGTCTTTTTCGGCCAGTCCGGCCTGGCGTTCACGACAGGCTGGCTGGAGACCGGCGCCGATGCCGAACGGCCCTTGAAAGAGGAGTTCGCCTTCGTGGTCGGATTGGAGCCGGATACGCTCTACGACATCGAAGTGGACGACGAGGAACTGGCCGAGGCGCGGACCGACTCGGGCGGCATCCTGGCGCTGGCGTTTCCGGTTGGACGCAAGGCCGGGGTCCGGATCCGCAAGGCTGCTCCGCTGGGAAGCTAAAGTGGCGGCGCGGCAGGGTCGATCACATAGGGAGTGACGCCTCGCCGTCTTAAATCCGGAGAACGGATCAGCCTGCTGCTGGCGGCGGTCGTGTTGGCCGCGTTCTGGATCGCTGTCGGCACGTTCGCGGTCCGCGAAGCGAGCCGGCATGACTTCCTGAGCTTCTACACCGGCGCCAGGCTGGCCGCCGAGGGCCGCTGGGGTGATCTTTACGACGCCGGCGCGCAACGCGCCATTCAGGACAGCATTGTCCCTGGTTTGCCGTCGCTGGTGCCCTACATCCGCCCGCCCGTTTATGCGCTGCTGGTTTCCCCGCTGGCGGCACTGGAGTTTGCCACCGCGCTGAAGCTGTGGCTGGCGGTCCAGATCATTCTGTACTGCGCCATAGGGTTCTGGATCCGCCGCCGTTACTCCGAGGAGGGCTTGCTCTACTGGGCGCTGTTCATGCCGGGCGCGGCCGGCATTATGCACGGCCAGGACTCGACAATGATCCTGGCGGTGGCCGCGGCAGGCCTGATCCTGTCCGAACGCGGCCGCCCGGCCGTGGCAGGTCTGGTTTGGAGCCTTCTGTTTGTCAAGTTCCACATCTGTGCCGGGCTTGCACTGGCGCTGCTCGCAGGCCGGAAATCGAGGCAACTGACGGGATTCGCGATCGGAGGCGCGCTGCTGGCCTCGGTTTCCATCGCCCTGGTTGGCGCGCCGGGCGCCGGCAGCTACGCCGCCATGCTGACCAGCGACAACCTGGACCGGCTGAACCCCGCGCCCCAGAAGATGACCAACATCCTGGGCATGTTGGCGGCCGCCGGCATCGACAGCGCCTGGACGGCGCTGCTGGCGGGCATTGTTGTGGTTGGGGCGATGACGGCGGCCGCCTGGAAGGCGCCCATGTGGAGAGTGCTGTCAGCGGGCCTCGCCGGCGGCATCCTGATCGCCCCTCACGCCTACATTTATGACGTGACGGCGCTGCTGCTGCCGCTGGTCATCGCCGTTCAGCCTGACCAGCCGCGAAGCCTGCGCATCGCGGCGTTTCTTCTGATCGCGCCGGTCATCCCAATGATGTCGCTCGCCCAACCGCCCTGGAGCGTCCTGCCCGCCCTGGCCGTCGCCGCTCTATTGGCGGTGCTGGCCGCCACGCGGCGCGCACGGCTGGAAACCGTGCCGGTAACCGCCTGCGAGGCGGTCCGGCCCGCCGCCGGTTAGAGAAGACCCAGGAACGACTCGCCCGATTCAACCGATGTCCCGAAGTTGCCGGCGACGGTCTGCCCGGCATCGGCCAGCGATTGGCGCGTTCCCAGATTCACGCCCGCCGTGACGCGCGGCCCGAATGCGAGCAGCGGAACGTATTCCCGCGTGTGGTCGGTGGAGGGCGTCACCGGGTCGCAGCCATGGTCGGCGGTGATGATGACAAGGTCTCCGGGCGCGAGCGCGGCTTCGAAACGGGGCAGCCAGGCGTCCACCTCCTCCAGCGCCAGCGAGTAGCCTTCCGGGTCGTTGCGGTGGCCGTAGAGCATGTCGAAATCGACCAGATTGATCCAGATCAGCCCGGCCGCGTGTTCACGCATCGCCTGCAGCGTCTTGGCCATGCCGTCGGCGTTGGAATTCGTTTTGTACCCTGCACTGATGCCGCGTCCGAGGAAGACGTCCGAGATCTTGCCGACGCTGACGGCCGGGACCCCGGCCTCGGCAAGGCGGTCGAGCAACATGCCTTTGGGCGGCGCGACGGCGTAGTCGTGACGGTTTGAGGTGCGGGTGAACGCGCCCGGCTGCCCTGTGAAGGGCCGGGCGATGACGCGGCCGACCTCATTCGGGCCAGCCAGGATGCCGCGGGCGATCTCGCAGATCCGGTACTGCTCATCAATCGGAATGACGCCCTCATGGGCGGCGATCTGGAAGACGCTGTCGGCCGAGGTGTAGACGATCAGCTTGCCGGTCCGCATGTGCTCGGCGCCCAGTTCCTTGATGATCTCGGTGCCCGAGGCCGGTTTGTTGCCGAGCCAGCCGCGGCCTGTGAGGCGCGAGAACTCGTCCATGATCTCCGGCGGGAAACCGTTGGGATAGAGCGGGAAAGGCTGGTCGAGCAGGATGCCGGCCATCTCCCAGTGGCCCGTGGTGGTGTCCTTGCCGGGCGAGGCGAGGGCGAAACGGCCGAACGAAGCCTGCGGCGCGGCGGCGGCTTCGAGATGGGCAAACGGACGGATATTGGCCAGGCCGAGGCGGCGGAGATTGGGCAGATGCAAAGCCCGGAGCAGGGCGCAATTGCCGAGCGTGTCGGCGCCGGGATCGTCGCCGTAGGCGAGCGAATCGGGCATGGCGCCGATGCCGGCGCTGTCGAGAACCAGCAGGATGACGCGGTTGAAGGCCACGGGGTCCTACCTGAGTTCGAGCGCTTCGTTGATGCGGGCGCTCAGCATGTCGACGAACCGGGCGGCGATGAACCCGTTCATGCGGCTGTGGATCTGGCTGGTGCGGTCGAGCACAACCGTGGTTGGAATCGAGTTGATGCGGAACTCCTCGGCCAGGCCGTCGGTAAACCAGACTTCCCGGGACCACTTGTTCTTTTCAAGGAACGGCGGGACCAGCGAGCGGTCCTCGTCGGTGGAGACGGCCAGGAACACTACATCGGGATTGGCCTTGAAGCGGGCCTTCACCTGCTCGTAAAGGGGGTGCTGGGCGCGGCAGGGTCCGCACCATGTGGCCCAGAAATCGAAGACGACCACCTTGCCGGCGAGCGAGGCCAGCGCCAGCGGCTTGCCGTCAAGCGAGGTGAGCACGTGGTCCATCGGCTTGCCGGCAAAGGCATTGGGGTCGAGCGCCGAGATGCGGGCGCGGCGGGCGGCCAGGACTTCGGCGACACGCTTGTGGGCGGCGAACAGGGCGTCTCCGGGCGAGGCGCCGGCGGCGGCGGCCAGTTTCTCCAACCGTTCAAGGTCGCGGGCGCGGCTGGAGTTGGCTGCCGGTTCGGGCGAGACGGCCAGCGCGCCGGCCAGGGCGTCAAGAGCCTCCCTGGGCTTGGAGCCGGCTTCGAACCAGCGGGCGAGTTCCAGACCCGACTCGGCCGAGGGCAGCAGCGCCCAGGCCTTCAACGCCGCCTCGATGGCCTCGGCCGAACGGCCGAGTTTGCCGAGGGCGCGCGCCTGGAAGGCCGCGGCGCGCGCCATGGCGCGTTCGGTCTCGTCGATCTTACGGCCGCGGCCGGTGAAGTTCTCCTGGTTGGCGTTCAGCCGGGCAAGCCCCTGGACCAGCAGGTCCTGCATGGTGGCGGAGTAGCGCAATGCGCGCTCCAGGCTGTCTTTGTCGTCCCTGTCGAGCAGGGCGCGGGTGACGAAGTCGAGCGCCTGCGGGTTGCGCAGCCCGGCTTCGATGGCCGGCACGCCGTAGAGCAGGATGCGCCGGTTGTCGCGGGCATCGACGGCGGCCTGGGCCAGCACGCGCTGGAGTTCGGCCTTCTTGCTCGTCTGGGGGTACTTGTTCAAATGCCGTTCGAGCGCGCGGGCGTATTCCACCGGGCTGGAACCGGCCTCGGCCAGCGCCATTTCCAGGTCGCGGTCCTCACGCTCCTCGGCCGTTTCGGCCGCAGCGGGGGCGGTTGACTGCGCCGGGACAATCGGAGCGGCCATCATCAGGGCCAGAATAAGGTGTCTGGTCATTTGCCCTTGCCGTTCTCCTTTGCGGCTGGCTTGGGCGGCGGGTCGCGGAAGATGGCCGCCAGTCTGGCTGCGCGTTCGCGCGCCATGTTCAGATAAGCCGTTTGTTTGGCGATCTTGTCCAGCAGCGGCAGAAACTGGTCAGGCCCGAGAAGCCGGCCCCGGTCCCAAAGCGCTTCGAGAAGCAGGATGGAGCGGTTGACGCCGAGTTTGTCGAACTGCGCGGTGCGCTCCAGATCGATAAAACGCTGCGAAGATTCGCCGATTCTCTCGAACCAGTCGAGAAGCGCCTGGGCGTCGGGATCGAGCGAGTAGTTGAACTTCTGCTCGCGCGTTTCGGCGCCGCGCGTCCAGCGGAACGTCTTTTCGCCCATCCTGGCCACCGGCAGGCCGCTTTCCAGTTCGCGGTCGAAGTGGCCGAGGCGTCCGGCGATGTCGAACACCTGCGTGGTCTCGCCGGCGGTGAGTTTGAACGAAATGGGGTTGTCCTCGCCGGGCGCTTCACGGTACTGAACCTCGCCCTTTTCGGTGAGTTGGATTTCCATGTAAGCGGGCGTCGAGCCGGGGAAGCTCTTGCTGTAGAACAGCTTGGGCGCGTCCTGCGCTTGCAGGCAGGCCGCCGCGAGGGCAAGCAGGGCGATCGATCTCATCGGGACGCTCCCAGGTGAGCGGCCATGGGCCGGTGGACGGCGTGGCAGACGGCGACGGCGACGGCGTCGGAGGCATCCGGTGTTGGGAACTCGCCCTGGTGTTTGAGTAGTGCCCGCAGCATCCAGGCCACCTGCTCCTTGTCGGCGCGGCCGTGTCCGACCACGGTCGCTTTCACTTTCGCCGGGGCATATTCGCCCACCGGGAGACCTGCTTCAGCCATCACAAACAGTGCGACGCCGCGCACGTGGGTAAGTTTCAGCGCACTGCGGGCGTTGAGGGCGTGGAAGGTATCCTCGACGGCGGCCTCGTCGGGCTTGTATTGGTCAACGATCTCGCGCAGCCGCCGGCCGATGTCGAGCAGGCGGAGCGCAAGCGGGTCTCCGGCGTGCGTCCGGATGACGCCGGCGGCGATAAGGGAATGGGCGGTGCCGTCGCTTTCCACCACACCGTAACCGGTGATCTGGCTGCCGCAGTCGATGCCCAGGATGCGCACTTTGCTTGAATGGCGGCCGCGGGGGTGTTACTCGCCCAGGTCGGCCTCGTCGAAGTCGGCGTTGGTATAGAGGTTCTGCACGTCGTCGTGGTCCTCGAGCGCATCGATCAGGCGGAGCATGCCGGCAGCATTCTTGCTTTCGACCTTCACGAGGTTCTGCGGGATCATGGCGATGGTGGCTTCGACAAACGGGATGCCGGCCTTCTGGAGCGCATCGAGAATGTTGTGATGGGCGTCGGGAGTGGAAATAAGTTCCCAGTTGTCGCCGGAGTCCTTCACGTCATCGGCGCCGGCTTCGAGGGCGAAGTCCATCAACTGCTCCTCGGTGGCCTTCTCCTTATCAATGACGACCTGGCTCTTGCGCTCGAACATCCAGGCGACCGAGCCGACTTCGCCGAGGTTGCCACCCTGTTTGGAGAAGGCGTGGCGCATTTCCGCCACCGTCCGATTACGGTTGTCCGTGGCGCAGGCCACCATGACGGCGGCGCCGCCCGGCCCGTAGCCCTCGAACATCACTTCCTCGATGGTGGCGCCTTCGAGTTCGCCGGTGCCGCGCTTGATGGCGCGCGTGATGTTGTCCGAAGGCATCGAGACAGCCTTGGCGGCGATGATGGCCGTGCGCAGGCGGGCGTTGGAGTCCGGATCACCACCGCTGCGGGCGGCGATGGTGATTTCCTTGATAACCGTGGTGAACAGCTTACCGCGCTTGGCGTCGGTGGCTGCCTTTTTGTGCTTGATCGTAGCCCATTTCGAATGGCCGGACATGGCGAACCTCGTATTGTCGAATGAACCGTGTGGAGCTTGGAAAGCGGCGGAAGCCCCGAAAGATCAGGATAACAGGGCGTCGCGAACGCAAACAAGCCCGGAGTGGGGCAACCCGTCGCGGAGCGGCTCGGATTGCGATAGTCTGGCGAGGGAGAAAATCGATGCCCACACGCCGCCGCTTCCTTCAATCCTCCGCCTTGATGGCGTCAGTTTCATCGCTCCGGGGCCAGGACGGCCGCCGTCCGAACATCCTGTTCGCCATTTTCGACGATTGGGGCTATGGTCATGCCGGGGCCTATGGGGCCGACTGGGTAAGGACGCCGTCCTTCGACCGCGTGGCGCGGGAAGGCGTCCTGTTCACCAACTGCTTCACGTCGAATCCGAAATGCAGCCCGTGCCGCGCCACCATCCTCACGGGGCGCAACTCGTGGCAGACGCGCGAGGCCGTGTCGCACCATTCGATCTTCCCGAACGAGTTTCCGGTCTACCCGTCGGTGCTTGAAGGGACCGGCTATGCGACGGGCCTCACCGGCAAGGGCTGGGGACCGGGCGATTTCAAATCAACCGGATGGAAGCATAACCCCGCCGGGCCGTCGTTCGACACCCGCAGGGCCAAGCCGCCGTACACCGGGATCTCGAATAACGACTACGCGGCGAACTTCGCCGACTTCCTCGCCCGGAAGCCCAACGGCAAGCCGTTTTGCTTCTGGCTGGGCGGAAGCGAACCGCACCGCGCCTACGAAGAAGGATCGGGCGTGCGCGCCGGGCGCGACCCGAAAGCCGTGACACTGCCCTCCTATTGGCCGGACAACATGACGGTCAGGTCCGATGTGCTGGATTACGCCCTTGAAGTTGAACACTTCGACGCCCACATCGGCCGGGCGATGAAACTCCTGGAAGACGCCGGGGAGCTCGACAACACGCTGCTCGTGGTCACTTCGGACCACGGCATGCCGTTCCCGCGCATCAAAGGCCAGATCTATGACGCCGGATTCCGGATTCCGCTGGCAGTCCGGTGGGGCAAGAACATCCCGGCGGGCCGCAAAGTGGACGACTTCATCAACACGCGCGACTTTGGCCCGACCTTCCTTGAAGCCGCCGGCGTGAAACAGCCTGCAACGATGACGGGCCGGAGTTTCATCGACATCCTGAAGTCGCCGAAGCCGGGTTGGATCGACCAGAGCCGGGTGGTCATGCTGGTGGGCAAGGAGCGTCACGACCTGGGCCGCCCCGGCGACGCCGGTTATCCGGTCCGGGCCATTCGGACTCCGCGGTTTCTCTATGTGAGGAACTACTACCCGGACCGCTGGCCGGCGGGTAACCCGGAAACCGGCTACCGGAACGTGGACGACAGCCCCACCAAGAGCGCCATCCTGAGCGGATTCGACGGCCACTACAAGCTGAACTTCGGCAGGCGCCCGGCCGAGGAGCTCTACGACATCCAGGCCGACCCGGATTGCGTCAACAACCTGGCGACGAACCGGGATTATGCCTTGCGGATGAGGGAGTTGCGTACACAGATGGAGCGCATGCTCACCGAAGAGGGCGACCCGCGCATGCTGGGGCGCGAGGATTTCTTCGACACAATTCAATACACGGGCCAGCGCAAGCACGCCTACGACACCTGGCTGAGGAACCAGTAGCTCCGGGTCCGGGCGCCGGGCGTGTGAGTCTGACGACATTTTCACTATTTTTTGTTTGAAACGGAAACCGTAGAGTTGTATAGTGAGGTTGAGAGAGTAAACGGGTGTTTTTCTTCCATTCACTCTCGTTGGGGCCACTCCGCCTCATCCTCTTGCCGGCCGGCCATCCACCTCACGATGGCCGGCTAACTTTTTTTGAAACCACGCCGACAGAGCGGGTGGCATGTGGGTTTCGCTCGCGGCTCCCTGATGCGGATGGAGGGCCAGTGGGCAAGAGGTAAACCGGGAGTCCGCGGCCGCAGCCTAGCCGCGGTACACCAATTTGGGTGAAAATGGACTGAGAGGACCGGCGCCTGGCTGGACTACCTCATCAGGATGGAAGCGCGAAAGGGATAGGCTGCGATGTTCGGGGCCATACTGCAGTCCACGATATCGATGCGCGGGCAGGCGATCAGCGAGTGCCTGGTGGAGACCGGGCAGGTTTTCGTGAAGAAGGTGCTCGAAGTCCCGCCGACGCCGTACGAACTGATGCGGCTGCTGAATACGACCGAGCCGGATCTGTACCTGGTTGATCTCGACGACGGCGACAGCACGCTGGACACGGTACGGCGGATCCGCGAGCGTTCGGAATCGACGGCGATTATCGCCTTCGGCCAGCGCGACCACCGCGCGGTGGAGGCGGCGATGATGGCGGGCGTGGATATGGTGATCCCGTTCCCGGTCCAGACGGCGGAGATGATGGCGGCCATCGACGCGGCGATTCACGAAAAGAAGGGCAGTCTGATCGGGAATCTGTATGCCTTCCTGCCGGCGAAGGCGGGCAGCGGGACCTCGACGATCGTGCTGAACACGGCGGCGCGGCTGGCCGGCGACGTGGGCAGGAAGACGCTTGTGATCGAAGGCGACCTTCGCTCGGGCGTGATGGACATCATGCTCGGCGTGGAGCACAAGGGCGGCATCCAGCATGCCCTCGAGCGCGCCGGGGAGATGGACAGCTTCGATTGGGAGAACAACCTGAGCCGGGCCAACGGCGCTGAGTTCCTGCTCACCGGAAGGGATCCGGGCCGGGCGCTGCCGGGCTGGCACCACTATCATCAGCTGCTGAATTTCGCCAGGCTCAAATACGAGATGATCCTGGTGGACCTGCCGGAGCTGGTGAACCCGGCGACGATGGAGATCGTCCGCCGGGCCGCGGGGACCTTCATCGTCTGCACGCCGGAGCTGGCGCCGTTGAGGCTGGCGAAGCTTCGGTGCCAGGAGGCGGCGGCCTGGGGCGCTCCGGAGAACCGGATCCACGTCCTGTTGAACCGGTCGCAGCCGGGCGAACTGGGGGCCGGCGATCTTGAGAGGCTGATCGGCCATGAGGTGGCCTCCGTCTTTCCGAACGACTACCGGACGCTGCGCGAGGCGATGACGGATGGATCGATCCCGTCGCTGAAATCGGCCTTCGGCCGGAGCGTCCTGGAGTTCGCCGGACGGCTCGCCGGCGTTGAAACGCCGAAGGCAACCGGACTTCTCAAGAAGCTGTTCGGCTGATCCCTGGCCGGCGGGCACATCGCCGAGGCTGGCGAGATCAAACAAATTGATACACGCGCGCTCCGCGATCGCGTCTACAATCGTCGAAATAGGAGCGCGCATGAAAGTTGATTACACACCACGGAGTGAAGTGTCCCCGGAGGCGGCCAAGGCGGCGACGGGCAGGACGCTGGAGCAATGGTACGGCGTGCTGGACGCCAAGGGCGGTGCATCGGAGGGGCGCAGGGTGTTGACCGAGTATCTTTTCCGGCAGTTGAAAGTAGACGCCTGGTGGACGACGACGATCATCGTCGAATACGAAAAGGCGCGTGGGATCGCTGAGAAGGACGGGTTGCCGAAGGGCTACAACATTTGTGTGACGAAGGCGCTGACGGTTACTCCGGAGCGAGCCGTTGACGAGTTTGCCGACGGCTCATGGTGGCTTGGCAAGGGCGCGAAGGTAGTTGAAGGAGGCACGTTCGACGCCGGCGGCGGCCACAAGGGCAGGTTCAAGAAAGTGACGCCCGGCAAACTGATCCGATTCACCTGGGAGGGACCGGGGCATGCGCCGGTGGAGGTGATCGACAT
This sequence comes from Candidatus Solibacter sp., assembly GCA_013822245.1. GTDB lineage: Bacteria > Acidobacteriota > Terriglobia > Bryobacterales > Bryobacteraceae > PNKE01. The sequence goes on from PNKE01000053.1 coordinate 56,097, forward strand.
CAAAGCGATTGTGACCGCGGGCAAGACTTCGCTGACGATCAACCACGACCGGCTGCAATCGCGCGACACGGCCGACGGAATGAGGGAGGCGTGGGCGAAGGTGCTGAACGAACTCAAGGACCGGCTGTCGTGACGGCCGGTCATGCATTGAAGGCGGTGGTGGCCGGGATCAGAACGTCCGCGTGCTGACCTTGCCGGGTCCGGGGAAGTCGGCCGGGACTTTCTGCTTCACCTTGCCCGTCGCCGCCCACTCGGCGCCTCGCTGGAGCGTGACGATGAAGCCGACGCACTGCATCGCCGGCACGTCGTGGCCGAGCGTGGTGTGGAAGATGCGGCCCTTGCCATAGCCGATGGTGAACAGGATGGGCTCGTGTTCGCCGGTGCCCTTCTGCTCGGGCGGATCTTCCCCCCTCAACCGGGCAGCATTATCGCGTCTAAGTGTAAGATGCCGTGAAGGTTACGGCTGGCTGCCAGTCGTT
>PNKE01000067.1 GCA_013822245.1 Candidatus Solibacter sp.
GGTCGGCCGAATCCACACAAGCTCACCACGCCCACAGCTGTCATCGCCGTCCGGGGGACAACTTTCAGCGTCTTTGTGGACGAAACAGACGCGACCCTGGTGGCAGTCGATGAGGGACTGGTCGGGGTGGCCAACGTGCAGTCGCCGGATCAGGAGGTCCTCCTCAAGGCGGGCCAGCGCAGTTGGGTTCGCCCTGGTCAACCTCCTCAACAGGCGCAAGCGTTTCGCGGCAGGTCTGAAAGAGCTGACCTGATGCCTGCCTCGGGAAACCAGGGCATGATGGGAAGCGGCAATTCCGGCATGGGCGCCGGCATGTCGCAACAGGCCGGGAGCATGGGTAGCGCTCGGGGGATGGGGGCGATGAGTGGGAGAGGGCACTAGGTCAGACGATGGAAGCGATTCGGATACTCCTGGTCTGCCTGTTCGCAATCCCGGCGTCGGCCGGTGATCAGCCTGCGTCCGCCAGACTGGAAACGGAGATCGCGAGGATTGACGGTCTCGCTGCCGACAACGACACGAAGATCCACGTCATCGAGACGATGGCGCAGGAGCTTGGCACCCATCGAAATCACCTGATTTTGCTCAAGAAACAAGGGCAGGACTCATTCGGCCAGATCTACGTGAAGGAATTGCGCAAGCGGGGATTGGATGACCAGGTGATCCTGAAGAAGCTCCAGTCGATCGGCGGTTCGGTGGAAGGCAAACCGAGCTCCACCAACTTCAGGCCGATTGCCTTTGTGGGAACCGCTGTTGATCACAATTCTGCCGGGACTTTCGTCTCGATAACTCCCGAGATCGGAATCGACTCGCGTCGATTCGCGTTCGTCGTCGGGGTCCCCTTCTATGGGATCTCCGCCACTCAGCGCGAAGCCACAGGGATCGGAGACGTCTACGCCTCAATGTTCCTTCGCCACTCCAAAGGGCCATACGACGCAGGTGCGGCACTGACGATCGGCGCTCCAACAGGAGACTCCAATCAAGGCCTCGGTGCCGGCCGCGTTTCCGTGGATGTGAACGGCACACTCCAGCGCCGCTTCGAGCGGTTCAGTCTGTTTGTGACCGGAGGCTACACAAACTCGCTGTTCAACAACGTGGGATACCAGCGGCCATTCATCAGCAACGGCAACTCCGTCTACGCATCAGGAGGCATTGACTACCGCGTGCACCGGAGGCTCACCGTTGGCATAGGTGGGTTCGGACTCCTTGGCCTGGGGGACCAAATGGTGATCAGCCAGATGACGGCGACCGCTGCGCAGATGACGAGCACGCCGGGCACGCCCGGTATGCCTGGGATGCCTGGTATGCCCGGAATGCCAGGGATGCCGCCCGGCATGGGAACCGGGTCCACAGGCACCGGTTCGATGGGCTCCGGCACAATGCCGTTCTATGGATATGCCGCACAGACGAACGTACCCGGCTCGGATGTGTCGGACTATGGCGCTTCCGCCTGGGCCTCGTGGTCACTCACGCCCTTCGTCAAGCTGAACCTCAGAGTGGCACGCAGCATTCCCTATGAGCTGACCACTGTCCGGGTCGGGCTGGGTTTCGATCTCTCCGGTGCGCTTTCGCGGCTCTTCGACAAGTGATCGCGCGAACTGGACTCACGCGCGTGAACCAGCTTGAAGGAGCACGGCGCAAAGTCCTGCCGCGTGCTAAAGTGTAAAGAGGAAGAACGCATCTGGTGACCTTGCGCTTGAAGACATCTCTGGCTCGACTCCTCGCCGCAGCGTTGCTGCTGGTGGTGGCTCCAGGCGCGTTTAAAGTGGTTTGCGTTTCTCCCACGGGTCACGACGCCATCGAGGATTGGGCGGCTCGCTGCTGTGTGGGTGGCGCAGGTGCACCCAGTAGCTCCTTGTCAGAACCAACTCCTTGTCAAGGTTGCACGGACTACCCCGTGACACCAACCATTGGCATTAGTAACGCGCAGCCGGAATCATCGCGGCTACTCAGTTTCGACAATTCCGCACTCCCAGTCACTGCCTTGTCCCTGCTAATCCGGGAGACGGATATCACGTCTTCCATTCGTCTCGACCTCATCTCCGATCCCACCAACTCTCCTCGCCTGACCACCTCCCTTCGCTGCTGAGATTTCACCCCTGAACTGATCCGGACCGGCAGAGCACGCCCGGGCGTGGTCGCGCGACCGTTTGTATTCAAAATCACCGACTTTCAGGTCCTCAAATATGCCCTTACGTGATTTCTTAATGTTTTTGGCCACGGTTGGCGCCGCCGCGTCGGCTTGGCTGCCGTCCGCTTCCGCGCAGACGCTTGCCCCGGCATCCGCCGCACAATACGTGTCCGAAACCGGCGGCGAGGCGCTCGACCGGCTGGTTGAGGCAGCATTGAAACGCAATGGGGATCTCGTGGCCGCGAGGCAACGGATCGCCGAAGCGCAAGGCCTGCTCACCCAGTCCAAGTTGCGGGTCAACCCGTCGATCGACACGAGTTTCGCGAGCGGGAAGGTTCTGAACAGTCCCGGCGAAAGTGAGTTCGGCATCGGGTACTCGCACACGTTCGAACTCGGGGGCAAGCGGGATCGCCGGGTGGAAGTGGGAGGTCTTGGTGTGGAACTCGCAACGCTGGAGATCGCCAACCGCGAACGCCTGCTAAAAGCCGACGTGAAGGCGCGCTTTGCCGAAGCACTTGCCGCCGCGCGCAATCTGACATCGGCGGAACAACTCTATGAGCTCAATCGCCAAAGCTATCAGATCGCTCAGGCACGGACTCGCCAGGGTGAAGGCACGCCGCTAGAGGAGGGGCTCTTGCGGGTGGAGGTCAACCGGATTGCATCGGACAGGCTCATTTTCACGAACCAGATCGAGCGTGCGCTGCTCGAACTGAAAACCCTTGCCGGCTTCAGCCCCGACGAATCGCTGAAACTGGCCGGCGCGCTGGCAGCCCCAAAGCTGAGCCTGATTCTCGATCAGGCAGTCGCGCGCGCACTCGCCGAGAGACCTGATCTGAAAGCCGTGCGAATCGAAGAGTCTTTGACCGATGCGGAAACCAGGCTTGCGAAGTCAGAAGCCGTTCCCAATCTGGTTGGGTTCACACGGTACTCGCGAGTTAACTCCCAATTCGACCAGTTCGGTCTCAGGACCCCGGCAGGCTCGCCCGTTCCCATCCGCGATACCGACGACATGCTAACCGCCGGCGTTTCTATTAACCTGCCACTGAGGAACCGCAACCAGGGAAACATTCAGGCCTCGATAGCAAGGGAGCAGAATGCGGCGCTGCGACGGCAGTACCTGGAGCGGGTGATCCGGCAGGAGATTCAGGCGGCGATCACGCGGTTTGAAACGGCCGCGAAAGCGCTTGCGGTATTCGACGAGGGAGTCCTGCAACAGTCGCGTGAGAACGTCAGGATTCTCCGGGCGGCATACGACCTGGGTGAAATCAGGTTGATGGACGTAATCAACGAGCAGCGCCGGCTGATCGACACGCAACGCGCCTACACGGACCTCCTGCGCGAGGGCTTCCTCGCCGCGGTTGATCTCGAACGGGCCACGGGAGCCCCCATCTTTTAGATCCAGAAGGATTCACCATGACAGATCGTTCGGCCAAGAATTCAAGTCTCAAGAATGAATGTGCGTTGGGAACCGCGCCGCGGGTGGCTGGTTCAGTGAGGTGCTGACGTGAGATCCGGAAAACTTTTTATAGGTGCCATTGTGATCGCCGCCATCGCGATCGCGTTCTACGCAGGCCGGAGAACTGCCCTACCGTCTGCAGCCGCGGACGAGACTCGTGGAGATGAACACTCCGAGGAGCCCGGTGAATTGACACTCACCCCAGAGATTCAGCAGAAGTTCGGCGTACAATTCGCGACTGCCCAGGTGCGCGCGCTTGGCCAGGCAATCCAGGCAACCGGCAGCGTTCAGGCCAACGAACCCCGCATGGCCCACATCCGTGCGCTCGCCCGGGGACGGATCGACACTGTATTCGTACGGCTCGGCGATCGGGTGAAGGCCGGGCAGCGTCTGCTGACCTACGACAACGTCGAACTCGGCGAAGCGATTGGAGCGTACCTCTCGGCTCGCGCCGACCTTCAGATGGCAACCGCAGAAACGGAGGTCTCCGGGCGCGCTCTCGATCGTGCGCGGAACCTTGTGGATCTCGGCGCGGTTGCCAAAGCGGAGTTGCAGCGCCGCGAAGCGGAGTACAAGAACGCCCTCGCGACCGTCGAGAGCCGGAAGGCGGGGGCTGCCAAGATTGAGGAGAAGCTGCATCGATTTGGAATGACCGATGCGGAGATTGAGAAGCTCGATCCCCGCCAGGACCTCCAATACCACCGGGAACGCTCGCACAGCACGCTGACCGCTCCCTTCGCCGGTGTCATCACGCAATTCAACGCCGCGCCCGGAGAGACTATCGGGACCGAGGACGAAGTGATGACGGTCGGAGATCTTTCGACCGTCTGGGTACAAGCCGATCTCTACGAAAAGGACATCCGGTCGGTCCGCGAGGGGCAGCAAGCCGAGGTCGAGGTCGCCTCCTATCCCGGACGCATTTTCACCGGCAGAATCTCTTACGTCAGCGACGTTCTCGATCCGAACACCAGGACGGCGAAGGTCCGCGTCGAGGTTTCGAATCCGCAAGACCTTCTGAAGCTCGAGATGTTCGCTACGGTTCGAATTCCCACGCCAGCAACGCGTTCCGCCATCGCCATACAGGCCAATGCGGTGCAGAACATTGACGGAACCACCGTGGCCTTCGTGAAGCTGGCCGGCAACCGGTTCGAGAAGCGTGTGCTGAAGCTTGGGCAGCGGGCCGGCGACTGGGTGGAGGTCGCCGAGGGTCTTAAGGCGGGCGATACCTTCGTTACTGAAGGTTCGTTCCTGCTGAAGTCCGAGGCCAAGAAGAGCGACCTGGGACATCACGAGGAGTAGCGCCGAATGATCGAACGCATCGTCAATTTCAGCATCCAGTGGCGCGTCCTCGTAGTCCTGCTGGCCGTCGCGATCGCGGGCTTCGGCCTGTACTCGGCGTCGGACCTGCCCATCGACGCGGTTCCCGACATCACTACCAACCAGGTTCAGATCAACTCCGTCGCGCCTTCGTTCACTCCGCTTGAGATGGAGAAGTACGTCACGTTTCCCGTCGAACTGGCTATGGCGGGCTTGCCGGATATGGAAGACGTCCGGTCGATCTCGAAGTTCGGCCTGTCTCAGGTCACCGTGACATTCAAAGACGGCGTGAACACCTACTTCGCTCGCCAGTTGGTCCTCGAGCGGCTGATCGCCGCGGAGAAAGATCTGCCGGCCGGAATCTCGCCCGAGATCGCTCCAGTCAGTACCGGACTGGGAGAGGTCTACCAGTTCACTGTCGAAAACGCTCCCAATTCGTCCCAGAAGCGATCCTTGATGGAGCTGCGCACCATCCTCGACTGGTTCATCAAGCCGCAGCTTCGAACCGTGCCGGGCGTCATCGAAGTGAATTCATTCGGCGGCGAGGAGAAGCAGTACCAGGTCCTCGTGGATCCGAACAAGCTTGTCGGCCTCGGGCTCAATCTGGCGCAGGTCCTTGAGGCGCTCGAGAAGAACAACTCGAATGCCGGCGGCGCTTACATTGAACACGCCGGGGAGCAGCAACTCCTGCGCGGCGTGGGGCTGATCCAGAACGAGCGCGATATCGAGAACATCGTGGTTTCGTCTCACAATGGAACCCCGATCTTCGTCCGCAACATCGGCGAGGTCAGCCTGGGCGCCCAGGTACGCCAGGGAGCCGCCACGCGCGACGGCAAGGGCGAGACCGTCATGGGCATGGCGATGATGCTTAAGGGCGAAAACAGCCGGGCGGTCGCCGAGCGCGTGGAACAGAAGCTCAAGGATACGGCAAAGTCCCTGCCGCCGGGCGTAGTGGTGAATCCGTTTTACAGCCGCAGCGACCTGGTTGACCGAACCGTGAGGACGGCGGTGACGAACCTGGCCGAGGGCGCTCTTATCGTCATGGCGGTATTGTTCCTCTTTCTGCTGCAATTGAGGGCCGGCCTGATCGTTTCCTCGGCCATCCCGCTCTCGATGCTGGTCGCGATTATCGCAATGAAGTACCTTGGCGTGTCGGCAAACCTGATGAGCCTCGGCGCGATCGACTTCGGTTTGATCGTGGACGCCGCCGTGATCATTATTGAGAACTGCGTCCGGCAACTCGCGGCGCGGCGTCGCGAACTCGGCCGCCTGCTTAAGCCTGGGGAGCGGATCGAGACGATTCGGGCAGCTACTCTCGAAGTCAGGCGCGCAAGCCAGTTCGGCGAGTTGATCATCATCGCCGCGTATTTGCCCATCCTCGCCCTTGTGGGGATCGAGGGCAAGATGTTCCGCCCCATGGCCCTCACGGTTGTCCTCGCGCTCTCCGGGGCGCTGGTCCTCAGCATGACATTGATCCCGGCCCTGGCGGCGCTGTTCCTGCGCGAGCCGCGCAAGGCTCCTCAGCCTGACGCCGCCGGTCACGTCCACGAAGAGGAAAATCCGGTCGTCAGACGGTTGATGCGCTTGTATGACCTTGTTCTTCATGGCGCGATGCGCCACCCGGTCCCCGTCTTCGCGGCTGCGGCTGCGTTCCTTGCGGTCAGCTTCCTGATGTTTTCCCGGCTGGGCAGCGAGTTTATCCCCGACCTCAACGAGGGCGCGATCGCGGTCAACACCGCGCGGCTTCCGAGCGTGTCCCTCTCCCAATCAGTGAAGATGCTCACCGTCATGGAACAGACCATCAAGGAACTGCCGGAGGTCGAGACCGTGACCAGCCGCATCGGCCGGCCCGAAATCGCCACCGATCCCATGGGTCCGGAACACTCGGACACCTATGTTTTCCTGAAGCCAAAGGAGGAGTGGAAAACGGCCCGCACGCAGGAGGAGATAGTTGAGCGCCTGTCGGAAAAGCTGAAATCCATTCCCGGCATGAGTTTCGCGTTCTCCCAACCGATCAAGTTCCGCATGAATGAGCTGATCGAGGGCGTTGGCGCGCGGTCGGACGTCGTCATCAAGATCTTCGGCGACGACATGGACTTGATGCGCGAGAAATCGGAACAGGTTGCGGGGATCCTGCGCGGAGTCCGGGGCGCGGCCGATACCCGCGTGCAACAGGTATCCGGCCTGCCCGTGCTCCAGATCAAGATCGACCGGGACAAGATCGCCCGCTACGGCATTAATGTTTCCGACGTCCAGCAGTTGATCCAGAGCGCCATTGCCGGGTCGCGCGCCACGACTGTTCTCGAAGGCTTCATGCGCTTCGACCTGGTGGTCCGGCTGCCCGAGTGGGCCAGGAAGAACGCCGCCGCCATCGGAAACCTGCTGGTCAGCGCGCCAAGCGGGCAGAAGATCCCGCTCAGCGAACTGACCGAAATCGTCAGCGAGGAGGGCCCGGCCGAGATCGCGCGTGAAAACGGCCAGCGCCGCATTTCGGTCGAGGTGAACTCGCGCGGCCGGGATATTGGCGGGTTCGTCGAGGAGGCTCGGGGACGCGTTGACGCGCAGGTGAAACTCCCCCCGGGGTACGTAATGACCTGGGGCGGAACGTTTGAGCACCTCGAGAGTGGAAGGCTGCGGCTGATGATCGCGGTGCCGGTAACGTTCCTGTTGATCTTCCTGCTCTTGTTCGCCACGTTCAAGTCTATGGGGCAATCGGCACTGATTTTCACTGGAATCCCGTTCGCGGTCACCGGCGGCGTCCTGGCGCTGTGGCTGCGGGGCATGCATTTTTCGATGAGTGCGGGTGTCGGCTTCATCGCCGTTTCGGGGGTGGCGGTGCTGAACGGCGTCGTCATGGTTGCATTCATCAACCAGTTGCGCGAGCGCGGCGCCTCGCTGCAGCCGGCCGTCATGGAAGGGGCTATCACGCGTCTCCGCCCCGTGCTCATGACGGCGCTGGTCGCCAGCCTCGGTTTCCTGCCCATGGCGATCTCCACAAGCGCCGGCGCGGAGGTGCAGAGACCGCTGGCCACGGTGGTCATTGGGGGGCTGGTGACCTCGACGTTATTAACCTTGATTGTGCTGCCGGTTGCCTACACCAGGTTCATCAAGGAAGGGCCGGAACCAGAGATATGAGGAAGCGATGAAAGAGATCAAAGCCATCATTCAGGAGTTCATGCTGCCGAAGGTCGTGGAGGCGCTGCGGGAGCACGTGGAGATTCCGGGTCTAACGGTTTCGCGAATCACGGGATTTGGCAGGTCCGAAAGAGCGGCCGGGCTCTCGGAGACGGCGCCGATGGTCAAGCTGGAAATCGTCGTCCCGTCCGCGCTCGTGAACAGTGTGGTCGAGATCATCCGGTCACACGCACATACGGGCCGTCCTGGCGACGGCAAGATATTCATCTCCACGGTTGATGAGGTTGTTAGAATTCGGACTGGAGAACGGGACCAAAACGCGCTGTGAGGGCACATGGGAGGATCTCGACGTCGCGGGCGCGTACTGGAACGGGAATCGCGTGGAGCTGAGATCATCGTGATTGTAGCCGCCACGATCTTGGCCATGATCGGAAGCGTTGCCCAACTCTTGCGCCAACGAGGCTGGGCAGGGCGAGGCCGCCGCGAGCGGCATTAGGGGCAGAAGCGCGCCACCTCAACGCTTGTGACACTGGTTGACCTACCGATGGGCTATCTGAGTTGAAAGGAGACAACCTGCCAATGCCTGATGTTCTTCAGTTCAAAATCCACGGTATGGATTGCGCGGAGGAAGCTGGCATTCTGAAGCGCGAACTTCGCGAACTGGCCGGCGATGAGTCGAATCTCTCGTTCGATATCCTCAACGCACGTATGACTCTGAAGAACGCCGGGCGCCTCTCGGCCCAGCAGGTCATCGAAATCGTGGCGAAGACCGGCATGTCCGCCGAATTGTGGGCTGGCCCCGGCCAGCTTGCACGCCAGTCTGAGACCAGAAGTTGGTGGCGGGATGCCCGAACCGTTGCGACGGTGCTCAGCGGCTCGCTGGTCGTTGCAGGCTTCTCCGCCCACGCCGCGCTTAGTGGCAGTTTACTGGCGGCATTGTCCGCGGAGCATGCCGGCGCGGTCGGCATGACGCCTGTTCCCGCGCCCGTTCGGGTGCTCTATTTTCTTGCCGTACTCGCCGGAGCCTGGTACGTCCTGCCAAAGGCGTGGTTGTCCCTGCGGCGGCTACGCCCGGACATGAACCTCCTGATGACCGTGGCGGTGATTGGCGCTGTCGCTCTCGGGCAGTGGCTAGAGGCTGCCACAGTCTCCTGCCTTTTCGCACTGTCTCTGGCCCTGGAATCCTGGAGCGTCGGACGCGCCAGACGTGCGGTAGAAGCTCTCATGAAGATCGCCCCGGAATCCGTCGGTGTGTTGGAATCCGATGGCACGATCCGCGAAACACCCTCGGCGAGTGTTCCGGTGGGTACGCTTTTCCGGGTCAGGCCGGGGGAGCGGATCGGGCTGGACGGCACGGTTGTGGAAGGGACGACTGATGTCAACCAGGCTCCGATCACAGGGGAGAGTCTCCCCATCACCAAGGAGCCGGGGGGTGCCGTCTTTGCCGGGACCATCAATGGAAACGGTGTAATCGATGTGCGCTCGACTAAGAGCGCAAGCGACACCACGCTCGCACATGTCATCCGGCTCGTAGCGGAGAGCCAAGGCCGCCGCTCCCCCGCAGAACAGTGGGTGAATCGCTTTGCCATGGTCTATACGCCAACGGTTTTCGCGGTAGCGATTCTGACGGCGCTTGTTCCGCCGCTCTTGTTTCATCAACCATGGGCGACGTGGATCTACCAGTCGCTTGTACTTCTGGTGATCGGCTGCCCGTGCGCACTCGTGATCTCAACGCCGGTGAGCATCGTCGCTGGTCTTGCTGCCGCAGCCCGGAACGGTGTACTCGTCAAGGGCGGATTGGCGCTGGAGACACCGGCGCGGCTCAAAGCGATTGCCATGGACAAGACCGGCACGCTGACGGAGGGCAAGCCGTCGGTAGTCAAGGTCGTCGCGCTGAACGGTCACACTGAGGAGGAGCTGCTTGAGCGTGCCGGTGCGCTGGAGTCCTCAAACCAGCATCCTCTGGCGCTTGCGATATCCGACTACGTCAGTGCGCGCGGTCTGCAGCCGGGGCCGAGTACTGAGTTCACACTGGTTCCCGGCAAGGGTGCGACAGCGCGTCTTGACGGCAGAGCCTTCTGGCTGGGCTCGCACAGGTTTCTCGAGGAACGCGGGCAAGAGACGCCCGAAGTCCACTCACTGCTCGGGGAGTTGTCGGCTACAGGGCATTCCGTCGTCGTCATTGGTAACGAAGCCCACGTGTGCGGGTTCATTGCGCTGGCCGACCGCCTTCGGCCCGGCATCCCGGAGCTGCTGGCGGCGACCCGCGCCCTCGGTGTGCCCCATATCGTGATGTTAACTGGTGACAACGAAGGAACCGCACGGACGATCGCCCGGCAGGCAGGAATTGACGAAATTCGGGCTGAGCTCCTGCCGGCCGACAAGGTGGCCGCCATCGAGTCCCTCGTTCAGCAATACGGGTCGGTGGCCATGATAGGCGATGGCGTGAACGACGCGCCAGCCATGGCCCGCGCCAGCCTTGGAATTGCCATGGGCGCCATCGGGAGCGACGCGGCAATCGAGGCTGCCGACGTCGCGCTCATGTCGGATGATTTGCATCAACTGCCATGGCTCATCGCTCACTCCCGGCGGACACTTGCGATCATCCGCCAGAACATCTTCCTGTCATTGGCGGTCAAGTTCGTCTTTGTCGCCCTGACGTTCGCCGGACATGCATCGCTTTGGGCCGCCATCGCCGCGGACATGGGGGTTTCGCTGCTGGTGATCTTCAACGCACTTCGTTTGCTGCAATCGAAGCCATAGAATCGTATCTGAGGAGATTGAAATGCAACCATTTGAGCGGACGGTAACTACAGAGAAGACGTTTGATGAGGCGGTCGAGGCGGTCGAGAGGAAGGCCGCCGAAAAGGGCTTTCGCGTCCTGCATACGCACGACGTCGCGGCAACGCTGGCCGAAAAAGGATTCCCGCGATCACCCCTGAAGATCATCGAGATCTGCAACGCGAAGTATGCGAGCCAGGTGCTGGCTCGGGACGTGAAGATCTCCCTGATGCTGCCCTGTCCGATCAGCGTCTTCGTCCAACAGGACAAGACGCATATCAGCACGTTGCTCCCATCTTCGATCTCGCAGTTCTACCCGGAGGCCGGCATCGAAGAGTTGGCGGGCGAGGTGGAAGCCATTGTCCTCCAAATTGTTGATGAGGCGCGATGATCTTTCGCGCGTGACCGCACCTGTTTTCCGATGACGGCCGCACAAGGACGCCAGCATGCACCCGATGCGTTGAACTCGGGGCCACATGGACCGGGCGACAGGCAGAACTCTCAACGGAGTAGCCGCGGTCTCTGAGCGGTCAACCAGACCTCGGCGCCGCCCTCGTCATGGCCGCCGCTTCGCACTTTATTGTCAATAACTTACATTTCGGAGAGGTTGTTGGAAACCCGCTTTTTTGGGGAGCCACCCTCCCGAAAACGAACTTCCCGCTGGCTGATTTCGTTGACGCCACCGGTGTCTGACCTCCCGCCCCTATCCCAAACATTCGCGGGTATTTGCGTTTCCAGCCAATTCTCCAGTTGGAGCCATCCCGGTCCGGGCCACGGACTGAACCATGATGGTTCAGCCTTTCGGCCTCGCTGAACCCTCCAAACTCTCCACTTTCTCTGTTGACGGGTCCGACTTTGTTGACAGGCCGGTTGAGAAAGGGGGGGCGGCTGGTTACCTTCGAATCCCACAGTCACGACCCAGGTCCGAACTTCACCCGCCCATTATCTTGACAGCAGCGCTCGCCGCCGCTCCCGCCTGTATCCGCCACATTCCGCGCCGGTTGCGCGCTGCGCCTTCTCTCTCGTTGGAAACATGCAGCCGAAGACGGCCGGCATCATTGCGCTGCGCCGCTTTCAGCCGATCGCCTGGACTGTAAACCGGGAAGTGTGCCAGTGACGAGCGGAGGTCCAATGGCCATGGGCGGTCAGAGATCCTTGCGAGAGATGCCCAGCTTGCGCATGAGGGCGTTCAATGTCGTCCTTGGCATTCCGAGCCGGGTTGCCGCTTTGCTTACGACGCCGTCAGATTCCCGGAGCATGCGGATGACATGCTCCCTCTCGATGTGCTCGAGGGTGCTGTCGCCCGCGGGAACGGAGGCATTGGCGCGGATCTCGGCCAAGGGCGCACGCAGGCTGGGGCCGCGGGAAAGAATGACCGATCTTTCGACGAAGTTCTCCAACTCCCGCACGTTGCCCGGCCAGGGCCAGGCCGCCAGGGCCTTCATCGTATCGGCCGGGATCTTGTCGATCTGCTTGCCCATTGCCCGCGAGTATTTGTGGGTGAAGTGGCGGGCCAGAATCGGGATGTCGTCGGGGTGGTCTCGCAACGGGGGTGTGGTGATCGGGAAGACTTTGAGCCGGTAGTAGAGATCGCTGCGAAAGAGCTTGTCGCCCATCATCTGCGTCAGGTTGCGGTTAGTCGCGGCGACCAGACGGACATCGATGGGAATCGTACGGGTGCCGCCCAGGCGTTCGAAAGCTTTTTCCTGCAAGGCGCGGAGAAGTTTGGGCTGAAGCTCCAGCGGGATGTCGCCGACCTCGTCCAGAAAAAGCGTCCCCCTGTGGGCCATCTCGAAGCGGCCGATCTTCTGCCCCAGGGCGCCCGTGAAGGCGCCTCGCTCGTAGCCAAACAATTCGCTTTCGAGAAGCCCGGTTGGAATTGCGGCACAGTTCAAGGTGATGAAGGGGAAGCTTCTGCGGGAGCTCAATCGGTGGACAGCGCGCGCCACCAACTCCTTCCCGGTGCCGGTCTCACCGAGGATCAACACATTGGCATCTGTCGGGGCGACGACCTCAACCTGCCTTAGGACCCGTCTCAGTGCTGCACTAGTCCCGACCATCTCCTCGAAGTTCTGTGTGATCGCGACATCATGGTCTCCGACACTCTCGATCTGGTCGCGCTCGCGGAGGTCCTGAACAAATGTGATCCAACGGAATGGGGACAGTTTCAACACGGCGGTGGCAACAAGAACCGGCACTCGAGACCCGTCTCTGCACACCAGATCCTTCTCATAAGGAGTGCAGGCTCCGAACCTGAGGCCTTCTTCATGCGCCAGATCGTCGAGGTCGGAAAATTCCGGGGGAGTGAGATCGGGCCAGTGCAGGCGGCCTGCCTGCAGGTCTTCGCGGCTGTACCCCACCAGTTTGAGGAACGAGTCGTTGGCTTCGGGAACACGGTCGAACTCGCCTGAAACCACGCCGGCGATGGTCGAAACGGACGGGACAGGGCGGATGCGCGCACGGCTGCGGCGAAGCTTCTCGTCCTTCTCATGGCGCTCGCTGAAGTCACGCACCACCCTGGCGAAGCCCTGAAGTTCGCCACCTTCATCTCTCAATGCCATCGTGATGACGTTGGCCCAGAATCGAGAACCGTCGCCCCGGACATGCCAGCCTTCGGTTCCGAAGTGACCGTCAGTAGCGGACCGGTCCAGTTCCTGTTGCGGCTCCGTGCATGGTCCATCATCACCGGGATAGAGAAAAGATACGTGTTGGCCAGTCGCCTCGCCTCCGCTGTAGCCGTAAATTCGTGCAGCTCCCGCATACCAATCGACGATGCATCCGTCCACGCCCAGCAGAAACAGCGCAAAATCCTGGACCCAGGCGGGAATCTGATTCGTGCCGGCCTTGCCGGCTCCCACCGACTGATTTGATGACGGCTTGTCGCTCAGGACAAGTAGGTGGCGTACCGGCAACACGTTCTCTTTGGCTACGAACTCTACCTCTGCCGGGGCGCCATCCGGGCCGGCCAGTCGAAGCGTACCTTTGTGTTCGCCCCTGCCCAGGAAGGCGCGCCAAAGTTCAGAGATCTGGGGCCGGAATGCCGGATCCGCAAGATCGTCTATTTTCTGGCCGATAATCCTGGTCCGCGGGATCCCAAGCAACTTGCCGGCGCCGACGCTGGCGTCCCTGTAGTTGCGATCGTTGTCGGCGATGAGAATGGGAACCGATGGGTGATAGACGATGGCGCGGAAGAGGAGCTCAAGTTCTCTTGGACCGTTTTCCAGGAGCCAACCGGCGGGTGTCTGTGAACATTCAGAGCCCAATTCGTCTCCTTAACCCCTACCCCAAGGTGTCCGGCCCAGAGTGGACTCCCACGGCAACTCTGCATGTGGAGAGGAGCGATGTCGAACAGGCCGACGCCAATAGCTTAATCCCAAAGCCCGCTCAATACTACCATTATCCGAATCGTGCCGCCGCGCAGGTTGACCATATCCGGTCACGCAACGGAGACTGGGCGGACTCGCCTCTGGCAGACTCGGACACGGGAGCGCCGCAATCTCCATGCTCGGCGTTCGTGGCTTCATCGTTTGTTTTCCCGATCTTGAGGTATAGAAAGCGAGCACTGATGCGGGAGTCTGCCCGCGGAAATCGGCAAGTCGCAGAAGTGACCATTAATGGTCAGGTGACCATATCGCGCCGGAGTTGGCTTCGTTCGCATTCTCATCCAAGGTTGCCGCGTGATGAACGCGGTGCTCAGGTGAGAGATATTGGATTGCAGTTTGACTCATGTGAAAATGCGCAGTTAACCGAGGAAACAGACTCCTCGCACTCACGAGGCGAGGGCTCGCCTTTCGGCAAGCCCCACCGTCGTCTCCTCCGGGCGGCGCGCAACTTTCTTGGCTGATTAGCCGGAAAGCTGCCTCTCTACCCCTCCTCCAGACCGCGCATCTCGATGTCCCAGTCGTGACGCGCTGTCCAAGTGGTAGGTGCGCGCAATAGGTAGAGCACGCCGGTGGCCAAACGCAGGAATAGGGCGGGCGGATCCGAGGCTTCGGGTAGGCTCAGCGTTTTTCTTCCAGCACACGCTTGATGTTGATCAGGAGGTTCTCTTGCGCGGAGCGCGTGCGGCTGACGATCACCATTCTTAGAAGGGACCCCTTCCAACCGGTGAGGCCCTGTTGGGTAGATCCTTTCAAGCTGATGAGATAAAAGCCCTTCTCGTCAGTGCGGCCGCTTCCCCTGACGCAGGCAGTGAGGTCCAGTGCGAGCTGGAAGTAATGGCTGGCGTAGAGTTGCTTCACCGCGAGTACCTGCACTGGACCCTTGGGACCCGACGAATGGTAGGAGATCGCATGATTCAGGCGTAGCGTCGGCTTCATGCCGAAGTTGACCCTTTCCCAGTAGAACAGCGATTCCGACTCCTCCAGTCTGGTATTTGGGTAGTCGAGCAGGTAGCGGTTCAGTTCTGGAAGGTAGACGGGCAGAACCTCGGAACGGCCGAGCAACGACTGGAGTTGGGCGTTCACATCGAAGGGGTTGTCCGTGTCGCGATAGCTTCCGAGGACTCGATTGCCATCCTGCTGATAGCGGCGGAGGAGATCGAGGGCCATGGTCCGGACACGGTAGTTCACATGATTGGGGGCATCGGGCCGGGACCAGTCAATCGACCGTTGCAGGTCCTGCATGGCATCAGCCGGCAACTGCACGCCGCACTTGCCTGGGCGGCATGATCTCAGGTTCCTGACGTCATCCGGTTCAAGATTGAATCCTTCCAGATCCGAGAGCACGGGGGGATCGCTGAAGCGGGCGACACCGAGGTAGCTTGGCGAACGGCGCAGCCAGGCGGGATCGAGAGCAAGTTTGAGGTATTGCTCGGGGTTGGCGTTCACGAACACGGCGCCGAAAATGATGATTTCAGCCGGCGTCTTGGACGGAATCACCTTGGCGACGGCCTTTCCGCGGGAGATCATTGCGATCTGGGAGTCGGTCAATCCCATCTGCTGCCGGAAGAAGTGGTAGGGTTCCCGGGGGGTCTCGGCGGTGCACATCAGAGCGCCGGAGAGGATGAGACCGGGCAGAGTCACCGCCTTAATCATGTTCGTCCACTCGCATGCCGTCGCTCACCTCAATCGGCGCAACGGGAATTGTGCGGCGCTGATTGAGGATTGGAGCCTGCACATCAACTGTTGTCGCATCATCCGGCCTGCGTGCGCAAAAAAGGGAGTCCAGGGCGCCGGCGGCGAGCGCCACAGTCCGTAAGTCTCGCGCCGGCTGAGTCAACCCTGGACTCCTGGAGTAAAACCGATATTGATTAGCGCGCGGGAGTGGTGGAAGCCCACCGCTTCTCGAAGGCTTCGATGTGTTTCTCGGCAGCGTCCTTCGCCATCCCGTATCTCTCCTGGAGCCGGCCAGCCAATTGATCGCGCTTTCCCGCGATGACGTCCAGATCGTCGTCAGTGAGTTTTCCCCACTCTTCTTTGACTTTGCCCTTGAGCTGCATCCAGTTGCCTTCGAACGTGTCCCTATTCATGATTTCTGCCTTTCTTTTATGTCGTCAGCAAATCACCACTGCCGTGAGGGAGGTGAGGTGCGCCCCTGTTTCGAAGCGCACCTCGACCTGGGCTACCGTTGTGCGACCGGCCGGCCGATGCCCGCACCGATGATCTCGCCCGAGATGACCAGTTCAACGCGGCGGTTCTCCTGGCGGCCTTTCACATTGTCGTTGGAGGCCACCGGTTGAGACTCGCCAAGCCCTTTCGACGAGACTGAGGCCGCCGGCATGCCCTGCTGAGTCAGATACTGAACCACCGCCTGGCCGCGATTCTCGGAGAGTTGCTGATTGTATTCATCACTGCCGACGCTGTCGGTGTGGCCTTCAACGTCAAGTCTGAGGCCAGGATGCGCGGAGACGATGCCCGCCACTTTGGCCAGCTTTTCGCGAGCCAAGGGCCGCAACGCGAATTTGGCGGTATCGAACAGGACATCGGACATGTTCACGATCAGACCGCGGGCAGTATCTCTGGTTTGGAGAACAGCGTTGAACTGCGTCAGAAGCTGGGCTCGCAGTTCCGCCTTCTCCGCCTCCAATTGGGCCTTCTGGCTGGCGGCACGATCGAGTTCGGCCTGGTTGGCCGCTCTCTGGGCGTCATTATCCCGCCTGAGGCGATCGGCTTCAGCGCCGGCGGCGGCCAACTGCGCGTCGCTCGCCAGTTTGAGGCGGTCGGCTTCAGCGTCGGCTCCAGCCAATTGGGCATCGCTGGCGAGTTTGAGGCGATCGGCCTCGGCTTTAGCAGCCGACGCGCGGGCGTCGTTGTCGAGCTGCGCGCGATCCGCATCGAGCCTGGCGCGGTCGGCGTCAGCACGGGCTGAGGCTGCCTGCGCATCGTTTGCGAGAGCCAGGCGCCGTGCTTCATCCTGCGCCCTGAGCCTCGCCGCTTCGGCTTCGCGTGTCACCCGATCGGTTTCGGACTGGGCAGCAATCCGGCTAGTGTCAGAGGCTGCTTCGCGTTCAGCCGACAGCCGCCGCTCGTTCGCGAGGGCCTCTTCCTCCTGGCGTTTAACAGCGATCGCACGCGAGTCCTCCGCCGTCTGGACCGCTTCACGGGCCATCATGGTGACGGGTTTCTTGCCGGCCTTGCGGGTCTGGTAGGCTTCGGCCTGTGCAAGGGACTTCTCGGCCTTCTGGAAGGTCTCGGCGGCGTATCGGTCGGCGCCGATGGAGCGCGCGATCTGAACGGCGTTGCGAGCCTCGTAGAGTTCGAGAGGAACTTTCTTGTCGAGTTTCAACGCAAGGGGGTTGGACAGGCGCTGATACTGTCCGCGCTGCAGCAGTTCGTATTTGGCGTCGATCACTTCGACCTTGCCTCTTGTGTCCGAGCGCACCATGTTCTCCATGACAATCAAGTCGCTGGGCATGGTGACCGAGTAGTAGGGTTCGGCGGTGACAACCAGGCCGAACACCTGCATCTCTGTGGTGACGTTCAGCTTGCTCTTGGTGCCGTTGAGAAGGATCTCGCCCAGGTTGGCCGTGCGGCCTTCGGGAGTGATTGCCCAGAGCACATACGTCAGGTACTCGGAGCCCTGCTTGTTGGCTGGGAGCAGGTCGTCGAATTCGACTTCAATTTCGATGTAGCCCTGCTTGCTTTCGACTTTGGCCTCGCCCCGGGCCTTTGGCATGAGTTCGGTACCTTTGAAATCAATCTTGGTCGCACCGCTGCGGTGCTGGTAGTTGATTGCCTTCGCGGTCCGCTGGGTGACGGTGATGCGGTAGACGGGTGTGGATCCAGCGGCCATCCTGGACGTGTTGTCGTCCTGGCTGAGCGGCGTTTGAGCCGCCAGTATCCCGCTGACGAGAAGTAATGCTCCGGTAAGTTTCATTGGGTTCACTTAGTGTTTCTTTCCCGCTAGACTAGCGGCGTGAAGTGGTATTCGTGCGCTCTCGCGGCGAATACTTATTGAGCAGGTTAAGGAGCTTCGCGGCCGCCTTGGGCGCGCGAACCCCGGTGGTCAGGATTTGCCGGTTCTCAAGCCGTTTGCCGTAGAGCGTGGCATTATCGTCAAGGTCTTCCCGCAGGGTTGCTCCGGTGACAGCAACGCCGGCGAACAGTCCCTGGGACCGTGACCACGAGAGAATCTCGGCTTTCATTTGAGCGTCGGTTTGAGCTGTTGCCGTGCGCCCCACCGGTCCGCCCGCCACCGATGCTTCGCCGCCAAGGGTGAATTTGCTGGAGAGCAGTTTGTCCACGCCGCGCGCATTCATGACCAGCATGATCAGGTCAGTGGTCGAGCCGCCGAGTTGGAAGCCAACGCTGCCGCCCTCGATGCGGACGGTTGCCGGCGCCGACCAGCCAGGTCCGACGGCTTTACGGCAGGATGCGTATCCTTTTCCATACTTGCCGCCAACCAGAAAGGCGGCGGACTTCAGTCCAGGGACGATGACGATGCAATGGGCGTTCGCCAGCAGGTCTTCCGGAATGCCCTTGTCGGGCGTTGCCATGATTTCCGAGAACACCGCTGCGGATTCAGTCAGCCGCATCGCAGGTTCGTTGTCTTTGGCCAGCAATGGCGTGATCGCCAGAGCAGCCACCAGAATTATTCGCATGTTAGACCTCCTCGATGGCCCCATACACCCCATTTGGGGCTTTGGGCGACGCCTCAGCTAGTGCACGAGCCGCGCCATCTCCAGCTTTTGTTGAGACGATTCGCTCGCGGACGGCTTCGGAAGGCGGTCCGGGTGTGGCAAGGGCGCCTGCGATTAACCATATGCAGTCACTTGACCTGGGACGGTCAGCCGCAACAGCGGACCAAGAGCCTGGAAGCAACCGGGTTCACTGCCTATATGCGCCGCGCGGTTTGGCCTCTGAGTTGCTTTAGTCCACCAGAGGAACGGATGACAACCATGGAACAAATCGAAGTGAACGGGAACAACAACAAGATAGTCTCTTCGCTGCTGCTCTTCCTGACCGGACTGGGAGCGGGCGCCGCTGTGGCGCTGCTGTTGGCACCACGCTCAGGTGCGGTGACGCGCCGGTTCATCGGCGACAAAGTCTACAGAGGGAAAGGCTGGATGAAGGACAAGACTGCCGCGGCGCAAGCCTACGTCAAGGACCGGGGAGACGAATTGCGTGGCCGTGCAGAAGAGGTGGCGGAAGTGATCGGTCGGCCGCTCGGCTCTGATACAGCGCTGAACCCGCGACACACGATTGCAGGAGGACAAAGTAATGGGGACACACACGGATACTATGCAGAGTCCGCTGGTGTCATTGTCAGAGGCGAGTGTGTCCCCATGTGTTACCAGGAGTAGGCGACTCTGGGGGTCGTGCAACTCCATCGTGCCGCCGCTGCCGGCGTTGCGCGCCTTCGCCGACGGCTTCGTGGGCAGCCTCGCCGGCGGACTTGTCTATTGCATGATCCTTGCCTACTTTAGTTCCCAGGATCTTCAAATCGCCGGGTTGCGCGTTCTTGCCCTGTCGCTCACCTTCGGTGGTTTCGAGATGTGGCGCGTGAGGAGGCAACGAACAGCAGAGAGCCTCAACAAATGTGTGTTCGTGACTCTCGCTGCCAGCATGGTCTTGTTCTGGGCGCTTGGAGCGTCTTTCTCCGGCACACCCACGCGTGATTCCCTCCAGGAGGCCCGGCCTCAGCTCCAGCAAGTCCGCCTCGATCCCATTGCCTGAGACGGCCACGCAGCCGGGGCTGATCACGGCTGTCTCCTGGGACGGCAGTGACATGGCGGCGAACGCCCTGTCATTTGAAACGGGCGAGCCGGCGGCAGTGACGGCGGAACGCCGATTGACCCCGGATGGTCAATTCATGACAGGCGCGCGGGAGGCCGAGGCAATGAGACACAAGGCTTCCGACCGGCCTCGGGATTGGGCACCGAATTGCGTGTTGTCACATGTGAGGAGGATACGAAGATGCCTTTGATAAATCTGGTCATCACGCTCGTCGTTGTCGGCATGGCGCTGTGGCTGATCAACCGGTTCATCCCCATGGCTTCCAGCATCAAGACGATTCTGAACGTCGTGGTGGTGGTGTTCGTTGTCGTCTGGGTCCTGCAGGCAGTCGGATTGTGGGGCGAATTGTCGAGTTACCGGATCGGGGGGTGACAGTCTTCCGCCAGTGAGCCGTTGAAAGGCCAGTGACGAGCATGACCGGCTACCTCATGCTCGAAGGCGAAGTCCCTTGGAAGGCGCCAACGGCGGTAGCAGCTTTGACAACTCAAGGAGAGCAAGAACATGCTTTGGACAATCGTAGTGGTTCTATTCGTGCTTTGGGCGCTGGGAATGGTCACCTCTTACACCATGGGGGGCCTTGTGCACTTGTTGCTGGTCGTGGCGCTGGTGGCATTCGTTATCAACCTGCTTAGGGGACGGCGTTCGATCGTCTAGTTGGAGGCTCCATGAAAAAGCTGGATCGCTCACGGAACGGCCTGGAGAAGTACCGCGATCTCCTGATCTCCAAGAGATCGGAGCTGACCTCGAGTCTGCGGGCCAAACTGGAAACCCTTGCCGCGCCAGATAATGCGGCGCCGGAAGACCTGGCGCCGGTCTACCATGACCAGTATGTGACGGTGCAACTCAACCATTTCGATTCCATGCAACTGAAGATGGTTGACTCAGCCCTCGATCGCATGGACGGCGGGAAGTACGGCTTGTGCACGGATTGCGGGGAATCCATTTCCGGCAAACGTCTGGAGGCGATCCCCTGGGCGGTCCGCTGCGTCTCGTGCCAGGAGCGCCGGATCCCCGCGCGCGAGTCGCCGCAGTGGGTCGAATTGGTCGCCTGACTTCGTGCGGGCGGCAGCGGAGAATCGAGACGTCGAGTGGTACGGCAGGGATGCCGGAAGGAAGTGAAATGCGAGTCAACGCACTGTTGGGCGTGGGTTTCATCGTTGTGGCCTTGCTGGTCCAGTCTGGATGCAGCCGGGGCGGCGAGAACGGGCCGAATCAGAGTATCGTGGCGCCGGAGCAGTCCGCCGCCAAGCGGGGCGGCGACTCCACCGCAACCGGCTCGGCATCGAGACCGGCCAATCCCAATGCCGTGTCTGGCCGCACGGCGAGGCCCGTACCGGGTGTCTCCCAGTTCAACCTTCCGGCAGGCATGCCGCTTGTGGTGAGAACCACAAATGCCCTTTCCAGCAATACGCAGGTGGCGGGCCAGTCCTTTGTGGCGCACTTGGAGCAGGCGCTCGTCGTCAATGGCCGCGAGGTATTTGCGAAAGGTTTGGAGGTTGAGGGCAGGATCGTCGATAGCGACAAGGGCGGGCGGGTGAAGGGCCTCGCCAGCATTTCCGTTCAGATGACCCGGCTCCACAACGCCAGCGGAGGTTGGGTCGACATTTCGACCAGTAGCATTACGCACAATGCGAGCGCCACCAAGAAGAAGGACGCCGTCAAGATCGGTATCGGAAGCGGCATAGGCGCTGCGATCGGGGCCATTGCTGGAGGAGGCAAAGGCGCCGCCGTCGGCGCAGCCGCGGGCGGCGGAGCCGGGACGGGCGTAGTGCTGGGCACCCATGGCGATGCAGCCGTCATCCCCAGCGAATCCGTTCTCCACTTCACCCTGAGGGCTCCGGTCATCGCCGCCAGGCTGAGGTAGGCCCTGTGCCGTCCGGATGGGCGCTACACGCCGGACTGCACATCAACCTGCGAAGCATCCGCTCCAGCAACCTGGCCGCATCCGGCGGTACTCCCTTGGCGTCTCTCCACCCCAACTCCAGCCTGGCAACGACATTGTGTCGAAGTGCCGCAACGCCGAATGAAGAATTGTTTCCGAACGGACTCTGTCTTTTCGGGCTTGTTCTGGATCACCCGCCTGACCGGGCTAGGATCAAATCCACCCCGCCCACATCCCCCGAGAGAGCCTTGACCACATTCGGTCAATTGACTCCACGCGGTCAATTTATCCCCAGCCTGTTGCCGCATCCGGGTGCAGCGAAGCCCTTGCAGGCAAGGCCTGGCGGCGATTTGCGAAGTTGGCCCCCGAAGTGCACGACAACGCAACGTGGGATCTCCCAGCTGAGCTAAGCAGCAGGTTCTGACCCAACGCGAAAAGCAGCCCCAAAATCCTGGAACTTAGGGTTGGGGAGAAAAGAAAGCAGGAAGTGACCAAAATGAATCTGTTCAAAACAGCAACTACCGTGTGCGGCCTGGCGCTGATGGGGGCAATCCTTTCACCGAGCGCAGTGGCGGACGATTGGAACCGGAAGACCAAGATCACCTTCAGTGGCCCGGTCGAAATTCCAGGGGTTCACCTGGCTGGATGGGGTGTATTGCCAGCTGGCACATACACGTTCAAGGTCCTCGACTCACTGAGCGACCGTCACATCGTCCAGATCCTCAATGAGCAGGAAACGACGGTATACGCGACGATCCTGGCCATCCCGAACTTCCGTCTGAAGTCGACGGATAAGACGGTGATTACCTTCAGGGAGAGACCGGCCGGCCAGCCTGAAGCGCTGCGCGCCTGGTTCTATCCCGGCAGGCAGTGGGGCGAGGAATTCGTTTATCCGAAAGCCAAGGCGATGGAACTGGCCAAGATAACCAACACGCCCGTCCTGTTCACTCCAGTAGAACTTCCCGTCGAAGTGGCGGAGCCGATCAAGACGGCCGATGCCCCTGTGGTGCAAGAACTCAGGCGGGCGCCGGTAATGGCAATCACGCCCAGGGGTGAGGAAGTGCAACTCGCCGAAGTGGTGACTCCTCCTCCAGCCGAGGCGCCGGTTGAGGCAGCCGCAGCGGTTGCGCCCATGCAGCAGCAGGGGACGCTCCCTGAAACAGCCAGCACACTGCCGCTGATCGGGTTGTTCGGGCTCCTGGCTCTCGGCGGGGCGGTCGCACTTCGTGCGGTAGCAAAGCGCCTCAACTAGTTAAGAGGCGTTGATCATCCTCGCGCGGCGAGGCAGCAATTGCCCGCCGCGCGGGGCGCACGGACCGGAGAATGAGGTGTCGAAATGCGGCAGAGAGTAATTCCGCTACTGGCGCCGGTGACCAAGCGCCAATCGAGTGGGAACGACCACCACGAGACTAAAGCACGTGGACTGGCCGTACTCAACTCGCCGCTGTTGAACAAGGGGATGGCCTTCACGGCGGAAGAACGAAAGGCGCTGGGTCTCACAGGACTTCTACCTCCTGACATCAGCACGCTGGAGGCGCAGGTCAAGCGCGCCTATGTCCAGTACGAGCGGCTGCCGGACAAGTTGAGCAAGAACATCTACCTGACCGCTCTGCACGACCGCAACCAGGTGTTGTTTTACCGGCTGTTTACAGAACACCTGCCCGAGATGATCCCCATCGTCAACGATCGGACCGTGGGCCTGGCGATCGAACACTACCATCACGAATGCCGGCGTCCGCGGGGCGTGTATCTCTCGATCGACCATGCAGGAGCGATCGAGGAGGCGTTTTCCAACCTTGGCGCGGCCAGCGGCGATGTCGACCTGATTCTGGCGACCGACGCCGAACAGATCCTGGGTATCGGCGATTGGGGCATAGGCGGCATCGAGGTCTCGATCGGCAAACTGGCGATCTACACAGCGGCAGGAGGCATCGACCCCACCCGTGTGATCCCTGTGATGCTTGATGTCGGCACCGACCGGGAAAGCCTCCTCAGCGATCCGATGTATGTCGGAAACCGGCACCCTCGAATCCGCGGCGAGGCATATGACGCCTTCATAGACGCCTATGTCACGGCCGTGACCAAGCTGTTTCCCCATGCACTGCTTCAGTGGGAGGACTTTGCTCCGGGCAACGGACGCCGCATCCTCGAAAAATACCGGGGCCGGATCTGCACCTTCAACGACGACATGCAGGGCACGGGCGCAATCACACTTGCGGCGACGATATCGGCCGTGCGCGTCTGCGGGACACCGCTGCGCAGCCAGCGCGTGGTCATCTTCGGAGCGGGTACGGCGGGTATCGGAGTCGCGGACCAGCTTCGTGACGCCATGGTGCGAGAGGGTAGCTCCAGAGAGGAAGCCACCAGCCGCTTCTGGTGCGTGGACCGTCAAGGACTGCTCACTATCGGCATGGGCGGCGGTCTGCGCGACTATCAGGTAACGTACGCCCGCCCGCCCACCGAAAGCAAAGGCTGGCGGCACGACGGGGATGGCGGCGTGGGCTTGGCCGAGGTGGTGCGGCGTGTGGGACCGACAATGCTGATCGGCGCGTCGTCAGCCGCTGGCAGTTTCACGGAAGAGATCGTCAGGGAGATGGCGGCGCACACCGAACGTCCGATTATCTTCGCGCTCTCCGATCCGCGGACGAGGTCGGAGGCGAATCCGTCCGATCTCATTGCTTGGACGGACGGGCGAGCGCTGGTCGCCACCGGAAGCCCGTTCGCGCCGGTCACTTTCAAGGGGATGACGTACGTCATCGCGCAGGTGAACAACGCCATGCTGTACCCGGGTCTCGCTCTGGGGGCTATCGTCTCGCGAGCCAGCCGGATCAGTGACGGCATGTTCGCGGCCGCCGCAAGCGCCGTTTCCAGCATGGTCACTGTGCGCCAGCCCGGATCGTCGCTGCTCCCGCATGTCGACGATCTGCGCAGCGTGTCGCTGACGGTCGCGGTCGCGGTCGCCGAGACCGCCGATGCGGAGGGCTTGGCTGGAATCAAATTTGACGACATCGTTCAACAGGTCCAGGACGCGATGTGGCACCCGGAGTACCGCACGATCCTGGCGTCCTGACAAGGGCGATTGAAGGGAGAAAGAGAACATGAAACTGCTTTTCTGGCTTGGCTTGGTGGTGCTGGCTCTCGGCCTGGCCTCATTCGTGATCGCGATTCCGAGCACTGAGAGGCAAGGCATCAAGGCCGGCGGTCTATCCGTGGGCGTTGAAACGCAGAGTTCGGAGAAAGTTTCGCCCGTCATCAGCGGGGTGATGCTGCTGGTTGGCGCCGGTCTGATGATCGCTGGGAAACGGTGAGCCTGATGCTCGGGAGATTGCTGCCAGCACTGTTCGTTGCGGGTTTCGCTCTTGCAACCGCGACGGCTGTCGAGTTCGCCGGTGGCGGCCACGGCGACAGAGGCAAACAGGGCAAGGCTGGCGGGAGAAGCGCGTCCGGCCGCGCGGCTGCACCGGTGTTTGGCTCTCGCGACCGGGTCATCATCAGTGACTATTACAGAACCCGGCGCTCCACTCTCCCTCCTGGGCTGGCGAAGCGCAACGGTCAACTGCCGCCCGGCCTTGAGCGGCAACTCGATAGAAATGGTACGCTTCCACCAGGGCTACAGAAGCGCATCGAAGTCTTCCCAAAGGAGTTGAGCCGGCAACTGCCGCCTTTGCCCTACGGCTATGTCCGCGGCTTGATAGGCGGTTCCGCTGTTGTGGTTAACCAGCGGACAGGCGCGATCGTGGACGTCATCCAAAACCTGCTCATCCACCCAGGCAAGTAGTCCTGTCACTTGCTCAGAGGCAAGCCGGTGGGAGGTTCATTCAGAAAGAAGGTTGCTGTGGTTCGGACACGAGCGCGGAGCCAACTGGGCAACGTCCCGAAGGCGCTCACCTTCGCCGTCTTTCTGTCTATGACGCCCGGTGGCGGCGCCCAACTCCCGGAACAGCCGCCGAGCAGCACTGAGGACTCAGAATCACTCCGATTCACTGTGAACATTGATCTGGTGTTGTTGCACGCCACGGTGCGGGATCGGGAGGGCCTCTTCGTGTCCGACCTGCGAGAGCAGGATTTTCAGGTCTACGAAGACGGTGTGCGGCAACGCATTCGCCTTTTCAAGCGCGAAGATACACCCGTCACGGTGGGGCTAGTGATCGACCACAGCGGCAGTATGCGCCCGAAACTGAAAGACGTGATCGCAGCTGCACGGACTTTCGCGCAGGCCAGCAATCCGCACGACGAAATGTTCATCGTCAACTTCAACGAGTTCGTGACCCTCGGTTTGCCCATCGCGACCCCATTCACGAATGATCCCAATGAGCTCGAGCGCGCAATCTCCAAGACCCCTGCCGACGGCCAGACGGCCTTGTACGACGCAATCGGAGTGGCCCTAAACGGTTTGCAGCGGGGGCGGCGGGAAAAGAAGGTACTGATCGTCCTCAGCGATGGCGGGGACAACGCAAGCGTGCGCACCATGGAACAGGTCCTCAGGATGGCCGGACAATCGAGCGCCATCATCTACACCGTGGGCACCTTCGATGTCGAGGATGAAGACGCCAATCCGCGAGTGCTCAAACGCCTCGCGCGGACAACCGGCGGCGAGGCCTTTTTCCCGGCACACCCCGAGGCGGTTGTGGAGATTTGCGGACGCATCGCCCACGACATCCGCAATCAATACATCATCGGATATGTCTCCACCAACCCGGCGCGGAACGGCACTTACCGGGCAATGCGGGTTGTGGCCAAAGCGCCGCGCCACGGCAAACTCAGTGTGCGCACCCGTGCCGGCTACATCGCTGGTGGCGACTCGGCGCCGGCTACAGGCGGCGGGGCCAGATGAAGCTCCTGGTTACAAGAGAGAGCGTGAGACGTCTCCTGCGGTGGACGCAGCGGATTCTGCTTGCCTCCGCCGTCTTGGCGCTGAGCTATTGTGGGGTGGTCCTGGTGGATACCTGGATCTTTCAGAGGCAGGCGAGCGCCGAGTTCGAACGGCAGTTGGATGTTGAACGCGCGGCTCGCGACGACGCGTCACGGAGCGCGAAATCCGACGCGGCTGTGGCCCCGCCCGCGATTGCTCCGGACGGCCTGATTGGCCGCATTGAGATAGAGCGCATAGGACTATCCGCGGTCATCTTCGAAGGAATCGACAAAGCTACTCTGCGGCACGCTGTCGGCCATATCCCCAGCACGGCGCTGCCCGGACATCCGGGCAACACGGGCCTTTCCGCGCATCGCGACTCCTTCTTCCGGCCTCTGCGAAACATCCAGCGGAGCGACATCATCGCTGTCACCACATTGCGCGGTGCATTCCGATACCGCGTCGTGTCTACCCGAGTGGTGGCGCCAACAGAGGTTTCGGTGCTGGATCCGAGCAAAACAGAAGTCCTGACCCTGGTCACCTGCCATCCCTTCTACTTCGTTGGCTCCGCGCCCAACCGGTTCATTGTCCGCGCCGAAAGGATTGCAGATCGCTCATGAAGGAAACTTCGAAAGTCCGCAAGATTGCCTTTGTGGGAGACCACCTGCCACGCAAGTGCGGTATAGCCACATTTACGTCCGACCTCCTGGCCGCCGTGGCCGACGCGTATCCAAAGAGCCGGTGCCTTGCGGTGTCGGTCAACGACATCGAGGGCGGCTACGAGTACCCGGAAGTAGTTCGCTTCGAGATTGGTGAGCAGGATCTATCATCCTACCTGCGCGCCGCGGACTTCCTGAACATCAGCGATGTCGATATCGTCTGCCTGCAACACGAGTTCGGCATCTTCGGCGGACCCGCCGGCGGCCACATTCTGGCTCTCCTCCGCGAATTGAAAATGCCCGTTGTCACCACGCTGCACACTGTCCTTCGCGAACCCAGAGCGGACCAGCGGCGCGTGATGGAGGGTCTGATCTCGCTTTCCACCCGGCTCGTGGTCATGACCGATCGCGGGCGGGACATGCTTCAGGAAATCTACCGTGCGCCCTCAGCCAAGATCGACCTGATCCAACATGGCATTCCCGACGTCGGGTTTGTCGATCCGACTTACTTCAAGGATCAGTTCGGAGTTGAAGGCAAGGTTGTGCTGCTCACTTTTGGGCTGCTCTCTCCGAACAAGGGGATTGAACAGGTGCTCAATGCCCTGCCGCAGATCGTGGCGGAGTTTCCCGAAGTGGTGTACATCGTCCTGGGCGCCACGCATCCAAACGAATTGCGTGAGCATGGCGAGGCATACCGGTTGAGCCTCGAAATCCTGGCCAAGAAGCGAAGGGTCGACAGACACGTCATCTTCTACAACCAGTTCGTCGAAATCGAGAACCTGATGGAGTTTCTTGGCGCCGCGGATCTCTACATCACCCCATACCTCCACGAGGCACAGATCACGTCCGGTGCACTGGCCTATGCCTTTGGCGCCGGGAAGGCCGTGGTCTCCACTCCTTACTGGCACGCGGCGGAACTATTGGCGGAGGACCGTGGCGTGCTGGTGCCGTTCAGGGATTCCGAGGCCATGGCGCGCGAAGTGATCGCGCTGCTCCGTGACGACACTCGCCGCCATGCAATGAGAAAGAATGCCTATCGGATTGGACGTGACATGGTGTGGAGCAACGTCGCTCAACAATACATGGGTTCGTTCGAGTCGTCTCGGCTGGAAGGAGCAGCACAGTCCAGGAAGTCGCTTGCCACCAAAACGCTGGACAAAAAGCCGCGCGAACTCCCTGAACTCAAGTTGAGTCACCTCTCCCGAATGACGGATTCGACAGGTGTCTTCCAGCACGCCGTCTTCAGCGCGCCGAACTTCTCTGAAGGCTATTGCACTGACGACAACGCGCGCGCCCTGCTCCTCTCGGTGCTACTCGGTGAATTGAAGGAGGATCAGGAAGGCATGCGCACGTTGGCGACCACGTGTATGGCATTCCTCCATCATGCGTTCGATCCCGAGACGAAGCGCTTCCATAACCATATGAGCTTTGACCGGCGCTGGCTGGATCGTCACGGATCCGAAGACTGTCAGGGCAGGGCGCTTTGGGCCCTGGGTGCGTGCGTGGGGCGATCTCCTTTCCGAAGCTTCCAGATGATGGCCGGACAACTTTTCGCCCAGGCATTACAGCCGGTCACTGAATTCACTTCGCCGCGATCCTGGGCGTTCGTCCTGATCGGAATCCACGAATACCTGCGGCGGCTGAGCGGCGACAGCCTGGTGAACCAGACCCGCGACACTCTCACCAGCCGGCTGATGGGCCTCTTTGACGCGCACGCCAAGCCGGATTGGTGTTGGTTTGAAGACGAACTTTCGTACGACAACGCGAAGCTCGCCGAGGCCCTGATTCTGAGCGGGCAAGCCACCGGGCAAGCAGCCGTGTTCGAGCGCGGGCTTGAGACGCTGCGGTGGCTGCTGGCGGTGCAGACATCCGAGAAGGACTACTTCCGTCCGATTGGCAGCAACGGTTTCTATCACCAGGGAGGCGCACGGGCAGACTTCGACCAGCAGCCCATCGAGGCGCAGGCGACCGTCTCGGCTTGCCTGGAAGCCTATCGCGCCACCTCGGATGTCTGGTGGTTTGAGCAGGCGCAACACGCTTTCGACTGGTTCCTCGGATGGAACGACCTCGGCCTGGAACTCTATCAGCCCGAGACAGGCGGTTGCGGCGATGGTCTGCATGTGGACCGGGTTAACGAAAACCAGGGAGCGGAATCCACGTTGGCGTTCCTGTTGTCGCTGGCGGAGATGCGCCTGGCTCAGGACATGGTGACGAGTTTCAGGGCACCGGTCACCATTGTCAGATAGTGGCCGGCGCCCTGCTTGTTTCTTGAATCGCCATCACATGAAATCAAAATCAATTCGTATCCGTCGAATGGCCACGATCCTCAGCCCGGATCAGTCGCGGGTTCTGCTGCGGCCCTTCAATCCAGGTGACGACGAACGCGTCGCTGGGATCATCGCCAGGATCATGTCACTCCCGGAAGACGAGCTCGGTCCGCTCCTTAGCGGACTTTGCTCTGAGTTCTCCAGCAGGCACGACCAGGTCCGCAACCGCGCCCTGGAACGCTTCGAACAAGTCCGGGAACTGGTTCCAGCGGACGTGGAAGTGTCCGAGCAGAGACGCCTCCTGATCGGCGCCTATTTCCTGGCTGAATACTCCCTGGAATCCGCCGCTCTGTTCAATCCGTCCATCGTCCCGCATCCCGATCAAACCGGTCTCGACCGAGGCGCTTTGCGGTTCATTCTCAGCCTGCGCGCGACCGGCGAAGGGCACGTCTCCTCAATTACTTTTCGAACCGGCATCATCCATCGCGACCACCGGATCGAGGTAACGCCCCCCACCGGTTTCCTCACCGAGCCAAGGCAGGTCCCAAATCCTTTCTATGACAAAGCGCTGTTCGGCCGTAAACTCTTGGAACTGGGACTGGCCGGCGATTTCAAGCGCCGGGTGATGGATAGTCTTGGGCACTCGTTCTCACTGGATGAGCTTCGCGCCTCGCTCAAGGCCGAGCAATTCAGATTGCCCGACGGCATCACGCAAGAGACCCATGAAGAGGCCCAGGCGATCTGGATGCTTGCCCGATCCAACTACGAGGTCCAGTTCCAACCGGAACAGCAGATCTCCGAGCGCATCATCTTTCCCGCCACGCCCTCTCAACGCAACGGCATCGAAGATGCCCGATTCGTTCGCTTCGTGGACGATGACGGCGCCCACACCTACTACGCCACCTTCACCGCGTACGATGGCAAAGTCGTGGTGCCGGAGCTCGTCGAGACTTCCGACTTTCTCCTCTTCCGGTTCATCACGCTGAATGGCCCGGCAGCCAGAAATAAGGGTATGGCGCTGTTTCCCAGGAAGATCGATGGCCAGTATGCGATGCTCTCCCGCCAGGACAACGAGAACATCTTCCTGATGCGCTCCGACAACATTCACTTCTGGAATCAGCACAGCCTGCTGCTCGAACCGGCCTTCCCGTGGGAACTGGTCCAGCTCGGCAATTGTGGCTCGCCCATCGAGACCGATGCGGGTTGGCTCGTCCTCAGCCACGGCGTCGGCCCCATGAGAAGGTACTGCATCGGAGCCTTTCTCCTGGATCGCGATGATCCTGCAAAGGTGATCGGGCGTCTTCGCGAACCCCTGATCAGGCCGAACGCCAGCGAGCGGGAAGGCTATGTCCCCAATGTCGTCTACACCTGTGGCGCTCTCCTGCACGGCCGCACGCTCATCATCCCCTATGGCCTCGCGGATCACGCCACCGGTTTCGCCACCGTTCCTGTCGCCGATGTGCTGGGCGCGATGAGCTAGGGGCCCCCGCCATGACCATCACCGGCAAGAGAATCGCCGTCCTGTCGCCCATAGCCTGGCGGACTCCTCCCAGGCAATATGGCGCTTGGGAAACCGTGGCCGGCAACATCACCGAAGGACTCGTCACCCGTGGCTGGGATGTCACGTTGTTCGCCACCCGCGATTCCGTTACCCGCGCCCGCCTGCATGCTGTCGTCGACAGAGGATATGAGGAAGATCAGGACATCGATCCGAAAGTCGCCGAGTCTCTGCACATCTCAGAGGCGTTCGAGCATGCCGCGGAATTCGACCTGATCCATAGCCACTACGACTTCATGGCCCTGGCCTACAGCCGCCTGGTGAAGACCCCTGTACTCACCACCATCCACGGCTTCTCATCGCCCAGGATCATGCCCGTCTACGAAAAGTACCGTGACGGCTACTTCGTCTCCATTAGCGACTCCGACCGCGCCCCAGGCCTCAACTACCTCGCCACCGTTTACAACGGAATCGACCTCTCGCTCTACCCGCCCCAGCAATCTCACGGCGGCAGCCTCATCTTCCTCGGCCGCATCCACCCCGACAAGGGCGTCCACCTGGCCATCGAGGTGGCACAGCTCAGCGGGGTGCCGCTGATCATCGCCGGAATCGTCCAGGACCGGGATTACTTCCGGCGGCAGGTGGAGCCGCACCTGAATGAATCGATCCGTTACATCGGCCCGGTCGATGTAGCCGGCAAGAACGCGCTCTTCACCCAAGCCCGGGCACTGCTGCATCTGAACACCATCCGCGAACGGTTCGGACTCGTCCTCGCCGAGGCCAATGCCGCCGGCGTGCCCGTGATCGCAATGGACCTTGGCTCGTGCCGCGAAGTGATCGAGGACGGGCAAACGGGATTCCTCGTCAACAGCGTCCACGATGCGGTGCAGGCCCTGCAGCGCCTTGCGGAGATCGATCGCAATGCATGCCGCCAGCGGGTTCAGCAGCGCTTTTCAATCGAAACCATGGTGACCGCTTACGAGCGCGTCTACCAGACGATCTTTGATCTGGAGGCAACGAAACGATCATGAAGCAGGACATCGTCAGACGGTATCCCGGCAATCCCATCCTCACCAAGTCGTCAATCCCCTATCCGGTTGAAACCGTTCACAATGCCGCCGTGGTGAAGGCTGGAGCCGAATACGTCATGCTTTTCCGATCTCATCTGCGCACAGGACGGTCCATCATCGGGCTGGCGCGGAGCCCCGACGGGTTCAATTTCACCGCCGATCCGGAACCCTTCCTCACCCCCGCGCGCGAGGGCTCCTTTGCTGAGTATGAGGAGTTCGGCGTCGAGGATCCGCGAGTGACCTTGGTCGAAGGCGAGTACATCATCACCTATAGCGCCTACTCCCGTAATGGTGTCCGAATCGCGCTCGCCAGGACGAGAGAGTTCAAGGAAGTTGATAGGGTCTCGCTCATCACGCAGGCGGACCATCGGAATGTGGTGATCTTCCCCGACAAGTTCGACGGACTCTATGCAAGGCTTGATCGTCCTCATTCGGAGATCGCCCCGTGGTCGATCTGGATTTCATACTCGCCGGATCTCCGCTTCTGGGGCGAATCGCGCCTCATCATGAGGCCCGAGCAGTATCACTGGGACCAAATGAAGATCGGCCCGGGCGCGCCGCCGATCAGGACGGACCAGGGCTGGCTTTCCATCTATCACGGCGTCTTCCCGACGATGGATGGATCGGTGTACCGGCTTGGCGTTGCACTGCACGACCTCCAGGACCCAGCGAGGATCATCGGAGTCTGCGATTCGTGGATCCTCCAACCTGAGGACCCATGGGAAATGACCGGCTATGTTCATAACGTGGTCTTTACCTGCGGCGCCGTCCCGGAACCCGATGGGACGGTGAAGATCTACTGGGGCGGCGCGGATACGGTCATGTGCGTGGGAGAGGCCAATCTCTCGGACCTGGTCGCATTATGCTTGGAACCTTCGGGCGCGCGCGGCGCGACCCATTGACGAAGTCTTTAGAGAATAATTTGTAAAAGTGAGTTTTTGGGGAGCCACATCCCAAAACCGTAACTTCCCGCCGCCCGATTTCCTTGACAGCATCGGCGTCCCTCCTCCCGCCCGTATCCCAAACATGCGCGGGTATTTGCGTTTCGGCGCGGTTCTCCAGTTGGAAATGCCTCCGACCGGGCAACGCTCTCAACCATGATGGTTCGGAGCGTTGGCCTCTCTGAACCCTCCGAACTCTCCGGTTTCTCCGTTGACGACTCCGGTTTCGTTGACAGCCCGGTTGAGAGAGGTGGGCCGATTGGACAGTTTCGAACTCCCGTGGCCGCCTGACGCTGAACATTCTTCTCTCCTTCGCGCAATTCGAGAGGGAGATGATCGCGGAACGCACAAAGGACAAGATGTCCGCCGCGCGCCGCAAGGGCCGGTGGGTTGGCGGCATCCCGATGCTCGGCTACGACCTGAGCGACAAGGGAGCGGCGCTGGTGGTGAACCAGGATGAAGCAGCCCGGGTCCGGGCCATCTTCGATCTCTACCTGGAGCATGGCTCGCTAATCCCGGTGGGGCAGGAGTTGATCCTGCGCGGCTGGCGGATGAAGGAGTGGACCACGCGGAAGGGTAAGGTCGCGGGTGGGCAAGACTTTGCGAAAAACCGCCTGTACAACCTGCTCACGAACATGGTGTACGTCGGGAAGATCGAGTACGACGGCCAGATCTACGTGGGCGAGCATGAAGCCATCGTCGATCCCGAGGTCTGGCAGCGCGTCCAGGACCGTCTTCGTTTCAACGGCAGGACCGGCGGCCGCCAGATCCGCAACAAATACGGTGCGGTGCTGAAAGGCATCCTGCTCTGCGGAAGCTGCCAGGCCGGGATGGTCCACACCTACACCCAGAAAGCGCCAAACAAACTCTACCGCTACTACGTCTGTGTGAACGCCCACCAGAAGGGCTACAACCAGTGCCAGACGCGTTCGGTGTCAGCGCCGGCAATCGAGCAGGCTGTGGTGGATCAGATCCGCGGGATCGCTGCCAATCCCACCGTGGTTGAGGAGGTGGTCCGGCAGCTTGACGAACAACGGGTGGCGGGCGTCGAAGCGTTGGAGCGCGAGAAGCGCGTGATGGAGAAAGAACTCCAACGTCTGGGCAGTGAGGCGAGCTTTGAGCAAAGCCGCGAACAACTGGAACTGCTGGCCGGTCTCGAGGTCACCGCCAAAGCCGTCGAGCGCCAAGCGGAAGCCATCGGCGCCGCCATCGAAGCCGGCGGAGATCAGCGTGGAGGAGATGCTGGCCTTGGCGACAGCATCTCCCTTGGACCATTCGGCCGGGAAACCCGGGCACCCGTCAGGCGCGCGCCTGCCTGGGCAGTGGGCCCGAAGCGGGAAGGCGATTGCGGGAGCCGAGCACCGAATCCCTTCCGCATGGCACGTCCAATCGATGGCCTATTGCCTGCGAAGCGATCGCGCGCGCAGTCCGAGCACCGCCAGGCCGCAAGCCAGCAACCCCAGCGTCGAAGGCTCGGGGATCTGCCCTCCGGCCGCGTCGCGCACATACCAGGTTTCGTAGACGCAAGTGAGACAGCCGATGTCAAGGCCGTTGGTGATCCTGCCAGCGGCGGCGTCGCCCAAATCGACGTGGGAGTAGCCGCTCCAGTACTCGGCGGCGAAGGCATACTTTGAATGGTCGGTATAGCCATTAGGCACGGGGGTGAAATCGCCGGCGAGAGTTGCCGGGGCGATGATGAAATCGGTCCAGTCGGGCCGGTTGGCCCACTCGGCGCCGGTGGCGAAACGCCAACCCTCACCCGCGCGGAACGAGGGTAATTCAATGTTGCCCGGACCAAATTCGCCGGGGGCGATTGGGCCGGCATAGACCCAGTCGAGTCCTCCAAACGTTATGTAGTGGGTGGAAGGGATTGGGGTCCCCGCACCGATAAGGGCGGCGGGCAGTTGCGCGCAAGCCAGCAGGACCAGGCAGCCCAGAATCAGAATCTTCATTGTTTGACCTCCTCCATGAGATACACATGCATCACGCGGACTGAATCCGCCAGATTTATTAAGGTTACTACATCTCGACCGCGTTCGTACCCCCATTTTTAAAATGAATCAAAAAATGTCCCAGGCCGGAGGACCGGCGCTCGGTGACTCCCCGTCGATCTCATGGAATCCTCTGAGGTAGAGCCAGCGGTGACTCGGTCCCTCGCCTCACGCTGGTGTGCGGGTGCGGACGCGGCGGGTGATCTCGTCGCCGTGGCGCTGGCGCGCTGTGCGGAGGTCATAGTCGAGTTGGAGGCCGAGCCAGGTTTCGGGCGAGACGCGGAAGTGGGCGGACAGTCGAAGGGCGGTATCGGCGGTGATCGAGCGCGCGCCGTTGACGATGGCACTAATGCGGTTGGGCGGGACGTCGAGGTCGCGGGCGAGTTGGTTGATGCTGATGCCGAGGGGCTTCATGAAATCCTCGAGAAGGATCTCGCCGGGGTGGATGGGGTCGAGGTGTTTCGCCTGGGTCATTGCCGTCTCCGTCTGCGTTCTCAATGGTAGTCCACGATTTCCACGTCGTGCGCATCGCCGCCGCGCCATGCGAAGCAGATACGCCATTGGCCGTTGATTCGAATGCTGTAGGTTCCTGCCCGGTCGCCTTTGAGCGACTCAAGCTGATTTCCGGGCGGAACTCGAAGATCCTCCAGCCGTGCGGCCTGGTTCAGGTACAGCAGTTTGCGCCGCGCCACGCGTTCGATGGCTTGAAATCGCCGGACCATGAGGTCATCGAACAACTCAGCCGTGTGCGGGCACTTGAACGACCTGATCAAAGTCCAGTCTAGTCCGCGAAAGGCGTTACGTCAAGCGTAATGGCAACCATCAAGCAGAAAGGGCAGGCGTGGCGGCCTGCCCGTTGGGGTTCTGGATGTTCGGCGGAGCGGCCTGTGCGGCCGCGCAGATTAGATGTTTTCCGTGTCGAGGACGGTGGCGACGGCGTGGAGAGTTGAGGCGATGCGGATGCTGGCGACGACGGCTTCGGCGTTGAGGCCCTTTTCCAGCACCACGGCGTCGTGCGACTTCAGGCAGACTTCGCAGCCCTTGATCGCCGACGAGGCCAGGCAGGCCAGTTCGAAGTCCACCGGGTCGCCGCCGTGCATGCGGATGGCCTGCATGCGGAGGCGGGCCGGGATCTGTTCGTAGTCGGGCTTGCCGATCATGTGGCGGAAGCGGTAGAAGACGTTGTTCATGCCCATGACGGCGCCGGCGGCCTTGGCGGAGTTGAGTTGTTCGGGCGAGAGCTTCGCCGAGGCTTCGGCCAGGACGGCGGCGGCGAGCTTCACGTTGCGGCAGGCCATGGCGCAGGCCACGGCGACGGTCCAGGTCTGGCGCTCGGTGAGTTCGGCCTGCTGGAGGACGTTCTGAAGGTTGACGCGCTGGTCTTTTGCGTAATCCGGGATAGCGTCGGCGAGTTGTTGGAGGGTCATGGGGTAAGAATAAATCCTTTCAGGGTATGAATTGGGGGGGGCGTGCGGGGCGCCCGGTTGGACGCCCCCATAGGGTTCAGTTGGAACGGCCGGTTCGAGAACCGCTCCTTTCAGTCGCGGCACGCCGGGCGATCGCGGATCAGTGTCAGGCCACGATGGCCTCCCTTGCGAGCCTGGCCTGTGAGGGCGATGTAGACACAAGCGCTACCGCCCGCTGTGACGCAGGCGGCTCGCCAGAGTCAAACGCGGCAGGCCGGGAGGCCGGTCCTACCAAGTCGTTCAGACAGGCCGGGAGGCCGGTCCTGCTTAGACGTGGATGGTTTCCTGGCCCTTGTTCCAGTTGCAGGGGCAGAGTTCGTCGGTCTGCAGGGCGTCGAGCACGCGCAGCACTTCCTGCGAGTTGCGGCCCACGGAGAGGTCGGTCACCATCACGAAACGGATGATGTCCTGGGCGTCGACGATGTAGACGGCGCGCTGGCTGACGCCGGCTGCCGGGTCGATGATGCCGAGGGCGGCGGAGAGTTCGCGCTTCACGTCGGCGAGCATCGGGATCGGCAGGTCCTTCAGGTCGGCGTGGTTCTGACGCCAGGCGAGGTGGACGAACTCGGAGTCGACGCTGGCGCCGAGCAGGACGGCGTCACGGTCGGCGAAATCCTTGTTCAGCTTGCCGAAGGCGACGATCTCGGTCGGGCAGACGAAGGTGAAGTCCTTCGGCCAGAAAAAGACGACTTTCCACTTGCCGGCGTAGGTCTGGTTGGAGACGTCGGTGAACGCCGTCTTGAGGTCGGTGGAGACCGTGGCCTTCACGTTGAATTGGGGGAACTTCTGTCCAACACCAAGCATTTTGAGTGATACTCCTTTAACGGTTTGAACTTGAACTTAGGACGATGGCTCGCCGCAAGAGCGGCACAGGCCCTGGAACTCGACCGAATAGCGTTGAAGGCTGAAGCCTTCAGGCAGCTTGCGGCGGAGTTCGACGGGCGCAAGGAGTTCCTCTTCAATGTCGAAGATCTCCTTGCAGCGGACACAAACAAAGTGATGATGCGGCGCGGAATTGGTTTCAACCCGCAGCGCGCCGTGATGCAGACTGACCTCGCGGGTGAGGCCGTGATCGATGAACGTTTTCAGGTTCTTATAGACGGTGGCCAGCGAGATGGCCGGAATCTGGCGCTTCACCTCGCCGTAGATGGATTCAGGGCTGGGATGGCCGTGCATCTCGACCAGTGCCCGGAAGATGATCTCACGCTGATGGGTGAGGCTAAGCCCGGCGTGGCGGCATTCCTGGCGGAAGCGTTCGACCCGCGCCTCCACATCCACTTGAGAGATCTGCTCCATTGATAACTGTTATCGAACGCGAACATGTATCAAGATGCACGTCTCCCTCATGATGATTCAACTCTTTGCCGATGAATGAATGGGCATGCACCGCGTTCCAACGCTCTTCATGATGCTTGCGACCCCGGCCTGGGTCCTCACGGCGGCCACCGTTGGCGAGAGCCGGCTGGGGACCCAAGCCGATGAAAACGCGTGTGTTGTGCGGGGGCAAGGGAGTCCGTTCGGTCACCGGGAGCAGCAGATCTTCCTGCGCTTCACGGCCTCGGGCATCCGCACGGGCGACCGTCTGGCCATCGATTGGGTGAATCCGGCGGGGGAGACGGTTTCGTCTGTGCCTTACGAAGAACTGCCGGCGGCGAAGTCGTTGTGTTTCATGAGCGCACTGCCGGTGGCCGGGTATGCGGCCGGATCGATGCCCGGCGAGTGGCGCGTTCGCGTGATGGTGAACGGAGCGCAGGCGCATGAACGGCGGTTCACGATCACGGGGGTGGCGCCGCGGGAGGGGTTAAGGATTCGGGGGGTGCGATGGCGGCAGGGCGCGGATGGGCAGGCGCGGGTAGATGTGGAGACCGAGGGGTTGGCCGCGTTGACGACGGTGAACATTGCGCGATACCGGCAGGCGGGCGGCTGGGAGTTCGTCGCCCATGCGATGCCGGACGCGGTTGAGGGCAGCAGGGTGTCGGCGGCCATGGCGGCGCTGGCGCCGGGGCAGTATTACGCGATCCTGCGGTCGGAGACCGGCGAACAGAGCGCGCCGGCGGCGTTCCAGGTGGCTACCCTCAGCGAGTACAGTTTTCCGGCGCTGGCTGGACACACATGGCGGATCACGCAAGGGCCGTTCGGGTCGTTTTCCCACTGGGGCCGGTCGATTCACGCCTGGGACGCCGCGCCGGTGACCAACCGCGTGGTGGCGGCGATGCGTCCGGGCGTTGTGGTGGCGCGCGATCTGGGGCTGGGTCAGACGCCGAGGCTGCGTTCGTTTGGCAACTACGTCACCATTGACCATGGCGACGGCGAGTATTCCCATTACGCGCATCTGAAAACCCGTACGTATCTTGTGAAGACGGGCGACCGTGTCGACGCCGGCCAGCCGCTGGCCGAGGTGGGCAACAGCGGCTACTCGTTCGGCGTCCATCTGCACGTTCACGTGACGCGGTCGCCGAAGATCGCCTCGATGTCGATCCCGTTCCGCTTTGCCGAACTGGGCGAAGGCCGTAACGGCAACTACCGCGGGCCTATCGTCTCGCGGAACCGGCCGGCCGGGTTGGTTCCGTTGGCCGCCGCGGCGGCGAATTTGGCATCGTCGCGGGCGGTCAGGCCGAAACCGAAATGGGAGGGCGCGGTGGCATTTGCGCAGTGGTGGCGCAAGCCGCTGGCTGTGCCGAAGCGGGCGCGGACGATTGAGATCCGGCACGGCTGGGAGGACCCGGCGACGGGTTTCGACCTGCATCTGATCAGCCCGTCGGGCAGGCGCTACCTCCATGATTCGGGCAGCCGCGAAGCCCCGCTGGTGGTGCCCGCGCCCGAACCGGGGCAATGGCATGTCTTTGTCCAGGCTGTCCATGGCGGCGGCGGCGAACTGCCGTTCTGGGTGGACGCCGCGGTACGTTAACCTACGGCGCCGGCGGGGTCCCGGTGGGCGGCGGCGCTGCCTGGGCGGCGGTGATGGCCTTTCGGGCCGCGGTGACCGTGATCAGAAACGGCTCTCCAGTGAAGGCGAACAACGAGCCCTCGAGTTCGATGGATGCGCCGAGGTCGGGGCACCTGGGCAGCG
The DNA here is from genome assembly GCA_013822245.1 of Candidatus Solibacter sp. Classification (GTDB taxonomy): domain Bacteria; phylum Acidobacteriota; class Terriglobia; order Bryobacterales; family Bryobacteraceae; genus PNKE01. Next base: position 39,690 of record PNKE01000067.1, read on the forward strand.
GTCCGTCGAGTTTGACGAGCACTTCCTGGGTTGTCTGACCTGTGATGCCCAACTGAATCTCGGTGGCCTTGACCGCTTCGTTGCAGCCCAGCACGGTTCCGCGCAGCCTGGGCAGCGGCGTCGTGTTGATCAGATTCGGCAGATCGGCTTCCACCACGCCGAGTAGCATTTTGCGCAGGTCGAGATAGGGACGCAGGCTGGGATTGGCTTGCAGCATCTGCTCCTCCCAGACACGTTCGGCGGCTTCGGCAGCCGATTCGATCCGGAAGTTCGCAGGCGGATGCAGACTGTCGCGGGTTTGGGCGCCGATGGCATCCAACCCATCGGCCGAGCCGCGGTAGGCGGTGTAAACGGCATCGAGCAGCGAGCGGACCTCGCGCCGCTGGGTGGAGACCAGCGCGCCAGGCCCGTCGAGATACGAAGCGCGGGCCAACCGCCACACCGCTTCGATCTGGTGTTCGGGCGTGGCCTTCGAGGACAGCATGGCGCCGAGCCACGCCGAGACATCGGCTCGGGCCGGGTCGAGTTCGAGCGAGGCCAACAGCGAGGCGCGGGCGTCGTCGAGGTTGGCGCGTCTCCAGGCCACCCAGCCGAGCGTACGGTGGGCGGCGGCCAGCACGCGCTGTTTCTCTCCCTCGGGCGCCGCGGCCGCGTTGCCTGTGAAGTACTGCCCGGCCGCCGGAAGCAGCCGTCTGGCGGCCGACTCGTAGCGCGACAGCGCCGCCGGCGATTGGTCCGGGGCGGAAGGCGCCAGCAGCGTGAGCCAATACAGTCCGTTGAAGCTCTCGGGTGCGACGGCAAGCAGTCCAGCGGCGGCCTGGTGCAGAGCCGCCGGATCGCCGGCCGGCAAAGCCGCGGCGAGTTCCAGTTCCGCGCGCTCCACGGCGAATTTCGACGCCGGGTATTTCTGCTTCCACTGGCCGATGAGTTCGATCCGCGCCTTGGCGTCGGGCTGCTGGCGGACGGCCAGCGCCATGTCGTACTCGCCGCGGTCGGCCCATTGCCAGGCTGCGCAGGGCAGCGCGGCTATCAATAAGGGCATGGCGCGGGCGGCGAGTTGGAGGATCGGAAGCCTCATTTCACCACCAGTTCCGAACGCTGCCCCTGGCGCACCTCGACCTGCCGCTCGGTGAGGATGTTGCCTGACGAGAGCACTTTCACGTCATAGATCCCGGCGCCAAGCCGCACGGTGAACGGCAGCTTGCGGGTGACCGGCTGGCCGTTCACCAGGATGGCGACCTGCTGGAGGTCGGAGACAAATGCGATCTCGCCGAAGCCCTCCACCACCAGATCCCTGGTCGCCGTGCCGGCTGCCGAGCGGATCTCGACCCTCATCATGTTGGGGTCGATCGGTCCCAACCCGGCCGGCGCTTCGCCTGATGCCGTCGCCGGCGGCGGCGGCGGTGGAGGCGGAGGAGGTGGCGTCTTGCGCGCCATCACCGGGACCTTCTTCGCCAGGGCGGCGAAATCCACGCCCGCGGGCCTGCGGCCCAGTGTCTGGGCGGCTTCGAAGTCGGGGTTGCCAAATTTCTGGGACGGGAAGAGTTCGCGAACCGGCGGCGGCTCCGGCGGACCCGATTTCAACGCCGCGGCGGCGGCGGGTTCGACGGCGCCGATCTCCTTCAGCATGGCCTCGGCGCGTTTGGCCTCGGCTGACGGACCTCGCGCGCGGACGGCTTCCAGGGCGGCAGCCGCGGGGCCGAACTGATCGGCGAGCAGCGCCGCGTTGGCCGCTTCGAAGGCTGCTTCGTAATCGAAGCGGTCGAGTTCGAGAGCGCGTTGATACCCCGCCAGAGCCTTGGCGTAGTCGCCCTTGTCGAACAGCGACTTGGCTTCGTTGCGGGCCTCGAGGTACGGCAGCCGGGATTTGGCGGTCTCCTCCACCTGTCCGCCGGGCTTGGCCTTCACCACGCGTGTGGCGTATTCGATGGCCTCGGGCCAGTCGCCCTGCTGCTGGTGGGTGAGCGCGTCGTCGAGCCATTTCGCGGCCATCGTGGCCCCGGTTTCCTCCTCCGCGCCGGCCGGCGGATGGAAGTAGAACCTGGCGGTGAGGCTGGTCTGCGACCACGGCGTCTGGGCGCCACCGGTCGCGCTTTCCACCTTCAACCGGACGCGTGTGAGGATATCGTCCAGTGTCAGACCGGGTTCATTGATCTGGGCGGCAAGGGCCTCGGTGAACCAGCTGTTGCGGCCGTCGGGATTGTCGGAGGCCACGTTGTTGGGGCTGGTCGAGAAGGCGATATAGGTGTCCTTGCCGGCGTTTTGAGGTATGGCCAGGCCGGCCTGGAGCGCGTGGCCCTCGGATGCCGGATTCGACCGGCAGGCGTCGATGATGACTATCGTGGTCTTAGGGCGGGCGCGCTTCAGGTAGTCAAAAACCATGGCCAGCGACATCGAGCGGAACTTGGATTCGATCACCGTCCGGCCGGGCGTGAAGTCGACCGGCAGCAGCAGGTTTTCGTTTTCGATCTGGACGGCGTGGCCGGCGAAGAAGAACAGCGCCGTGTCGCCGGGTCCGATGGACTGCAGAAACTCGGCGGCCTGCTGCTCCAACGCCACCTTGTTGGCGTTTTCGGCCAGGATGACGCGGAAGCCCGCTCCGGCCAGCGATTTCTGCATGGCGCGGGCATCGTTGACGGCGTTCTGAAGAGCGCCGGCCGGGTAGGCGTCGTTGCCGACCACCAGCGCGACGCGGCGGCCTTCGCTCGAAACGGGCGGCTGGGCGGCGGCCAGGGCGGCGGCGGCCAGCAGAACCGGCAGCATGATTGGGCGTGTCATGCCATTTCCCTCAATCCTTCCGCCCCTTCACCGGTGTGGCGAAGAAAACCTCCCTCGACCGGTTGTCGAGTGATTCGTCCTTGTCGCACTCGGCCGAAACGAGCTGGCCGTCCTTCCAGTTGTACTTGATCGACGAACTCCTGCCGCCGGCGCGGATCTCTTCTCCGGCCAGGCGGCCCTGTTGATAGCGAAGCGAACGTTCATAGATGAGCGGCGGCGCGCTGGCGCCTTCGGTCTGCTGAAAGACGCGAATCGACGCCAATCTGTAATCGTCCCAGGCGAATTCGGCCACCACCGGAGGACGGGGCTGGGCGCTCGCGGCCGGGATTTCCTGAGCCCGTTTGACGCGGCCCCGTTCGTCGTAATCGAGGGCGAACATGTAGGGCCGCTCCCAGACAAACGGATTGAAGAAACGGTTTCCGGCAACCGTGACGGCGAGGCGCCGCCCGGTGAGCTGCCTGATTAACCCGGCGTCGAGATACGGGTTGTTCGGCAGCAGGACGGTGGTCGCCCGCAGGATGGAGTCGATCTCGTTGCCCGTCTGGCGCGGCGCGTCCCCGAGTTCGACCGCCAAGGCATGGGGCACCCGCGGGTGGTAGGTGAAAACGAACGGCTTTTCGCCGGTCGGCTGCTCAGCCTTTTCAAACGACGGGACAATCGATTTCAACCGGCCCGCCTCCCATGTGTAGCGGACGGAGAGCCTGTTTGACGCCTGTATGCGATCCACGCGGGGCTGGAATGCCAGGCTGATGGGACAATACAGCGAACCGCTGGGCACTGGCGCGCCGGAGAACCAGTTGGGTTCGCCTTCCGCGCCGGGCGGCGGCGGTTTTAGACTGGCCAGCAGGCTCAGGACCGAGGCGCGCCGGGCGGCGTCCGCGTCGAGCGTGTTCGATGCTTCCAGATAGGCGTTCAGCGTCTGCACCGCCGGCTCGCGGTCGCGTGTGACCAGCGAACTCAATCCGGCGTAGTAAAGAAACTCCGGCGCCCGGCTGTCGGCGAGAAGTCCGCGGCGGGCCAGCCTCAGGCTTTCGTGGTAGCGGCCCGCGCCCCAGGCGGCTTCCACTTGTCTGCGCAGCTCACCCAGGCCAGAGGTGAGGCTGAACATCAGTTCGTTGCGCAGTTTCGCGCCCGCGGCGCGTTCCTCGTCCACGGCGTTGAGGTCGAACTGGTCGAGCGCCGCCAGGGCGCTGGTGATCTCGCTCCTCGCCGCCAGCACCTCGGCCTTGGCCAGCAGGACAGGCAACGCCGCCGGGTCGATCCGCTCGGCCTCCAGAACGCTCTTCATCGCCTCGTCGAGCTTGTTCTGCTCCCGGTATCGCGAGGCGAAATGGAGCGACTGGTTCAGCGCGTCCCGTTCGCCGGCCGTAAGGGCCTTCCGTTTGCCGCGCGCGCTGACCGCGGCCTGGCGGGAGTACTCGGTCCAGGCAATCGAGAGGTCCTTCCGCAGCGCCGCCTCCGACGGCCGCCGGTAGGAGGCCAGCCGGAGTTCCTCCCACGCGCGCCGCGTCTGGCCTTGCGCCAACCGCTCCTTGCCGCGTTTCCAGTGCAGGTCGAGGCTGGACTGGAGAGCCTGCTGGCGTCTCTTCGCGAGTTCGGGGAAAGAGGCCTGGTGCTTCTCGAATTCGCCGTAGCCGAGGACGAAACTGTCCCACTGCGAGCCTGCCGCCAGCGCCCGCAGGACCGCGATGCGCCGGTCCAGCCAGACTTTGCCCGCCGCAAGACGCTGGCGCGCGGCCCCGTGGCCGGCATCATCGGGATAGGCGCGCGAGGAGAGTTCAGCCAACCGCAGCCCCTCGTCCAACGATTTGGCGCTGTCGATGCCCTTGTCGAACCGCTCCAGCCGCGCTTCCATGACCGCCTGAATCTCGCGCCCGACGCCTGCCATTGCCGGATGCGCCTTGTAGCTGGCAACGGCCTCGGCTGTCAGTTCCAGTTGGAACTGGAATGACTGTTCTCCGGCCGCCAGCCTGAGAGCGCCTTCATCCATGCAGAATCCGGCGAGTTCGTCCACCCCGCCTGCCAGGTAGGCGACAAAATCCGCGGCTGGCGTCTGGGTGCGCGTCTTGTCCGATTGCGCCTTCTTGTAGGAGAGAACCGATTCCTTCCATGCCTCGGCGGCGGGCGCGGGCGTCTTCCTGGACAGGCCGTCCGGGAACAGGAAGCGCGGCGGAGCGGCTGGGGCATGGGCGGCGACGACACCTGTGGCGGCATCTTTCACAAGAGTTGGGCCGAGGCGGAACGAGGGCAGGTTCCTGGGCGGGGGAGCGGGTTCAGGCCGGCCGGGAAGGGAAAATGCCTTGTCCTTGCCGTTGATTTCAAGGTCCAGCGCCTCGGAGAACTGGATCTTGCCGCCCGAGCGCAACACAAGCAGGCCGCCCTGAGCGGCCATTGACACTCCGACACTGAGGGATAGGATTCTGAGCCAGCAGACCATCGCCTGGTCCACCTCCGAGCGGCCGAACACCCAGTCACGAAGATAATACCTTTACCTAGGATCGACTGCAACAGCCATGGTCCTGCATCCTCGGTCCTACCCGCGATCACTCATCCGGCCGAAGGAGCCGGGATTCAGGACCCATGCCGCTATAATTGAGTCATGTCTGGACTCGTATCGCTCGCCGCGCCCGCGCCCATCGATCCCGTGGCCCTCCGGGCCAAGGAAGAGAAACTGCTGGAAATCCTGCGCTCGCTCGGCAGCGTGCTGGTGGCCTACTCTGGCGGCGCCGATTCGGCCTATCTGGCCTGGGCGGCCAAGCAGGCATTGGGCGGCAAGGCGATCGCGGTCACGGCCGATTCGCCGTCGATCCCCGAATCGCATAAAAAAGACGCGGCCGCCCTGGCCGTCGAGTTTGGCATCCGCCACGAGGTGATCCCCACCTTCGAGTTCGACAACCCGCTCTATGCGGCCAACAATTCGGACCGCTGCTTCCACTGCAAGGACGAACTGTTCAAACGACTGGAGGAGGAAGCGCCGCGGCTGGGCGGCTCGGCGATCGTCTATGGCGTGAATGTGGACGACCTGGGCGATTACCGTCCAGGACAGGGCGCGGCCCGGATCCACCACGTGAAGGCGCCTCTGGTCGAGGCCGGGTTGACCAAGGCCGACATCCGGGAACTGTCGCGGTTCGCCGGGCTGCCGACCTGGGACCGTCCCGCGGCGGCTTGTCTGAGTTCGCGCATCCCGTATGGCACGCAAGTGACGCCGGAACGGATCAAGACCATCGAGACGGCCGAGGAACGCGTGAAGGAGTTGGGCTTCCGGCAGTTCAGGGTCCGCTATCATGGCGAACTGGCCAGGGTCGAGATCGAGCGGTCCGAGATGGCGAAGGTCTTCGATCTGGAGATGTGCGACCGGATGACCGCACTGTTCAAGGACCTGGGCTTCACCTACGTCACGCTGGACCTCAAGGGCTACCGGCAGGGGTCGATGAACGAGGTGCTGGACCCGGCCTCCGCGCCGGTCCGGAATGAGGGCTGATTGGCGGAACTTGAAACAGTTCAGGAAGCGTTGACCGAATTCGGCGCCGGGCTCCGGCTGGATGAGGATGAACTGCCCTCGCTGTTCGATGCGGGCCTGCTGGATACGTCGCTGCTGCTTGAAGAGGCGCTCACCAGGGAGTTCTCCGCCGCGCTGGCCCAGCGCGCCCTGGCGCTGCGGTTGGCCACCAAGGTGCTGATCGAGGATCCGTCACCGGATTCCATGGCGCTCGTGCTTCATGAGTTCGGCGCACTGCTGGGCGACGTTGAATCGGAGATGCTGGATCGCCCGTCGGCGGCCGAGTGGCGGATGGCCAAGCAGTACAGCGCGCTCACGGCGAATTTCGCCTCGCCCGCCCCGGCCGAGAATCAGGGGTTTTCCGAACTGCCGAAGATGCTGGGCAATAGCGCCTGGCTGACCGGCCGTTTCAAGGAGATGTCCGCGGCGGGCGGCCTGGAATGGGGCGGGCTGCCGCCGTCGAAAGGGCTGTCGCGGAACGTGGGCAAACGGTGGTTCAGAAGAGTCGCCGGCCGCGCCTCCGGGCGGCTGTGCACCCGCCTGCAGAGATTGAAAAACGGGGTCGAAAACCGCTCGCGGCAGGTGTGGCTGTTGCGGCGGCTGGGCGAGGACGAATATGGTCCGTCGCCGATCTACGTCTTTGCGCATGTCGAATTGTTCCCCGGCATTCATTCCAGGGTGAACGAGACGTCGCTGGCTCTGGAATGCGCCCGGCTACGCGGCTTGGCAACCGGGCTGCAACTGCCCGACCTGGCGCTGTGCTTCGAATCCGCCGACTGGATTGCGCATTACGCGTTGAGTTTCCTTCTCCCGCCGTCGCCCGGCGAGTGGCCCGTGCGCGGCGCGCGGGGCTTGCGCCGGTTGCTGGACGGGCGGCTCTCCCGATGGTATTTCGGGGCGTTCGACCACCGCATGGAACCGGTGGAGATGGCGGCCGCCGTGCTGCGGATCGGCCGTCCCCTGTTTTACGAGCGGGTGGCGGCTCATGCGCTACTGGAGTATTCGCTGCTTCAGGGGGTGGCGTTTTCACGCTCGGCGGCGCCGTCGTGGATGGATATTCAATCCGGGCTCGAACGCGAGTTCTCCACGCTGCTGGACGGCTACCTGCTGCGCGTCTTCTATTACCCGCAACTGAAAAAACCCGATGGCTGGTGCGCCTATCTGGCTGACCTGCACGCGCTGCACTTCGAGAGCGGTTTCTCGGACGGGTTTCTGGATTACCGTGCCCGCTTCCTGCAACGCCGCGGGTTGGCATCGGCCATGGAGATCCTGTACCGCACCACCGAGAGCCACGGGTTGGTGCAGTAAGCCCCAGAATCCGCGCTCGGATTGGCCAATCGAAGTCAGGATGGCGCGAGGCCGCCGTGTTCAGCAACCCCTATCCCCGCCCCACTCACGCCTCGATATACGCCAGATAGTCCTCCAGCGACAGCAGCGTCTCAACCTCGCCCATATCGGCCAGCCTGATCTTCACCAGCCACGCCGCCCCATGCGGGTCTTCATTCAACTTCTCCGGACCATCGGCCAGATCGGCGTTGACTTCCACCACTTCGCCCGTCACCGGCGAATAGATGTCCGACACCGCCTTCACGCTCTCCACCGATCCGAAGCTCTTGCCCGCCTCGACCTTCGTCCCTGCCCTCGGCAGGTCCACATACACAATGTCGCCAAGCTCCTTCTGGGCGTGGAACGTGATGCCGATCGTGCCGGTATCTCCATCCAATGCCACCCATTCATGTTCCTTGGTGTAACGGTAGGTTTCGGGATAGTCGCTCATTTTGCTCGCTTATAGAAGGGGGTTGGGATCGTCACTGCCTCGACCGCCTGGCTCCGGACGACAACCTCAATCGCCGTCCCGGCCACCGCCTTGTCCACCGGCAGATATCCGAATCCGATGTTCTTGCCTAGCGTGGGCGACGGACCGCCGGAGGTCACCCATCCGGCCGCCACTCCATCCACGCGAATCTCATACCCGTCGCGCCCGATCCCTCGGCCGCGCATCTCAAGCCCGATCAGCTTCCGCTTCACGCCCTCGGCCCTCTGCCGCTCGAGCACATCCGACCCAAGGAACTCGCCCTTCGCCGGTTTCACAATCCAGCCCATCCCGGCCTCATACGGCGTGATCGACGCATCAATCTCATGCCCATACAACGCCATGCCCGCTTCCAGCCGCAGTGTATTCCGCGCGCCCAGCCCGCAGGGCTTCAACCCAAACTCCTCGCCCGCTGCAAGCAGTTCGCGCCACCGCGCCTCGGCCTGCTCGGGCGCGACATAGATCTCAAACCCGTCCTCGCCCGTATACCCCGTCCGCGCAATCCGCGCCCGCTCGCCCGACACCTCGCCATCGGCGAACCAATAGTATTTGATCGCCGCCAGATCGGTCCCGGTCAGCTTCTGCAGAACAGCGATCGCCTTCGGACCCTGCACCGCAATCTGAGCCAGCTCCGGCCCGCGATTGACGGCCTCGCAATCAAAACCCTTCTCCTTCCGCCACTGCTCGATATGCGCGAAGTCCTTGTCCTGGTTCGACGCGTTCACGCACAGGAAGTACTCGGCGTCCGAGACCTTGTGCACCAGGATGTCATCGACGAAACATCCCGTCTCATACATCAGCCCCGAATAATGCACCTGCCCCACCGCCAGCTTCGACGCATCGTTGGTCGTCACATAGTTGACCAAATCCAGCGCCTGCGGCCCGCGGACCTCGATCTCGCCCATATGCGACACATCGAACAGCCCTGCCGCCGTCCTCACCGCCGTGTGTTCGTCAATGATGCCGGTGTACTGCACGGGCATGTCCCACCCGCCAAAGTCCACCATCCTGGCCCCCAGCGCCCGGTGCGCCGCATTGAGAGGCGTCTTCTGTAGTTCGCTCATACGTGTGCGCGTTTGCGCAAAATCACCATAGCACACGCCCCCTACGCATAGCACCGGATCTCAAACACCCTCGCCATCTCGCTCCCATTGGTCCCGTCCACCTGCACCCTCAACCTGTCCGTCGTCACTTTCTCAAACCTGTGCCGGTTCACCCTCTGATGATTCCCCTTCACTTCCACCAACGTCCGCCCGCCCGCGATGAGGCGGTAATCCTTCACCGTCTCCGGCTGCGGCGCCCGGATAATCCCCTTGTTCACCCCATCGCCCGAGGTCAGCGTCAACTCCCTCTGAAACCCCGAATCAAAGGTCAACTGAATCTCCCCGATCGTCACCGGCTTCGGCCACTGCAACTCAATCCACGCCCCATCCGCGCCCATCCGCCCCTGCCACTGATGCACTTCCTTGTTCGGAATATCCCTCACCCACCCATCGACAACATTCCCCGCCCGTGCATGATCCTCTTCCGCCGAAGCCACTACCCTGGCCTGCTTCGCCAGATCCGCCGCGTCTTCGTTCTTCACCCCCCGCAACGTCTGATCGTCCCTCAGCAGCACCTGCTGCAACCGCGCCACCCGTCCCGCATCCTGCGCCCATTGCCTCGGCATCAACCCTTCCTTCACGCACAGCGCCGCCGCTGTCCCCGCAGCCTGCCCAGCCACCGCGCACGTCGCCATCACCCGCGTCGACGTAAACGCCGCGTGGGTCGCGCTAATGTTCCGTCCCGCCATGAACAGGTTCGGCACGTTCTTGCTATACAGCGCCCGCAGTGGAAGATTGAACACCTCCGGCGTCCGGATCACCGTATTCGGCGGCACCTCGGGCCTGTCGAATCCGGCCGGCGGATGATCGTCCATCGGCCACCCGCCAATGGCCACCGCATCGTCCCACGTCCCCCGCATCAAGTCGTTCTGCGTCACGATCACATCGCCCACCATCCGCCGGCTCCCCCGCCTGCCCGGCATCATCCCCACCCAATCCAGCGCCCAGTTCGCGCTCGACGGATGCGCCCCGCTGTTCTTGATGTAGTCCCACACGCCCATCAAAATCGACAGCAGCTCAAACCGGATCCGCTCGTTATCCCAAACCGTATTCAGATCCCCGCCCCACTCGATCCACCAATACCCATACTCCCAACTGTTCACCGACCTGAACCGCAACTGCGCCGGCGTCACCTTCCTCGCCCACTTCGGCGGCGTGAACGGCATCGGCCTGTCGTGCAGCCGCGACGTGAACAGAATCGACGAACCCAGCGTCTCCTCATCCGCCTTTTCCGGCGTCAGCGTCTCGCCAAACTCCGCTTTGGCCTCGCGCCCGGTCCGCATCTGCGCGCCTGCCTCCAGCCCCAGCCGCGAATCGCCCGTGGCGTCCAGGAACAGAGGCGCCGTGATCCTGTAGATGTGTTCGCTCTTGTCGCACCGTGCCAGCACGTGGTCGATCCGCCCGCCCTTCATCGACGCCGAATACAGCGATGTCTCAAGCATCAGCGTAATGTTCGGCTCCGACATCACCTTGTCGTAGAGCAGCAGGTCCCACAGCTCCCAGCACCGCTGCGGATTATTCGCAGCATCGTCCAGCCGCAGTTCTTCAATGATGCCGCCCTCGCGCCACCCTGGGCGGCCTTTGTGCGAGTTTGCCCCGACGACGTGCATCTTCACTTCGCTCGACGAATTGCCCCCCAGCCGCGACCGGTCCTGCACCAGCACGACTTTGGCCCCATGCCGCGCCGCCGCTATCGCCGCGCACACTCCGGCCAGTCCCCCGCCCGCCACCATCAAATCGCACTTCAAATCCACCAGCGACATGTGCGGCTCATTCGGCGACGGCCTGCGCCTTGCCACCGGCGGCGCCACAACCCCAAAGTCCCGCCCCCCGCCCTGCGCCGCCTGCGCAGCCTGGGCCGGGTCGGCGAACACGTACAGCGAATATCCGGCGAAAGGAATCGATTGAAGAACGTCTCGGCGTCTCATAAGCTCGCCGACCATTCTATGCCAATGAAGTCACCATCAATCTCGCCCACTGCTGGGTAGGGCAGGCGCCCTCGCCTGCGGCCGGCGCCCTCGCCGGCACCCTTTGCGTGGCTCAATTGCTCTCGTGTTCAGTCTGCCGCGTCAACACTCGTTTCAACATCACCGGGCGTGATGTCGAACGCCTCACCCAAATACCGGTCATGCTCCGTGCTGACATCCTTGCTGCCAGACGAAAACTCCCCAGCCAACCGTACCGCCCACTCCACCCTCTGCCCCTGGTCCGCAAGCAGATCGCTCGCCTGCACGCAGTCGCTCCCCTCGCGATCCAACTCGCTCCTGTGCCTGCCCGGCTCCATCCGCAATCCCCGCTGCTCGTCTTCTTTCGCCTTCATCTCCATCCGAACCATTCCTTCTCCCCCGCCCATTCAGCCGAACCTGACCATCCCCCCTCACCCCACCATCACGCAGACATCCTTCAAATTCCTGTACCTCTGCTCGTAATCCAGCCCATACCCGATCACGAACTTGTCCTCGATCTCAAACCCCACGTAATCGCCTTCCACCCGCACCCTTCGCCGCGACGGCTTGTCCAGGATCGCCGCCACCTTCAACGACGCCGGCCCGCGCTGCGCAAACAGATGCTTCAAATAGCTCAGCGTCAGCCCCGTGTCGATGATGTCCTCGACGATCACCACATGCTCGTCCTCGATCGGCCGGTCCAGGTCCTTCGTCAGTTGCACCTGCCCCGTCGTCGTTGTCCCCTCATAGCTTTTCGTCCCGATGAAATCCACCCGCACAGGCACCGTGATCTGCCTGCACAAGTCCGCCATGAACATGAACGAACCCTTCAGCACCCCCACCAGCACCACCGTCTGGCCCTCGTAATCGGCGCTGATCCGCGCCCCCAACTCCGCAATCCTAGCCTGAATACGGCTCGCGGGAATAAGAACTTCAATTGCCGGCATGACTACTAGGCTATCTAGTCCGCCACTCTGATGCGCAAGCTCGGCGGCCCAATGTGGATATGCGGCGCGGTCGATTTGCCCGCCACCGCCGCCCTGAATGCGAAAAACGGAATCTTCTCCCGCGTCAGATACTCCCTCAGCCACACCCCCTCCGGCTCATCCGGATTCACCGCCACATCCACCCGCCCCCGGTGGTCGTAGCCCAACGCCCTGTGCACCGCCGTCTCCCCATGCGCGCTCACCGGCACCGGCCTGCCGAACGCCGCCTCGTACGCCAGCACCACTCCCTTCCAGTGCGCCGCCGTGAACGTCCCCATCCCGTCAAACCGCTCGCTCACCGGCCGCGACTCCACCCCTGTCTCCGGCCCCGCCTCGATCCGCGCCCACTGCTCTTCCGCCCGCGCCATGTCCGCCATCTCGCGCAGAAACTTCTCCCGCGAGATCGCCAGCTCCAGCGTCCTGTTCAGTTCCTCAATCTCTTCCGCCACCGGTCCCAGCGCATTGCGCGCGTAAATGCCCTGCTCCACCAGCGGCTTCAACTCCTCCAGCCTCGCCTGCCGCCGAGCAACCCGCCTCCGCGCCGCCGCCACCATTTCCGCCGCCTGTTCCTCGGTCGTGTCCTCGATGCGCGAAGCCCCATACAGCGTCCGCCTCAGAATCGCCTCATCCTCGGCGTCCCGCATCTCGGCCAGAGCCTTCTCCAAAGCCGCCCTCGGCGCCGCGCCCGCCTCCACCAGAGCGCGCAGCCTCTCCAGGTCGGGCGTCTGCGCGTACACTCCGGCCCCGCCAAAAATCATCAGACTGTAAAAAACAAAAAGATTGCGCACTGTTCTAGATGTAGTACGATACCGTTTAAGGAGACGTTTCATAGCGACTTTGGGTAACACACTCGAATCCGGGGCCAGCGCTTTTTCCGCCACTGAAACCCCCACGTGGCAGATCGCTCTCCGCGCCGCCGAATCCAAGCAGGCCCGCGACATCATCATCCTCGACCTCCGCGAAGTCACCTCCTTCGCCGACTTCTTCCTCATCTGCACCGGCCAGAACAAGCCCCAGATCCAGGCTATCTGGGACGAAGTCGCCATGCAAATGAAGAAGCAGGCCGGGGAGATCCCTCACAACGTCGAAGGCTACGACAACGCCGGCTGGATCCTCGGCGATTACGGCGACCTCCTGGTCCATATCTTCGACCCGGAAAAGCGCGAATACTACAGCCTCGAACGCCTCTGGCGCCACGCCACCACCGTCGCCCTCCCGCCAGCCGGCTAGCCTCAGCCGCCCATCGTGGTGCAGGCACTCCCGCCTGCCGCCAGATACTCGTGCCGTTGCGTCCGCTGGCGGAAACGCCGAAAGCCCCCCGCCGCACTACCCCGACGACACAGCCACGCTGGTTCAAGAGTGACCTGTGAAGTTGACACGTGGTATCACCAGAGATACCATCGTCACGTGGCAGGCGCGGACAGGTTGCGGAGCGGATGCGGACCAATCCAAGAGACTGGCGCATCGAAGACCTGAAGGCCGTCGCCAGGAAATACGCCATCGAGTTCCGTCAACACGGTACCAGTCACGTCGTTTTCCGGCATCCCGGCTCCGGCATGTTGACAGTCCCCGCCGCACGCCCCATCAAGCCGGTCTACATCCGCCAGTTTGTCCAACTCATCGACAGAGGGGAGAGCAAAGAATGAATGACACCTTCAATTTCGAGGCCTATCCGTTCACGGTCCGGCCGTTGCCGGAAGCCGAAGGCGGGGGCTTCCTCATCGAGTATCCCGATCTGCCGGGCGTGATCTCAGATGGCGCGACTCCGGAAGAGGCGATCAAAAACGGCCGCGATGCCCTGAAAGCCGCCATGCTGACGATGAAGGAGTTCGGCGATCCGATCCCCGCCCCCGGCGCTTTCAATGCCGCGAGCGGCCAATGGCGGCAGCGCGTACCCAAAACCCTGCACGCCAGGCTTGTCGAGCGGGCCCGGCAGGAGGGCGTGAGTCTCAATACCCTGGTGATGGCGATGATCGCCGAAGGCTTGGGCCAGCGCCAGACAAAGCGTCGAAGCCGGTAGGCGGCCTGGCTGACTCAATATCGGGCGCCTTGCCGCCCGCCGTCGAAACTCACCCCACCACTTCCGCCACCGTCGTCAACACCCCGCCCGCCCCGACAAATTCCTCCAACGTCTTCCGCCCCGCCTCCTCGCTCAACGCCATCACCCCGTCCACCACCATCTCCACCCTCGCCCCCCTGCCCAACAGGCCCATCACCGCGCACCGCACGCAATATTCCGTCACCACCCCATACACCACATACCTCTCCGCCCCCAACCTCTCCAGCAACTCCCTCAACCTGACGTTCGTGAAACAATCCAGAGCCTGCTTCTCCACCACATACTGCGCCGCATCCTCGAATCCCACCCCCGCCTCATTCGCCA
>PNKE01000076.1 GCA_013822245.1 Candidatus Solibacter sp.
GCGGAAGAGTTGCTCGTTGTAACAGGTTCGGCAGCGGACGCGGGCAACGTCGTGACCAATCATTGCGAGGATGAAATGGTTGGTGAGGCGTTTGCACTTGATGCAAAAATCGTCAACCTCGTCGCCGAGCCGCAGTTCGAACACGATTCCTCCAGAAGAGTGCAGGCCGGCGAAGAGAGCCGCCGCTTTGGCAGCATAACAGAAACGGCCCGGGCATAGAAGGCGGCGGATTCACCTATGATCGAAAGATGAAGCGCGGAGCCGTCGTCGCAGTTGCTGGAGTGATGCTGGTGGCCTCGGGAGCAGGCGGCTACCTGTATTGGAAGTCGAAGCAGGCCGCGCCGGAGAAGAAGGCGGAGATCCCGGCGGCGGCGCTGGCGCCGGGGGCGGTGGTGAAGTTTCAGGCGGCGCTGGCGGCGCGCAACATCGTGGGAGTGGATGTGCCCGTGGACGGGGTGCTGGAGGAGTTTCCGGTGAAGCCGGGCGATGAAGTATTTGAGGGGCAGATTTTGGGGGCGGTGGCAAACGATGTTCTGTTGGAGCATGAGAAGGAAGCGGGGCTGCAACTGGAGCGGATGAAAATGCGGCTTCAGACGCTGGAGAGCCAGATGCTGGCGGCGCGGCTGGAAGAGTCGAGCAGAGCGGCGGATGCGTCGAGGGCGGCCTCGGAGCGGCAGAAGGCGGAGAAGGCGCAACAGAGACAGCAGATGCTGCATCGGGAAGGGGCGACTCCGAGGAAGGCGTTTGAGGCGGCGCAAGCGGCCTTTGACGCGGCCAGGGCGGAGGAGGAAGCGGTGGGCGGGCTGGCGAAGTCGCTCCGCGACAGGGTGGATCAGATCAATAAGGACATCGACGTGTCCAAGCGGCAGGTGGCCGAGGCCGAGTCGGCGTATGAGGAAGCCAAGGCGGGGCTGGCCGCGGCGCAGTTGCTGTCGCCTTCGGATGGCGTGATTATTTCGATCCAGAAGCAGGCCGGCGAAGAGGTGAAGGCGGGCATGGAGGGGTTGATCCAGATCGCGGTGGATCTGACGATGATGGAGGCGGTGTTTGACGTGGAACCGGCGCTGGCGGGGCGGATGGCGGCGGGGCTGCCGGCGCAGATCAACATTGCCGAGACGGCGGACACGTTGGCGGGGCAGGTGCGGCTGGTGGAGAACAACAGGGTATACGTGGAGTTTGCGAGTCCGACGCCGTTGATCAGGCCTGGGATGACGGCGTCGGTGAGCGTGCAGATCAAATAGCGAAGGGAGGGGTGTGCGGGCCCGCTGACGGCGGGCGGCATGAAGTGGTCCGCGCTCACGCGAAAGCCATCGGGTAAGCCTGCCGGCAGGCTCGCGTCTTGAGGGGTGACGTTGCGGCCGGGGCCGCTCCCCGGCATCCACGGGATCAGCCGCCCGTCGCGGCGGTTTTCGAACGAAGGGCCGCGGCGGCTGGACCGCGCGGCGCGGCCCTTGTGTTCCTGGACGGGCCTCGGCCTAGTTGGCGCCCATGCGATTGGCGAGGCCGAGGTCAGTGAGCACCTTGGGCGACTCCTCCTCCATGGCGAGGGTCTTGTGGCAGTTGTCGCAATCCTGCGTGATCTCGCGGCCGGGCTTGGATCCGGCGCGGCCGTCGTGGCAGCGGAAGCAACCTGGGAAGTCCTCGTGGCCGAGGTGGTTGGGATAGATGCCCCACTGCACATTCATCTCCGGAAAGACATTCCTCGCGTAGACGGCCAGCACCGCCTTGGCCGACTTCTCGACAGCCGCCTTCCTCGCCGCGTAAACCGCGGGGTGGTTTTTCTCATAGAAGGCTTTGAACTGCGCCACGATCTCGCGCTCGCTCTCCTCGGTGGTCTTATGGACCTTCTGAATGACTTCGAGCGCCGTCTTCTTGGCGAAAGGCAGCGAGCGGTCGATTGCGCCCGACGCCAGGGCATGGTCCAGGGCGCGGGCGGGCAATTCGAAGGTGTGTGACGGGCGGTTGTGGCAGTCCATGCAGTCCATGGTGCGGACCTCCATGCCGCCCGGACCGTCGCCGCCGTAGCCCTCGGCCTTGTAAGTGACGGTTTCGCCGTTCCTGGTGTACTCGACCCAGGGAATTTCCATCCGTTTGCGATCCTTGGGCGCATAGCGCATCACGACGCCCGGTCCCATGTGGGCGCCGTGGATACCCTGGTAACCGTTGCCGCCGCCGATGTGCATGAGCAGGACGGACTTGGTGTGGGAGCTGGCTTCGTCGCCGGCGAACTTGTCGAGCACGCGGATGCGGTCGCCTCCGTACTTTTGGGGCCAGTGGCAGATCTCGCAGGTTTCGCGCGCCGGGCGCAGGTCCTTGATGGGCGTCTCGATGGGGCGCGGGTAGAGGTTCAAGGAAACGCTGATCACCTGCCAGGAGCCGGAGATCTTGCTCTTGACGAACCAGTTGGCGCCGGGGCCGATGTGGCAACTGACGCAATCCACGCGGGCGTGCGGCGAGTTCTGATAGGCCGTGAACTCGGGCTTCATGACGACATGGCAGGTCTGGCCGCAGAAACTGACCGACTCCATGTAGCTCACCGCGCTGAACATCAACTGCGTGCCGATGACCACGTTCAACACCGTCGTCACGGCGAAAAAGGCGATCAGTTTGCGGAAACGCGGGTTTTGGAGATCGATGGGCGGGAAGACTGAGGGCATCTGCCCCTTGTTGCGCCTCTTGGCCCACCAGATGCCCACGGGGATAAGCCCGAGGCCGGCGAAGAAGACCGCGGGCAGGACCATGAAGTGGAGGATGCCGAGGTAAGGATCGCGGCCTCCGGACTTGAGCATCGTCGGCAGCAGAACAAGCCACATGAAGGCGCCCGTGGTGACGAGCACGACGCCCATAAGGCTGATCCAGTTGCTCCCCAGGTAAACGACCGGCGCAAGCCAATCCTTCAGCTTCTGCATAGATTCAGTATAAACAGATCGGATTGGCTTGCGGAACGAATTGATCGATCAGTCGTCTTTGTGTTCGCCGTGGGGTTGGGCGTGGCCGTGGGCGTGTTCGGGGAACTCGCGCGGGCTGTAGCCGGAGTACCAGGACGGGTCCATCGGATAGACTTCGGGGTCGAAGATGACCGAGTAGAAGTGCCAGACGATGATGGCGAGGGTGGCCAGCACGGCCTCGTAATAGTGGACGACGCGCGAGAAGTCGTACCAGACCTTGGGCGTGTTGGCGAGCATCCAGTTGTTGGCCCACAGCGCCACGCCGGTGACTGCCATGACGGCCGTGCCCCAGACAAGCGCCCAGTACTCGGCCTTCTCGATGTAGCTGTGCGAGGACTGGTGGGGGCGCTGCCTGCGCAGGCCGAGCCGCCAGAGCGTGCCTTCGACCATTTCGCGCAGGTCGCCGAACCTGGGCAGCATCTCTTTCCAGTGCTCGCGCAGCGTCTTGTTGACGATGAGCGAGATCACGTGAAGCGCTGATGTGATCAGCAGAATCACGCCGGCGGCGCGGTGGATGGTGCCGCGCAGCGGGTAGGTCTTCTCGTAGGCCAGGAACCAGCGCGACCACCACTCGTCGGGGTAGTGCAGCGCGAAGCCCGAGTAGGCCAGCACGATGAAGCTGATCATCAGCAGGAGGTGCTGGATACGCTCGAAGCGGTGCATCCGGAGGTGGGGTTTCACCGGCTTGAGCATCGTCGCGGGCTGGCGCTGGCCCTGGAATCGGTGGATGTGGAACTTGCGGATGAAGTCGCCCAGATGGTGGACGAACATGAAGCCGATGGTGCCGGGGATCAGCCAGATGTAAAACAGCCGCGCCCACTGGATGGGCGCCGGCTCGTCGGTCACCTCGACGGTATGGATCTTGCCGAGGAAAAACTTGCTGCCGGCGCCGGGGTGGCAGGAGGAGCACGTGGCGGCGATGTTTTTTGGGTGGATGCGCGATTTGGGATCGTGCGACGGCCGGATGTCGTGGTATCCGTGGCAGGAGGCGCAACCGGCGACGCGCTGTTCGCCTGATTTGAGGGCCAGGCCGTGGAAGCTGGAGTTGAAGGTTGTGACCTGGTCGGCGTTGAGACCGAAGCGCTGCATGAGTTTGAGATCGCCGTGGCAGCGGCCGCAGGTCTCCGGCACCGCCTGGGTGTTCACCGGGGACGCGTCCAGTTTGGCGCTTTCGATGTTGTGCGCCGAGTGGCAGTCGATGCAAACGGGGGCTTCGCGGATGCCCGCGGCGACGGCCTTGCCATGGGCCGAGTTCTCGAATGCCGTCATGGCCTTGTCATGGCAGCCGCCGCAGTTGTCGAGCGAGGCGCGCCGGGCCTCGGGCGATTTGGCGACGGCGATATCGTGTTTCTCGCCATGGCAGAAGGCGCAGTCGGGGGCGCCGGCATTGCCCTTCTTGATTTCCAGGGCATGGTTGCTGAGGTTGTATTCGGCGACGATGGAGGCGTGGCAGTCCGAACACCGCGGTTTAGGGGCGTTTTCGGGGTGGGGGTACTCATCCCGCTTCAGGTGGCAGGAGGCGCAGAGGACGCCGACGTGGGCCGATTTATTCAGCTTGGCCTCGGAGTCGTGGCAGCCGGCGCAGACGCTATTTGGCGTTGTCGAGCCGGTCCCGCGCTGGGCGGCCGTCAGTCCGCCGGCCAGTGCCATGGCCAGAAGCACACCCGCAATTCGAATCATTCTCGGCAAATCCGCTCCCTCCCCGCGGCCGGCCGTCATGGCCAGCCATAGGCTCTTTCCAGCGCCATTGCACCGGCGCGAATCAGGCGGTCAAAGACGAACGCGCCCACGGCCCGCGCGCAACCGGGGCGCGGACCGCGGCGCATCCCTATTGCACGGCTGTCCGCGCTAGAAGGTCTGCTTGGAGGTCGCTTCCCAAATCTGCAGCCCGTAGACCACGCCAAGCGCCAGACCGGCGAGAACCAGCACAACGGTCAGCGCCTTGCCCCACAGGTCGAGTTTGGCCAGTTTCTTGGCGATCTCTTCCTGTTGCTTGACATGCACTTCGGCGCCGCCGCCGAGGTGCAGCGTATCGTCTTCATGCGCGGAGATGTTCTTGCGCCAGAAGGCAAGCAGTATCACCACCAGAGCCAGAACGGCCCATGCGATTGCGTAGGGTAGAAGATTCACATCAGCCATGTCCAACTAACCTCCCGGCCCCGGGCGTCATCAAGGTAGGGTTGCCCAAGGCCACAGATCACAATATACGATCAATCCAACGTCCGCGGCACAGTGTCCTTCGAACGTGCCGCCCCGGTGCGCAGACAAACCGACAGGATCGCGAGAACAAGGGTATTCAGCGAATCCTGGCCGCCAACGACCGAACTCACGCCAGCATCCCAGGCCTCCTTCAGCGAACCGGGATCGCTGGCCGCGATCAGCACGATTCTCTCCGGATGCGGCAGGGGCTGGGGCAGGCATCCCATGTGTTGTTGATCCACCACGACGACGCAGGCCGAATCGAGGTCCGGTTTGTCGACGCAGACGACATCGCGCTGGGCGCTGCGGGCCAGGATGCTCCTCAGCGCCTCGGCCTTGGCCGTGTCGGACAGCGCCAGTTGTATCGTACCCATCGGATCGTGCCTTCCACGCCGGAGGAGGCCGTTGCGGCACCTCACCCGGCACATTTCACTCACCCTGAATAGTGCAATTCAGAGTCCATTTCGGCGGACCGCGCGCGGAGTCGCGGCGGCCTCCCGTATCCGGTTCAAATTAAAGACTATTTGTTCCGATTCCGCAAGCGGCTTCCAGGGCGCGGGATGGGGCAATTGACCCATCCCCCATCCCAACCGCCCGTGGATCGGACTAGAATGGGATGTAGCGCCAGAGCCGAATGACAAGACTTTCCAGCGAGTGGCAGACCGCGGGCGTGCTTGAGGCCGTCTTCAACCAGATCTCGGACGCCCTGGTTCTGTACGACACCAACCACGTGATCACCGGCGTGAACGCCGCCGCCGAGCGGCTGTTCGGGATGACGGCCGAGGAGCTTGTGGGCCGTGACTGCCATAAGATGTTCCGCTGCCAGCAGTGCGAGCCGGGCTGCGGGATGCACACGGGGCTGATGTCGTCGAACGGATCCAACTCCACCATCCGGCTGCGGAGCGAGAACGGCCTGGAGCGGCTGGTGGTGATTCGCACGGCCCACGTGGTGAAGGAAGATGGCACGGTTCAAGGCGTTGTCGCCACGATCAAGGACATCACCGACGAAGCCGAACCGCAGAAGCGCGAGATCATCGCCGCCAGTCCGGTGATGATCGAGATGCTGATTTTCGTCCGGCGGGTGGCGATCAGCGAGGCCACCACAATTCTGCTGGAGGGCGAAAACGGGACCGGCAAGGACCTGATCGCCAAGACGCTGCACTATCAGAGCCTGCGCCAGGCCGAACCGTTCATTGCCATCAACTGCGCCGCCATCCCCGAGACTCTTCTGGAAAGCGAGCTGTTCGGATACGAGAAGGGCGCCTTCACCGACGCCCGCGCCCAGAAGAAAGGCATCTTCGAGCTGGCCGACAGAGGAACGCTTTTCCTGGACGAGATCGGCGAGATTCCGCTGATGCTGCAGGCCAAGCTTCTCAGAGTGCTCGAGGAGCAGACCTTCCGGCGGCTGGGCGGGCTGAAGGACATCAACCTCGACCTGCGCGTGATCGCGGCGACGAACAAAAACCTGCGCGAGGCGGTGAAGGAGGGCGCGTTCCGGCAGGACCTTTTCTTCCGGCTGAACGTCATTCACATCACGATTCCGGAGCTTAAGGAACGGATCGAGGACATCGCGCCGCTGGCCACGTTTTTTGTCGAGCACTACAACCGCAAGTTCAAGCGCCACATCGAGGGCATCGATCCGGAAGCCATGAATATGCTGCTGCGCCACGACTGGCCGGGCAACGTGCGCGAGTTGCGCAACGCGATCGAGCGGGCGATGATCCTGGAGGACTCCTCCTACATCACCGCGCAAAGTCTGCCGATGTCGATCAGCCGCAACCCGGCCGGCCAGCCGCTGCTCGCCATCGAGAGCTTTCCCCGGACCATCCCCGACGCCGGCATGTCGCTCGAGGACAACGAAAAACGCCTGCTGGTTCAGGCGCTGGAAAAGACCGGCGGCAACCAGACGCAGGCGGCCCGGCTGTTGCGGATCACGCGCGACACGCTGCGCTACAAGATGAAAAAGTTCGACCTGCGGTAAGCCCGCAGGGGGCTTGCGGCGGGCGGATCAGTCGATCTCGTCGTCGTCGAGCTGGGCGGGCTTGTCATCCTGTGTCCTGAGGACTCTGCGGCTATGCCGGGCGGAGGCGGCGGCTTCGTGATGGTCGGGCTCGGGCTGGCCGCGCAACTGCCGCAGCAGGGACTCGGCGGCCAGGCGGCCGGACTCCATCGCGCCCTGGATTGAAGGCGTGGCGCGGTGGTCGCCGCAGATGTAGAGGCCGGGTTCGAGGCGCGGCTCGGTCCGCAGATGCTGGGGCACGGAGATGGGCTGGGCGTGCTCAATGCGGTAGATGCGCAGCAGGCGCCATTCCTTGGACACACGTCCGTACCAGCGCTTGAGCTGTCCGCGAACCATGGTTTCCAGCGAACGGTCGTCGCGCGCCGGGTTGCCGAGGACGGTGACCGAGACCAGCGAGCGGCCTTCGGGAGCGTATGCAGGCGAAACCTCGTTCATGACGGCGAGATTGTTGATGACGCCCCGGCTGCTGCCGCCCAGAACAAGGATCGGTTCATCGACGGGGCTCTGGGGGGCGTCGAAGTAGACGCAACTGACCCCGCGCGACTGCACCTTGCGGCGGGTTTCGAGGATGCGCATGGCCTCCGGCCCGTCGGCGGCGACGACAACCGCCTGGGCCTTGATTTCCTCGCCGGATTCCAGTTTCACCTCGCACGCTCTGGCCGAGGCGGCCCGCTCATTGAGGCGGATGGCGCCATCGGGCAGCGTGGAAGCGAGCTGCTTGGGGATCTCGCCCATGCCGAGTTCAGGGACGGCGGCATCGCCCTCGGCGAACATCTTGAAAAGGAACTCGAACATGCGGCTGGAACCGGCGAGGTTGGCATCCAGCATGGCGCCGCCGAACATCGGACGGAGGAACTCGTCGATCATGCGCTGGGAGAAGCGGCGCATAAGCAGGGCCTGGCGGGCGCTGATCTCGGGGTTTTCGAAGATCTCCTCGATGGACAGTTTCGCCAGGTCGTTGCGCAGCCGCGAGATCTTCATTTTGTCGAACAGCGTGCCGACGGGGGTAAACAGATTGGAGAAGTAGCCGCCGCCGCGCGCGGGGTCGGTGATGCGGAAAAACCGGCCCTCCTTTCTCACCAGGGCGCCGGGGACGAAGCCGCACAGGCGGAGAGCGTCGAAGTCGAGCTGCTCCTGCGCCTCGGGGTAGGCGGTGAGCAGCGTCTGGAAGCCGCGGTCGAGCAGGAACCCCTCGTGCTCGTCGGTGCGGACGCGGCCGCCGACGCCCCCTGAGGCTTCGATGACCTGGCAGCGGACGCCCTCGGATTCCAGCTTCCGGGCGCAACAAAGGCCGGCCAGACCGGCGCCCACGACCACAACATCAGGATGGCTCATGACCCCTGCTCCCTGGCGCCGTCACGGGCGCGCCGGATCTCCCTCAGAATCAGAAACTCGCTCACGTTTTCCGCGGTCAACATGCCGACCAGCGTGTCGTCCTCGAAGACGAGCGCGCAACTGCCCTGCCTTGAGGCGATCAGTTGCACCACCTCGGAGAGCAATGCGGACGGGGGCACACGGAGGAAGTCGCGGTCCATGGCGCCGGCGACATAGGCTTCAGGGCCTTCGGAGGCCATGGCGCGGAGCATGGCCTGGCGGGTGAGCAGGCCGGCGACCGACTGGCCGGCCATCACGGGAAAATCCTGCTGGGTGGTGGCGAGCAGCAGGTTGGCGGCGTCTTTCAGGGTATCGCCGTGATTGAGCGTGCGAAAGTCAGTGACCATGGCGGGCTGGACGATCTCGGAGCCGATGAGTTCCTGCTGGTCGGAGGCGACACGCTCCTGCATGGCGCCGACGTAGATAAAGAAGGCGATGAAGACGAGGAAGAAGTTGCCCGCGAGCAGTCCGTAGAGGCCCATGATGGCGGCCATGCCCATGCCGATGCGGGCGGCGGTGCGGGTGGCTTCGTTTTCGGGGCGCCAGCGGGCGAGCAGCGAGCGCAGGATGCGGCCGCCGTCCATGGGAAAGGCGGGGATGAGGTTGAAGACGGCCAGAAACAGGTTGGCGATGCCGATGCGTTCGGCGAGGTTCGAGTCGTTGGGCTGCGCCATCCAGGTTTCCGGAGCCAGGGAGTTGCCGCCCAGCCAGGCGAAGCCCATGAGCGCGCCGCCGATGATGAGGTTGACGGCCGGGCCGGCGATGGCGACCCAGAACTCCTCGCGGCCGCGCGGGGGGCGCTCCAGGCGGGCCAGGCCGCCGATGGGCAGCATGACGATTTCGAGGGTCCTGATCCTGAAGCGGTGTGCGACAACGGCGTGGCCGAGTTCGTGCAGCAGCACCGAGCCGAAGATGGAAAGGATGTAGAGCGTGGTGCCGGCTGCCGACTGCTGTCCGCGCGAGCCGATGACGATCAGGTAGACGACAATGAGCCAGAAGGTGAAATGGAAACGGACCGGGATGCCGAAGACCTCGACCGATCCCAGCGTCCCGGGGAAATGGGCGTCGTTCGGTTTCTGGCGTGTGGGCAGTTGTTCGTCCATTTCTGAACATCCGGCCGGGGGCCGCCGGTTTTTACCGGTGCGAGCGCTTCAACCCGCCGGCCGAGCGGCGCCGGCGGGGCTTGGGAAACTCGCCTGATTCAATACGATAGCAAAACCTGGCGGGCGGTTCGGAGCCGGCGGGCGACGAGGCCGGTCAGAAGGTCCGCATCTCGGGGGAAGCATACTCCTGGCCAGTAACGAGTTTCACGTAATCGGGGCGGTCGGCCGGGCTTTGATGGCGGTAGCTGCGGATCACTTCGCCGTGGAAGAGCAGGAAGATGCCGGGCATCTGGAAGCCGTCGCCGACCAGCCGGCCCTGGCCGTGGCGTTTCAGAATGGCGGACTCGAATCCGCGCATCCAGACCTTGGGGCCAAACAGGTCGCCCAGTGCGCCGCGGCGAAGTCCAAAGGCGCGGTAGAGCGAGCGTTCCGGGTCGCTGAGCCGGGCGACGTTTTCCAGCCCGTAACGGGCGAAAAACCGCCGGGCGTGTTCGTCGCTGCCCATGTGGACCAGGACAAGCCTGGCGCCGCCGGATTCGATCTCCTTCATTCTGGCGGCAAGGTCGTCGAGCGCCTCGCGGCAGAATGTGCAACCGGCATGGCGGAGGAAGACGAGCAGGACGGGCGACAGGCGGGACAGTTCGTCGATGCTGAGGCCGGCGTTGGTCCTGCTTCGAAGGGCGAACTTCAGGATCTCGGGTGAAATGCATCGTTTCTGCTCACCGAGGGTTTCGTAAGCGCGGTAGAGGACAGCGCCAAGACCGGCGCCAAGAAGGAGCTGAAAGGCCCCGGCGGTGAAACCCCAGTGCGACAGGCGCGGCTCGGCGGCCAGTCCCCAGACCCAGGTGAAGTTCACCAGCATGCCGGCCAGCGTCATGGGCCAGCTTCTGACGGTATCGGCGGAGGCCAGCATGAGGCCGGCGCCGGTGGAGGCGGTGATGATGCCCAACATGCGGACCAGCACGGCGGCGGTCCAAGCCTCGATGCCGAGAACGCGGTCCATCTCGACAGGCGCCGCGGCCATCAGGACGCCGAGAAAGAAGTTGCCAAGCCCGGCCGCCCACAACATCGTTTTCATCCAGGGATGGGCTTTGTTTAGCATGTTCGTCGGCGCCAGCCACCTTCCTGCTTAGAGATGACTGCTGGAGGAGTAAAGATCTTCAAATGTGAGGCGGCTCGGCGGAATCCCGCGCCGGGGCGGCTGTCCGGTCCGGCTGGATCCGGGGCCGAGAGCAGCGCCGGCCGGGCAACGGCGGCGCGGGCCGAGGGAGGCAATCGGCCTCGGAACAGGTTCGGCGGGTATCCGGAATTGAGGTTGGTGGCGGGGGCCTTGGGTGGACTGAACGAGTGAGCCGGAACTCAGCAACGGCACTGCCGCGCTCCTACTCGGGCCGATACACGGCCCAGGCGGTGTCGGTTTCCTGGACTACGATTTCGGAGATGCGGGCTTGGGCGGCTCCTAATGCCGGGGCCAGGAGTTTGGTGAGTTCCTCGTGGAAGTAGACGGCGATGTTTTCGGCCGAGGTGTTGCGAGTGGCGAAAAAGGGGAGGTCGTTGAGGTACTGGTGGTCGAGGGTCTCGGCGACGGCGCGGAGGGATTTCTTGAGGTCGGAGAAGTCGAGCAGGAGTCCGATGGGGTTGAGGTTGGGGCCGGTGACGGCGAGTTGGACGCGGTAGTTGTGGCCGTGCGGGGTGGCGCACTTGCCGACGTAGTCGCGCAGGTGGTGGCCTGCCGGGAAGCTGTGTTCAACGCGGAGTTCAAACATTGTCGAAGAAATTCTCTACTTCCCGGATGTCGGCGGTGAAGCGGTAGTCCGGGAGACTCTCGAAAAAGACACGGCCGTAGCGCTGTTTGGTCACCCGGTTATCCAGCAGGACGACGACGCCGCGGTCCTGTTTGCTGCGGATGAGCCGGCCGAAACCTTGCTTCAAAGCGATGGCGGCCTGCGGGACCTGGTAGTCAAAAAACGGGTTGCCGCCGGAGGCGCGGACGCTGCGGATGCGGGCGTCGACGACGGGGTCGCTGGGCACGGCAAACGGCAACTTATCAATGATAACGCAGCTCAACTGGTCGCCCTGGACATCGACGCCCTGCCAGAACGAAGACGTGGCGAAAAGGACGCAGTGGGGCGTGTTGCGGAACTCGTGGATGAGGGCGCGCTGGGGCTTGGAACCCTGGATGAGGACGGGGTAGTCGAGTTCAGGCTGGATGCGTTCAAAGGCGGCGCGCATCTGCTGGTAGGAGGTGAACAGGCAGAAGGCCCGGCCGCGGGAGTGGGCCAGCAGTTCGGAGATTTCGCGGACCGCGGCGGGCAGGAACGCGGGGGTGCGGACGTCGGGCAGGTGGGGCGGGACGTAGAGCAGGGCCTGTGTCTGGTAGTCGAAGTGGGAGGGGACGATGAGTTCGCGCGGCATTGAGATGCCGAGACGTTCCTTGATGAACGAAAAGCCGCCGCCGACGGCGAGCGTGGCGGAGGTGAGGACGGCGGGCGGGCCTTCGCAGAACAGGCGGTCGCGGAGGAGGTTGGAGACGTCGATGGGGGTGGCCTGGAGGTAGCAGCCGCGGCCGCGGCGTTCGATCCAGTAAACGTAGGTTTCGTCGCCGGACTCCATCCAGAAGCGGAGCCGGGCGATCATCTCCTCGGCGCGGCGGTGCAGGGGCATGACTTCGTCGGGGGCGTCGCGGACGAGTTTGAGCTGGGTTGCCAGCAGTTCGAGGGCGCCGGTGAAGTGGCTGTAGAATTCGCCGTACTGGCCGAGGAACGCCTGGTGTTGGGTGAAACTGGTGCGGCCGTCCTGCTGGGGGAAGAGGGCGAAGAAGCGGTCGGAGTGATCGAGCAGGGTGACGAGGATGTGTTCGAGTTGGAGTGAATGGAAGTCCTTGCGGCGGGCGGTGGCGAGGATATCGCGTCGGAGGTCGTCGACCTGGAGCGAGGAGATGGAGACGCCAAAGTACTGGCCGGCGACGTCTTCGAGTTCGTGGGCTTCGTCGAAGATGACGGCGGCGTAGTCGGGCAGGATGCCGGCCGAGGCGTCGTTTTCCTTGACGGCGAGGTCGGCGAAGAAGAGGTGGTGGTTGACGATGACGATGTCGGAGTCGTAGGCCTGCATGCGGGCGAGGGTGACGAAGCAGCGTTCGAACTGCTGGCATTTCTGGCCGGTGCAGAGGTCGCCGCGGGCGTCTAGTCTGGCCCAGACGGTGGAGGAGTCAGGCAGGTTGGTGATGGAGGCGCGGTCGCCGGATTCGGTGGATTCCTCCCAGTCCTTGATGATCTGGAAGTCGGAGACCTCTTCGAGGCCGGAGAGGATGGGTTCTTTCTGGGCGTCGTAGATCTTCTGGCGGCAGGCGTAGTTGGAGCGGCCCTTGAGGTAGCAGGCCTTCATGTTGGGGAAGAACTGCTGGAGGAAGGGGATGTCCTTGAAAAAGAGCTGTTCCTGGAGGTTCTTGGTGCCGGTGGAGATGATGACGCGCTTGCCGGAGAGGATGGCGGGGACCAGGTAGGCGATGGTCTTGCCGGTGCCGGTGCCGGCTTCGACGATCTGGTGGCGCTGCTGAGAGAAAGCCTCTTCGATGGCGAGGGCCATTTCGAGCTGGCCCGGACGGTATTCGTAGTTGGGGTGGGCCTTGGCGAGGGGGCCTGAGCGGGAGAAGAAGCTCTTGACGGTGAGGGTGCGGGACACGGCGGGTTTTGCGGGATTAACTCATCGGCTGAGCGGCCGGGCGCAATGGGCGCGGCTGATTACAGGGTAGCGCGGGGCGGGCGGGACCGCGTGGCCGATTCGGCGGCCGCCGGCGATGGCTACGGTTCAAGGCCGAGGAAGCGGACGGTTTCGTCCCACATGGGTTGGAGGGAGGCGTTGAGGTCGTGGCCGTCGCCGTAGAGCAGGAGGCGGCGGTTGGCGGGAGACTGGGCGCACCATTGGCGGGCGGCCGATGGGGGGACGACAGTGTCGTGGAGGCCATGGAAGACGAGTGCGGGGTGAGCGGGTTGGGGTTCGGCGGGGTAGCGGGAGGCGTCGCCGATGAGCGAGTAGCCGATGGCGGTCTGTTCGCCGGTGGCGTAATGGGTGAACGGCAGGGCGCCGGATTGTTTCCAGGCCAGGGCGGCGTCGGGGCCGAGTTGGGCGAGCCAGCGGGAAGCGAAGCCGAAGGCCGGGGCCATGAGGATGAGGCGATCGACGGCGCTTGGGTGGAGTTCAGCGTAGAGGGCGGCGAGGTAGGCGCCGAGGCTGGAGCCGATGAGGGTGACTTTGTTGCCCGCGGCGGCCTGGCGGACGGCGGCGGCGCGGTGGACGGCATCGAGCATGGAGGAGATGGTGAGACTGGCGAAGCCGCCATGTTCGAGGCCGGGAGCCTGAAAAGCGACTCCACTCTTCTGGAAGCAATCGGCAAACCAGACGGCTTTGCGGGATTGGGGAGAGGAGGCGAAGCCGTGCAGATACAAGACGTTAGACATGTCCCTCACATGCTAGCGCAGGCCGTGGGCGAGGCAAAATGCGGGAGCGCATTGCGCTGGGGCATGGCTTGCCGCTAGAATCAGAGCTTTGTGGCTCCACTTGGAGGTTTGAATGTCCGTTGAAGCAAAAGTAAAACAGATCATCGTCGAACAGCTTGGCGTCGACGAAGCACAGGTTGATGCGACCGCGTCGTTCGTCGACGATCTGGGCGCCGACTCGCTCGACATCGTCGAGCTGGTGATGGCGTTTGAGGACGCATTCGACCTCGACATCCCGGATGAGGATGCCGAGAAGATCACCACCGTGAAGGACGCGGTGGAGTATATCGACGCCAAAGCCGGCAAGAAGTAAACCGGTTTCGGTGCGGATGGGTATCTAGACATAGTCCTGGACGGGAGAACTGTATTGGCACGCAGGGTGGTAGTCACCGGCGTCGGTCTGCTCTCGGCTCTCGGAAACGGGACCGAGGCTACCTGGAGCGCATTGCTGGCCGCGAAAAGCGGAGTGGGACCGATCACGCAGTTTGATGCATCGGAGTACTCGACGCGGATTGCGGCGGAAGTGAAGAATTTCGACCCGCTGGAGTTTATCGACAAGAAAGAACTCCGGAAGATGGGGCGGTTCATCCATTTCGCGATCGCCGCAAGCGAGGAGGCAAGGAAAGCTTCCGGCTTGCAGGTGACCTCGGAGAACGCGGAACGGGTGGGCGTCTACATCGGCAGCGGCATCGGCGCGTTCGAGGTGATCGAGCGCGAGCACAAGAACCTGCTGGAGAAGGGCCCCGGAAGGATCAGCCCGTTCTTTATTCCGGCGACGATCGTGAACCTGGCGGCGGGCCAGGTATCGATCAGGACCGGGGCCAAGGGACCGAATTCGGCGACGGCGACAGCCTGCGCCACCGGCGCGCACAGCATTGGCGATTCGTTCCGATTGATCCAGCACGGCTACGCCGATGCGATGATCTGCGGCGGCGCCGAGGCGGCGATCACGCCGATGGGCGTGGGCGGATTCGCTGCGTTGAGGGCGTTGTCGTCACGCAACGACGAGCCTGAAAAGGCATCGCGTCCGTGGGACAAGGACCGTGACGGATTCGTGGTGGGCGAAGGCGCCGGCATCCTGGTTCTCGAGGAACTGGAATCGGCGCTGAAGCGCGGCGCGCCGATCGTGGCCGAGATCGTCGGCTATGGCATGGGCGGGGACGCATACCACATCACCGCCCCGTCGGAAGACGGCGACGGCGCGTACCGCGTGATGCGGAATTCGCTGATCGATGCGGGCGTGCAACCCGACGTGGTGGACTACATCAACGCGCACGGAACGTCGACGCCGGTGGGCGACCAGATCGAGGCGACGGCGGTGAAGCGCGCCTTCGGCGAGCACGCTTATAGGATCGCGGTGAGTTCGTCGAAGTCGATGACGGGCCACCTGCTGGGCGGCGCCGGTGGACTTGAGGCGGGCATCACGGTGCTGGCCATCCGCGACCAGGTTGCGCCTCCGACCATTAACCTGGACAACCCCGAGGAAGGTTGCGACCTGGACTTCGTGCCTCACACGGCACGGAAGATGGAGATCCGGTACGCGCTTTCGAATTCGTTCGGCTTCGGGGGGACAAACGGAAGCCTGCTGTTCAAACGCTACGATTCGTAGTCCGGACAAGAGATCGAAACAGGTTACGGCCAAGGCCCGTCACGCCGGCGGCGTCATGTGTCCGATTGAGGCACGGGATTGACCCAAACTGGTACAGGACGCGCCAATCCGGCCCTCCCGCCGTGTTAGACTGAAGCCTCTGACCGCCCGGTGGAAACCGTCTGCCGGCGCGAAGAGAAGTCCCGTCGTATGATCCGACTGTTTCGAGTTTTTATCCCCACATCGGTGGTCGGACTGCTGCTGATTGAGACGGTCCTCGTTTTCGGCCTTTACTGCGGCGTGCTGTTCTGGAGGGATGATTTCTCGGCCGAGATCTACCTGCTGTATGAGGGTGGGCTTGGGCGGGTGTCGATTGTGACGGTCTCGATCCTGCTGGGGCTGTATTTCAACGACCTCTATTCGAAGCTGTGGGTGAGGTCCAGGGTGGAACTTGTGCAGCAGTTCTGCCTGGTTCTGGGCATCGCGTTTCTACTGCAGTCGCTATTCGCCTACATCGCCAAACCGCTGACGCTGGGGCGTTGGAACATGATCGTGGGCAGCGCGGCGGTGCTGCTGATCGTGCCGCAGTTCCGGATCGCCTACTCGCACCTGATCTTCGAGGTTCTTTATAGACGGCGCGTACTGTTTCTGGGATCGAGCAAGGTGAGCCGGATGGCGGCGGCGGCGATGGCGCGGCGCAGGGAGTTTGGCTTCGACGCGGTCGGCTACCTGGCTCCGGAAGAGATGCCGGGGGAAAGGGCCATGGGGCCGTGGCTGGGACCGCCGGCGGCGATCAGGAAGATCTGGGAAGAGGTCAAGCCGGAGTTGATCGCGGTGGGCATGGAGGAGCGGCGGGGGCAGTTGCCGGTGGGGCAGTTGCTGGATCTGCGGATGATGAGCGTACGGATCGAGGACGCCTCCTCGCTGGTGGAGACGCTGACCGGGCGGGTTCCCCTGGAATCGTTGAGGCCATCGTCGCTGATATTCACCAGCGACCTGGGGCCGCATCCGGGCCAGATCCGCCGTCAAGTGCTGTATTCCCAGGCGATCGCGCTGGCCGGCATGGCCGTGACGCTGCCGCTGATGGTTCTGGCGTGGCTGGCGGTGAAACTGACGTCGCGAGGCCCGGCGATCTATAGCCAGACTCGGGTGGGGCTGCAAGGGCGGCACTACAGGGTGCATAAGTTCCGGTCGATGTATGTGGACGCGGAAGCTGCCACCGGCGCGGTGTGGGCTACGCGCGACGATCCGCGGATTACGCCCGTGGGCCGGTGGATGCGCAAGCTGCGGATCGACGAGTTGCCGCAGTTTTTCAACGTGCTGAAGGGCGAAATGGCGATCGTCGGCCCGCGTCCGGAGCGGCCGGAATTCGTCGCCGCTCTGACCATGAAGATCCCGTTTTACGGACGGCGCCATGCCGTGATGCCGGGCATCACCGGATGGGCGCAGATCAACTACAAGTACGGCGACACGATGGAAGACACCATCACGAAGCTTGAGTACGATCTGTATTACATCAAGCACATGTCGATGTCGCTGGACTTCTACATCATGTTCCAGACGGCGAAGGTGATGCTGATGGTGCGGGGCGGGCAATAGGGCAGCGCGGCGGGGCACAGCAATGGACAATGTGTAATACTGTCCTTGGCAAACCGATGGATCCCGCGCCGAAAACCCGACAAAACGGCCCTGAACCGAGGCATGAAGGCCCGAACAGGCTGCTGAGTTCGTGGAAAGAGATTGCGGACTTCCTGCACGTCAGCCCCAGGACTGCTCAAAATTACGAGAAGACCCGCGGCCTGCCGGTGAAGCGGCTGGGCACCCGGCCCACCATCCTCGAAGGCGATCTGCGCGCCTGGCAACTCACAAGCCTGCACACTGCCCGCTGGTGGCAAAGACCGGGCGTCCTCCAGGTCTGGGCGGCCGCCTCCACCGCTCTGCTCATCATCGCCGTCGCCGCGCTCGGTATGTTCTGGCGATCCGCCATGGCGCGCGGCGCTCTGGCTACCGCGCGCTGGAACGGCCCGGTTCTCTCAGCGTTCGATTCCGGTAACCGCCCGGTCTGGTCGCACACGTTTCCTTACCGGGTATTGGAGGATCCGGACGGACATTGGCCGGATCCGTGGTTGGGAGACATCGATAACGACGGCAAAGTCGAAGTCTTGTTCATCTACCCCCATGTGAAACGCGAGGAGGAGGGCTGGGACCTCTATTGCTTTTCCGATCGCGGCAAGCAGAAGTGGTCGCTGCGTGTGTCGCGGCTTGTCGAGGACGGCCGTTCGGTCTACAAACCCCCCTACGTCGTCAGGGGTTATTCCGTGTTCGCGTCACCCGAGAGAGACGGCACCAGTTGGGTCGCCGCCGCCTTCGTTCACCATGTTGCCTCCCCATCCGTCCTGCTTGTGGTCGACAGTATGGGCAAACCGCGCGGCGAGTACTGGCACCCCGGCCACTTGAACTCCGTCCGGACCCTTGACCTGGATGGCGACGGAATCGCTGAAGTCATCGCCGGCGGCGTTCGCCACGGCGAGGAACAGGCCGCCCTTATCGTCTTCGACCCAAGGGAAGTCTCCGGCGCCGCGCATCTTCCGGATCAGCGGGGTTTCAAGAGAATGAGCCCCGGCACTGAAAGGAGCATCCTCTTTTTCCCGAGATCCTCAATCAACCGCCGGTACGAGGAGTTTAACTGCGTCGATAATATCCAAATTATTGATGGCCTCATCCAAGTGACCGTTAATGAAACGGTGAGACCAACCTACGGCTATCTTGTTTACACCTTGCGGAAGGATCTCTCTGTCCTGAGCCTCATGCCCTCCGTCTCTTTAATGAATGCACACAACGTCGTCGCCCAGAGTAGCGGCATTCAAAAGTGGAATGCCAGTGAAGAGATGACACAGTTGATAAAAAACGTCAGGCTCAACCGCCGCTGAGCCCCGCAAACCCGCCATTCCCTCGGATCGCCCACCCTGCCTGCGCCGCCTTCCGATCCGCCCCCTGCGCGGTTTGCCGAATGCGCCTTTTTGCGTTGTGCCAGGGAACAGCCCGGACGCCACTCTTCACATGCGTGGCGGCTCCTCTCCCTTTCCCTCGATTCATTCCAATATCCAGGGGGCCTGAACCCCCATGCGGATTCTCCAATCCGGCCCGCTCATACCCTTCCCGTCCACCGTGCTCGACGCTCAGTCCAGCGGCGAGAGCTGTGCAGCCTGCGCCGGCTGCGGTCTGATCGGAGCCATCCCGGCCATTCTGATCGCCGGTTCGTGCCGCACATCATGCCGCTGATCCGGGTGGCGCGGGACGCCAAGGCCCGCGGCATCGGCAGCGCCGTCCCGCGGATGCTTCTGGCGTTCTTCAGCGGACTGATAGGCCCGATCATCCATATCCTCGCCCGGCCGCAGGGCCGGTGAAAGTTCAGGTACTCGGCGGCATTCGCCAGACTTCAATTGGCCCTCGGCGGCTTGAACCCTTCAACAATCTGCGCGCTGGCCCCCGGCGCCAGCGTCAGAATCGCCGTGAGAGAGATGGTTGGTTTGGACACGGCTGCGTAAGGCGGCATACCGCCAACCGCCCGGCGCCGTCCGTCTCTCAGACCCTCGCCGCCGGCGCGTACCGCCTGTCCACGTAGTCCTCCAGCATCTCCATGAACTCCTCGGCGATGCGCTCCCCTTTCAGCGTCTTCACCAGTTGACCATCCACATACACCGGCGCCTTCGGCTCTTCAAACGTCCCCGGCAGACTGATCCCGATGTTGGCGTGCTTCGACTCGCCCGGCCCGTTCACAATACATCCCATCACCGCCACCTTCATCTCCTCCACCCCCGGCCTCGACTCCTTCCACCCCGGCATCTGCTCCCGCAAATACCCCTGGATCTTCTCCGCAAGCTCTTGAAAATACGTGCTCGTCGTCCGCCCGCACCCCGGACACGCCGTCACCTGCGGCGTAAAGCTCCTCAACCCCAACGATTGCAGAATCTGCTGCGAAACCAGCACTTCCTCAGTCCGGTCACCGCCCGGCGGCGGCGTCAGCGACGCCCTGATCGTATCGCCGATGCCGTCCTGCAAGAGCACCGAGAGCGCCGCCGTCGTCGCCACAATGCCTTTCGCGCCCATCCCGGCCTCGGTCAACCCCACGTGCAGCGCGTAATCGCACTCCCGCGCCAGCATCCGGTAGACGTCGATCAGATCCTGCACCGCCGACATCTTCGCGCTCAAAATGATCTTGTCCCGCCCCATCCCATAGCTTTCGGCCGCCTGCGCCGACTCAATCGCCGACTGAACCAAAGCCCGCTTCATGACCTCTTCCGGCGGCTTCGGATCCGCCAGCCGCCCGTTCCCGTCCATCAACCGCGCCAGCAGCACCCCGTCCAGAGACCCCCAGTTCACCCCGATCCGCACCGGCTTGCCGTATTCCAGCGCCGCCTCGATCATCGTGCGGAAATTGTCATCCGTCCGCCGTCCGATGTTGACGTTGCCTGGGTTAATCCTATATTTCGAGAGAGCTTTTGCGCACTCCGGGTACTTCTTCAACAGGAGGTGGCCATTGTAGTGGAAGTCACCGGCGATGGGGACCTGGATGCCGAAGTTGCGCAGCGTGTCGCAAATCACCGGGACGGCCCGCGCCGCCTCGTCCGTGTTCACCGTCACCCGCACCAGTTCCGATCCGGCCCTGGCCAGCGCAGCCACCTGGTTCACCGTCGCCGCCGTGTCCGCCGTGTCGGTGTTGGTCATCGATTGCACGACGATTGGCCGGCCCCCGCCGACAACCACTCCGCCAACATTCACCGCAACCGTCTGATGCCGCGCAATCTGGGCCATTCTGGGTTCCTCGGGCTGGTCTGCCGTTCTGTTCTTTCGCGATTATCGGGTGGTTCCGCTCTCCGGCCTCGCGTCCCGCCTCTTACTGATGTGGCCGCGCGCGCGTCCGGCGCCGGAAATCGCCCGGAAACCTCCAGTTTACCAACCATTCGCGGCGGCGCTCAGGCCGCACGCCCATACGAATTTACTACCCCAATCTGGCAAGACCGCCTTACTATTGAGTCAGAACGCCGCTCCGGGGGGCGCGGCGCGATAGTCAACTGGGTGGTTGTCCTGCCGAAACCGTCGTTACCGGACGCGCCATCAGGCGGCGCGGGAAACAGTGAGGCCAACATGCAGATGCCAGTACTATCTGTCTCCGTTCACATCGCCGGACTCGATGAGGAACTTCGCAAGGGCCTATCCGAGGCATTGCGGGCGCTTTCATGCCGCGAGTCCAGTTGCCCGCAATCAGCACAGATCGTCTTCTGTGACTGGAATCCAGCCGAGTTCACCCGCCGGCTCGCCGAGTTCGGCGGCAAGCCCATCGTGGTGGTCAGCCGCGCGGGCGAGGTCGCGATCTGGCTCGATGCCCTCGAAGCCGGCGCCGCCGACTACTGCGCCCCGCCCTTCGAACCCACCCAGATCCGTTGGATCCTCGACGCCCTCATCGAAAGGAGATCGCGCTCCGCCGCCGCCTGAGACGAATGCATCAGGGTTGTCCCATAATAATAGCAGTCAGCATGCCATAATCTCTATTAATGTCTTATCGTCTGTTTGTCGATGAGGTTGGGCACGCAGACCTGCGCAGCGCCGAGAATCCAAACGAACGCTATTTGGCGCTGACCGGCGCGATCATTGACATGACTTCCTATAGTGTCGCTCTGGATGAGAGATTTCGCGCAATAAAGCAGCAGCACTTTGGAACCGATTCAGTCGTTCTCCACCGGCGCGAAATCCTGGATCGCCGTGGGCCGTTTGGAGTGCTGCGGGACGATCGGCGCAGCGAGTCCTTCAGCGAAGACATCCTCCACGCGCTCAGGGACATAACCTTTGTTGCCA
The DNA here is from genome assembly GCA_013822245.1 of Candidatus Solibacter sp. Classification (GTDB taxonomy): domain Bacteria; phylum Acidobacteriota; class Terriglobia; order Bryobacterales; family Bryobacteraceae; genus PNKE01. The sequence continues at coordinate 21,585 of PNKE01000076.1, forward strand.
TCACAGTGGCAATCGACAAGAAGGCGCACAAGGAGCGATATGGCAGGTGGCAATTCCACCCCTACCACTACTGTATGACTTGTCTCGTGGAGCGGTACGCAAAATGGCTGAGCAGGCGCGGTCTAATTGGGGATGTCCTGGCAGAATCCAGGAACGCAAACGAAGACAAAGCATTGAAAGGCACCTACCGGCGCTTCTATGAAAGAGGCTCGCTCCAGGTCCGCGAGAGGGAGGTCATTGAACGCCTGAGTAGCAGGGAATTGAAGCTCAGCAAGAAGAGCGCAAATATTAACGGCCTGCAGTTGGTCGATCTCATCGCCAGTCCAAGCTTCAGGTGGATGCTATGTCAACGCCGAGGCGAGCCTATGACGGCCAAGTTCGGTGGCCAAGTCGCACGAATCCTCCAAACAAAGTACGACAGGTCCCCTTCCGGCGCAATCGACGGCTTCGGTTGCAAGTGGTTGCCCTAAAATGAAAACGGCCCACTCGGGGCCGTCGAAGATCATGTCTTCTACCTCCGCAAAGCTTGCGGATTGATTCCAGTCTAGACCCAGTCCCGCCGGTTGTCAATAGCCAGAGTCTGGCGGCGCCGGGCTGTGGATGCCGGGTCTGGATCGAGTGTGCTGGGCATTCGTGTGGCGATCATAGTCACTTCCCACCTCGGCGACGGAAGTGCAGATTCGACCACACCGATGCGAGCGACTGCAAGCCTCAAGCCCTCAACAATTGGACCTCCTCCACCCCTGCGATATAATCAAAGAGAAAGAGGCGCTACCCACCCGTGAATTGGAAGAACTTCTTCCGTCTGGCAGCTCATACCCAGCTCATGCCCGTTCTCGAGAGCGGCGAGGAGACCCTTGTCGGCGGCCAGGCCGTCATGGAAGGCGTCATGATGCGCACCCCGCACGCCTACTGTGTCGCCGTCCGCAAGATGGACGGTTCCTTCGCCACCGAGCAATACCACCTCGACCGCCTCTCCGAAAAACGGCCCATCTGGAAACTCCCCGTCCTGCGCGGCATCGGCACGCTCGGCCAGGCCATGTGGCTCGGCGTCAAGGCCCTGCGCTTCTCGGCCGACGTCGCCACCGTCGATCTCGCCGCCGCCGAAGGCAAGCCGCCCAAACCCGACGGCAAGCCCGCCGGCGAAATCCCCGGATGGGCGATGGCGCTGAATCTGATTTTCTCCTTTGTTTTCTTCATCGCCCTCTATAAGTTCGTCCCCCTGGTCCTCACCGAGTGGCTCCGCACGTCGGCCCCGCAGCTTGAAAACGCCATCCTGTTCAACCTCACCGACGGCATCATCCGCATGGTGATCTTCCTCGCCTTCCTGTTCCTCATCTCCCGCATGAAGGACATCCACCGCGTCTTTGAATACCACGGCGGCGAGCACCGCGTTGTCTTCAACTTCGAATCCGGCCAGCCCCTCACCGTCGAAAACGCCCAGAAGTTCGTCACCTGGCACCCGCGCTGCGGCACCAGTTTCCTGCTGGTCGTCATGATGGTCTCCATCGCCGTCTACGCCGTCATCCCCGCCCCCACGTTCGCCGCCAAAATGGCCGTCCGCGTCCTCGCCCTGCCGCTGATCACCGGTTTGAGCTACGAAGCCGTCCGCTTTGCCGCCCGCCGCCGCGCCAGCCTCATGGCCACCCTGGTCGCTCCGGGCCTTTGGCTTCAACGAATTACCACCCAGCCTCCAGCCGACGACCAGACCGCTGTCGCCATCCGCGCCCTCGAAGGCGCGCTGGAAATCGAAAAACAGCACGGCGGCGAACTCGTCATCGCCTAACCTCGTCCCCACCACCCCCATGGACCTTCAGAAACAACTCCAAGAAGTAGAACGCCGTTTCGAGGACCTCTCCTCCCAAATGGCCGACGCGGCCGTCATCTCCGACCCCGAAGCCTACCGCAAAACCGCCAAGGCCCACCGCGATCTCGAAGAACTCGTCACCGCCTTCCGCGACTACAAAAAGGCCGCCGCCGACCTCGACCAGGCCCGCTCCATGCTCACCGAAAAGGACCCCGAGCTGCGCGAAATGGCCGAAATCGAAATCGCCGGCCTCGAACCCCGCATCGTCGCCCTCTCTGAACGCCTTCAGTTCCTCCTGCTGCCGAAGGACCCCAACGACGACAAAAACGTCCTCGTCGAAATCCGCGCCGGCGCCGGCGGCGACGAAGCCTCGCTGTTCGCAGCCGAGGTCTTCCGCATGTACTCGCGCTACGCCGAAACCAAGGGCTGGAAGATCGAAGTCACCTCGACATCGGATTCCGAGGCCGGCGGCGCCAAGGAAGTCATCGCTCTCATCAACGGCGACAAGGTCTTTTCCAAGCTGAAGTATGAAAGCGGCGTCCACCGCGTCCAGCGCGTTCCGGTCACCGAACAGCAGGGCCGCATCCACACTTCGACCATCACCGTCGCCGTGCTGCCCGAAGCCGACGACATCGACGTCAAACTCGAAGCAAAGGACGTCCGCACCGACACGTTCTGCTCGTCCGGCCCCGGCGGCCAGTCCGTCAACACCACCTATTCCGCCGTCCGGCTCACCCACCTGCCCACCGGGCTGGTCGTCTCCTGCCAGGACGAAAAGTCACAGATCAAGAACCGCGCCAAGGCCGAGCGCGTCCTGCGCGCCCGCCTCTACGAACTCGAACTCCAGAAACAGCAGCAGGCCATGGGCGCGGACCGCCGCTCGCAGGTCGGCACCGGCGACCGTTCCGAGAAGATCCGCACCTACAACTTCAAGGAAAACCGCGTTACCGACCACCGCATCGGATTGACCCTCTATCAACTCGACCGCATCATGGAAGGCGATCTTGAAGAGTTGATGACCGCCTGCAACGCCTTCTACAACGCCCAGAAACTGCGCGAGCAGGTCGAAGCCAGCAGCAATTAAGCAGGTCAGGCCTCCCGGCCTGTCCGTGTCGGATCTTGGCCATGCTCGACATTAAGACAGCCATCGCCCAGGGCGCCGACATCCTCGCCACCGCCGGCATTACCGAGCCTCGCCTCACCGCCCAGGTCCTGCTCGCCCACGCACTCGGCCGCGATCGCACCTACCTCTACATCCACCCCGAGGAGCCGCTTTCCACCGTCGCCTGGATCCACTTCGGCCGCTATCTCCACGAACGAACTCAGGGCAAGCCCCTCCAGCACATCCTCAAATCCGTGGAATTTTACGGAAGATCCTACACGATCACCCCCGGCGTCCTCATCCCGCGCCCCGAGACCGAACACGTCGTCGAGCGCGCCCTCGCCCTCGCCCCCGCCAAAACCCCCAATGCCCTCCGTATCGCCGACATTTGTACCGGTTCCGGCATCCTCGCCATCACGCTCGCCCTCGAAATCCCCGGCGCCGCCGTCGAGGCTTCCGACATCTCTCCAGCCGCCCTCGCCGTCGCCCAAACGAACTCCGCCGCCCTCGGTGCGAAAATTGGCTTCGCCGTCTGCGACCTGATGGACGCCCTCCCCGGACCCTACGGCCTCATCGTCGCCAACCCGCCCTACATCCCGACTCTTGAAATTGACAATCTCGATAGAGAAGTTCGTGATTACGATCCCCGCCTTGCCCTCGACGGTGGCCCCGATGGACTCGAGTTCTACCGCCGCCTCATCCCCCAGGCGTGGAAGGCTCTCGCCCCCGGCGGCTGGTTCGTCACCGAAATCGGTTATGACCAGGGCGCAACTGTTCCGGCTCTATTCTCTACCGGCTGGTGCGATATTAATGTAACCAACGACTTAGCCGGACATCCCCGCGTTGTCGAGGCCCGCCGCCGCTGATCCGAGTTCGTTCGGTCAACCTCCCGAACCCCGATCTGCGAGCCTCGCGTGTGAGCGCGAGGTAGATCAAATCGATACCGCCCGTCTACGCAGGCGGCTCGCGGGGAGGCGGAAGCGCCCGGCGAAAGCATCCCCGGGAGTTCGTTTGTTCAGCCTCTCGCGCGGACCACCACCGGCGCTTCGCCCCGTTCCCGCACCCGGCCGATGACGCGGCCCGACGCCTTTTCCGGCGCCTGCGAGAGCAGCAACCCGCCCGAGGTCTGCGGATCGTAGAGCAGGGCTTCCAGCGCCTCGTCCAGATCGCCTTCAATCTTGACGGCGCTGGACGCAAACTCACGGTTGTTCTTCAGCCCGCCCGGCCTCGCCCCGGCGGCGGAGTATTCCAGCGCGCCCGGCAGAAATTCGAGCGCCGCGGCGTCGATCTCCAGCGTCACCCCTGACGCCAGCGCCATCTCCCTGGCGTGACCCATCAGTCCGAATCCGGTAATGTCGGTGCAGCCATGGACCTCGGCTTCGATCCGGTTCAGCCGCGACATCGATTCAATCGACGCCTCGACGTGCCCGTCACTGGCGATTCCCCGCTTCAGCGCCGTGGCAATCACCCCGGTCCCGATCGGCTTGGTCAACACCAGCACGTCGCCGGGTCTGGCCCCGGCATTGGTCCAGATCCGATCCGGGTGCACCACTCCGGTGACGGCATAGCCGAACTTGATCTCGTCGTCGCCGACGCTATGGCCGCCGATCAGCGCGCATCCGGCTTCAATCATCTTTTCGGCGCCGCCGGCCAGGATCTCCCGCAGGTCGTCGAGATCACCCTTGGCAGGGTAACAGAGGATCGACAGCGCCGAGATAGGCCGGCCGCCCATGGCATAGACGTCGCTCAGTGCGTTGGCGGCGGCGATCCGCCCGTAAGTCGCTGGATCGTCGACAATTGGCGTGAAGAAGTCGACCGTCTGCACGAGTGCACACTCCTGGCTCAGGCGGTAGACGCCGGCGTCGTCCGCGGTGTCGAATCCCACCAGCACGTTCGGGTCATTGAGCCTCGGCACGCCGGGCAAAACCAGGTCCAAAACCTTTGGACTGAGTTTCGACGCTCAACCGGCGGCTTTGACGTGCGCTGTCAGTTTCTTGAGTGACATCCTCAGTTTCAGTCTATCAGCCTGCTAGAATGGTTCCTCGTCTGGAGGTTTCTTGGAGCCGGCGACCCCACAGCGCGATTCATTCCGCTTCACCCATCATCACTCGCTTCTTCTGGTGTTCTTTTGCACACTTTTCGGCGTGGGAGCGCAGTTTCTGATCAAGACCAGCGCCAACCAGATGGCCTCGATCACGCTGGAGTCGCTGCTGACCAACTGGGCGCTCTGGGGCGGCCTTGCGCTGTATGGAATCAGCACCGGGTTACTGATTCTCGCCCTGCGTGACGGCGAATTGTCGCTGCTGTATCCGGTGATCTCGCTCACTTACGTCTGGGTGACCATTCTCTCGGTCACCGTCTTCGACGAGCGGCTCACGCTGGCCAAGGCCGTGGGCGTCTCGATCATCGTGCTGGGCGTCGCCCTGCTCGGAAAGGGACCCCGGTGACAACGCCACTGCACTCGATCCTGCTGGTCTTCCTGGCGTCGTTCATTGGCAGTTTCGGCGCCGTGTTTCTCAAGTTCGGCGCCGGCCGTCTGCACCGCGACCTGAAGACGCTGATCTTCAACTGGCGCCTGGCGCTGGGCGTGGGGCTTTACCTGTTGTCGTTTGTTTTCTACTACCTGGGAGTGCGCGAGGGCGAGCTTTCGGTGCTCTACCCGATGGTTTCCCTGGGTTATATCTGGACCCTGGTCTGGTCGCATTTCTTTTTCAAGGAGCCGGTTTCGAGGCGCAAGGTGGCGGGCCTGGCGCTGATCATCACCGGGATTATCGTTCTGAACCTGGGCAACAGATAGAACGGCTCACTTGGCCGCGCGGGAAGCGCGGGGCGCATTGGGCCGGCCGGGGGGCCGAGCCGGTTCGGGTTCGGGTTCGGGCGGCGGCGGGGGTTTGCGGACCTTTCCGTCCAGATGCGCGGCAATGCGCTCCTGGCGCGCCTTGGCGAACTTTGGATTCGACGGGTCGAGGCCTGAGACCTGGGCGACCTCCTCGTCGGTCACGTCCTGGGCCGTGGGCAGGTACTTGGACAGGAAGTTCTTGATGCGGTCCTGGACGATGCGTTGCGCCGACTGCAAGTGCAGCAGCAGGGTCTCCTCGCCGGAGGCATGGATGAGGCAGTCATAAACCAGCGAGGCGCGGTTGAGCGAAGCCGATTTGATCTTTGTTTCCAGTTTCTTGGAGCGCGCCTCGAGTTTCTGCCAGGGGTCGGTTTCGGCCTTTTCCATCTTCACCGCCGCCACCAGGGCCGCCTTCTCCTTGGGCGTCAGCTTCTGAGTGAGGCAGTAGAGATTCAGCCCATACCAGTCGACTTTGAGGTTGGCGTCGAACGGGATCATCGCCTTGGCCCTGGCCAGTTTCTGGAAGGCGGCGGCGTTGAGCTTGCCGCCCGTGAGCGCGGGCGAGAAGAGCCTGAGCAGGCCTTCGGCGTCAAGCGTCTGCAGGACTTCGAGCGGGTTGTTCTCGATGGCGATCTGGCGCAGTTCCTCGCACAAGGCCCTTGCGGGGGTGCTGTTCTCCAGTTCTGACTCGCGCACGTTGCGGTACTGCAACTCGGTACGGGACTCGAGGTTGAAGCCGAAGCGGGCCTTGAAGCGGATGAGGCGGAGGATGCGGGCCGGGTCGTCGTAGAGGGTGTAATTGGAGGTGGCGCGGATCTCGCGGTGCTCGATGTCGCCGACGCCGTTGGTGGGGTCGATCATCAGGCCGCGGGAGGCGCGGTTGAGCGAAAGCCCGATGGCGTTCATGGTGAAATCACGGCCGCGCAGATCCTCGTGGATGGTGGCGGGGGTGATTTGCGGGCGGGCGCCGGGCTTGCCGTACTTTTCCGTCCGTGCCATGGAGATGGAGCAACTGACGCCGGAGGGAAAGGTGATCTCGGCCGATTTGCGGTGGTCGTCAGTCCAGGCGAGGACGGCCTTATGGGCCTTTACCATGTCCTTGGCCAGTTTGATCGCATTGCCTTCGACGGTGAAGTCAAGATCGGTGATCGGGAAGCCTCCGAGCATATCGCGCATCGCGCCGCCAGTGAGGTAGAGGCTGATGTTGGCCGCCGCGGCCGCCTCCTGGACGGCCGACAGCGCCGAGGTCTGATCCTGGCTCAGGTGGCTTTCGAGGATGAACATGTAGTCGCTCATGGCACTTCCGTTTCTTCCCGTTTACCGGCGGGGTGAGCTCCTCGGGTGGTGCAGGTCGACGGTTTCGCGTAACCGGGTCCTGACCACGTGCGTGTAGATCTGGGTTGTTGCGATGTCGGCGTGGCCGAGCATCGATTGCAGGCTGCGCAGGTCGGCTCCGCCCTCCAGCAAGTGGGTGGCGAAGCTATGGCGAACGACATGCGGGGTGAGCCGGCCGTGGAGGCCGGCGGTCTTGGCGTATTGGGTCAGATTCTTCCAGAAGGTTTTGCGCGTCATGGCCGTTCCGCGGCCGGTGACGAAGAGGTAGGCGCTGGAGCGCGACTTGAGGACCAGGGAGCGGCCGCCGTCGCGCCAATCCTCGATGGCATCCATGGCGGTTTTGCCGACCGGGACCATGCGGTGTTTGCCGCCCTTGCCGAAGATGCGGACGAAGCCGAGTTCGGCGTTGAAGTCCTGCATTTTCAATGCGCAAAGCTCCGAGACCCGGAGTCCGCTGGAATAAAGCAGTTCGAGCATGGCCTTATCGCGGAGACCGAGGGGAGAATGGATGTCCGGCTGTTCGAGCAGGCAAACGATCTCCTGTAAAGTCAGGTACTTGGGCAGGACCTGCCAGTGTTGCGGGGCATGGACGAGCGCCGCCGGATCGGCTTCGAGCCGGCCTTCGTTCAGCAGAAAACGGAAAAAAGTCCGCAAAGCGCTCAACCTGCGGGCGATCGTGCGGCTGGACAGTCCATGCCGGGCCATGTGGTCCATGTAGCCTGAGACGACCGCCGACTGCGCCCCGTCGAGGGGGCCGGGACCGGCGAATTCCTGAAAGTCCTTGATATCAAACGAGTAAGCGAGAATCGAGTTTTCGGAGAGACCTCTCTCCACGCGCAGATAAGATAAGAAGGCTCCGGCCGCTGCGGCCAGCCATCCCTCTGTCTTCATCGGAGTAATGATACAATACTCGCGAAACTGTTTGTAAAAAAAAGGGTTTCGAGGCGTGGGTTCATCGACGGCGAAGAAGATCCTCATCGAGCGTTTCGACCGCGTCATGATGCGCGGGTTCGCGCAGGCGCTGCCTGCGTCCGCCGCCGAAGCGCTGGAACTCATCACGCCCGATGGCGCGGCGCTGACGGTGCCGCTGGACCAGATCAAGGCGGTCTGTTTTGTCCGCGACCTTGAGGGGCCGTCTATCTTTAAGGAAAGAAAAGAGTTTCTGTCCAGGCCGAAGAGCCACGGGCTGTGGGTGGAGGCGCGATTCACCGACGGTTCGCGGCTGGAAGGCATGATCGCGAACAACCTGAACGAGTTGAACCCGCCCGGTTACGCGCTGACGCCGCCTGAGATCGCCGGTAATACGCAGCGGGTGTGGATTCCGCAAACGGCGCTGGCCGAGCTGGTGGTGTTGGGGGTGGTTGGCACGCCGAAACGCACCGCGGTCCGGCGCGGACAGGAAACCCGGCAGATCAAACTGTTTGGCGAGACGGCGTGAAGTTGCTTTGAATCAGTTGGCTACGGACGAGCCGGCGGCGGCCGGGGTGTCCTTGCCCGCCTTCATCTCGGGCAGCACCCAGCGCGCTTCTTCAAATCCGACATACTTGCAGACGCAGAGCGAACCGTCCCCGGTTTCCAGCACGTCGCCGATGTCGAGGGCCTGTTCGGCGCCGCGGAGGTTCATCCAGGCATCGTAGACGTTGGCGGCGGTGACCTCGCCGGCGGGTTCGAAGTCGCGCGGTTTGATCATCATGACGCCGGAGGTGTGGGGCGCGAAGCGGAAGCTATGCCGGACATGATCCTTCATCCGGTGGATTCGGTAGACCGCCATGGACCCTATTCTACCTGAACATTCCGTTTCGTGATTGTTTTATTAGCTCCACTGTTCGATGCGGCGGAGCACGGCGGCGGAGTCGTGGATGCCGAGGGAGACCCAGTCGCGGGCCAGCGCCGGGTCCCATTTCGCGGAGCGCCAGAGCGGACCGAGCGGGCGGGAGGGTTCGACCCAGATCACGCGCGGGTCCGGGTGTCCGCCGTCCACCCTGGAATTGAAGCCGCCGGCCGCGCAAAGGACCGACTTGATGGTTCCGAGCGCCCGCGCGCCGCCGCCCTGGATTATGTTGACGGCGACAATCCGTTCACATCCGGCGTCGAGCGCCGCCCAAACCGGGACCGCGGCGAAGATGCCGCCATCGAGGCAGTGCCCTTCGGCGAGCCGGCAAGGCGGCATCATCAGCGGCAGAGTGCAGGACGCGGCCAGGTGCCGCCAGGTCAAATCCTGGCCGGTCACCGCGAAGGGTTTGAATGGCCAGATGCGGGTGATGGCGACGGTCATGGGCAGAACGGGGGGGAAACGGTGGAAGTGGCGGCGGAGGTAGCCGTGGAACAGCGTGGCGTCGAGACAGCCGGACCAGGGGGGCCAGGGGAACCGCCAGCGGGCTTCGGCGGCCTCGCGGAAGTCGAGCCAGAGATCGACCAGTTGGCCGGCGTCGCAACCGGAGGAGACGGCGAATCCGTTGAAGGCGCCGATGGATGCGCCGAAGACGTGCGCCGGGGCGAAAGAGGGCTGCAAGCCGGCCCAGAGGCCGGCCTGGTAAGCGCCAAACATGCCGCCGCCGCCGAGGGCAAGTGCGATGCCGTTGTGGGCCATCGAAACCATCGTAGCGGGAACGCGGACTGCCGCCCAACGGGGCTTGAAACGAGGCCGCGAACGACGGGCGCGCCGTGCGATACGATGGATCGCGAATTGATGGAACCGCAGGGAGTGAACAGATGAAAGCGCTGCTGATTGGATGCCTGCTGGCGGCGACGGCGCCCGGCGCCGACCGGGTGGTGATGAACCTGGACAAGTCGCCGCATGCGCGGGTGAAGAGCGTGCCGGTTTCGGCGGTCGCGATGCGCGAGGGGTTCTGGCAGCCGAGGATGAAGGTGAACGTCGAGCGGAGTATCCCGACGCTGCTGGCCCTGCTGGAAGAGAACGGGATTGTGGACAACTTCCGGCGGCTGGCGGGGAAGAACGTGGCGCGGCGCGGGCCGCTGTTCACCGATTCGGATGTCTACAAGTGGATGGAGGCGGCGGCGTTTGTCCTGCAGACCCAGGACGATCCGAAACTCAGGGCGACGTTTGACAGGCTGACCGGCGAGATCCTGGCGGCGCAGGAGCCAAGCGGGTACCTGAACACGTACTTCGTGCAAGACCGCAAGGACCGGCGCTGGAAGGAACAGCACACGGGCCACGAGTTGTACTGTCTGGGCCATATGCTGCAGGCGGGTATCGCCTACTACCGGGCGACGGGCAACCGGAAGCTGATGGACGGCGGGATTCAGTTCGTCGAATACCTGCTGCGGGATTTTGGTCCGTCGAAACAGCCGCTCTACGCCGGGCATCCTGAGATCGAACTGGCACTGGTGGAGTTGTACAGGACCACGGGGCGGAAGGAGTATCTGGACCTGGCGGGCTATATCCTCAAAGGCGACGGCGAAAGGCTGAAACTGACCAGACAGCAGACGGTCTACACGTTCAGCGGGCGTCCGTTCACGGAGCGGACGATTGTCGAGGGTCACGCGGTGCGATTTGGGTACGCGGCGTCGGGGGCGGCCGATTATTACCTGGAGACGGGCGATCCGGCGTACAAGACGGCGCTGGAACGGCTCTGGAAGGACCTGACGGAGACGAAGATGTATGTGACGGGCGGGACGGGGTCGCGGGCGTCAGGGGAGGCGTTTGGCGACGCCTATGAGTTGCCGAACGCCAAGGCGTATACGGAGAGCTGCGCGGCCATTGCGAACCTGATGTGGAACTGGCGGATGCTGGCGGCGACCGGCGAGGCGCGCTTTGCCGATATCGTCGAGACGACGATGTATAACTCGATCAACTCGGGGATGTCGCTGGACGGGACGATGTACTGCTACAGGAACCCGCTGGAGTTGACCGAAGAGGCGTCGAAGAGAATCCGCAACCCGTGGTACACGACCACGTGCTGCCCGCCGAACCTGGAGCGGATGCTGGCGTCGTTGCCGGGCTATATGTATGGGGTGAGCAAAGAGGGGTTGTGGGTGCACCTCTATGACAACAACCGGCTGGACTGGAGGCTGGAGGGGGGCGCGCCGGTGAAGTTGACGCAGACGACGAAGTATCCGTGGCAGGGCAAAGTGGCGCTGGAGATTGAAGAGGCGCCGGCGGCGGAGTTTTCGATCCTTCTGCGGATTCCGGGATGGGCGAAGTCGGCGGCGGTGAGCGTGGGCGGGCGCAAGGCGGCTGGTGAGCCGAAAGCGGGCGCGTATTTCGAGGTCCGGCGGGCGTGGAAGAAGGGCGACAAGGTGGAAGTCGATTTCGATATGACGCCGCAGGTGCTCAAGTCGCATCCGATGGTGGCGGACAACCAGGGACGGGCGGCGGTGAGGCGGGGTCCGGTGGTGTATCTGCTGGAACAGGCGGGGCAACCGGCGGGGGTGAATGTGCTGGAAAGCTACCTGGACCTGACGGGGAATGCAGCGGCGGATTTCAGGGAGAGATGGGAGCCGGGGCTGCTGGGCGGGATTGTGACGCTGCGGCACCGGGGTCGGAAGTCGGCGGCGGGGTATGGATCGATGCCGTTGTACGGGTTGCTGGAGGAGTCGAGGGACAAGCCGGGCGAGGCGGCGGAACTGGTGCTGACGCCGTATTATACGTTTCTGAACCGGGGGCCGTCGGCGATGCAGGTGTGGGTGCGGTATGTGAAGAAGTGAGGGCTGGCCGGCGCATTCTTCTACCATGGTGGATGTGAAGCGACTTTTCCTTTCCCTGCTGATATGTTCGTCCCTGTTGCCGGCGCAGAGGCCGGAGAGGGTGATTGCGCTGGAGGGGGAGACGCACCATGTGCAGGGGATTGCGCTGGTGGGCGGGCGGTTCCTGGTGACGTCGGTGGACCGGCCGGGGCGCGAGGGGTGGCTGATGGAGTTTGACGGGGACGGCAAGCGGGTGAGGGATTTGAAGATCCATGATGGGGCGATGTACCATCCGGGCGGGTTTGACGCGGACGGGGAGTCTGTTTGGATTCCGGTGGCGGAGTACAGGCCGAAGAGCCGGAGCGTGATCCAGAGGCGGTCCGCGGCGAGTTTTGAGGTGATGAGTTCGTTCGCGGTTCCGGACCACATTGGGGCGGTGGCGGTGGGCGGGGACCGGCTGTATCTGGCGAACTGGGATGCGCGGACGATCTATGAGTACAGCTTCGACGGGAGACTGATTCGGGCGCGAGCGAATCCCACGGCGTACCGGTTTCAGGATCTGAAGATGAGAGATGGGGTGCTGGCGGGGGCGGCGCCGGCGGGGGATGGGGAAAAGGGCGGGGGAGCGGTGGTGTGGATGGATCCGGAGACGTTGGCGGTGACCGGCGTCAGGCCGGTTGGGCGGACCGATCGCGGGACGCCGCTGGTGCAGGAGGGCATTGAGCTTCGCGATGGGCGGGTGTATCTGTTGCCGGAAGACACGCCATCGCGTGTGTTTGTCTATGGCCTGCTTGAGTTTACGGCTGTGCCGTGAAACGGGCTAGGCGACAGGGGGGCTGGGTTTGAGATCCTTGACGGCTTTGCGGGCGAGAGTGCGGGGGTCAAACAGGTGCATGGGTTTGAAGGACTTCTCGGACCACTTGGAGCCGGTTTCGAACATGAGGCCGACGTAGTAGCCGATCTCGCGGAACAGGCAGTAGCGGACCTCGCCCGAGAAGCTCCCTCTTGGATAGGAGACCTGGACGGTGACACCCAGAGGAATCTGCTCATCGACCTGGATGCATGCACCGGATTGGGAGATGTCCTCGAGGTTGGCTACGGTCCGGCGAGTCCGGCCGGATTTCTCCTTCCACCTGATGTCGACCAGGTCGGCGCAGAGCATTCGAGGTTCGGTACGGCGTTCGCTCATCACAGTCTTCTATCGACCAGCAGACAGCCACACGATATCAGGTTGGGGGGCAAATTTATACCTATATGTGCCTAGGGTACGTCCCTGAATTGAGTACTACTATAGGAATACTCCTGGGGCAATACCTTGGCGGCGGAGGTACTCGTCGCGGGTGGAGAAATCGTCGGGTGAGCGGGCGTGGTCGACGGAGAGGATGCCGTCGAGGTGGTCCATTTCGTGCTGGAGGAGTTCGGCCATCGGGCCTGTGGCGTCGAGTTCGTGCCAGTCGCCCTGGCGGTCCTGGTGGCGGAGGCGGACGCTGAGGCTGCGTTCGAGCCAGACCATGAGGTGGGGGAAGGAAAAACAGTCGTCCCAGAGGGGGAATTTCTCGCCGCTCTGCCAGAGCCACTGGGGGTTGATGAGTTCGTAGCGGACGCCATCGACGAGGCAGAAGATGACGCGAAGGGGCGAGCCGATCTGGATGGCGCTGATGCCGCGGCCGAAGCCGTGGGTGCGGCGGAATTCGGCGAGGGTGTCTTCGAGGTCCTGGAGGAGTCCGGCGGCGGAGGCGGGATCGTCGAGGGGATCGGAGACCTGGCGGAGTATGGGGTCGCCGAGTTGGAGGATGCGTTTGGCGGCCATGGAGACAGGCTAACAGAGAAGGGTGCGATTTCCGTAAGGGAGACGCGGGCTTGGTAAGCTACACGTGATGGACGGACCCGCCATTTCGCCGTTGCCCGAGACGCCGGCCAAGCGGCCGCCGATCGCCGGCGTGCTGTTGAGGGCGGGGTTGTTTCTGCTGTTTGTGCGGATTCTGGGGGGGCTGTTCGGGTGGGCGTTGTATGACCTGATCGGGTACTTTCCAGCGGCGGCGCTGAGCATCTTCGCGGCGGCGGCGCTGGCGACGCTGATCGTGCTGAGGACGTTCGAGCGGGCGAGTTTCCTGGACGTGGGGCTGGGCTGGGGCGCGGCGTCGTCGAGGCATTTCGGATCGGGGATCGCGGCGGGGATGATTCCTGTGATTGTGGCGGTGCTGGGGTTTGTGCTGGCGGGCTATGCCAGTTTCGAGAGGGTGGCGGATGCGGCGTCGGCATTCACGCCGGGGCGGTTCGCGATGGTATTCACGCTGCTGCTGTTCGGGGCGATCGGGGAAGAGTTGATGTTCAGGGGGTATGCGTTTCAGATCATCCTGAACGTGGCGCGGCCGTTCACGACGATACTGCCATTCGCGGTGCTGTTCGCGGCGGCGCACACGGGCAATCTTCATGCGTCGACGTTCCCGATTGTGAACACATTCCTTTGGGGAGTGGTGCTGGGCTATGCGTATGTGCGTTCGGGGGATCTGTGGCTGCCGATCGGGCTGCATTTCGGCTGGAACATGGCGCTGCCGCTGCTGGGAGCGCCGTTGAGCGGATTTGACATGCCGCTGACGGGGTTTGATCTGAAATGGGCGGTAGCGGATGTGATCAGCGGGGGGCAGTACGGGTTGGAGGGCGGGGCGGTGACGACGGTGATGGCGGTGGGGCTGCTGCTGTGGCTGTGGAAGGCGAAAATTGAGAGGCAACCGACGGCGCTGTGGGTATCATCTAACCAGGATGAGGAGTGACGCGGATGATCCGTCTGCTGGCAATGCTGATGTGCCTGGCCCCGCTGGCCCTGCCGCAGGGCAAGGCCGATCCTGAAGCGCGGCTGTCGGACGAGGACAAGATAGAGCTGATCCGCGGGCTGACGGCGGAGTCGGTGACGGTCAAGGTGTTCCTGCCGCGTTCGAAGAAGGCGCTGAAGTTCGACGCTGACGGGGTGTACGACAAGGCGGACTGGATGGAGACGGGGCGGGAGTATGGTCCGGTGGCGCGGGTGGGCGATCTGGTGAAGATCACCAAGATCGACTTCGAGAAAGACATGATCGTCCTGCAGATCAACGATGGGCTGAACACCAGGGGCAGGTGGTATGAGCGGATCGAGGGGGGCATGGGCGGCAGCAACAGGACGGTGCCGTTGTCGAGAGGGCAAACGAGGTCAGCGGGGACGACGGTGGCGATCGTGTTTCCGTCGAGGGTGCCGCCGCTCAAACCGGCCGAGGTGAAGAAGATCCTGGAGCCGATCTTCGATTTCGAGAGGCGCTCGGCGACGGAGAACTACTTCGACACTTTGCCGCCGGAGATTCAGGAAGCGATCAAGGCCAAGCGGGCCGAGGTGGGGATGGACCGGGAACAGGTGGTGATGGCGCTGGGCCAGCCGCGGGACCGGATCCGGGAGCACAAGGACGACGGCGAGGAGATCGAGGACTGGATCTACGGTCTGCCGCCGGGCAAGATCACGTTCGTGAGCTTCTCGGAGGGCAAGGTGGTGAAGGTGAAAGACACGTATGCGGGGCTGGGCGGAACGATCGCGCCGCCGTTGAAGAGTCCGCAGTAGGTCCCGCGCGGGGGCCGGCAGCAGGATTAATCCAGCACGGCTTCGATGAGGAAGGGGCCGCGGCGGTTGAGCGCGGTGGCGGCGCAGGCGATGAACTGGGGCAGGGAGGAGACGCGGACGGCGTCGACGCCGTGGCCGCGGGCAAGCGAAACCCAATCGAGATCAGGATCGGCGAGGTCCAACATGCGGCCGGCGAGCGGGCCGACAGTGGCGGCGCCGGTACGTTCCATTTCGACATCGAGGATGCGGTAGCGGCGATTGGCGAAGATGACGGTGAGGATGTTGAGGTTTTCGCGGGCCATGGTCCAGAGGGCCTGGAGCGAGTACATGCCGCTGCCGTCGGCTTGGAGGGCGAGGACTTTGGAGCCGGGCGAGGCGAGAGCGGCGCCGACGGCGACGGGCAGGCCCTGGCCGATGGAGCCGCCGGTGACGGGCAGAAGTTGGTGGCGGGCGGCGCGGAGGAGCCAGCCGTTGACTGCTTCGCCGGAGGAGATCATTTCGTCGCTGACGATGGAGTTATCGGGCAGCAGGGCGGCGAGGGTCCGGCCGATGGAATCCGGGGAAAGGGGGCCGCCGGAGGGCAGGGTGGGGCGGAGTTCGGAGGAGGGGAGAGGATCGGCCTGGGGGAGCAAAGAGGCGAGTTGGATGAGGGCGGGGAGGGAGTCTTCGGTCTCCGAAGCGAGGGTCATGAACTGGCAGGCGGGCGGGGCGAGGGTGCTTCGGCGATTGGGGTAGCCGAAGAAGGAGACGGGTTCGGCGGCTTCGACGAGGATGATGCGGTGGAGGCCGGCGAGTGCGGCTTCGGCGGGTTCGGGGAAGTAAGGCAGGCGGGTGGGGTTGAAACCGCCGAGTCCGCGGGGCAAGCGGGCGGCATAGCGGTTGGCGAAGATGCGGGCGCCGGTGGCGGCAGTGATGCGGGCGGCGGCGGCGAGGGAGTCTTCGAGCAGGGCGCGTCCGGAGAGGATGATGCCGCAGGGCGATCCGTCGGAGAGCCACTGGCGGGCTTGGGCGATGACGGATTCATCGGGCACGGTGCGGGGGGTGTGGGGAAGGGGAGGGGCGATGGAGGCGCCGTCGAGCCAGGAGATGTCGGCGGGGACGATGAGGGTGGCGACCTGGCCTGGGGGTGCGAGGGCGGCGGCGATGCACTTGGCGGTGAGTGGGCCGAGGGAGGCGGGGGTAGAGGCGGTGGCGGTGAAACCGGAGACGGTGGCAGCGAGGGCTTCGATGTTGGCGGTGAGTGGGGCGTCGTAGGCGAGGTGGCGGGTGGAGTGTTCGCCGACGATGTTGACGATGGGGGAGCGGGCTTTGCGTGCGTTATGGAAGTTGGACAGCGCGTTGGCGAGACCGGGTCCGAGGTGGAGGAGGGTGGCGGCGGGGCGGCGGGTGATGCGGGCGTAGCCGTCGGCGGCGCCGGCGCAGACGGTTTCATGGAGGCAGAGGACGCCGCGGACGCCGTGGACGCGGTCCAGTTCCGAGACGAACTGCATCTCGGAGGTGCCGGGATTCATGAAGCAGAGGCGGATGGAGGAGGCGGCGAGGGATTCGAGGAGGCAGTGTGCACCGGTCATTGATGAAGTACTTCTATTTCACTTGCGCGGGCGGTTTGCCGGCGGAGGGCGCGGGTGGAGAGTCGAGCAAGAAGGCGATGGCGCGTTCGAGGGCGGCGGCGGGGGCGGCGGCGTTATCGGCGTCGGGGATTTCGCGCGCCTGGAAGCCGGGGATGCGCTTTTCAAGCAGGTAGGCCCACTTGCGGGCTTCGGAGGCGGGGAAGAGGGTGTCGGCGGCAGCGTATTCAAACAGCAGGCGCGGGGTGCTGCCGGGGGCGGCGGCGGGGATGGCTGACGGGATACCGGCGATGGCGACGGCGACGGGCCATTTTTCAGAAGAGGCGAGGGCGGCGTTGATGGCGGCGAAGGCGGCGGGTCCGTGTCCGATGAGGGCGACGCGATTGAGGTCGATGGGACGGATGCTGGCGACGATGGATCTGAGTTGATCGAGATCGGCGGCGTCGGGGCCTTCGAAGCGGGAGTAATGGGAGCGGGCCGAGGGGGCGAGGACGGCGAAGCGGCGTTCGGAGGCGAGGCGGCGGACGAGATCGCCCGAGCCGGGCAAGCGGTCGAGCCAACTGGATTCATCGCCGGCGAAGCCGTGGAGGAGGACGACGAGGGGGACGGGATCGGAGGCGGGGAGGGAATTGGGGAGAAAGAGGCGGAAGGTGCGCAGGGACTGGTCGGCGGAGGAGCGGAAAGCGAGGCGGAGATCGGGTTGGCCGGCGAGCGGGTTGGCGCCGGACATTAGGGCGGCGGCGAAGGCTTCGGCCTGGCGGATTGCGGATTCGGAGAATGGGGCGGACCAGAAGCGCGGGGATTTGCGGTAGGCCCAGGATTCGACGATGGGGTGGGGGTCGGGCGAGCCGCCGACGGTGTGGCCGGCCTCGTAAAGGGCCATGGCATGGGCGGCCCATTGGATGAACTGGAAGGCGGACTGGTTGGCCTGGGAGGAAGCGATGGCGCCCTTGAGAGCGAGTTGGCGGGCCTTGGCGGCGAGGGCGGATTCGCGCGTGCGCCAGGCCGAGTCGATGCGGAAGGCTCTGGTGGAGGAGAGCAGGGGGGCGCCGGGCGCGGCGAAAAACGTGTAGGAGACTGTGTATTCGCCGGGCGGAAGGGACCTGACGGGGATGGGGATTTCGAAGTAAGAGTCATCGGGCACGGCGGTCAAACCGCCCTGCCAATGGGGTTTTCCGGCGGCATCCTTCAACGCCAACTGGATGCGGGCAGCGGAATCGGGGGGCGATGGAGTGCGAAAGAGGCGTTCGATGCGGGCGTGAAGGAGCGAGCCGGGCGGAAGAACGCGGCGGTCGAGAGAGAAATCGAGCGCGATGGCCTGGTCGAGTTGGGGGTCCCAGGCAGCCTTGTTGAAGAAAGCGAGCAGGCGGCTGCCGAAGACCCAGGCGACATTGTTGCTGTTGGCGCGGAGGGCCTGTTCAGTGGCACGGACGAGCGCGGCGAGGGCGGGTTCGCGGGACACGGACTTCGGGTCGGCCTGAAATTCGAGGCGGATGGCGGCGCTCAGGGCTTCGATGTCCTGGAGGCGGATGTCGCGAAGGAAGTCAGAGGAGAAGATCAAGGGCGATGGCGCGGCGGGTTTCGCGGGTTGTGGAGCGGGCGCCTGGGCGGCGGCGATCACGGCGAAGACCAGTACGAGCAGCAGTCGCATCTCAGGCATTATGCACCAGCGGGGCGAGAGCGCGCTTGGCGGCGGGGTACAATTCATCTTTCGTATGAGAAACATGATCTCGATTCTGATGATGACGGCGCTGATGTGCCAGGCGCAGACGCCGGTCCCGCTGACGGTGGATGAACTGATGCGGGGGCCGGGGCTTTACGGGCACGCGCCGAGGGGGCTGAGGTGGTCGGGCGACGGGCAGAGGCTGTATTTCGAGTGGAAGCAGTATGCTGATCCGTTGACGAAGGAATTCGGGACGTGGGTGGTGGGGCGCGACGGGGCGGGTCTGAGGAAATTGAGCGAAGAGGAGTCGAAGCAGGCGCCGCCGGAGGGTGGATCGGAGAGCGAGGACGGGCGGATGGTGGCGTTCGCGGAGAAGGGCGATGTGTGGGTGTATGACCGGCAGACGGACAAGCGGCGGTTGCTGATGAAGACGCGCGAGGCCGAGAGCGGGCCGCGGATGACGGCGGACGGGACACGGGTGACGTTCATGCGGTCTGGGAATCTGTTTGCGATGCGGTTGCCGGATGGATACGTGGAGCAGTTGACCGATATCCGGCCGGCGGGGAGCCCGCCGGCGGAGCCGAAGAAGGGGACCGAGAGCCAGGAGGCGCTGAAGAAAGAAGAGCGGGCGCTGATCGCGGCGGTGGAGGAGAAGGCGAAGAAGCGGGAAGAGCAGGAGGCGAAGGACAAGAAGGAGAATCCGAGGAAGCCGTGGATCATGCAGGCCCGGCAACAGGTGTTCATGATGCAGCTTTCGCCGGATGGGCAGACTGTGGTGGCGGTGGTGAGGGAACCGGGCACGGATGCCAAGACGGCGCAGGTGCCGTTTTTCGTGACCGAGACCGGGTATACGGAGCCGCAGCCGACGCGGACGAAGGTGGGCGATGCGCAGGGGTGGACGCGGATGGCGCTGGTGAGCGTGGAGACGGGCGAGGTGAAGTGGGTGGACCACGGGCAGAAGGTGAAAGACGACAAGGGTAAGGAGGCGGCGCGGGAGGTATCGGTCAGCCAGGCGCAGTTCAGCCGGGACGGCAAACTGGCGGTGATGGCGAGGTCGGCGGACAACAAAGACCGGTGGGTGATGACGGTGGATCTGAAGACCGGCGCGGCGAAGGCGGTGGATCATTTCCACGACGATGCGTGGGTGGGCGGACCGGGATCGTTCAACCTGGGCTGGCTGGCGGACGGCAAGACGGTTTTTTATCAGGGGGAGAAAGATGGGTGGTCGCATCTTTATACGGCGGATGTGGAGACCGGCGCGGTGAGGCAGTTGACGTCGGGGGCATGGGAGGTGGGCGAGGCGTCGCTGACGCGCGACAGGAAGCGGTTCCGGATGGTGACCAGCGAGCCGAGCGTGCACGAGCGGCATGTCTATGAGATGGCGGTGGAGGGCGGGGCGCGGACACGGGTGACAGCGGAGGCGGGCATGGCGGGTGCGGTGGAAGCGTCGATGGATGAGCGGACGCTGGCCGTGGTGCACAGCTATTCGAATCGTCCGCCGGAGTTGTTCGTGATGGAGAACAGGCCGGGGGCGGCGATGAAGAGGGTGACGACGTCGCCGGCGCCGGAGTTTGCGGCGCGCAAGTGGCTGGACACGCCGATTGTCTACATCCCGGCGCGGGACGGGGCGAAGATTCCGGCGCATCTGTACAAGCCGGCCAACGTGAAGAAGGGCGCGCCGGCGGTGATCTTCGTGCATGGGGCGGGGTACTTGCAGAATGTCCACAGGGGGTGGTCGAATTACGCGCGGGAGTACATGTTCCACCACTTGTTGATGGAGCGGGGCTACGTGGTGGTCGACATCGACTACCGGGCGTCGGCGGGCTACGGGCGGGACTGGCGGACGGCCATTTACCGGCACATGGGCGGCAAGGACCTGGACGATCATGTGGACGCGGCCAAGTGGCTGGTTTCCGAGCATGGCGTGGATGCGAGGAAGATCGGGATTTACGGCGGGTCATACGGCGGCTTCATCACGTTGATGGCGATGTTCACGACGCCGGACGTGTTTGCCGCGGGGGCGGCGCTGAGGCCGGTGACCGACTGGGCGCACTACAACCATCCGTACACGGCCAACATCCTGAACCAGCCTCAGAAAGACCTGGAGGCGTACAAGAAAAGCTCGCCGATCTACCACGCCGAGGGATTGAAGGGGGCGCTGCTGATCTGCCACGGCATGGTGGATGTGAATGTCCACTTCCAGGACACGGTTCGACTGGCGCAGCGGCTGATCGAGTTGCGCAAGGAGAACTGGGAGGTGGCGGTGTATCCGGTGGAGGATCACGGATTTGTGCAGCCGGCGAGTTGGGCGGACGAGTACAAGCGGATACTGAAGCTGTTTGAGACCACGCTCAATGGACGTGGTTCAGGGTCAGCGGCGCCGAGGCGGTGAAGGTGCGGCCCTCGGTGGTGGTGAGCCAGCATTCGAGGACGTAGCGGCCTGCTGGCAGGGGGACCATTCCGCCGGCTGAGTTCGTAGCGGCGAGACGGATGGATTCGTTCCAGGTGCGTTCGCCCTTGGAGACGGCGAGGGAGTGGAAGGCCTGGGTGAAGGCGCGGCCGTCGGAGTAGCGCCAGACGACCTTGCCCTGGCCGTTCCAGAGAACCAATTCGTAGAGTTGGCCGGAGGGAAATTCGAGCTTGACGGGGTCAGGGGTGGTATTGCGCAGCGTGATGCGGGCGTGGATGCGGGGGATGGCGTTATCGGGCGTGACCGGGGGCATGAGGTTGGCGGTGTAGACGGAGCGGTCGAGCGAGAGCGAGAAGGAGAGTTCGGGGGCGGAGATGACGGTGACGCCGAGGCGGGCGTAGACGAGGTCGTAGCGGCGGGGTCCGGCGATGGTTTGGGTGGTGCGGCTGACGAGGCCGACCCAGGGCAGGAGGAAGTCCGATTCGATGCCTGCGTCGGCGCACCTGCCCAGGCCATAGCGGATGAGGAGGGCGTGGTCGAAGTCGCCGATGGGTCCGGAGTACTTGGCGGCGCGGGAGACGACGGTGCTGGCGGGGTTGCAGGGGTCGACCGAGGATTCCGACGACGTGCCTGGTTCGGCGGCGGTGTCGAGATAGAGGCGTTCGGATGAGGTCCGTTCGTCCCACATCATGATGCGGCCGTCGTCGGAGTTGCGCAGCCAGAGAGGGCTGATGGCGGGCGCCGGGACGGTGTCGCCGGGGGAAAGCGGGGTGGCCGATATGAAGCCGGTGATCTGGCCTTCGGTGACTACGGAGAAGTACGTTTGCCCGCCGAAGGCGGCGGTGCGATCGACGCGGACGGTATAGCCTGCCGATGCGCCGGCTCCGGAGGTGCGATAGACCCAGGTGTTGCCCTCTTCGAGGGGCATCCAGAGGGGCTGTGCGCCGAGGGCGGCGCAGAAGAGCAGGCTAAGAGTAGTAATTCTTGTCCCAGGCATGACGACGTAGAACCTCCATGATGGGGAGAGGGATCGGCCCCATGTTGGAGACGGCAAGGTTGGCCTGGACGTTGCGGATTTTCCTCATGCCGGGGATGACGGTGGAGACGGCCGGGTGGGTGAGGGTGAAGCGCAGGGCGGTGGAGGCCAGGGGTTCGATGACGCCGGCGGCATCGAGATCGGCGCGCAGGGCGTTCACCTTTTCGAAGACCTCCTGGACGCGGCCGCCGCGGAAGTAGAAGGCGCGGAACTCCTCGGGGTCGAACTGGATGCCGGGGACGATGGCGCCGGTGAGGGCGCCTTCGTCGAGCGGGCAGCGGGCCAGGACGCCGATGTTGTGTTCGAGGCAGAGAGGGTAGAGACTGCGTTCGGGCGACTGGTCGAAGATGTTGTAGATGACCTGGACGGTATCGATCAGGCCGGTACGGATGGCGGTGAGGGCGGAATCGGGCTGATGGTCGTTGATGGAGATGCCGAAGAAGCGGACCTTGCCGGATTTCTTGAGGTCTTCGATGGCGCGGCGCCAGTCGTCGGCTTCGAGCCATTCGGGGTTCCAGACGTGGAACTGTTGGAGGTCAAGGCAATCGACGCCGAGATTGCGGAGCGAGGTTTCGGTGGACTCGACGATGTAATCGCAGGGGAAGACTTCGCTTAGGGCGATGCCGGGGCGGGCGGGCCAGAGCCGGTTCTTGGGCGGGACTTTGGTGGCGACGGTGGCGGCGATGCCGGTTTCCCTGAGGGTTTGGGAGATCAGCTTTTCGGAGTGGCCGTCGTTGTAGGCCAGGGCGGTGTCGATGAAGGTGAGGCCGTTTTCAAGAGCGTGGCGGAGAGCGGCGACGGCATCGTCTTCAGTGTGGCCGCGCCATTGGTTGCCGCCGAGTCCCCAAGCGCCGAAGCCGACTTCGGAGACTTCAAGGCCGGTTCGTCCAAGAATTCGTTTCTTCATTGATTCCATCGTAGTCCTTCAGCGGAGAGGATGAAACCTGATCTTCGAGGTGTGCATCATGGCACTGAGAGGATGGCAGAATAGGGCGATGGCGCCGCGGATCATTTTTGCTGCGTTGCTGCTGGCCTCGATGGGCTGGGCGCAGAGCATCCGGCTGTATCTGAAGGACGGCAGTTACCACCAGGTGCGCGAGTACAGACTGGTGGAGGACCGGGTGAGGTACTACTCCACCGAGCGGCGCGACTGGGAGGAGATGCCGGCGGAGTTGGTGGATCTGAAAAAGACAGAGGCCGAGATCAAGGCGGCCGAGGAGCGGGACCGGAAAGAGACGGCGATCCTGGATGCGGAGGAGAAGTTCGACAGGGCGCAGAAAGACGAGATCGGGCGGGTGCCGTTGGACGCAGGGGTGTACAGGGCCGCGGGCGGGAAGATGGACGTGATCAAAGAGGCCGAGCTGCGGCTGGAATCGAGCAGGAAGCGGACGATTCTGCGGTTGATGTCGCCGATTCCGATTGTGCCGGGCAAGACGTTTGTTGAGATCACGGGCATGAAGGCGGCGTATGAGGTGGACGAGGCGAGGCCGCAGTTCTATTTCAGGTTGGGGCGGATGGAGCGTTTCGCGTTGGTGAAGATGACGCCGAGGAAAGAGGCGCGGCTGCTGGAGACGTGGAGCATCGAGCCGATGAGCAAGATCGTGTTCGCGGAGCGGCAGGAGGTGGAGACCTTCCGTCAGGAGATGCGCGAGGGGCTGTACAAAGTGTGGCCGGTGAAGGATCTGGAGCCGGGCGACTATGCGTGGATCGAATATGTCGAGGGGGCAGGGAAGACGCAGGCCTGGGACTTCCATGTGCGGCTGAAAAAGTAGCGGAAGGGCGAATCCGAATTGTTTGTGCAGACTGGGCGGGGCGCGCCCGATGAGTGGGGTAACAGCAGTCAACTCATTGAAGAATCGGTCCGACGGCGGAAGAGCCGTATGTAACTGGACCGGAGGGTGGTCTATTGATGAAACGGTGTTATCCCGTGCACAGTCCAATAAGGTGGAGGCAGTGATGCCGGCGGCGCTGAACAGGACATACACCACCTACGGGCTTTCGCTGTGGCGATGGGTGTCGGCATCGCTTGAGGCACGGGACTCGCTGGTGCGGGAGCGGATCGACGCCGAGTTGGAGATGGTGCTGGAAGACGCAGGGCTGTACCGTGCGCCGGAGGGTGTTGATCCGGACCTGCTGCTGCGCTACGAGGCGGCGCCAGGGGTGCTGGTGGCCGAGCTTGTGGATGCGCGAACCAACGAGGGTGTTTGGAAGACGGACATGCGCGGCGATGCCAGGGCGCAGGCCGAGGAGCCGTTAAGAAACGCCTGGCGCGTCTGAGCGTGGATTCGACATTCCGCGCCACTCATTGAACAGGACATTTTGAATTCCGAGGCGGGCCAGGGCGCGGCCGACGGTGACGTTGACGATATCGTCGATGGTCGAGGGGCGGTCGTAGAAGGCCGGGACCGGGGGCATGATGACGGCTCCGTTTTCGGCGGCCTGCGACATCAGGCGCAGGTGACCGGCGTGCAGGGGCGTTTCGCGGACCAGCAGGACGACCGGGCGGCCTTCCTTGAGTTGAACGTCGGCGGCGCGGCTGACCAGGTCGGCGGAATAGCAGTTGGCGATGGCTGACAGCGATTTGATGGAACAGGGGGCGACGATCATGCCCAGGGTTTCAAACGAGCCGGAGGCGATGGCGGCGCCGATGTTGGAAGGCGGGTGGACGACGGAGGCGAGCGACTCCACGTCGCGCGGCGAGAGGCTGGTCTCCTGGGCGATGGTGGCGCGGGCGGCGGCGGTGAGCACGAGGTGGGTTTCGATCTCGGGCCGGGAGCGGAGGGCTTCGAGGGTGCGGATCCCGTAGATGACGCCGGAGGCGCCGGTGATGGCGACGATCAGCCGTTGGGGCATGTCACCTTCCAGATTCGCTCAGTTTGAGATCGATTCGCTGAACAATTCGGCAAGGCGGCGGACATCCGGCGAGTCCTCGCCGGTACAGGCGATGAGATTCGACAGCGGATCGGATGCGGCGGCGGGCGCGTAGGAGAGCATGGCGCGGTGCAGGGCGGCTTCGACGGCCTGTTCGGCGCGCAGTTCGGCGTACCAGAGCAGACGCTTGATGCCGGCTTTGAGATCTTCGTCGAGCTTGCGGTGCTTGGAGATGGACCGGCGGAGCTGGCGGATGGGCGTGACGGCGTCGGCGTCGAGGATTTCGATGGCGCGGCGGGCGTGGGGCCAGAAGTCGGGGGTGAGCGAGTAGCCAAGGCGGGCAGCCCAGGCGCAGAGCAGGAGGCAGTTGACGTTCCAGCCGCGCGAGTCCTGCAGGGCGAGGCAGGTCTTGGCGACGCCGGGACGTTCGTAGAGTGCGGCGCAGAACTGGATGAAACCGGACGCGGACGGCTCGTACTGGATCATTTTAGGTTGGCCGTGCGCCAGAAGTCCTGTTTCATCGCCTCGCCGTCGATATCGATGTAGACATGGACGTCGCGGCGGCGGTTTTCGGGCGGGGTTTTGAAGAGGCCCTCCTTGGCGAGGTCTGGGCGGGCGAGGGCTTCGACGAGGGCGAGGTCCCACATGATCCAGGATTGGGCCTGCGGGCTGTGGGAGAGCCAGCGGGCTGCGATGTAGTCCCAGACGCCGCCCTTGCCGGAGAGGCGGGCGAGGGTGTCGGCCTGGTGGAAGACGAGTTTCTTGCAGACGTTGGCGGGCATGATGTGGAGTTCGAGGCCGTCGAGGTTGAGCAGGTAGTTGAAGGCGTTGAGGTCGTTGCGGACGTTGAACTCATCCTTGTTCCAGATGCCGGTGGCGGAGTCGAAATGGGCGGCCATGGAATAGCAGCGGACCTTGGAGACGATCTCTGGGGCGAGTTTGAGGGCGGAGGCGGCGTTGGTGACGGCGCCGATGGAGACGATGGAGAGCTTTTCGGACTTGGCGGCCAGGGCTTCGCGGATCATGAGGCGGGCGGCGGGGGTGTCGCGCGGCTGGTCGCCGCCCCACGGCTGGCCCATCATCATTTCGGCGCCGATGGGGGCGGGAATGGACTGGCGGTTCATCAGACGCAGAATTTCGTCGTTGAGGCGCTGGCTGTGTTCGACGGAGTTGGCCGGCGACAGGCGGGTGTGCCATTGGGCGGAAGACAGGCCGGCAACGTCGAAGGAGGGTTCGAGAAGGGCGCGGGCGATGGCGTAGAGGTCGTCGATCTCGTTGGCGGTGTCGGCGTCGATGATCATGCGGCGGCGGGCGGCGCCGCGGGCGAGCGAGAGGGCGAAGGCCGTGGGGGTGGCGCGGGTGAGGAAGGATCGCCTGTTCATGATGGTCTCAAGATATCAGGGCAAGGGTCTTGACGGCGGGTGAACCAGTGATAGAGTGCAATCTATGTCCGGATCAAGACGAACCTTTCTGTCGGCCATGACGGCGGCATCATATGCGCGGGTGATGGGGGCGAACGAGCGGGTGAGGTTGGGGCTGATCGGCTGCGGGCTGATTGGCCTGCGCCATCTGGAGGACTTCAAGAAGCTGCCGGACTGCGAGATCACCGCCGTCTGCGACGTCTATCAGGCGCGTGTCGATCAGGCGAGGGCCGATGCCGGGCAGCAGGCGCGGGGATTCCAGGACTTCCGCAAGGTGCTGGACGACAAGCAGGTGGACGCTGCCGTGATCTCGACGCCGGATCACTGGCACGCGCTGCAGACGATCATGGCCTGCGCGGCGGGCAAGGACGTCTTCGTCGAAAAGCCGATGACGCTGTTCATCAAGGAAGGCCGGTGGATGACGACGGCGGCGAGGCGGTACAACCGGGTGGTGCTGGTGGGCACGCAGGGCAGGAGCGGGACGCACTTCCAGGAAGTGATTCCGATGTTGAAGGCCGGCGTGGCGGGCAAGATCCACTCGGTGCGGTTCAGTTCGTACCGTAATATCATGCCGGGCTTTGGGCGTCCGGCGGCATCAGCGCCTCCGCCTGGATTGGACTACGATTTGTGGCTCGGTCCGGCGCCGGCGCGGGCCTATACGCCGCACCGCGGGCTGTACCATTTCCGCTGGTTCTGGGACTATTCGGGCGGGCAGATGACCAACCTGGGCGCGCACGACATGGATCTGGTGCACTGGCTGCTGGGGGTGAAGGCGCCGCAGTCTGTCTATTCGGCGGGCGGCAGGTATGCGTTGGAGGACGACGGCGAGACGCCCGATACGCAGGAGGCGATCTGGCAGTATCCAGGCTTCATCGTCGAGGCGTCGATCAGGGAAGCTTGCAGTGGACGTCCGCGGGCGGGTGCGGGGTCAACCGCGAGCCTGGCTGGGGTGCAACTTTGCGGGACCAAGGGGATTCTGGCGGTATCGAGGGGCGGATATCAGTATGTCCCGGATACGAGGATTGCCCCGGAGTCAGCGATTCCGCCGTGGTCCAATCCGGTGCTGCACCCGCAGCCGGCGAAGATCGAGCCAACGCCGTTGGGCGAGGCGAAGCAGGGCCGCGGGACGTCGGCCGAGCCGATCGACCTCCATGCCCGGCACTTCCTTGACTGCATCAAATCGCGTCAGAGGCCGAACGCCGATGTCGAGGATGGGCACGAGATCTCGGTGGCCTGCCATCTGGCGAATCTGTCGATGAAACTGGGCCGGAAGTTGAACTGGGACGCCCAGAAAGAGGAGGTGATCGGCGATCGGGAGGCCAATACGCACCTTGTGAGGCCGTACCGGAAGCCGTGGGACGACGTGTTGAGGAGTTTCAAGCTGTGACACGGAGGGAATTTGTGGCAACGGCCGGAGCGGCGATGGTGCAGACGGGCCGGCGGAGCGGATTGGGGCTGTCGCCGGACTGTTTTGTCATCGCCAGGCCGCCGCGGACGGCCTTGGAGTATTTGGAAAAAGCGGCGTCGGCCGGGGCGGCGGGGGTGCAGTCGGCGCTGGCGTCTCACGATGCGGAGTACTTGAAGAAAGTCAGGGCGACGCTTGAGCAGCGGGGGATGTATCTGGAGATCGCCACGCGGCTGCCGGGCGAGGATACGGCGGAGTTTGAGGCGGTGGTGAAGTCGGCCAAGGAGGCAGGGGCGGAGTGCCTGAGAAGCGTGTGCCTGTCGGGGCGGCGGTATGAGACGTTCAACACGCTGGAAGAGTGGAAGGCGTTTGTGGCGGATTCGCGAGCGAAATTGGCCAGGGCGGTGAAGATTGTCGAGCGCCACCGGTTCCCGTTGGGGCTGGAGAACCACAAAGACTGGACGATTGAGGAGATGGTTCCGCTGCTGAAGGGCTATTCGAGCGAGTATCTGGGGGCGTGCATCGACTTCGGCAACAACATGGCGCTGCTGGACGGGGCCGAGGAGTTGGTGGAGGCGCTGGCTCCGTTTGTGGTGAACACGCATATCAAGGATATGGCGGTGGAGGAGTGCGAGGACGGGTTTCTGCTGGCTGAGGTGGCGCTGGGGCGGGGGATTGTGGATTTGAAGCGGTGCGTCGAGGCGGTGAGGCGGGTGAAGCCGAAGGTGCGGTTTTCGCTCGACATGCTGACGCGGGACCCGCTGAGGATCCCGTGCCTGACGGAGAAGTACTGGGTGACGTTCAACGAGCGGAATGGGAGGCATCTGGCGCGGGCGCTGGCCGAGGTGCGGAAGAAAAAAGCGCCTGCTCCGCTGGTGCGGGTGACGGGATTGGACCGGGAAATGCAGTTGAAGGCGGAGCTGGAGAACGTGACGGTGTCGGTTGAGTACGCGCGAGACCAACTTGGAATATTCGCATAAGTAATTGACATACGGGCACATACGTCGTTCCTGCAAACGTTCGGCGCGGGGGATGACGCCCATTTTCGGTGGCGATGTTGACACTCCACGGGCGCGTTGTGTATTCTAGGAAGGTTTGCGGAGTGCGTACTTCCGCTCTAGGTGACCCTTCCTGTGGGTTGGAAACAGTCCGAACGGGAAGCCGACCTGGAGCCCGCCCCGAGGCCCCGGTGGACATAAGCGCTACTTGCAGGGCATGGGCGAGTCAGAAGCGACCCTCTAGATTTGGCTTGCAGCCGGTTTCCGGTTGCGGGTCATGACAGAAGCGGGATCCTCCCGATTATAGATTTTTGTTTGAATTGAGGCCAGGCATCGGCGAGTGTGCGCAAGTGCGCGGCCGGCTGCAAGGCTCAACGACGCATCAGAAGACAGCAAAGGCAAGAGGTTAGTGCGTGCCAACGTTTAATCAGCTTGTTCGCAAGGGGCGAAAGCCGACGGTCTACAAGACTGCCAGTCCTGCCCTGCAGAAGTGTCCCCAGCGGCGCGGTGTTTGCACCCGCGTTTACACGACGACGCCCAAGAAGCCGAACTCGGCGCTGCGCAAGGTTGCCCGCGTGCGGTTGACCAACGGGATCGAAGTGACGACCTACATTCCGGGCGTGGGGCACAACCTGCAGGAGCACTCGATCGTGCTCATCCGGGGCGGCCGCGTGAAGGATTTGCCGGGCGTGCGCTATCACATCGTGCGCGGGACTTTGGATGCGGCGGGCGTATCCGGCCGCATGCAGAGCCGGTCGAAGTACGGCGCGAAGCGTCCGAAGGCCGGCGCGCAGGTAAAGAAGAAGAAGTAAGGAAGAGGGAGTAGAGATATGTCTCGACGCCGTGGGGCAGAATCCCGAGAGATCCAGCCGGACCCGGTTTACAACTCGACTCTCGCATCGAAGTTCATCAACTCGATGATGTGGGAGGGCAAGAAGACCATCGCGCAGGGCATCTTCTACAACGCCCTGGAGACGATTCAGGAGAAGGCGCAGGACGATCCGCTGAAGCTCTTCAAGAAGGCCGTGGAGAACGCCAAGCCGCTGCTGGAAGTGAAGACGCGCCGCGTGGGCGGCGCCAACTACCAGGTTCCGATCGAAGTTCCGCAGAACCGCCGCACTTCGCTGGCGATCCGCTGGATCCTGAACGGCGCCCGGTCGCGGGCCGAGCGCGGCATGGCCGAAAAGCTGGCTGGCGAGTTGCTGGACGCCGCCAACATGCGTGGCGCGGCGATCAAGAAGAAGGATGACGTCCACCGCATGGCCGAAGCCAACAAGGCCTTCGCCCACTTCCGCTGGTAGACCAAAGCAAGAGGAGAGATTCCAGGCCGACGCGCTTGAACCGAACGTATGCCACGCACTATCGCACTCGAGAAGATGAGAAATATCGGCATCATGGCCCACATCGATGCCGGTAAGACCACCACGACCGAGCGCATCCTTTACTACACCGGCCGGAACTACAAGCTCGGCGAAGTCCACGAAGGCACGGCCACGATGGACTATATGGTGCAGGAGCAGGAGCGTGGAATCACGATTACATCGGCGGCGACGACCTGTACCTGGCGTGACTGCCAGATCAACATCATCGACACGCCCGGCCACGTCGATTTTACGGCTGAAGTTGAGCGTTCGCTGAGGGTTCTGGACGGCGCGGTGGCGGTTTTTGATGCCGTTGCGGGCGTTCAGCCGCAGTCCGAGACGGTGTGGCGGCAGGCGGATAAGTATTCTGTACCGCGCGTCTGCTTCATCAACAAAATGGACCGCATGGGCGCCGATTTCTTCCACGCCGTGGATACGATCGTGGAGAAGTTGCAGGCGCGCCCGGTTCCGATTCAGATTCCCGTGGGCGCCGAAGACCAGTTCAAGGGCATCGTCGATCTGATCACGATGAAGGCGCGGATCTGGAAGGAAGAGACCCTCGGCGCCGCGTATGAAGACGTCGAGGTTCCGGCCGATCTTTTCGAGAAGGCCAGCGAGTACCGCGACAAGATGATCGAGGCCGCCGCCGAGTGCGACGACCATCTGATGGAGAAGTACCTGGGCGGCGAGCAGTTCACCGAGGCCGAGATCATCATGGGCCTCCGCAAGGGCACCATCGCACAGACGATCTTCCCGGTGTTTTGCGGTTCGGCGTTCAAGAATAAGGGTGTCCAGAACATGCTGGATGCCGTTGTCGATCTGCTGCCGGGCCCGCTGGAGGTTCCTCCGGTGGAAGGCCGCTCGATCGACGATCCGGAAGAGGCCGTTGTCCGCAACTGCGACGACAAGGAGCCGTTCTCGGCGCTGGTGTTCAAGATCATCACCGACCCGTTCGTGGGCCAGTTGGTCTTCATCCGGGTGTACTCGGGCAAGCTGTCGGCGGGCGAGACGATCCTGAATGTGGCCAAGAACCGCGAAGAGCGGGTCGGCCGCCTGGTGAAGATGCACGCCAACAAGCGTGAGGAGATCACCGAGCTTTGGGCGGGCGACATCGCCGCCGTGGTCGGCCTGAAGACGGTCGGCACGGGCGATACGATCTGCGACCGGAACAAGCCGGTGCTGCTTGAGTCGATCGTGTTCCCCGAGCCGGTGATCCAGTTGGCCATCGAGCCGAAGACGAAGACCGACCAGGAAAAGCTGGGCATGGCCATCGCCAAGCTGGTGAATGAGGATCCGACGCTGCGAATCTCCACCGACCAGGAGACGGGCCAGACGATTCTGGCCGGCATGGGCGAGTTGCACCTGGAGATCATCGTCGACCGGTTGCAGCGCGAGTTCAATGTCGGCGCCAATGTTGGCAAGCCGCAGGTGGCCTACCGCGAAACGATCCGTAACGCTTCGCAGGGCGAGGGCCGGTTTGTGCGCCAGACGGGCGGACGCGGCCAGTACGGCCATGTGAAGATCCGCGTGGCGCCGAATCCGGGCGAAGGATACGCGTTCAAGAACGCCGTGGTGGGCGGAACGGTGCCGAAGGAGTTCGTCGGGCCCGCCGAGAAAGGCATTGTCGAAGCGCTGGAAGGCGGCATCCTGGCCGGGTACCCGATGGTGGATGTCAAGGTCGAGTTGTACGACGGCAGCTACCACGACGTGGATTCGTCGGAGATGGCGTTCAAGATTGCCGGATCGATGGCGATCAAGGACGCGGTCCAGAAGTCCAAGCCGGTGTTGCTTGAGCCGGTGATGAGCGTCGAAGTGGTGGTGCCGGACGAGTATATGGGATCGGTGAACGGCGACCTGATCAGCCGGCGGGGCCGGTTGGAGGGCGTGGAGATGAAGGGCGGCACGCAGATCATCAAGGCGATGGTTCCGCTGTCGGAGATGTTCGGCTACGCCACCGAGTTGAGGTCGCGCACGCAGGGCCGGGGCAGTTTCACGATGCATTTCGCGAGATACGAAGAGGCGCCGGCCTCGATCGCCGAAGAGGTGGTCAACCGGATGAAGGGCCAGTAGGCCGGATGGCAAGGGCCGCGTAGAGGCATACAGGTACGAGTTCGCTAGAGGAGACAAGGT